>NZ_CP077079.1:5215000-5815000 GCF_019139815.1 Pseudomonas asgharzadehiana
CTATATAGGCGGCAAGTTTGTCGCGAGTCCAGACTACCCCCGAGTTTTTCATCGCATCGGAATATTGGTAATCGGTGGTCGCCCCCGCAGGTCGGCCAATGATGCCGTTGAGTTCCGGGCCAAACCCTGCGCGCGCACCTTCGCCGACGCTATGGCAGCCGCCGCAGGTCTTGGTGAAGAGCTTGGCACCCGCCTGCGCATCGCCGGCTGCGAGGGCCGCGTGGGCATTCAAGATCAAAGCGAGGGTTAGCAAGGCGTATTTCATAGGGACTCCACATCAGCTGTTGCACACGATTATGCCTGCTTGCCAGGAACGCTTGACCATCCGGATCACAGCTTCAAGCCCTACCGCCAGCGCACCGGTCATACGCCACTCTTAATACACAATCAAGGCAATGGTCGCCACGTCGTTTGCAACTGTGGCTCGCGCCTCACCTCCCGGCAAATACGCAACCTAGACACTTGACCACCCATCGTTTAATCCACTTCCAATCGAACCTATCCAGCCGTGCCCCACTCCACCTTACTGAACCCTGATGGCGGAGTAAGGATCATGGCTCAGCCATCGATTTTGGTACTGGAGGACGACGAGATCATTCGCTCGTTAATGGTGGATGTACTGGAGGAATTTGGTGCCCATGTCACTTCGTTTCCTTCAGCGGACGAAGGAATGATTTTTCTGGAGCGTGATGATGAACAAGTCGATCTGATCGTCAGCGATATCCAGATGCCAGGCTTGTTGAATGGCTATGACTTGAGCCGGGTTGTAGCCCATCGCTGGCCAACCGTCGCGGTATTGCTCACCTCGGGCAACAGCGCCATGGCCTCGCAACTGAGCAGCCGAGTACGGTTTTTACCCAAACCCTGGAGCACTGAGCACCTGCTGGAGTGTGTGCAATCGGCGCTGACCCAACAAGGCTCGCCCATGCATCGATAGCGTCGCGACATCATTTAAACCGAACTTCAACACCAGCGCAGCGGTCACTAATGGGCAAGGAGCGACTTTTCTGATCCGCTGGTCAGGCTTTTCGCTTTGCGCCTACAGTCAGTGGCTATGAGTTGTGTAGAATCGTCGCCCATTTTCTCGCGTCATTCATGGCCGGCAGGCCCACAGTTCGAGCTTATTGAATGCACTCACAGGCCCATGACGTTGGTGCGCCCTCATTGCTGGAAACACTACGCGCCGGCACGGCCTTGCTGCACATCGCGCTGGAAAAGCGCCTGCCGTTTTTCTCCGAACACCTGGATGCCGACGGCTACCTGAGCTTGCTCCGAGCGTATTACGGGTTTTATGCGCCGATTGAAGCCGCGCTGTATGAAGGTGATCTGATCCCGGAAGGCTTTGATCCGCAACTGCGCGTGAAAACGCCTACCCTGGTGAGCGACCTTCATGCCCTCGGCTTGAATGACGCAGCCATCGACGCCCTGCCCCGCTGCACCCACCTGCCGTCCCTTGATACCCCCGCTGCCTGCCTCGGCGCCGCCTATGTGCTGGAAGGCGCAACCCTGGGCGGTCAAGTATTGCGTCGCGAGATGGCCCGGCGCCTGGGCCTGGACGCCGACAACGGGGGTGCCTTTCTCAATGTGTACGGTGCCGAGACCGGTCGGCGCTGGAAAGACTTTCTCGATTACCTGGCCCGCCAGCCGATGGACGCGCAAGCCAGACCGTGCGCCGTGGATGCGGCCCGTTCGACATTTAGCTGCTTTGAGCAATGGCTCGACAGCCAGGAGGTACTGCTATGAAACCCGATGATTTTGAAGAGCTGCTTGCCAACTGCGCCGACGAGCCTATCCGCTTTCCCGGGGCTATCCAGCCCCATGGTGTGTTGCTGACGCTGTCGGACCCTGACTTGCAGATCCTCCAGGTCAGCGCCAATGTCGCCAGCCTGTTCGACCATGCGCCCGAGACCCTGCTGGGCCAACCGCTGCACGTATTGCTCGGTGCCGAGCCTGCTGCGGCCGTGCGGTGCATGGTCGAGCTCAACAATTTTACCGATGCGCCGCCGTTGCACATGACCTTCAATGGCACCAGGTTCGACGGCCTGCTGCATCGCCATCAGGGTGTGTTGGTGCTGGAGTTCGAGCCGTTGCTGGAGGACTTCCAGCCACGTGCAGTGAATGGCCGCACCAGTGACCTGGGCAAGATGCTGCAACGCTTGCAGGCAGCGAAAACCCTGCAGGCGTTATACGAAGTCAGCGTAAATGAAATCCAGGCCATGACCGGCTACGACCGCGTGCTGATCTACCGCTTTGAAGACGAAGGCCATGGCCAGGTAATCGCCGAAGCGTCTGCGCCGTCCATGGAGCTTTTCCACGGGTTGTTCTTCCCCGCGTCCGACATCCCGGAACAGGCTCGCGAGCTGTATCGCACCAACTGGCTGCGCATTATCCCCAACGCAGCCTACGAGCCGGTGCCGCTGCTGCCCAAGCTGCGCCCGGATACCGGCAAACCGTTGGATTTGAGCTTCGCCACCCTGCGCAGCGTGTCGCCGATTCACTGCCAGTACATGCAGAACATGGGCGTGCTGTCGTCCATGAGCATCTCGCTGATGAAGGGCGACAAACTTTGGGGCCTGATCAGTTGCGGTAACCGTGAGCCACTGCTGGTGCCCAACGAGTTGCGCATGGCCTGCCAGACTATCGGCCAGGTGCTGTCATTGCAGATCAGCGCCATGGAAGCGCTGGACCTGAGCCGTCAGCGCGAAGCAAAAGTCGAGGCCCTGCAGCTGCTGGACAAGGCGATGAAAGCCTCGGAGTACAACGTGTTCGAAGGCTTGGCCCAGCGCGGCCAACTGCTGATGGACCTGACCCTGGCCGGCGGCGTAGCGATCATCGAAGACAAGCAACTGCACCGCTACGGCAACTGCCCCGAGCCGGCGCAGATCCGAGCGTTGCACAAGTGGCTGCAGGCACGCGGCGAACCCGTGTTTGCCAACCATAACCTGGCCTCGGTGTACGCGCCCGCTGCCGAGTTCCAGCAAGTGGCCAGCGGAGTCTTGGCCATGAGCCTGCCCAAGCCAGTGGACAATGGTGTGCTGTGGTTCCGGCCGGAAGTGAAAGAGAACATCCACTGGAGCGGCGACCCGAACAAGCCACTGAACCTGGAAAGTTCCGACGCAGGCCTGCGCCTTCGCCCACGCACCTCGTTTGAAATCTGGAAAGTGGAAATGGCCGGTATCTCCACCAAGTGGAGCCATGGCGACCTGTTCGCCGCCAATGACCTGCGCCGCTTTGCCTTGGAGAACGACCTGGCCCGCCAGGTGCTGCGCGAGCAACAAGCCGTGCGCGCCCGCGATGAACTGGTGGCGGTGGTGTCCCACGACTTGCGCAACCCCATGACGGTCATATCGATGCTGTGCGGCATGATGCAAAAGGCGTTCAGTTCCGACGGCCCACATACCTCGCGGCGGATTTCCTCGGCAATCGACACCATGCAGCAGGCTGCCGGACGCATGAACGTCCTGCTGGAAGACTTGCTGGACACCTCCAAAATCGAAGCCGGACGCTATGTGGTCAAGCCGGTGGCACTGGATGTCAGCCAAATGTTCGAAGAGGCGTACTCGT
Organism: Pseudomonas asgharzadehiana; assembly: GCF_019139815.1. NCBI lineage: Bacteria > Pseudomonadati > Pseudomonadota > Gammaproteobacteria > Pseudomonadales > Pseudomonadaceae > Pseudomonas > Pseudomonas asgharzadehiana. Next base: position 5,218,565 of record NZ_CP077079.1, read on the forward strand.
TGCTTGCGCCGCTGGCGATGGAAAAAGGCATCGACCTGTGCTTCAACGCCGAGCCAGGCCTGCAAATCAACGGCGACCCCGAGCGCCTGTTCCAGGTGCTCTCGAACCTGATCGGCAACGCCATCAAGTTCACCCCGCGCCAGGGCAATATCGGCATCAGTGCCATGAGCAATGGCGAAGAGATCGTATTCTCGGTGCGCGACTCCGGCGAAGGCATTGCGCCGGAGCAGTTACCTCATGTGTTCGAACGCTATTGGACACAAACCGAAAACAACCCCACCGGCAGTGGCCTGGGACTCTACATTACCCAGGGCATCGTCCAGGCCCATGGCGGCAGGATCGTGGCCGAGAGTGAAGTGGGACGTGGCAGTGAGTTCCGGTTCACGGTGCCGAAGGTGACTGAAAACTCACCGACCTGACGCCGTAAAACGCTGGGCGCGGCCTGCCCGCCAATGCCGTGTTCCAGCCATCCACCCTAGCCACGGGCAGTCGCGCTAACGCTGCCCTTGAAGGAAGGCGCTTAACAAAACACTGACATTCAGTGCGCTAATCTTGCCGGCTCAAACCTGCCTGGAAACCTCATCCGCATGCCGCTGACCGACCCATTGCCCACCGTTCTCGCAGGCCCCATGCTCCGCCGCCTGGAACCTCGGCGGCTGGTGATGTGGCTGGTGGGCAGCCGGGAGCTGGTACTGAGCCTGAGGCTGCACGTTGGCGAGCAGACGCGTGATATCCCACTGAACCCGCGCCACTGCCAAGTGGTGCCAGTGGGCCGCCAGGCGTTTATCCACCTCATTGATGTGTCGCTGGAGCAGGCGCTGCCGCAGAATGTAAGCATCGACTATGACCTGCTGATCGATGGCAACGGCATGGCACAGTGGGCGCCGCACCTGTTGTACGCCAACGCCCAATCCGCCTCTTTCATACTGCACAGCCGTATCCACCAACTGGTGCACGGCTCTTGCCGCAAACCTCACCATTGCGCCGATGAAGGCCTGCTGTGCGTCGACCGCCTGCTCGCCGAAACCCGTGCCGAGCGCCCGGCCCTGCTGATCATGAGTGGCGATCAGGTCTACGCCGACGATGTCGCCGGGCCGATGCTGCGGGCGATCCACGCGCTGATCGCTCGCCTGGGCCTGTTCGACGAATACCTGGAAGGGGCAGTGATAGATGACAGCGCCAGCCTCTACGGGCACACCGCCAGTTATTACCATCGCGCGGACTTGCTGCCGGCACTGGACAGCAACGAGACCCTGCGCGAGCGTTTTTTTGGTGGCGTGAAAAAACCGATCTTCACCAGCAGCACGGCCGACAACCACTTGGTGAGCTTCGCCGAAGTCATGGCGATGTACCTGCTGGTATGGTCACCCACCCCGTGGCGCCTGATCGCCACGCAACCGCCACAATTGAACACCGATGAAGCGGCGCGCTATGCCCGCGAGCAAGTGCAGGTGGATGACTTCCGCGATGGCCTGCCCGGCGTGGCACGGGTATTCGCCCATCTGTCCACGTTGATGATCTTTGACGACCACGACATCACCGACGACTGGAACCTCAGCGCCCAGTGGGAAGAAACCGCCTACGGCCATCCGTTCTCCAAGCGCATCATCGGCAATGCCTTGCTCGCGTACCTGCTGTGCCAGGGCTGGGGTAACAACCCGGATGCGTTCGACACATTAATAAGTCAAACCCAGGCGCTCGGCCGCCAGGCGCACAACAATCACCTGGACGCGACCGAACAGGATAATTTGCTCGGCGCGCTGCTGAAATTTCAACAATGGCATTACGTGCTGCCCACCACCCCCGCCCTGGTGGTGCTCGACACCCGTACCCGGCGCTGGCGCAGTGAATTCACGCTCAAGCAACCCTCCGGCCTGCTGGACTGGGAAGCCTTGAGTGAACTGCAACAGGAACTGCTTGACCATCCCTCGGCCATCATCGTCTCGCCCGCGCCGATCTTTGGCGTGAAGCTGATCGAGACTGTGCAGAAAATCTTCAGTTGGTGCGGCCACCCCTTGCTGGTGGACGCGGAAAACTGGATGGCCCATCGCGGAGCCGCGCAGGTCATCCTCAACATTTTCCGTCACTCGCGCACGCCGGGTAACTACGTGATCCTGTCGGGCGACGTGCACTACTCCTTCGTTTATGAAGTGTTGATCCGTCATCGCAACGCGGGCCCGAGGATCTGGCAAATCACCAGCAGCGGCATCAAGAACGAATTCCCACCGCGCTTGCTGGAATGGTTCGACCGCCTCAACCGCTGGCTCTACTCCCCCCGCTCGCCGCTCAACTGGTTCACCCGGCGTCGCACGATGCAGGTAGTGCCCCATATTCCGGAACATGCCGAAGCCGGTGAGCGCTTGTGGAATTCGGCCGGGATCGGCCAGGTATTTTTCAACGAGCAGGGCCAACCGGAAGCGATTTACCAGCACAACGCCGACGGGAAGCCACGGACGAGGATGGTGGCGCCGAAGCAGTAGCCCGCTGCCACTCTTTCACAGCGTCCCATCGCCTCTATTCAAAGTGCCCAAGCGCCGTTGTACAGTAGCGCCAGCCACGGAGTATCGGTGTCAACGTTGGCAGGCCTTTGTCGCCCGCCCAGGCAAGGAGTACGCAGATGGACGATATCTCCGGAAAAAGCTCAACGAAAAATGATTTCTCTCGCCTCAATGCCGATATGTTGCACACCATCCTGGAGCTCTCCAGCGACGGGATCTGGGACTGGAACGCCAATACCGGGTTCGTCTACCGCAACCCAGGCTGGTACGAAATGCTCGGCTACCCCCGCCACGCTCTGGACAACAACGTATTCACCTGGGAAAACGTGATCCACCCCGACGATTACAACCAAGTGATGACGGTGTTTGACGACTACATCAACCGTCGCGCCCCCCAGTATCAAACTGAATACCGCTGCCGCAAAAAAGACGGCAGCTACCTGTGGATCGAGGACCGCGGTTATGTGGTGGCGCGTAACCCCGACGGTTCGGTGGCGCGGATGGTCGGGGCCCTGCGCGATATCCAGCTGCGCAAATATTCCATCGAGCAACTGGAGCGGCGCAATCAATCCCTTGAGGCATTGGTGGCCGAGCGCACGCTTGAACTGTCGCGGGTCAATCAGCAATTGCAGCTGCAGGTGGATGAGAACCGCGTCCTGGCTGAACGGGATGCCTTGACCCTCGTCGCCAACCGGTATCGCCTGGAAAAAGTGTTGCTCCAAGAGTGCGAACGCGCCCAGCGCTTTCACCTGCCGTTGTCACTGATCGCGATGGATGTTGACGACTTCAAGCCGATCAATGATCGACACGGGCACGGCGTAGGCGACCAGACCCTGGTGCAGGTGGTGGAACGCCTGGAAAGCTGCGTCCGCCAGGGCGACCTGTTGGCTCGTTGGGGGGGCGATGAGTTTATGGTGGTCCTTCCCGAAAGCTCATTGGAAACAGCCAAGGCCCTGGCTGAGACTATCTGCCAGAGCTTGAGAACTCACCGGATAACCGACGACGTCAAGGTCACACTGAGCCTGGGCGTGGTCGAACGCCAAGTGAATGAAGCCCCCGCCGCCCTGATGGCGCGCGCCGATCAGGCCCTGTATCGAGCCAAAGCGGCGGGCAAAGACGGCGTATCGACATAGGCCGCCCCGGTATCAGCGCACCGGCGGCGCGTACTGAATGCCGCCGTTGTTCCATAAGGCATTGAGCCCGCGCTTGATCTTCAACACGCTGCCCTGGCCGATGTTGCGCTCGAATACTTCGCCGTAGTTGCCCACTTGCTTGACGATCTGCACCACCCAATCCTTGCGCAGTTTGAGGTCCTTGCCATATTCGCCGTCGGCACCCAGCAGCCGCGCCACATCCGGATTCTTGGAATCCTTGGCCTGCGCTTCGACATTCTGCGACGTGATGCCCATCTCCTCGGCATTGAGCATGGCGAACAGGGTCCATTTGACGATGCTGAACCACTCGTCATCCCCCTTGCGCACCAACGGTCCCAGGGGTTCTTTGGAGATGACTTCCGGCAGCACCACAAACTCATCCGGGTGCGCCATCTTGATGCGCTGGGCATACAGGCCCGACTGGTCGGTGGTCAGCACATCGCAACGCCCGGCTTCCAGGCCCTTGGCGCTTTCGTCGGCGGTATCGAAGGTGATAGGCGTGTACTTCATGCCATGGGTGCGGAAGTAATCGGCCACGTTGAGTTCGGTGGTAGTGCCGGCCTGGATGCACACGGTGGCGCCATTCAACTGCTTGGCGGCGCTAACACCGAGTTTGTTGTTCACCAGAAAACCGATGCCGTCGTAGTAGGTAACGCCGGTAAACACCAGGCCCATGCCCGAATCGCGGGAGCTGGTCCAGGTGGTATTACGCGAGATCAGGTCGATCTCGCCGGACTGCAAGGCGGTGAAACGTTCCTTGGCGGTCAATTGGGTGAACTTCACTTTTGATGCATCGCCGAACACCGCGGCCGCCACGGCATGGCACACATCCACATCGATGCCGGTCATCTTGCCCGTACTGTCGGGCACGCCAAAGCCAGGCAACCCGTCGCTGACACCGCATTGAATAAAACCTTTTTTCTGGATTGCATCCAACGTCGCACCGGCGTGGGCGGTGCCGGCCAGGCCCAATAGGGCCGTAGCACTGATCGTGGCCAAGGTGGTTTTGAATAGGTTCATGCGAGGCGCTCCCTGTCGGTCCTTATTATTCGGCGCTGCACAGCCCGCGCCGGTTTCTGATGCTGCCGGGGGAGAGTGACGGGTTTACAGCGCCGCCACAAACGACCTTTTGGCAACAGCTCCTTCCGATTTGGAATGACCCGGCGATTTTATTTCCTTTGCGCCAGGGCCCCGCCGGCAGCTTAGATAAAAAGACGCCCGCCACTGCCGAGTCCAGGATCCATGAGCCGCGAAACCATCAGCCAGTCGATTTCCGTCGTTCACCCCATCAGCCTCAGCCACGGTAAAAACGCCGAAGTCTGGGACACCTCGGGCAAGCGCTATATCGATTTTGTCGGTGGCATCGGCGTGCTCAACCTCGGCCATTGCCACCCCGCCTTGGTGGCGGCGATTCGTGAACAGGCGACCCAACTGACCCACTACGCCTTCAACGCCGCGCCGCACAAGCCCTACCTCGAACTGATGGATCGCCTGACCGCGTTTATTCCGGTGGGCTATCCGGTCAGCGGCATGCTCACCAACAGCGGCGCCGAGGCCGCGGAAAATGCCTTGAAGATCGTGCGCGGGGCCACGGGCCGCACGGCGGTGATCGCCTTTGACGGCGCGTTCCACGGCCGCACCCTGGCCACGCTCAACCTCAATGGCAAAGTGGCGCCCTACAAGCAAAAGGTCGGCGTACTGCCCGGCCCGGTGTATCACCTGCCCTACCCCAGTGCCGATAACGGTGTCACCTGCGCTGAAGCATTGAAGGCCATGGACCGACTGTTCAGCGTAGAAATCGACGTCGACGATGTAGCCTGCTTCATCATCGAACCGGTACAGGGCGAAGCCGGCTTTCTGCTCCTGGACAGCGAATTCGCCCAAGCCCTGCGGCGTTTCTGCGATGAAAAAAATATCCTGCTGATCGCCGACGAAATCCAATCAGGGTTTGGCCGCACCGGCCAGCGTTTCGCCTTTTCGCGCCTGGGCATCGAACCCGACCTGATCCTGCTCGGCAAAAGCATCGCCGGCGGCGTGCCACTGGGTGCGGTGGTCGGGCGCAAAGCGTTGATGGACAACCTGCCCAAGGGCGGGCTGGGCGGTACCTACTCCGGTAACCCCATCGCCTGCGCGGCGGCGTTGGCGACCCTGGATGCAATGACCGATGAACAGGTGCACGCGTGGGGCGCCCGGCAAGAAGCGGCCATCGTCAGTCGCTACCAGGCCTGGCGCGAGCAGCATCTGTCGCCCTACCTGGGCCGCTTGACTGGCGTTGGTGCCATGCGCGGCATAGAACTGGCGCATGCCGACGGTACACCCGCGCCCAAGCAACTGGCCCAGTTGCTGAGCCTGGCGCGGGACGCCGGCTTGCTGTTGATGCCCAGTGGCAAGTCTCGGCACATCATTCGCCTGCTGGCGCCGCTGACCATTGAACCTGCGGTACTGGAAGAAGGGTTGGATATTCTTCAAGCGTGTCTCAAGCAGTTGGTTTAACCCCCGCATCCGCCGGCCGGCAGCCCAACTGCACGATAAGGGCATTGTGCTGCCTTGACCTGATTCCCCCGCCCCCTGAAAATGCGCGACGTTTTTTTGTCTCCCCCGTTTACTGAAGTAGTGAAATTTCAATGTCCGATTCTTACACCGAACACACCGCCGAAGAATCCGTAGTCGCCTTGCACGCCAAAGCTGAATACGAAAATGCCATCAATCTTTCACAGCATGTACCCGCCGCCAAGATCATCAGCGAGATGGTGCTGGACGCGTTCCATACCTCCAAGGAAAGCGATCAGATCCGCGAACTGCGCATCGCCATCCGCCAGGCGCACGATGCCTTCGACGACGACAAAGCCTACGAACTGATGGGCCAGCTCAAGCAGTTGAAAGACGCCGAAGCCGCCGACAACATCGCACTGGAAGACCTGAGCAGCAAATTCTCGATCAGCCGCATCCTGTCCAGCTTCAAGGACGACCCCGAGTTCCAGGAGTTGGTCTACGGCCTGGCCCTCAAAGTGCTGAACCAGTCTCACCAGGCCATCAGCAACCCAAGCACCGGCAAGGGCAAGGCCGCACGCGCCAAGAAAGAAGCCGAAGTGTTTGTGATCAGCAAAGATGGCGTCAGCGTCACGCTGCCCCTGCGCACGCCGCGCTCCAAGTTGAATGTCGACCGTGAAGCCTTCGAGTTCCTGGGTTTGCGCTTTGTAGGCGAAGGCGATGAAGCGGAGTTGGAAGTGGACAGCTTTGTGGATAACGCCGGCATTGAACAGCCGCTGAGCCGCAAGAGCGTGATCACCGCCCTGCAGCAACAGAGCGCGTTCGAAGGCTACAGCATCGCGCAGCAATAACCCCTCCAGGCAACACCGCACAACTGAACGTGTGGGAGCAAACCCGCTCCCACACGTGGTATCAACCGACGCGCTCAACCTGCGCCGCGAACACCTCGCGAAAGCGCGCCATCTGCTGCTTGCTCCCCACCGTCACCCGCACCCACTGCGGCCAGTTTTCCCACACCCGTCCGATGAGTACGCCGTGTGCAGCGAGTGTCTCGATGACCTGCTCCGCCGGCCGCTTGACGTCGATCATGAAACAGTTGGCCTGGGAGGCCGTGCAGGCGAAACCGCGACCCTTGAGCCACGTGATGGTCTCATCGCGCAGTTGGGCATTGAGCGCCTTGCGTTGCGGCAATAATTTCACGTCTTCCAGGCTGGCAAGGCCTCCGAGCAAAGAAGCGCCCGCCGGAACGTTGTCGCCGCCAAACACTGCCAAGCGTTCCAGCAGCGCCGGGTGGCCGATCGCCAAGCCCAGGCGCGCACCGGCCATGCCATAGATTTTCGAAAAGGTGCGCAGCACCAGCAGATCGTCGTGGTCCTTGACCCAATTGACCACGCTCGGCGTGTCGGCAAAGTCGATGTAAGCCTCGTCCACCACCAGCACGCTGCCCTTGGGTTTGTTGGTCAGCGCCTGGCGGATGGCTTCGAACGGGGTCAGGGTGCCGGTGGGGTTGTTAGGGTTGCACAGGTACAGCATGCCGGCCTGCGTGTCGGCCGCCAGCATGGCCGACACGTCGTGGGCATGCTCGGCGTTGAGGCTCACTTCCTTGACGGGCGCCTTGTGTGACTCGGCTGCCTGCCGTGGCACTTCGTACGACGGCGTGGCCATTACCAGGCCACGGGTTTGGCTGGTGAATGCCAGCACAGCGTAACGCAATGCGGCCATGGAACCGGAAAATACCGCCACCTGCGTTTCGGCAAGCCCGTGTTGCTGGGCAAACAAACCGGCCAGCGCATACATATGCGTGTAGGGATATCGCCCGGCCGTCGTGATCCCGCGCTGCATCGCCGCGCGGGCCGCCGGCGATGGTCCGTAGGGGCTTTCGTTATAGTTGAGCAGCACCTCGTCAGTCTCCGCCGCCGGCGGCGCGGCGACCGCCCAATTCAGGTGGCCCAGCACCGGCAGGGCGGCCCCCAGGGCCAGAAGGGATCGACGGCTGACGCTGACCATGGTGACTACTCCGTGTAGAGGGAATGGATGGGCACTGCTCCTATTGAAAGGTATGACGAGACAAGCGTCGGATGATTTAACCGAGCCCCGATAAACGAGCCGCGCGCGACCACTCAAGGCGGGGCTTTTTTCCAGCCACGGCCTCAGCTTTCCCAGTAGTCGGCGATGGGATATTTCGCGCACAGGTGCTCGAGTTCCGCACGCAATTGCGCCTGCATTGCCGGTTCCAACCGGTACTCGTGTTCGCCGAGCGGCGTCACCTGCTGCAGTATTCGGCACACCAGATCGACGACCTGTCGGCAGCCATCGGTGTCGATGTTACGTTGCGCCATGGATCCGGTGCCGATGCACAACCCATTGTCGACAGCGCACGCGCGGGCCTGGCCCGGCACGCGATGCGTGTTCACCACGATGCCGCAGCTTTCCAATGCCACTTCGGCGATGGAACCGCTAATACCGTCGCGCAAGCGGATCTGCACGGTATGGTTTTCACTGCGCCCGCCCACCACTTCATAGCCGCGGGCCAGGAATGCACCGGCCAGCTCATCGGCCAGGCTGCGAACCCGGCCCATGCAGGCGTCAAACTCCGCGGTCATCGCGTAGCCCAGCGCGGCCGCTTTGGCGGCGATCATATTGACCGCCGGCGCGCCCTGCATGCGCGGAAATACAGCCTGGTCGAGCACACGGCTGAACGTCGCCCGCAAGCCGGGCACCTTGGTATGTGCATCGCGACCGCAAAGGATCAGCCCGCCACGTGGGCCGCCCAGTTGTTTGTGAGTACAGGTGGTGGTGACGTGTGCCGCATTGATCGGGCTTGGGTGCCGACCTGTCGCCACCAGCCCGGCGATATGGGAGATGTCCGCCAGCAGGATCGCGCCCGCCTCATCGGCAATTGCACGGAACCGCTCGAAATCCACCACTCGCGAATAGGCCGAAGCACCGCAGAGGATAACGCGTGGCCGATGGGCCAGTGCCAGGCTGCGCACCTGCGCGTAATCAATCAGCCCCTCGGCGGTGGTGCCGTAGCGGATAGCCTTGTAATAGGCGCCGGTAAATATCGACGGGCTGCCGTAGGTAAGGTGCCCACCATGATCAGGGGCCATGCCCAGCAGAGTATCGCCAGGTTCAAGCAGTGCGGACAGCACTTGGGCGTTGGCATGGGAGCCGGAGTGCGACTGAACATGGGCGTAGTGGGCATCAAACAGTTCACGGGCGCGGCCAATCGCCAGGGATTCGACCCGGTCGACATTCTCGCAACCGGCGCGATGGCGACTGCCCCGCGTGCCCTCGGCGGTGACGTTGACCAGTGCAGAAGCAGACGCCGCCAGAGTGCGGGGTTTTACAGCGCAGGAGGAAGGCACCAGCGACAGGGTTCGGTGTTGACGCTCGACTTCGGCGTCGAGGAGCATCGCCAGCTCCAAGTCCTCGGCGCGCAGATCTGCCATGCCTCGGCGCAGCAAGTCAGCCTGATCCTGCAGTTGTACGGTGTTGACTGCCATGGGCGATGTCCTTTTCTGGGTTGCTGCTCGTCAGTTCGTCCTGAACCGTGGCGACCAATTAAACAGGAAATTAAACATTTTCCAAATTATATGTTCTCTTTCGTCCGCTCCAACCGAGTTAATGGCCATCTGCCTTGCCTGCTGCCAGCGCCGAGCATCTTGGACTTTATTGTTGAACCGCACGCGTGCAACACTTGCGCCCGCCACGCAGCCATAAACGCCCCGGATGGGCGCTCAATCGCTGGAAAACATCCCATGGCAGCGGCAAGGTCCAAAGGTTCTGACTAAAAGGAAGTGGTGAGCACGTGATGCACAGACGCGAAAAAACCGAGCATTTGAAGAGCAACATCAAGTATCTGATCAAAAGCCGCGGCGAGACCCAGTTGTCGTTGTGCAACGCCGCCGGGCTCACCCGCACCACGATCTACAACATCCTCGAAGGCAAGGTCGTCAACGTACAGCAGTCGACCCTGCGCAAGATTTCAGATTTTTTCGGTGTGTCTTACAAAGAAATCGAGACCATCGATTTTGAAGCCAAAGAGCTTATCGAGAGCAGCGTTTCGCCCCAAGGCAACATGAACCCGGCGGCCGTGCCGGTGCTCAAGCAAAGCCAGGTCATGCAGCACCTGGACAAGCGCATTGGCGAACTGGCCACACTCTTCCCCCTTACGTACTACTTCGGCACGTCCCACAACCTGATCGGCGTGCGGCTGGAGCAGGCCATACCGGGGGTGAACGAGCCGGGCGATCTGTTGATCATCCAAAAGGGCATGTCGAGCGACGATAAGGAAAAGTTGGTGTTCGACAGGGCCACCCAGACGCTGTCTATCCGCCGTGAACCCTGCGCCAGCTCAGAACGCCTGTGTGTACTGGGCGATATCATTGAGGAGCGCTTCAATGACGGCGTATGAAGGCGAGATCGAAAACAGCAAATACAAACTGCTTGGCTTTGAAAATGACAAGTGCCTGGCGGTGATCATGATCATCGCCACGGGCAAGATCATTCGGGTCAAGTTGAGCGAAGTCTTAAACAGCGAAATCATGGACAATCTGAACAAAATGGAAATTAAAAACCTGTACAAGAAGTTTTATTCCCAGGGCGGCGCGGTCACCGCGTACGACCTCAATGATCGCAATGAAAACTCCTGGATGATCTACATCATCCTGAACCTGCTGCTCTTCACGTTTTATATTTTTACCAGCATCGCCGCGACCAAACCGATCTACATCGAATCCCTCGACATCATCGTCACACCGGGCACTTTCCTGTATCCGCTGACCTTCCTGATCGTGGATCTGCTCAACGAGAACTTCGGCCTAAGGCTTGCCAGAAAGGCCATCCTGTTTGCCTTCGCCAGCAACGCGATGATTATTATCCTGCTCTACGGCTCGACCTTTCTGCCCGGCCTGCCAGGCTGGAAGCTCGATGGGCCTTACAACGCAGTGATCGTGCAGGTGTCATCGGTATTGATCGCGTCGTCGGTGTCGTTCCTGGTGTCGGAGAACATCAACTCGTATTTGCTGTGCAAGATCAAAGAGCTGACCAACTCCAGGTACTTGTACTTGCGCATCTTCCTCAGCACGTTCTTTGCGGTGATTATCGACAGCTTCCTGTTCTGTTTTATCGCGTTTTATGGCGCCATGCAGACCAGCGACATTGTGAGCATGATCTACGTGCAGATCGCGATCAAAGTCGGTTTTGCGTTCTTCAACATCTTGCCGGCCTATGGCGCACGTTCATTATTCAAACGCTACCTGACCAACGCCACTGCGTGATCGGCCGTTGCCTGGCGTCGTTGCAGCTGCCGAAGCAGCTGCCATGACGGTCGGCGGTCAGGCCAGTGGCAACTTCTGCTTGAGGCTCTGCATGACCTGCGCTTTGTTCTGCAGGTAATCATTCAAACCGCGCGCGCGCAGGTTGCACGCGTCGCAGTTGCCGCAGCCGGTGCCGATGATGCCGTTGTAGCAGGTCAGTGTCTGCTCACGGACCAAGTCCAGTTGCTGGTAGTAATCAGCCAATGCCCAGGTTTCAGCCTTGTTCAGCCACATCAACGGCGTGTCGAGGCGCACGTCGTATTCCATGCCCAGCTTGAGCGCCTGGTTCAACGCCTTGACGAACTCGTCGCGGCAGTCGGGGTAGCCCGAGAAGTCGGTTTCGCAGACGCCGGTGATCACCGTCTCAGCCTTGACCTGGTATGCGTAAATTGCCGCCAGGGTCAAAAACAGGATATTGCGCCCGGGCACAAAGGTGCTGGGCAGGCTGTCGCCCGAGCTGTTCACGGTGGGTACCGGGATGTTGTCACGCGTGAGGCTGCTGATGGCCAACTCGTTGAGCAACGACACATCCATCACTTTATGAACGGTGGCTCCCAACTGTTTGGCCAACTGTTGGGCGACTTCGACTTCCGCCACATGGCGCTGGCCGTAGTCGAAGGTGATGCAGTGCACTTCGTCATACAGCGCCAGCGCCTGGATCAGACAGGTCGTCGAATCCTGCCCGCCACTGAACACCATAACGGCTTTTTTACTCATTGCTTTGCTTCCTGCACGGATAGGGTTTAGCGCTAGTTTAAGGGTCACTCAATAAAAAACCCCGCGCTTCTTGCGAAGGCGGGGCTTTTTGTTGCTCATGCCACTCAGTGTGCGTAAGTCAGCAACAGCTCTTTGGGCACTTGGAAATCCAGGGACATCATCACGCTGAGCGCGGTGATGGTGAAGATCGAGAACACAAACAGCTTGCGCGCCCAGACGGTGTCATCCACCGCCTTGTAGCCGGTCCAGGCCATGTACAACCAGTACATGCCCATGGCGGCGGCGACGGCGAGGTAGCTCATGCCGGCGTAGCCACTGAAGGTCAACATCAAGGTCGCCACGAGGAAGGCCAGGATGTAGAGCAGGATGTGTTTCTTGGCGACCTGGATACCACGCTTGACCGGCAGGACCGGAATCGACGCAGCCAGGTAGTCGTTGAAACGGAAGATCGCAATGGCGTAGGAATGCGGCATCTGCCACAGGCTGAACATCACCAGCAGCGTCAGCGCGGCCATGTCGAAGCTATTGGTCACAGCCACATAACCAATCACCGGCGGCATCGCCCCCGACAGACTGCCCACCAGCGTGCCGTGAACCGACTTGCGCTTGAGGTACAGGCTGTAGAGGCCGACGTAGATGACAAAGCCGATCACGGCAAACAGCGCCGCCAGCGGGTTGGCCACCTTGTACAACAGCGCCACACCGGCAACACCCAAAACGGTCGCATAGATCAGTGCCAGCTTCAGGGAGATCAGGCCCTGGACCAGCACGCGATTCTTGGTGCGCTCCATCTTGATGTCGATGTCACGGTCGATGCAGTTGTTGAATACGCAACCGGAAGCCACCACCAGGGACGTACCGATCATCGCAGCCAGGAAGATGGCCAGATCGACATGTCCCTTGGAGGCCAGGAAGAAACCGCCCGCCACAGAAAGCACGTTACCGAAAATGATCCCCGGTTTGGTGATTTGGATAAAGTGCTTAAGCGACATCGGGTCTTACCTCACTTCGCCATCATGTAGGTGTGGATGCTGAACATGATCCACAGCGACAGACCAACCAGCAGAACGATCACCAGGCCTGCGAACACGAACGCAATCACGTTCTCGCGCTGGGCCTCGGAGCGGTCCAGGTGCAGGAAGTACACCAGGTGAACCAGCACCTGGATCACCGCGAACGCCAGGACGATCATCAGGGTGATCGACTTCGGCAAGGTCGGGTACATCACCAGGCCGAACGGGATCAGGGTCAGGATGACCGACAGGATGAAGCCGATAGCGTAAGACTTTACGCTGCCGTGGCTTGCATCGTGGCTGTCATGGGAGTGTGCATTAGCCATTACAGAGTCCCCATCAAGTAGACGACGGTGAATACGCAGATCCAGACCACGTCCAGGAAGTGCCAGAACAGGCTCAGGCAGCTCAGGCGCGTCTTGTTGGTGTTGGTCAGACCGTGCTTATTGACCTGATACATCATCACCGCCATCCACAGCAGGCCGGCCGAAACGTGCAGGCCGTGGGTGCCAACCAGCGTGAAGAACGCCGACAGGAAGCCGCTGCGGTGCGGGCCGTAGCCTTCGGAGATCAGCAGGTGGAACTCGTTGATCTCCATGCCGATGAAGCCCAGGCCGAACAGGAACGTCAGGCCCAGCCAGCTCAGCACGCCTTTCTTGTTGCCCTTGTAGAAGGCCAACATGGCGAAGCCGTAGGTGATCGAACTGAACAACAGCAAGGCGGTTTCGCCGAGCACGTAAGGCAGTTCGAAGATGTCGTGGCCCGACGGGCCACCCGCTACGTTGTTTACCAGTACCGCGTACACCGCGAAGATCGACGCAAACAAGATGCAGTCGGTCATCAGGTAGAGCCAGAAACCGAAGACGGTCATTGGCCCCGAGTCGTGGTGATGGTCATCGTGCCCATGGTCATCGACATGGGCGTGTCCAGCATTGGTCACTAAGTTCGACATGGTTTAAGCCTGTTCCAACGAGGTTTCAACACGGTTGGCCGGGATTTCCTTCTCGGCTACCAGGCGAGCGTGCTGCTCGGCTTCGATGCGCTCGATTGTCTCGACCGGCACCATGTAGCCTTGATCATCACGTGCTGCGTGGACAATGAAGTAGCCGATGGTGCCCACCAGGCTCACGATTGCCAGCCACCAGATGTGCCAGATCATCGCGAAACCGAACACGGTCAACAGCGCACCCATCACCACGCCAGTGGCGGTGTTGCTTGGCATGTGGATCGGTTCGTAGTGCTTGGGTTGCTGGTACGCAGTACCGTCTTCCTTGGCTTCGGTGAACGCATCGATGGTGTTCGCAGTCGGGATCACGGCGAAGTTGTAGAACGGCGGTGGCGACGAGGTCGACCATTCCAGGGTGTGGCCATTCCACGGGTCGCCGGATTCGCACATGTTCTGCTTGCGATCACGCACGCTGACATACAGCTGGATCAGCTGGCAGGCGATGCCCACAGCGATCATCACCGCACCGAACATGGCGACGTACAGGTACGGCACCCACTCAGGGTTGGTGGTGGCGTTCAGACGACGGGTCATGCCCATGAAGCCCAGTGCATAGAGCGGCATGAACGCGACGAAGAAGCCCGAGATCCAGAACCAGAACGCAGCCTTGCCCCAACCTTCGTGCAGCTTGAAGCCGAACGCTTTCGGGAAGTAGAAGCTGAAGCCGGCGATGTAACCGAATACCGCACCACCGATGATCACGTTGTGGAAGTGCGCGATCACGAACAGGCTGTTGTGCAGCACGAAGTCAGCGCCCGGAATGGCCAGCAGTACGCCGGTCATGCCGCCGATGGCGAAGGTCACCATGAAGCCCAGGGTCCACAGAACCTGGCTGGTCATGCGCAGACGACCGTGATAGATGGTGAACAGCCAGTTGAATAGCTTCACCCCCGTCGGGATGGAAATCAGCATCGTCGCCAGGCCGAAGAAGGCGTTGACGCTGGCCCCCGAACCCATGGTGAAGAAGTGGTGCAGCCAGACCATGAAGCCCAGTACGGAGATCGCGCCCGAGGCGTAGACCATCGAGTGGTGACCGAACAGGCGCTTGCCGGTAAAGGTCGAGATCACTTCGGAGAAGATACCGAACGCCGGCAGGATCAGGATGTACACCTCAGGGTGGCCCCATGCCCAGAACAGGTTCACGTACATCATCGGATTGCCACCAAGTTCATTGGTGAAAATGTGGAAATCCAGGTAACGGTCAAGCGACAGCAGCGCCATGGTAGCGGCCAGGATCGGGAACGAAGCCACGATCAGCACGTTTGCCCAGGTGCAGGTCCAGGTGAAGATCGGCATGTCCATCAGTTTCATGCCAGGGGCGCGCATCTTCAGCACGGTGGCCAGGAAGTTGACCCCCGTCAGCGTCGTCCCGAGCCCTGATAACTGTAGCGCCCAGATGTAGTAGTCCACACCCACGCCAGGGCTGTACTGAATGCCCGACAACGGCGGATACGCAACCCAACCGGTCTTGGCGAATTCGCCGACGCCCAGGGACACGTTGATCAGCACAACACCGGAAACCAGCAGCCAGAAGCTCAGGGAGTTCAGGAACGGGTAGGCAACGTCACGCGCACCGATCTGCAGCGGCACCGCAAGGTTCATCAGGCCGGTGAAGAAAGGCATCGCCATGAAGATGATCATGATCACACCGTGAGCGGTGAAGATCTGGTCATAGTGTTCAGGCGGCAGGTAGCCAGGCGAACCCTCGGTGGCCATGGCCAACTGGGTACGCATCATGATGGCGTCGGCAAAGCCGCGCAGCAGCATGACCATGGCAACGATGATGTACATCACGCCAATTTTCTTGTGGTCGACCGAAGTCAGCCACTCGGTCCACAGGTAGGTCCACTTCTTGAAGTAAGTGATACCTGCAAACAGTGCCAGACCACCCAGCGCGATCATGGCGATGGTAATCATCACAATCGGCTCGTGGAACGGGACCGCATCCCAACTTAATTTACCAAACATCGTTTACTCCTCTGCCCCAGCAGTTGAATGCGCGCCCGTGTCAGAACCTTCAACCGCGGCCACTTCTTTCTTCTCGTGCTTGACCGGTTTGCCTGGTTTCATGCCTTCGTACTTGTCGACGATTTTCTGAAACAGGTTCGGCTCGTACGCGGAGTACAGGGCGACTGGGTTGTTCTGGCTTGGTTTGGTCAGGGCGTCGTATTCAGCTTGATCAAGCTGTTTAGGTGCGGCCTTGACTTCGGCTACCCAGGCGTTGAAGTCTTCCTGGCTCGTCGAGATCGCTTTGAATTTCATGCCGGTGAAGCCAGCGCCGCTGTAGTTGGCGGAGATGCCTTCCATTTCAGCTTTCTGGTTGGCGATCAGGTGCAGCTTGGTCTGCATGCCTGCCATCGCGTAGATCTGACCGCCCAGGGCAGGGATGAAGAACGAGTTCATCACAGCGTCGGAGGTGATCTTGAAGTTCAGCGGAGTGTGCTCCGGGAAGCGGATCTGGTTAACCGTGGCGATACCCAGGTCCGGGTAGATGAACAGCCACTTCCAGTCCAGCGCGACCACTTCGATGTTGATCGGCTTGACGTCGGATTCCAGCGGACGGTACGGGTCCAGTGCGTGGGTCGACTTGTAGGTCACATAACCCAGGGCAATGATGATGAGGATCGGAACCAGCCACACCGCGATTTCAATCTTGGTGGAGTGCGACCACTTCGGCGCGTAGGTGGCGCTGGTGTTGGACGCGCGGTATTTCCAGGCGAAGGCGAAGGTCATGATGATCACAGGGACCACGACCAGCAGCATCAGCAGGGTGGCGGTGATGATCAGGTTTCGTTCATCCAGGCCGACCTGTCCTTTTGGGTCGAGCAAGGTCCACTTGCAGCCTCCCAGCATTAAGAACATGCCAAGCAGCGGCAAAAAGCCTAGTAATCGGGGGTACCTGTTTTTACTCATCTCACGACCTCTAAAGCAGCTTGCGCAATGCAGTTGGGTTTTGATCGCCAACACTTCACCCTGCCAAGGGTTGGCATTTCTCTTCGATTGAATAAGAGCCTGCCCGTCACGTCACACATGTACGTTGCACGGACCTGCGGTGAGTTCTTATTCGATTTCGTGGTTAAAGGCCTTGTTACAGACCAATTCCCTTTGGTGCGGATAGTTGAAAGGCTGCCGGAACCTGGGGTCGCACAGAGCCATCCATCTGCCCCCTCGACCGCTCCAATGCTCAAATATTGAACAGCACCGGACATTCAGTGCGGGCGATTGTAGTTAGCTGGCGATGTATAAACCATGTCTTATAAAGAAATAATTTTTATCGAAAGCAGCAATAATCCTTCACCAATATCGCAAAGGTTCGCGATCTTATCGCGTTCGATTCTCAACAAAAACCACAAAAATTGCCGTGTTATAGGGCAAACCGCCACACCCCATACGCCTTGTAAGGGCAGGTAAAACCTATGCAAGCCCCCAGAAAACAAGGCATTCGGACATCACGCAAACACGCGTGCGGCGTGAGGTTGGCGGCATTGTCCAAGCTGCAAACTGACAGCACACCCCGGCTGTTTTTTGCAAATTTAAAGTGCGGTTCGGCGGCGTGGAAACGTCCTGCGCCCGCTTCCGTGTGACAACATGTCGCACACTGCGCGCACCCAAAATTGTCCGGCGTCACGCTCTGTTCACAAAACCCGCACATGCAAAAACGCCCCGGCCTTCTTTGTAGAGGGACCGGGGCGTTTGAGCGAATGGGTCAGGCCTTGCGCTGGCGATTGCGATAGATGCCCAGCGGCACCAGGACCACCGTGAGCACGAACGCCACCAGCGCCCATTGCGCCAGCGACAAGCCCAGCACCGGCGGATACGGTGTGCTGCAAAAACCATCGACCTGGAAGCCCAGCGGGAAGACCTTGGCCAGCGGCAGGTCATCGACAATCGGTTGCAGCACATCAACGCCGCAGCTCACCTGTGGGAAAAACTGGGTGTACACATGATGCCCGGCCGCCGCCACGCCCCCGAGGGCGCTGAGCACCACCAGCCCTTCGAAAAAGGTCAGCGCACTCTTGGTGCGCATGGCTGCGCCAATGAACGCGAAAAGCGCGATCAACAACAAGGCATAACGCTGCAGGATACACAGCGGGCATGGCGCCTCGCCCAGCACCACCTGCATGTACAACGCCCCGCCGATCAGCGCCAGGCAGATAATGCCCAGCAACACCAGAAAGCGCCGCTCCCTGCCTAAACGCAATTCGTCACTCATCCCCGTATTCCTTAGTTTGGTTGTGCCTATGGGCGCAAGTTTACACACAGGGAGTGGTTAAAACAGAAGGGGGTTAACAGCGGATTAATTTGGAGGAATAGAGAAGCAAATGTGGGAGGGGGCAAGCCCCCTCCCACACTTTGAACAGTGTTGTTTCGAAAAATCTATTCCAGGGCAGCCGCCGGGCCAAAGAACTCGTAGCGGCTCTGTTTCTCCGGCACGCCCAACGCCTTGAGGTGGCGCTTGATCGCCGCCATGAAGCCTTTAGGCCCCAGGAAGTAGGCGTCCACATCCCGCTGCTCGGGCAGCCACTCGGCCAGTTGCTCCTGGCTCAGCAGCCCGACCTTATCCGCCGCCGCGCTCACCCCGTCATCCTCGGCATAGCAATAGAAGCGCTTGAGCTGTGGATGCTTGGCCGCCAGTGCATCCACCCACTCGCGGAACGCATGCACCCCGCCATTACGCGCGCAGTGGATAAAGTGCACCGGGCGCTGGGTGGCCAGGGCCGCTTCGAGCATCGGCAAGGTTGGGGTGATGCCGACGCCGCCGCTGATCAGTACCAGTGGCCTGTCGCTGTCTGCCAGGGTGAACTCGCCCGCTGGCGGGAACAGCTCGATCGTCGCGCCGACCTGCAACTGATCGTGCAGGTAATTGGACACCCGCCCACCCACTTCGCGCTTGACGCTGATGCGGTACTGGCCGGCATCGCTCAAGGCCGACAGGGAATAGTTGCGGCGCACTTCTTCGCCGTCGAGCACCAGCTTCATGCCGATGTATTGGCCGGGCGCGGCCTTGAGGATCGGGCCGTTGTCCACCGGGGCGAAATAAAAGGAGGTGATCTCGCCACTCTCTTGCACGCGCTGGACCACGGTAAACGATCGCGCACCGCGCCAGCCACCCACCGCATGGGCTTTCTCGTCATAGATCGCCGCCTCGGCGCCAATCAAAATATCCGCCAGTTGCCCATAGGCGGCGCCCCAGGCATTCATCACCTCGGGGGTGGCAATCTCGCTGCCCAGCACCTCGGATATCGCACGCAGCAAGCACGCCCCCACGATCGGGTAATGCTCGGGCAATATCTGCAACGCCACGTGCTTGTTGATGATCTTCGCCACCAGGTCGCCGAGTTGGTCAAGCTGGTCGATATGCCGCGCATACATCAACACGCCGTTGGCCAGGGCGCGAGGCTGGTCGCCGCTGGCTTGGTGAGCCTGGTTGAACAGCGGACGCACCTCAGGGTATTCGGCGAGCATCATGCGGTAAAAATGGGTAATCAGCGCCTCACCGCCGCTTTCCAGCAGAGGCACGGTGGATTTGACGATGGCACGGTCTTGGGCACTAAGCATGGGAGCCTCCTGGGCTTCTTTACTGACTGCCTTTACCTAGTCAGCATTCATGCCAACTAATAAACCGTTATTTTTCAATAGCTTAAATTATATGTAGTCAGTATGACTTCCTACACTTTATAGTCATAAGGACTACAAGGAGTCATTATGACCGCACAGTCGCTGCTCACCACCCTGCTGCCCCTGGTCGCCGACCTGTCCCGCGACCTGCCCGAAGGCGAGCGCTACCGCCGCCTGCTGCAAGCCATGCGCGCCCTGCTGCCCTGCGATGCCGCCGCCTTGCTGCGCCTGGATGGCGAATGGCTGGTACCGTTGGCGGTGGACGGCTTGAGCGCCGACACCCTCGGCCGGCGCTTCAAGGTCAGCGAACACCCGCGCTTCGGCGTGCTGCTGAGCAGCCCCGGCCCGACACGTTTCGACAGCGACAGCGAACTGCCCGACCCTTACGACGGCCTGGTCGATGGCCTGCACGGGCACCTTGAAGTCCACGACTGCATGGGCTGCCCGTTGTTTGTCGACGACCACCCCTGGGGCCTGCTGACCCTGGACGCCCTCGACACCGAACGTTTCGAACGGGTTGAGCTCGACGCCCTGCAAGCCTTCGCCAGCCTCGCCGCCGCCACCGTCAACGTCGCCGAACGCATCGAACGCCTGGCCCTGCGTGCCGAAGACGAACACCAGCGCGCCGAGATCTACCGTCAGGCCAGCGGCCAGCAACACAACGAGATGATCGGCCAAAGCAAGGCTCATAAACGCCTGGTCGAGGAAATCAAACTGGTGGGCGGCAGCGACCTGACCGTGCTGATCACCGGCGAAACCGGAGTGGGCAAGGAGCTCGTGGCCCAGGCCATTCACGCGGCATCAACCCGTGCGGACAAACCGCTGATCAGCCTCAACTGCGCAGCCCTGCCGGAAACCCTGGTGGAAAGCGAGCTGTTCGGCCACGTCCGCGGCGCCTTTACCGGCGCGTTGAACGAGCGCCGGGGCAAGTTCGAACTGGCCAATGGCGGCACGTTGTTCCTGGATGAAGTGGGCGAACTGTCGCTGGCCGTGCAAGCCAAGCTGCTGCGGGTACTGCAAAGCGGCCAGTTGCAGCGCCTGGGGTCGGACAAGGAGCACCAGGTGGATGTGCGGCTGATCGCCGCCACCAACCGCGACCTCGCCGATGAAGTGCGCAACGGCCGCTACCGCGCCGATTTCTACCACCGCCTCAGCGTGTACCCGTTGCAAGTGCCCGCGCTGCGCGAGCGCGGACGTGATGTATTGCTGCTGGCGGGTTTCTTCCTGGAGCAGAACCGCTCACGCATGGGCCTGGGCAGCCTGCGCCTGGGCAGCGACGCCCAGGCGGCACTGTTGGCCTATAACTGGCCAGGCAATGTGCGCGAACTGGAGCATCTGATCGGACGCAGCGCGTTGAAAGCCCTGGGCAACTGTCGCGAACGTCCGAAGATTCTCAGCCTGAGCGCCCAGGACCTGGACTTGCCTGATGTCGGCGCACCGGTCGCTGACGCGCCCAGCCCAGTGGCGCCGATAACCGGCGATCTGCGCCAGGCCACCGAGCACTACCAGCGCCAGGTGATCAACGCCTGCCTCGAACGCCACCAGCACAACTGGGCCGGCGCCGCCCGCGAACTGGGCCTGGACCGCGCCAACCTGGGCCGCATGGCCAAGCGCCTTGGCCTCAAATAACCACACAACTGGATCAAATGTATGAAATGCAGGAAATGTGGGAGAGGGCTTGCCCCCGATAGCGGTCTGGCTGACACACTGCCATCGGGGGCAAGTCCCCTCTCACATTAGACGGTCTTCGCCTGGAAGGCCGGGCTGGCAGACTTCGGCTTACGAAACACCAACACATTCCCCACCATCACCAGCACCAACCCCGCCAACGCCGGCGCGGTCCACTGGTAGCCCTCGACAAACGCCGACACATTCAGCGCCACCACCGGAAACAGCACCGTGCAATACGCCGCCCGCTCCGGCCCCATGCGCCCCACCAACGTGAGGTAGGCGGTAAAGCCGATCACCGACCCGGGAATCACCAGGTACCACAAGGCACCGATATAGCGTGCGCTCCAGTCCATCTCAAACGGGATCCCGCTTACCGCGCAATAGGTCGCCAGCATCGCGGCGCCATAGGCCATGCCCCAGGCATTGGTCGTCAACGGCTTGAGCCCGGCCTTCTGTTGCAGGCTCGACAACATATTGCCCGCCGAGAAGCACATCGTCCCCAGCAACGCCAAGCCGAGGCCGAGCAAGGTCTGAGGGCTGGCGGTATGCCCCACCAGTTCCGGCCAGAACAGCAAACCCAGGCCCGCCAGGCCGAGACCGCCGCCCATCAATACATTGCGCGCCACGCGCTGGCCGAAGAACACACGGGCGTTGAGGGCGTTCCACAACGTGGCCGTGGAAAACACCACCGCCACCAGGCCGCTGGGGATCCATTGGCTGGCGGTCAGGAAGCACATGAAGTTGATGCAGAACAGGCACAGGCCCTGGGCCAGGCAGATCAGGTGCCCTCGTCGGTTCATCACCTGCAACTTGCGGCTGAGCAGCAACAACACAAACAGCACCAGCGCCGCGAGGCCGAAGCGATAGACGATGGACACCGGAATCGCCACCACGCCCAACTGCCATTTGAGCGCGATCCAGGTGGTACCCCAGATCAGCACGGTGAGTAGATACAAAGAAAGGTTCATAGCGGGCTCCATCGGTTGAGCCACAGTGTCGCCTTGAACCCGTACACCGTTCTTGCACAATCTTGCGCTTTTGTCGGGCGCCCGGATCACAGCGCAGGCTTCGCGGAGTAGGATGCAAAGCGTCGGAGAACACTCACCATGCCAGACCTGGAATCCCTGCAAGTCTTTCAAGCCCTTAACCGCTCGCCCAACGCACGCCTTGAAGCCTGCGCCGAGCTCGGTGACGGCTTGTCCGCAGCCTTGTGGAGCAACCACCACGACGCCCAGGATTACCAGGCGCCCAGCCATCACACTTTGTCCTGTTACATCGGCGGCGGCACCGGCACGTTTCGGCGTGACCAACCGGGCACCAAGGGTGGGCCCGACAAGTTGTGCATCCTGCCGGCCGAGCACCAGTCGGCGTGGGTAATCAACGGTGAGATCCGCCTGGCCCATGTGTATTTCAGCGCGGAGCAATTTGCCCTGGGTTGCGTCACCCTGCTCGACCGCGAACCGCGCGCGCTGGAGCTGCGCGAAAGCACCTTCCTGGAAGACGCCCGCCAGGCCCGGCGCTTCCACCAGCTCATCGCCCTCAACTGGGCCGAGCCCGCCGAACGCTTGCTGACCAGCAGCCTGGCCCATGAAATGCTCAGCCACACCTTGCTCAGCCAAGTCGGCAGCCGCGAAGGCCTGCGCCTCAAAGGTGGCTTGGCGGCATACCAGCGACGGCTATTGGTGGACTACATCGAGCAACACCTGGAAGAGCCGCTCAGCCTCGGGCAACTGGCCGGGCTGTGTGCGCTGTCGCACTACCACTTCGCGCGGATGTTCCGCCAAAGCTTCGGCCTGCCGCCCCACCAGTACCTGCTGGCGCGCCGGCTCAGCCGCGCGCAACACCTGCTGCGCAGCGGCGCCCTGGCCCTGGGTGAAATTGCCTTGCTGTGCGGGTTTTCCAGCGCCAGCCACTTCACCCATCGCTTCCGCCAGGCCATGGGCGCGGCGCCTGGCGATTACCGCCAGGCCTTCATTTAAACCATCAAGCCCAGCGTCTTGGCCTTGGCCACCGCTTGGGTGCGTCGCTCCACCCCGAGCTTGCTGTGGATACGCCGCGCGTGGGTCTTGACGGTGTGCAGGGAAATAAACAGCCGGTCGGCGATTTCCAGGTTGGAACTGCCCAACGCGATCAACTGCAACACCTCCAACTCACGCTGGCTCAAGGGGTTTTCCACTGCCCCCGAAGTGCATGCGCGGGGTTCCATCCCCAGTTCACTCAACAACCCCGGCGAGCGTAGTCGCAGCTCGCGGATCGCTTGTTGCACCTGGCAACGCTCGGCCAACTCCAAGCCGTTTTGCAGCGAGCGACGCGCCAACGCGGGCTCGCCGACGTGCCAGGCGACTTCCCCAAGCACCAGGTGCAGTTCGGTTTCCAGGCAGAGCATGCCGCGCTGATGAGTCGCCTGCAGCAAGGCACTGAGCCGCGCCACCGGTTGCTCGGCGCAACCGAGCTTCACCTCCGCCAACACCAGCAGGTATTCGAGGCGCGGGATCAATTCCAGGGTGGCCGGCGGCGCTTGTTTGGCCTGGGGCCCACGGAAGTGGCGCAATACGCGACGCATCGCTTCCACGGTCAGTTCGGCGCGGCCCTGCTGCAACCAGAAGTGCCCACTGACCAACAACAGTACGGCGCGGTACACCGTGTCCGGCACCTGGCGTTGCTGCATCAGGCGCTCGGCCTCGCGCAACTGGAAAAATGCCTGGGCGTAATCGCCACGATTGGCAGCCACCAGCGCCAGGCCGAGAAACCCGTAGAGCACGCGTTTGTCCTGGCTGTGCAGGCACATCTTCATGCCGCTCTCGAAACACTCCACCGCCAGGCTATCCTGCCCCTGGCGCAGGGCCAGATGCCCACGGCGCAGAGCGATACGCCCAACCAACGGGCCCGCGCTGAGCCGCTGTTTAAGCAACATCGCCTGCACCCCTTCCAGCAGGCTTTGCGCACGGTAAGGCGCGCCGCGCTGTTCCAGCAACTGGGCGTGATCCAGCTCGAGCAGCGCCTCCAGCAACAATGAGCCATGGGCGCGAGCCAGGCACAACGCCTCGCGGTTCAGGCCCTGGGCCACGTCCAGTTCACCGCGCAGCAAGGCTTGCTGGGTCAGCCCCGACAGGCACATCAGGCGCGAGGTCCAGGCGCTGTCGGGCAAGGCTTGCAGGGCTTCCAGAAAATGCCCGCGAGAACCCTCGGCATCGCCGCCCAGGTGCAACAGCCAGCCCCACTGCGCCTGCCAGCGCGCCAGCAAATGTCGCTGGCGGGGCGCCGTGGATTGCGGGGCAAACCGCGCGAGCTGATCGATGCACACCGCCGCCTGATCGAAGCGCCCGGCGAACAGCAGCGCCGCCGTCAGCAGGCCCACCAGTTGCGCCGAACCGAGCATCAATTCATCGCCGTGCTGTTCATGCAGACGCAACAGCAGCGCGGCGTTTTGCTGGCGGAACAGGTCCTCGAAACTGAAGTGCTGCAACAGGCTCACCGCCACTTCATATTCTTCGGCCAACAGCGCCTGCTCGAAGGCGGCCTGCCAGTCCTGTTCGGCGCAGAACCATTGGCAGGCGCGCCGGTGCCACGAGCGCTTGGCCGGCCAGGGTGCGTTGCGCATCAACTGCGCCAGCGGCGGAAAAACCTGCAGCCAGTCGCTGTCTTCCCACGGCTGGATAAATGCACCGAGGGCCTGTAGATCGCGCAGATACTGGTCGCCATCACCGGCGCCGAACAGATGCTCGCACAGGCCAATGTTGAAACGCGGCAGATGGGCCAGCACCTGCCAGGCCTCCGTCAGTTCGGGCGGCAGGGTGCTGAAGAGTTCATGTTGCAGGTAATCGAGCAGGGTTTTGTCGGGATGGCCGTCGCCCAGCAAGGCGATGCGCACCCCGGCGCACCAGCCGGCGCTGAACTGCAACACACTGTGCAGAGTCTGCCCCGGCGCATGGCTGAGCAGTTGCTGGATTTCCGCCGGGTTGAACGCCAGTTCGGCGCCACATTCGAGCAGCTCATCGTCGAGCAGCAGCCGCGGCCAGTTACACGCCGGCCGCCGTCGCGCGCCCAGCCACCAGGTCAGCGCCGGGCTGCTGGCAATGAGTAGGCGATCGAGCAAGGCGTCGGTGGCAGGAGCGGGCAAGCGGCAAAAATCATCGAGGAACAGCCAGGCAGGGGTCTGCCAACGGCTGAGGTCCAGCAGCAAGGTGGCTTCATCGGTAAACGCCAGGCCCAGGTTCTGCGCCAGGTGCCGACACAGGTCGAGCGGGCTGAGGGCCACGCCATTGAGGGGCAGCCAATACACCTGACAACCCGTCGGCGCCTGCAATGCGCATTCAGCGAGCAAGGCACTCTTGCCGCTGCCGCCGGGCGCGCACAACAACTTGACCCGTACCTGCGCCGCCAGCAACGGCTCGGCCAGGCGCGGGCGCAGCAGATGATGGGCGGACAGCCGAGGCATGAATCCAGGACGGTCCAGGCAGCGTGTCATGGCAGTCATTGCTGCATCCTGCGTTTTTATTGTTATGCAACGTGATGCGTACCCTAGTCCTGAGGCGGGCGGTTGTTGAAGAAGTATTCAGCGGGGTGATTGAGGGCCATGCATAGAACCCCATGTGTATAAAACCAGTGTGGGAGGGGGCAGCAAGCCCCCTCCCAGATTTTGCCTCCACTTCGATCCGGGATCAGCGCACGCCCTCAGCCCGCAAGGCTGCCGGGGTGTAGTCCGCCGCCTTGGCCGCGAAGCCGAACACGAAGCTGCTTTTCTCCTCGTTTTTCATGCCCAGCGCGATGTAGCGCCCGGCGATCAGGTCATACAGGGTTTCCACCGTGTAGGCCGGCACCTGGTGGTCGTAGTAGAACTGCGCATGGCCTTCGGCAACCCGCCACAGTTGGCCGCGGCCGTCGTAGTGATCCACCAGCGCGACTTGCCAGCTGTCTTCGTCGATGTACATGTGGCGCTTGGCATAGATATGCCGCTCGCTGGGCTTGACCGTACCGACCACTTCCCACACCCGGTGCAGTTCGTAGCGGGTCAGGTCCTGGTTGATGTGCCCGGCCTTGATGATGTCGTCGTACTTGAGCGAGGGCGAGTCGAGCTTGTAGCTGTTGTAGGGGATGTACATCTCTTTTTTGCCCACCAGCTTCCAGTCATAGCGGTCGGGCGCGCCGGAGAACATGTCGAAGTTGTCGGTGGTGCGCAGGCCGTCGGAGGCGGTGCCCGGGCCGTCGTAGGACACTTGCGGCGCGCGTCGCACGCGGCGTTGGCCAGCGTTGTAGATCCAGGCCAGGCGTGGCTCCTTCACTTGGTCGAGGGTTTCATGCACCAACAGCACGTTGCCCGCCAGGCGCGCAGGGGCGGTGACCGATTGCTTGAAATAGCTGAGCACGTTGGCCGCCTTGGCCTGATCGATATCCGGGATCGCTTGCGGCACCGCCACTTCTTCTTCGAAGCGGATCGGCGTGTAGCTGCCGTTGGTCTGCGGGGTGGCCTGGGTGATGATGCGGCGCAAGTTACCGCCGTGGTAACGGGTGATGTGGTTCCACAGCACCTCCACGCCGTTCTTCGGAATCGGGAATGCGTAGTAACGGTTGCCGGTGAAGTTTTCCAGGCCGTTACCGTCATTGATCGCCTTGACGTTCAGCGCGCTGCGCTTGATCGACTCGTAGATATCCGCCGGCAGGTTGACCGTACGGTGGCTGGGGTACACCGGGATCTTGTAGGTCTCGGGGTAGCGCTTGAACATCGCCACCTGGCCGTCGGAGAGCTTGTCTTTGTACTTGTCGACGGTGGCGGCGGTGATCACGAACAGCGGTTTTTCGCTGGCGAATGGGTCGGCAAGGAAACCTTTGCTGTCCACCGCGCCGGCGTTTTTCGGGATGCCGCCGGTCCAGGCCGGGATCGAGCCGTCGGCGTTGCCGGCCTTTTCGGCACCGACCGGGGTCAGGATGGTGCCCAGCTTGGCGGCTTCTTCCGGCGACACCGCCGCCATCACGTGGGCGGCCAACAGACTCAGGGCCAATACTGCAATTGTCTTACGCATAGGTTCTTGTCCTTCTTTAAGCCAGATCAGAAGTTCACGCCGAAGCTGAGGGCGAGGAAGTCACGGTCGGTCAGGGTGTTGTAGTCGCCACCGAAGAAATCGGTGTAGCTGAGGCTGGCGGTGTAGGTGCTGCGGTAGTCCGCATCCACGCCGACGCTGATGGCCTTGGCGCCTTTATTGAACAGACCGTTGGGACCGTAACCGGCCACGTCATGGGACCAGGACAGGTTGGGCTTGAGGTTCACCCCGGCAATCGCATTGTTGTAGTCCAGGATCGCCCGCGCGCGGTAGCCCCACGAGGTGGAAGTGACGAAACCGTCGGTGTCGCCCTGGAAACCATAGGCGCCGTACACCGAATCACGGCCGTAACGCAGTTTGGATTTGTCCTCCAGGCCCGCCACGTGCACGACGGCCGCCTCGCCTACCAGGGTCAGGCGTTCGGCGCCCAGCACCTGGTCGAAGAACTGAGTCAGGGAGCTTTGGATCTGGGTGATTTCCTTGCGGCGATAGCCTTTGTTGTCGCTGCCGAAATTGCTGCGGATGGGCGACGCGAGTTGACCGGACGTCGGGTTGATCAGGGCCAGGGTCAGGTCGGTGGTATTCAACTGCACCGGGGCATTCGGGCGATAGCTGATCTCACCGGTCCACGCAGTGCCGGTGGGCAGGGTGGTGGAGAAACTGGCCCCAAACAGGCGGATATCTTCCGGATATTCAAGGTAGTACTGGCCACGGCCGAGCATCGTGCTGGTGACCAGGCTATCTCCCGTATTCGGCCGCAACAGGTTGGAAAGGTCGCGGATGGCGTCCATCGTCGTCGCGTTGGAGTTGTTGGTAATTGTCCCCACAGTCGGCGTCCGGCTGTGGTAGTTCATAAAGTACAAACCATACTCGGTGTCGTCCCCCAACCACCGCAGGGCGGCGCCAAATTGACCGGAATCGCGAGCATCACGGTCGCCGGCGCGGCGTACGATCACCCCTTCATTGGTTACCCCAAAGCCTTGGCCAAAGCGCGCGGCCACGGGTTGCAACGGTGCAATCGCCGGGCTGCCCACCGTGTAATTACCCGTGCAACCATCCGCCGCCACATCCCCACCGAAGAACGTGCCGCAGTTATCCAGCACGGTCTGGTCCCACTCCAACTGGTAGAAACCCTCCACGGTCAGCTGGCTGGTCAGGCTCTGGGACGCGAATAGCATGTTCACCGGGATCAGGCCTTCCTTGATCTCGGCACCGGGCCGACGGAAGGCCGACACGTCAATGGGGTTGATGCTGTTGATGGAGTTGCCGATGAAGGTACTTTCGCCCCAACTGACCACTTGCTTACCGGCGCGCACGGTGCCCGGCAGGTCGCCCAGGGAGTAGTTGTGGTAGACGAACGCATCGAGGATCTGCGCGCCGCTGGACTTGGCGCCTTCCTTGCGGTTGTGGTCGCTGATCTGTTTGAACTCGCGGTCTTCGTCCTTGAGTTCAAAGTCGTACCAGTACTTGCCACGGACGAACACACCGGTGTCGCCGTATTTGAGCTCAAGGTCGTGCAGGCCCTTGAAGATCTTGGAGAAGGTTTCGCCCTTCTTGAAATTGAGCCGCCCGTCATCCCCGGTGGACGCTTGCCCCGTACCGCCGTTGACGGTGCCGACCAGGCTCTTGTCGGCATCGCGCATGCCCCAACTCGCACCCACCGACAACGACGAATCGAATTGCCCTTCGATCTCGCCAATATTGAACGAAACAGCCTGAGCCTGGGCACAGCAACCCAAGGCAACCGCAGCGGCCAGCGCCTGTGGCGTGAAGATGGCGCGCATTGTTGTTTTTGTCATGCGTCTTCCCCGGTGAGTGACAGAAGGCTCCACCCTACTGCCGCGCATCGGGAGCGATAAGCGCACCAAGGAGGGATTCGCGTTGTCGCTCAAAAGGATTACCGGGCGCTCTGGCTGGGGTCTTGGCGACGGCATGGATCGGGTGGATGGTGGCTTATCAGGGGAATGGATGGCGCCCAGGGCAACTGTTGCCGTATCGGTAACAGTCCTTGTTCCGAAGCGCTATTACTCATTGTGTTACCAACGGCTATTCTTGCCGGGCTTTCAGGGCAAACCGCCCGCTTCCGCCACCGGAAGAAAAGCCATGTTCAAATGGATTGGTGCCTGTTTTCAATCTGTTACCGGTGTTCACTGACGTTGATTTGTCGCTCCTTGATCCAACGTCTTACTTCGGCCGCTGCGTTTGCAGCGGCCTTTTTTATGCCTGGAATAAAAACGGGGCGCCCATGGCGCCCCGTCATATTCAAGGGTATTCAAGCAACGATCACAGGCTGTATTTCTGCAGGTTGGCCATCATCTCCTTCAACGCCTCGATGTTGTCTTGAGGATGGGCTGCGCCTTCGAAATCGCAGATCTGCTGCCAGTGCGCCGCCACGTCATCGGGCGAAAAACCGGCCTCGGGGTCAAAACCCACACCCAGGCTGCGCTCCCAGCGGGTCTTGCCAACCCAGCCGCCGCCCACTTCGAATAGACCCGAGGTTTCCTGGCACGCCTCGCTGCCCAGGTACACCACCAGCGGGCTGACCAGCTCCGGCTTGAGGCGCTCGAATACCTGCGGCGGGATCAGGCCTTCGGTCATGCGCGTGCCGCCGGTGGGGGCGATGGCATTGACCAGGATATTGTTCTTGCGCCCTTCCAGCGCCAGGGTGCGGGTCAGGCCATACAGGCCAAGCTTGGCCATGCCGTAGTTGGACTGGCCAAAGTTGCCGTAGATGCCCGAAGTGGACGCGGTGAAGATCACCCGGCCATACCCTTGCTCACGCAGATGGGGCCAGGCGGCGCGGGTGACTTTGTAGGCGCCTTCGACATGCACGCGGTAAACCAGGTCCCAGTCGGCGTCGTCCATTTTGTGGAAGGTTTTATCGCGCAGGATGCCGGCATTGTTGACCACCACATCGATGCGGCCGAAGGCGTCCAGTGCGTGCTGCACGATCTTGTCACCGTCGGTGACAGAGTCATGGTTGGCCTCGGCGATACCGCCCGCCGCGCGGATTTCCGCCACCACCCGATCAGCCGCCGACGCATTGGCGCCTTCGCCCTGGGTAGAACCACCCAGATCGTTGACCAGTACCTTGGCCCCGTGCCTGGCGAACAACAGCGCATGGGCCCGGCCCAAGCCGCCGCCGGCACCGGTGACGATCACGACCTTATCCTGGAACTGCACTGACTCACTCATACCGAACTCCAATGGCGACAATGGCAATGGGTGGAGTGTCAGGCACAGCGTCTCTGGTCACAATAAAAACGGCCAGGGCTGAATGGTGCTCGATAAGGCTGGGGGATGATCCTGCGGCTCAGGAATAAGCCACTCGCGACTCAACCTGCCGGATGCGCTCACGAAACGCCAGGTAGTGCTTGAGCACCTGCACCGGCGCCTCGATCTGCGGGTAGTGGCCGATATTGGCGAGCAACACCGTGTCGGCGTGGGGCACCAACTGGTGGTAACGCTCCAGCATATGAACACCGGAGATGGGGTCGAGCTCGCCGTTGATCAGCTTCAGCGGCACCTCACCCTGCTGCATCGCCGTAACCCAGCGCTCACGCAGGCGCCGACGCTGAGGGATGTAGGCAATCAATTTGTGCAGGATGCGCGTGCCGTCATTGCCGTCGATCAGGCTCCAGAAGTCGTCCAGGGCGCTTTCGCTGGGGCGGGTATCGGGGCCGAAAATCTCGTTGAAGCTGTTCGCCAGGGCATTGCGCCCGAAGGCTCGACCGATCATCCAGCCCAATGGGCTGAGCAAGAGCTTTTGTACCAACGCCGGGCGATGGGTTTCCGGGAACAACCCGCCGTTGAGAAACACGCAACTGGCCATCCGGAACCGGCCCTCGGAATGGCGAGCCAACAGTTCCTGGGCGACGCTGTCCCCGTAGTCATGGGCCAGCACATGCACCGGCTGCTCAACCCGCAGGTGTTCGAGCAGGGCTTGTTGCACATCCGCCTGCTCCAACAGGCAGTAGCCGTGATCGAGCGGCTTGGCCGAATCGCCGAAGCCGAGCATGTCACACGCAATGACCAGGTTGTGCTGGGTCAGGGGCTGCCACAGGTAATGCCAGTCCCAACTGGCCGTGGGGAAGCCATGGATCAACAGCAAGGGTTCGCCCTGCCCCGCCACCCAATAGCGGAGGGTGTGGCCGCGAAAATCGAAACTCTGGCTGCGCTTGCGCCAGGCTCTGAGGGGGATCTCGGCGAGTGGCATCAGCTTCTATACCCAGGGTCTTGAGCATCCAATTTACGTAGCAACGCCGGCCAGGCCAGCGCGCCCCCCATACCTTGAGCACTCTTGGTGACCGCCGCCACCATGGCCTTGGCGCCCGCCAGAATCTGCGGGCCGATGGCGATCAGTTCCGCGCCGCCGTTTTGCGCCAGCACCTGGATATCGCAGGCACGCTGGAAGGTAAACATCATCAGGAAGGTGTCGGCGATGGTGTTGGCGCAGGTCAGCAGCCCATGGTTGTGCAGCATCAGGAAATGCTTGTCGCCCAGGTCGGCTTGCAGGCGCGCCTTCTCTTCGTGATTCAGCGCCACACCCTCATAGGCGTGATAGGCCAGGCTCGACAGCACGAAGATCGATTGCTGGCTGATCGGCAACACACCTTGCTTTTGCGCGGCCACCGCAACACCGGCGGCGGTGTGGGTGTGCAGCACGCAGGTCACGTCGTGACGCACTTCATGGATGGCGCTGTGGATGGTGTAG
The DNA here is from genome assembly GCF_019139815.1 of Pseudomonas asgharzadehiana. NCBI lineage: Bacteria > Pseudomonadati > Pseudomonadota > Gammaproteobacteria > Pseudomonadales > Pseudomonadaceae > Pseudomonas > Pseudomonas asgharzadehiana. The sequence continues at coordinate 5,250,806 of NZ_CP077079.1, forward strand.
CCCGCCGGGTTGATCTCGTAGGGGCTGTCCATCAGCTTGTTGCCGGCCTGGTCGACTTTGACCAGGCTCGACGCGGTGATCTCGTGGAACATCAGCCCGTAGGGGTTGATCAGGAAATCATCGGTGCCCGGCACCTTGGCCGAGATATGGGTGAAGATCAAATCATCCCAGCCATGCAGCGCCACCAGGCGGTAGCAGGCCGCCAGGTCGACACGGGTTTGCCATTCGGCAGCGCTGACCTGGTCTTTGACATTCTGCGGCGATACAACCGGGGCTAGGCTCACGGCAATGACCTCCTTGGCGCACGTTCTTATTGTTTTTTTAAGTGATGGGCCAGTCTAGTCAGACGCCCTGGCCGAAGGAGTTGCCTTCGCAGCCAGCTTGATGACCGAGCGAGTCAGCTGTGAGGATAGTTTAATTTTGTTTAAACGGCGTCAAAGAGACGCCGTCAATAAAACTGCCGCGCACCGTCGGCAAAGCCCGTTCAATTGCGCAGTGCGCTAACCAATTCGGCCAGCCAAGGCTCGGCGTCGGCTTCCGGGGTGACGCTTTCGCTGGCGTCCAGGCGCAACATCGGCAGCACTTCATGTACACCCAACTCACCGAACAACTCGCGCATCTGTTCGCCGCCGCCACAGAAGGTATCGCCGTAGCTCGCATCGCCCAGGCCGATCACCGCGCCGGGCAGGCCACGCCAGGCGGCGGGCAACTGATCGCGAATGGTCGAGTACAGCGGTTGCAGGTTGTCGGGCAATTCGCCCATGCCGGTGGTCGACGTCACTGCAAGGAAGGCCTGCGGGGCAAAGGCCTGCACCTCGGCCAGGGTAGCGCGCGGGTTGTGCAAGACTTCAAAACCGGCGTTATTGAGGATGCCTGCGGCGTGGCGGGCGACTTCTTCAGCCGTGCCGTACACCGAGCCGGAAAGGATGGCGACTTTCATCAATCTGATCCTGTAGTTGAGCGAAAGGCTGGGATATTAACAGCGGTGCAAAAATTTCGCGGCACGCCATGCAAGATTGTGAAGTTGCCATAAACTGTCTCACTCCTGACTAAGCCATGGATCGCCTAATGATCAACGCCAAGCTGATGCAAATGATCGTCAACGCTTCCAACGACGGCATCGTGGTCGCCGAACGCGAAGGCAAGGACAAGCCGCTGATCTACGTTAACCCGGCCTTCGAACGGCTGACGGGCTACACGCTGGATGAAATCCTCTATCAGGATTGCCGCTTCCTGCAATCGGGCGACCGCGATCAGCCGGCCCTGATGGCGATTCGAGATGCCTTGGAAGACGGCGGTGCGTGCCGGGAGATCCTGCGTAATTACCGCAAGGACGGCAGCCATTTCTGGAATGAGCTGTCACTTTCAACGGTGTATAACGAGGCCGATAAACAAACCTATTTTGTCGGCGTACAAAAGGACGTCACGCTCCAGGTCAAGGCCCAGCAGCGTGTTACCCAGTTGGAAAGCGAACTGGCGGGGGTCAAGGCCGAGCTGGCCGCGCTCAAGGCGACGAGCGGATCTAACAAAATTTAGAATCCGCAGCCATTCGGTAGGATAATGGCACTTTAATGCCCTTCTATTGAGCAACCGCGATGCCACGCAACGCACTCTTGACCCAAGACGAACTGGATTTCATCCAGAGCATGCAGCACAACCCGCAACTGAACCTGCATGAGGCTTCGTCGAGCCTGACCGTCAATGGAGGCGCACAGATTCGCGACTTGCTCACCCGGCTGGCGGCCCACGACCAGGTCACCATCCAGGCGCAGTTCGACAACCAGCAACTGACCTTCCCTCTGCATCTGGTCGAAGATGAGTTCAATGCGGTGCATCTGCGCTTGGGGGTACCGAGCATTTTCGAAGACGGGCCGATGATCCGGCCGTGGCGCATGGCACTTGAGGAACCGGTGGCATTGGAGAACGTCAGGGGTACTCCTGGCGCGCTTTGGGTGCATGAAGTGTCGTTCAAGGGCGTGCTGGTGGAAATTCGCGGCCGGATCAAACCACCCAGGACCTTTTCACTATGGTTCAGCCCGTCCGGCTACGAACGCATCGCGTTGCGTGGCACGCTGGAGCGGGAAACCGCCCGTGGCCTGTTTGCCTACCGCTTGAGCCAGACTGATGGGGGCGAAACCGAGCGCCTGCGCCAGTTCATCCTGCATCAACATCGCCTGATGCACCCGCACGTGCACGCCTGACCTCAGGTATCCAGGCTGCCACGGAGAAACTGCTGCAAGCGGCGCTGCATCAAGCGCCCTTCACTGCCCAGGCAACCGACGGAAGACCCCGCGAGGTCGTGTTCCGCCAGGTCCGAAGCGGCCCCGGCGATGAACAGCGGGCAGTCCAGGGTCTGCGCCAGACGGTTCAGGCGCCCGACCAGTTCGTGGTTATGTGAATAGTTGGAGAACATCACCAGCGCCTTCGGACGAGCCTTCTCACACACCAGCGTCAACTCATCAAATGGCTGGCCCATGCCCAGCACCTTCACGGCCAGGTCTTCCCGGCTCATCAGCATTGCCGCCACCAGCAACTCCAATTTACGGCACTCGCCGGGCATCGCCGCCAGCAATACCCGAGGTGCAGGCGACGCGCTCGCCAGGTGCAAGCGCTCAAAGGTATGGATACGCAGGAAAGAGTCGTAAAACAGCCATTCACTGGCCTGGCCGAAACGGCCTTGATGACGCAACAGTTCATTCCAGAGGGGCATCAGGATGTCCTGGAATGCCACGCTGAGGGGGTATGTCGCGCAGATCTGGCCATACAGGCATTCCAGTTGACGATCATCAAAGGCACTGACGGCCTGCCGCAGGCGGGCCCGCCACTGCGACCACTCGCACTCTTCGACGGCGCCCCGCTGAGCGCGAACCGTTTCGGCCTGTTGATCGTCGCGGGCAAGAATTTTGCCCACTTTGCTGACCGCCACCCCGCGCTCAATCCAATCGAGAATACGATTGACGGTCACGATATCGGCTTGGGAGTAGAGACGGTGCCCGCTTTCGGTGCGCAGGGGCTGGATCAGGCCATAACGGCGCTCCCAGGCACGCAGGGTGACCGGGTTGACGCCTGTCAATCTCGAGACTTCACGGATTGGAAACAACGCGTCGGCGTCGACCGGTTCCAGATGCGAAAGCCTATCAATGTGAGCAGTAATCACGGGCATTTGAGAGCAAAACACCGACGGATATTGGGCGCTTATTTAACGCCTTTACACCTGTCTTTTTCAAGTTCTGCGCTTTTCGGACCAATGTCGCTGATTTATTGCGCTAAAACAGGAATAATTCTTGCCTGTCTGCTCTGGTGAAAAGAGCAACGACGCGGCACCACCCCGCAGCGTCGTCCGTGCACCACCTACCCGGTTGAACGCACCCGAATACTTGGAGATACACAATGTCTACTTCTCCCGTCACCTTGATGGTTGCGCGCCGCGTCGCCAAAGGTCGTTACGAAGAACTGATGGCCTGGCTGCGCGAAGGCGAGCAACTGGCTACGGACTTCCCCGGTTACCTGGGTTCAGGCGTGCTCGCGCCACCGCCCAACGATGATGAGTTCCAGATCATTTTCCGCTTCGCCGACGAAAAGACCCTGCACGCCTGGGAGTTTTCCGCGTCCCGCGGCGCCTGGCTGAGCCGTGGCAGCGAGCTGTTTGCCGACCCCTCCGAGCACCGCGTGCGCGGCATCGATGGCTGGTTCGGTGCGGTGGGTTCAAGGCCGCCGCGCTGGAAGCAGGCCGTGGCGATCTGGCTGGCGTTTTTCCCGGTGTCGCTGCTGTTCAACTTTGTACTGGGGCCATTGCTCAACGAATTGGCCCTGCTGCCGCGCGTACTGGTCAGCACGCTGGCGCTCACACCGCTGATGGTTTACCTGTTCATTCCGCTGTCGACCCACCTGCTTTCGAACTGGCTGCATCCCGCGCCGGCACCGCGCAAGGCCACCGAAGCGGCGGCGTGAGTACAGGGGCGGCCCGTCGCTGGTATGATTTGCGCCTGCCAGCGACGCGAGCCTCCCATGACTGCAACGAACGCCCCGATCCTGATCACCGGCGCCGGCCAGCGCGTCGGCCAACATTGCGCCCAGCGCCTGCTGGACGAGGGCCAGTCGGTGATTTTCAGCTACCGCAGCGAACGCCCCGGCGTGCAGGCCCTGCGCGAACGGGGTGCGATCGGCGTGTTTGCCGATTTCTCCAGCGAGGCCGGGATCCTGGCGTTTATTGCTGAACTGAACACCCATACCCAGAGCCTGCGTGCGATCATCCACAACGCTTCGGCCTGGGTCGCGGAAACGCCAGGCGATGAAAGTCGCGCGTTCAGCGACATGTTCAGCGTACACATGCTTGCGCCCTACCTGATCAACCTGCATTGTTCACCGTTGCTGCAACGCTCATCACCTGCCGATATCGTGCATATCAGCGACGATGTGGTGCGCAAGGGCAGCCGTCAGCACATCGCCTATTGCGCCACCAAGGCGGGGCTCAACAGCCTGACACTGTCATTTGCCGCGCAGTTTGCGCCGCAGATCAAGGTCAACGGCATCGCCCCGGCGATGGTGATGTTCAACGCGGACGACGACGCGGCCTACCGCGCCAAGGTCCTGGCCAAGTCGGCATTGGGCATCGAGCCCGGCCCCGAGGTGATCTACCAGAGCGTGCGTTACCTGCTGGACAATCCCTATGTCACCGGTACCACCCTGACCGTCAACGGCGGGCGGCATATCAAGTAAGCCGTTTGTGAGGATGTTGTATGACTTTATCCCTGCCCCACCATTACCGTGAGATTCTCAAGGGCTTGGGTGAAGACCCGGAGCGCGAAGGCCTGCTCGATACGCCCAAACGCGCCGCCAAGGCCATGCAATACCTGTGTCATGGTTATGAGCAGAACCTGGAAACCATCGTCAACGGCGCACTGTTCGCCTCCGACAACGACGAGATGGTGATTCTCAAGGACATCGAGTTGTACTCGCTGTGCGAACACCACCTGCTGCCCTTTATCGGCAAGGCTCACGTGGCCTATATTCCAACCGGCAAGGTGCTGGGCCTGTCAAAGCTGGCGCGCATCGTCGACATGTTCGCCCGGCGCCTGCAGATCCAGGAAAACCTCACGCGGCAAATCGCCGACGCCATCCAGGACGTGACCCAGGCCGCCGGTGTGGCGGTGGTGATCGAGGCTAAGCACATGTGCATGATGATGCGCGGTGTGGAAAAACAGAATTCAACCATGAACACCTCGGTGATGCTCGGCGCCTTCCGCGAGTCGAACACCACGCGCATGGAGTTCCTGCAACTGATTGGACGGAGCAAGTAGCAATGCCACAACTTCAACCAGGCATGGCGCGCATCCGGGTCAAGGACCTGTGCCTGCGCACCTATATCGGCATCAATGAGGACGAGATCCTCAACAAGCAGGATGTGCTGATCAACCTGACCATCCTGTATGCCGCCCAGGAAGCCGTGCGCGACAACGACATCGACCATGCCCTGAACTACCGCACCATCACCAAGGCAATCATCGCCCACGTGGAGGGCAACCGTTTTGCCCTGCTCGAGCGCCTGACCCAGGAGTTGCTGGACCTGGTGATAAGCAATGAATCGGTCCTGTACGCCGAAGTCGAAGTGGACAAGCCCCATGCGCTGCGTTTTGCCGAGTCGGTTTCGATCACTCTGGCGGCCAGCCGCTGATAGTTAAGTGAGCCTTATGAACGACCAACAACGCCTCGAACTCGAAGCCGCAGCCTTCCGCAGGCTGGTGGCGCACCTGGACAGCCGCAAGGATGTGCAGAACATAGACCTGATGAACCTCGCCGGTTTCTGCCGCAACTGCTTATCCAAGTGGTACAAGGCCGAGGCCGATGAGCGCCAGATCGACGTCAGCCTCGATGACGCCCGTGAAGTGGTGTACGGCATGCCGTACGCCGAGTGGAAAGCCCACTACCAGAAAGAAGCCAGCGCCGAGCAACACGCGGCGTTCGTCAAAGGAAAAACCCATGACTGATTTGAACACCCTGCGCGCAAGCCTCAACAGTGGCGAACACGCGTTTGCCGACACCTTGGCCTTTGTCGCTGCCGGCTACGACTACCAGCCGCAAGCCTTCACCAACGGCGGCGTGGAAAACGCCGCCGGGCAGAACGAAGGTTCGTGCAAGACCCTGGGTTTGGCGCTGCTGGAAGGGTTGAGTGACCAGGAGGCGTTGCTGGCGTTTGGGGAGCATTACCGTTCGGTGGTGGCTACGCCTGAGGGCAGCGATCACGGCAATATTCGGGCGCTGATCGAGCATGGCCTGGCCGGTGTCAAATTCACCGCACAGCCTCTGATCCGCAAACCCTAAGCCAGACGCAAACCAAAATGTGGGAGGGGCGGTGCGACGATTCGACTTGCTCCCGATAGCGGTGAATCAGCCAAAAATCCGGTGACTGACACCCTGTTATCGGGAGCAAGTCGAATCGTCGCACCGCCCCTCCCACATTTGTTTTTTTGCGGCGTTGGTTAGAACGAAGCGTCCTTCAACCCATCGAGGTACCGCTCGGCATCCAGAGCCGCCATGCAACCGGCGCCGGCCGAGGTGATGGCCTGGCGGTACACGTGGTCAGCCACGTCACCCGCAGCAAAGATACCTTCGATGTTCGTCGCGGTGGCATTGCCTTCACGGCCGCCCTGCACCACCAGGTAACCATCCTTGGCTTCCAGCACACCTTCGAACAGCGAAGTGTTCGGGGTGTGGCCGATAGCGATGAACACACCGTCGACTTTCAGCTCGTCGAAGCTGCCGTCGTTGTTCTTCAGGCGGGCACCGGTCACGCCCATGTTGTCGCCCAGGACTTCGTCCAGGGTGGCATTGAGCTTGAGGATGATCTTGCCTTCAGCGACACGGGCGTGCAGCTTGTCGATCAGGATCTTCTCGGCGCGGAACGTTTCGCGGCGGTGAACCAGAGTCACGGTGCTGGCGATGTTGGCCAGGTACAGCGCCTCTTCCACGGCAGTGTTGCCGCCACCGACCACGGCGACCGGCTTGTTGCGGTAGAAGAACCCGTCGCAGGTGGCGCAGGCCGAAACGCCCTTGCCCATGAACGCCTCTTCCGACGGCAGGCCAAGGTAGCGGGCGCTGGCGCCGGTGGCGATGATCAGCGCGTCACAGGTGTACACGCCGCTGTCGCCGGTCAGGCTGTAAGGCTTCTTGGAGAAGTCGACCTTGTTGATGTGATCAAACACGATCTCGGTTTCAAAGCGCTCGGCGTGCTCTTTCATGCGTTCCATCAGCGCCGGGCCGGTCAGGCCGTGGACATCCCCAGGCCAGTTGTCGACTTCGGTGGTGGTGGTCAACTGACCGCCCGCCTGCATGCCGGTGATCAGCAGCGGCTTGAGGTTGGCCCGGGCAGCATAGACGGCAGCGCTGTAACCGGCAGGGCCGGAACCCAGAATAATCACTCGCGAATGACGGGTATCAGACATGACTCGCTCCTATCGACCGCCCGGACTACAAGACGGCTGGAATAAAAAAGGACCGCGAAGCACTTGGGGAAGGCTTGAACTCGCAGATCCTGAAAATAATGGGTGCAGCGTATAGAGGGGGGCAAGATTAAGGAAATACGGAATAACAATCCAGCTCATAGGTGGTCTCTATGCAGTCGGCTCGGTCAATCGACAGGTTTGTTACCGCTGATGTCGCCGCTTTCGCCCGGAATACAAAGCCGGTAAGGTCGGCGCGTTCGTCCCTATGCTCGGAGTTTTCCATGCCTGCCCCTGCTCTTTCCGGCCCGCAATACCTGCGTGAAGGCCTCAAACTGGTGCTGAGCCCTGGCTTGCGCCTGTTTGTGCTGCTACCGCTGGTGATCAATCTCGTGCTGTTCGTCGGCCTGATTTATTTCGCCGGTCATCAGTTCAGCCTCTGGGTTGACCATTTGATGCCGACCCTGCCGAGTTGGCTGAGCTTTTTGAATTACCTGCTCTGGCCGTTGTTTGTGGTGCTGGTGGTGCTGATGGTGTTTTTCACCTTCACCATGCTCGCCAATATCATCGCGGCACCGTTCAATGGCTTTCTCTCGGAAAAGGTCGAAGTGGTGGTGCGTGGCACCGATGACTTCCCGGCCTTTAGTTGGGGCGAGCTGATCGCCATGGTGCCGCGCACCCTGGCCCGTGAAATGCGCAAGTTGGGTTATTTCCTGCCGCGGGCCATCGGCCTGTTTATCCTGTCGTTTATCCCGGTGGTCAACCTGATCGCCGCGCCGTTGTGGCTGTTGTTCGGCGTGTGGATGATGGCGATCCAATACATCGACTACCCGGCCGACAACCACAAGCTGGGCTGGAACGAAATGCTCGCCTGGCTGCGCCAGAAACGCTGGCAGAGCATGAGCTTCGGCGGAATCGTCTACCTGGTGCTGCTGGTGCCGGTGCTCAACCTGCTGATGATGCCGGCGGCGGTGGCCGGGGCGACGTTGTTCTGGGTGCGCGAGCAGGGTGCCGAGGCGATGGCCGTGGCGAAAGTGACCCCGTCATAAATCCATCATCTGCACGACACAATGGCGACATGGCCCACAGGGACACTGTGGGTCATGACGACTGCTTTGCTTCATATCACCCTGATTACCGAAACCTTCCCGCCAGAGATCAACGGAGTGGCCAATACCCTTGGCCGCCTGTGCGAAGGGCTACGTGCGCGTGGCCATCAAGTCGAACTGGTACGCCCACGCCAGGGCGCCGACCAAAGCCGCCCCAGCGACGACCAATTGTTGTTGTGCCGTGGCTGGCCGTTGCCCGGTTACCCAGGCCTGCAATGGGGTCAATCTTCGATGCACAAGCTGCTGCGACGCTGGACACGGCAGCGCCCGGACGTGCTGTATATCGCCACCGAGGGGCCGCTGGGGCTGTCGGCCTTGCGGGCGGCGCGGCGCTTGGGGATCAGCGTGGTCAGCGGTTTTCACACCAACTTCCAGCAGTACTCGAACCAGTACGGTTTGAGCCTGTTGAGCCGCATGGTCACGCAGTACCTGCGCTGGTTTCATAACCGCTCCACCCTGACCCTGGTGCCCAGCGCCAGCCAGCGCCTGGAACTGGAGCGTCGGCATTTCGAACGCCTGGGGATGTTGTCGCGTGGGGTCGACAGCCAACTGTTCCACCCGATCAAGCGCGACAACGCACTGCGTGAGGGCTGGGGCTTGGCAAACGACGATATTGCCGTGCTGCACGTTGGGCGCCTGGCCCAGGAGAAAAACCTCGGGTTACTCAAACGCTGTTTCGATGCCTTGCGGGCAACGTACCCACAGCGCCGGATGCGGCTGATCATCGTCGGCGACGGCCCGCAACGCCTGTTGCTGGAGCGCGAGCTGCCCGACGCGGTGTTTTGCGGGACCCAGCGCGGCGAGGAACTGGCAAGGCATTACGCCTCTGGGGATCTGTTCCTGTTCCCCAGCCTGACCGAAACCTTTGGCAATGTGGTGTTGGAAGCAATGGCTTCAGGGTTGGGCGTAGTGGCTTATGACCAGGCGGCCGCCACCCAGCACATCCGCCATGGCTACAACGGTGTGCTGGCGATGCCGGGGGATGAGGATGCGTTTTGCGATGCGGCCATTTGGCTGCTGGAAGAACGGGAAACGTTGCGCAGGGCGCGCCTGAATGCACGCCAACACGCCAGCCGCCAGGGCTGGCCGGCGATTATCGAGCAGTTCGAACAGCAACTGCGTGGGGCGTGCGGCGAGCAGCCTGCGCTTGCGGGGGCCTCGCGCCTGATCTGACACGCGTGAGGCTTGTCAGATCGCTGGCGCCGCTTAGACCAGGGTCGTCAACGCCTCACGACTGAACGGCAGAATATCGCCCTCGCGACCTTCCCGTACCTTCACCGCCCACTCCGGATCAACCAGCAGCGCACGGCCCACGGCAACCAGATCGAACTCATCGTTGTTCAGGCGCTCCAGCAGTTTCTCCAGGCTGGCTGGCTGCGCAACTTTGTCGGTGTTGACCATGAACTGCAGGAATTCGCCATCCAGGCCGACGCTACCCACCGTAATGGTCGGTTTGCCGGTGAGTTGGCGGGTCCAGCCGGCCAGGTTGAGGTCGGAGCCTTCGAATTCCGGCTCCCAAAAACGGCGGGTGGAGCAGTGGAAAATATCCACGCCCGCGTCGGACAACGGCTTCAGGAACTCACCCAGCGCTTCAGGGGTTTGCACCAGGCGTGCGGTGTAATCCTGCTGCTTCCACTGGGAGAAACGGAAGATGATAGGGAAGTCCGGGCCGACGGCTGCGCGCGTGGCCTGGATCAATTCGATGGCAAACCGCGAACGGTTGGCCAGGCTGCCGCCATATTCGTCGGTACGCTGGTTGCTGCCTTCCCAGAAGAACTGGTCCACCAGATAGCCGTGGGCGCCGTGGATCTCTACACCGTCCATGCCGATGCTTTGTGCATCCTTGGCGGCTTGAGCGAAGGCATTGATCACGTCCTTGATGTCCTGGGCGCTCATGCCGTGGACGACCACCGTGCCATCTTTGAGTTTTTCCATCGGGCCATAAGCCGGCACGCTGGCATCCGGCTCGGTGCCGATACGCCGCACGCTGCCCACGTGCCAGAGTTGCGGGACGATCTTGCCACCCTCGGCGTGGACGGCATCCACCACCTTCTTCCAACCGGCCAACGCAGCCTCGCCGTAAAAATGCGGCACATTCGGGTACCCATTGGAGGCCTGGTGACCGACCACGGTGCCTTCGGTGATGATCAGGCCTACGCCGGCCGCCGCGCGGCGACGGTAGTACTCGATGACGTTGGAATTGGGAACGCCGCCAGGAGAAAACGAGCGCGTCATCGGCGCCATGACCACACGGGTCGACAGCTGCAGTGCACCGAGCTGGAAGGGTTTGAACAGGGCTTGGACAGGCATGCGGGCACTCCACGAAAGACGAGGTTTATGACGCGGATAATATGGGCCGTGCCCGGTGCTGAGTAGCACTATTGATCTGGGTGATTAAAGGGTAAAAGCGGCAAAGGTTAGACGGGGCTGCTGCGCAGCCCAACGCGGGCAAGCCCGCTCACCCCAAAAGCCCAGTGGGAAGGGTCAGATCAGGGCTTTTTCGATGGCCTGGATGACTGTGGGATCATCCGGCGCCGTGCGTGGCGAGAAACGCGCGAGTACGCGACCGTCTTTGCCGAGCAGGAATTTCTCGAAGTTCCAGGTGATATCCCCTGGAAACTCGGCGCCCTCGCCTGCCAGCAAGCGGTACAGTTGGTGACGATCAGGGCCGTTGACGTCGAGTTTGCTGCCCAGGGGGAAGGTCACGCCGTAGTTCCGGCTGCAGAACGCCTGAATCTCTTGCTCGGTACCCGGCTCCTGGCCTGCAAATTGGTTGCAGGGAAGGCCCAGCACGGTAAACCCCTGGTCCTTGTATTGCTGATAGAGGTTTTCCAACGCCGCATATTGCGGGGTCAAGCCACACTTGGACGCCACATTGACCACCAGCACGACTTGCCCCTTGAAGGGCGCCAGCGGCAGTTCCTGTCCGTCTAAAGCTTTGAGTTTAAGGTCGTGGAAAGCACTCATGACGAACTCCAGATATTCCAGGTCTTTGCATTGCAGTGATTCGAGATTACAACCCGCAAGCCTGCAATCATAGACGCCGATTACAAAACTCGCCTGCGGGTTACTGAGCGGTCGCCCACGGCAAAATCGGAATCGCGGTGACGGCGTTCTGCGGGCTGCCTTCGATGAGGCGATCGCTGTAGACCAGGTACACCAGGGTGTTGCGCTTCTTGTCGAGGAAACGCACCACTTGCATGGTCTTGAACACCAGCGAGGTGCGCTCTTTGAACACTTCGTCGCCGTCCTTGAGTTCGCCCTTGAAGCGGATCGGCCCCACCTGACGGCAGGCGATCGAGGCTTCGGCACGGTCTTCGGCCAGGCCCAGGCCGCCTTTGACCCCGCCGGTCTTGGCGCGCGACAGGTAGCACGTCACGCCTTCGACCTTGGGGTCGTCAAAGGCTTCAACGACGATCCGGTCATTGGGGCCGACAAACTTGAACACCGTCGACACCTGGCCAATCTCTTCGGCCGAGGCCAGCAGCGGCATGGCCAACAGCAGGCCGAGTAATCCCTTCATCACGCGCATCGTGTACTTCCTATGGTTAAACCAGGATCAGGTTGTCGCGGTGAACCAGTTCCGGTTCGGCCATATACCCCAAAAGCCCGACAATGGCGTCAGACGATTGCCCAATAATTTTCTGCGCTTCCAGGGCGCTGTAGTTGGCCAGGCCACGGGCGATCTCGCGACCGTCCGGCGCGACACACACCACCATTTCGCCACGGCGGAAGCTGCCCTGCACCAGCTTGACGCCCACCGGCAGCAGGCTTTTGTTGCCCTGGGAAAGTGCCGAGACCGCACCATCGTCCAGCACCAGGGTGCCACGGGTCTGCAGATGCCCGGCCAGCCACTGCTTGCGCGCCGCCAGCATGCCGCGCTCCGGTGACAGCAGCGTGCCAATGCGCTCACCGGCCTTGAGACGGTCCAGTACGCGCGCCAGGCGGCCACCGACGATGATGGTGTGGGCACCGGAACGCGCGGCCAGGCGCGCGGCGCGCAGCTTGGTCTGCATGCCGCCACGGCCCAGGGCACCGCCGACGCTGCCGGCCACGGCGTCCAGCGCCGGGTCATCGGCACGCGCTTCATAGATAAGCTGGGCATCGGGGTTGTTGCGCGGGTCGGCGTCGTACATGCCGTCGCGGTCGGTGAGGATCACCAGCAGGTCGGCTTCCACCAGGTTGGCCACCAGGGCGGCCAGGGTGTCGTTGTCGCCGAAGCGGATTTCGTCGGTGACCACCGTGTCGTTCTCGTTGATCACCGGGATCACCTTGAGCTCCACCAACGCGCGCAAGGTGCTGCGGGCGTTGAGGTAGCGCTTGCGGTCGGACAGGTCGTCGTGAGTCAGCAGGATCTGCGCCGTGTGGCGGCCGTGCTCGGCGAAGCTCGATTCCCAGGCTTGCACCAGGCCCATCTGGCCGATGGCGGCGGCGGCTTGCAGTTCGTGCATCGCGCTGGGTCGCGCGGTCCAGCCGAGGCGGCTCATCCCGGCGGCAACCGCTCCGGACGACACCAGCACCAACTCCACGCCCGCTTCATGCAAGGCCACCATCTGTTCAACCCAGACGCTCATGGCTGCCCGATCCAGGCCCTTGCCATCTGCCGTCAGCAATGCACTGCCGATCTTTACGACCCAGCGCTGCGCACCTGTCACTTTGCTCCGCATCATCTTCAACCTTAGAGTGAGGGCCGCGCGACCCAGCGCGCCCCATAACGTTATTAGTGACTACGTATACCCAGATACCAAAACGCCGCTCATGTGAGCGGCGCTTAAGTTTACTGCAACGAATCAGTCGCGCACGTAAATGATTTCCGGACCGTCTTCATCATCCACGTCTTCTTCGTCCCAATCGTCGTCGCCGATGTCATGGACCGACTTCACGCCGCTGCGGCGCAGGGCACGCTGGTCGTCCAGGGCTTGCAACTGGGCGCGGGCTTCGTCTTCGATCTGCTGGTCGAGTTCGGCGAGTTCGGCCTTGTACACCGGGTCGGCCGCCAGGCGGTCGGCGCGGTCTTCCAGGTAGCGCATGATGTCGCGGGTCAGGCGTTCGGTGCCTTCTTTGGCAATGGCCGAGATCACGTAGACCGGACCCGTCCACTCCAGGCGGTCGACGATTTCCTTGACGCGCTCCTCGTGCTCTTCTTCGAGGATCTGGTCGCACTTGTTCAGCACCAGCCAACGATCACGCTCGGCCAGAGCCGGGCTGAACTTGGTTAGTTCGCTGACGATCACTTCGGCCGCATCCGCTGCGCTGGTCTCATCCAGCGGCGCCATGTCGACGAGGTGCAGCAGCAAACGCGTGCGCGACAAGTGCTTGAGGAAGCGAATCCCCAGGCCCGCGCCATCGGAAGCACCTTCGATCAGGCCGGGAATATCGGCGATCACAAAGCTTTTCCAGCGGTCGACGCTGACCACGCCCAGGTTTGGCACCAGGGTGGTGAACGGGTAGTCGGCGACTTTCGGCTTGGCGGCCGAGACCGAGCGAATGAAGGTACTTTTGCCGGCGTTCGGCAGGCCCAACAGGCCAACGTCCGCCAGTACTTTCATTTCCAGCTTGAGGTCACGCTGCTCGCCCGGCTTGCCCGGCGTGGTCTGGCGTGGCGCACGGTTGGTACTGGATTTGAATCGGGTGTTACCCAGACCGTGCCAGCCGCCCTGCACCACCATCAGCTTCTGGCCGGCCTTGGTCAGGTCGCCGATCACTTCCTGGGTCGCGGAGTCGATGATCGTGGTGCCGACCGGTACGCGCAGTACCAGGTCTTCACCTTTTTTACCGGTGCAATCGGTGCTGCCGCCGTTGGAGCCACGCTCGGCATCGAAGTGCCGGGTGTAACGGTAGTCGACCAGGGTGTTGAGGTTTTCGTCGGCCATCATGTAGATGGAACCGCCGTCACCGCCGTCACCGCCGTTGGGGCCACCGTTTTCGATGAATTTTTCGCGACGGAAACTCATGCAACCGTTACCGCCGTCGCCTGCTTTTACTCGGATGGAAACTTCATCAACGAACTTCATAACAAAACGCCTCTCGCCGCACGGACGAGCTTAAAAAACCAAGACATAAGACTCTTGCAAAAATGAGCGCAGCGACCTCAAACAGCGACCGCCTATCCAGCGCCTGAGCCCATTACAAACAGCTTTGCAAGAGACTCACTCCACAAACGAAAAAGCCCCGTCGCAAGACAGGGCTTTTCCAGCGATCTCGCAATTAAGCTGCGACAACGCTCACGTAACGGCGGTTGAACGCGCCTTTTACTTCAAACTTGATCACGCCTTCGATTTTCGCGAAGAGGGTGTGATCTTTACCCATGCCTACACCGTAACCGGCGTGGAATTGGGTGCCGCGCTGACGCACGATGATGTTGCCCGGAATGATTTTCTGGCCGCCATACATCTTAACGCCAAGGCGTTTGGCTTCTGAGTCGCGACCGTTACGGGTACTACCACCAGCTTTTTTGTGTGCCATGAGTCAATTCTCCTAGTGAGGAATTAGGCTGAAATTAAGCCTGAATACCGGTGATTTTGATCTCGGTGTACCACTGGCGGTGGCCCATACGCTTCATGTGGTGCTTACGACGACGGAACTTGATGATGCGGACTTTATCGTGACGACCTTGGGAGATCACTTCAGCCACAACGGTAGCGCCAGCAACAACTGGAGCGCCGATGTTCACGTCATCGCCATTGGCGACCAACAGAACGCGATCAAATGTCACGGAGTCACCAGTAGCGAGTTCCAGTTTTTCGATCTTCAGGTATTCACCTGGGGCGACCTTGTATTGCTTGCCACCAGTAACAATTACTGCGTACGACATGGTATTTCTCCGATAATCCTGCTCACCCAGCTCTTTATAAGAAGAGGTATTGGCTGGCATGGCTGCATGGGATGGACGTCCCGAATGCAATTGCGTAAGGCAGGTGCTGCCCAGGAAGTTCAGGGTGCGCGATTGTACGCAAGCTATTGAGGCCTTGCAAGTGGCCGTCTATCGCGCCTTGACACTGCGGGGTCAGGGTCCTAGCATGCCGCGCAACCCTTCTGGAGCGACTGTCGCTGATGCAACCCCAAGCTTTCTACCGCGCGGTCGCGGACGATTTTAGCGCCGTCGACGGCATCATCAAGCAGCAGCTGACGTCTAAAGTGCCGCTGGTCTCCAAAATTGGCGACTACATTACGTCGGCGGGCGGTAAACGCCTGCGTCCTTTATTAGTGTTGCTGTGTGGCAAGGCCCTGGGCCGTGAAGGCGATGACCTGCGCCTGCTCGCCGCCACCATCGAATTCCTGCACACCGCCACCCTGCTGCATGACGACGTGGTCGACATGTCCGGCATGCGCCGTGGCCGCGAGACCGCCAACGCGATGTGGGGCAACGCCCCGAGCGTGCTGGTGGGCGATTTCCTGTATTCGCGCTCGTTCGAAATGATGGTCGAGCTGGGCTCGATGCCGGTGATGAAGATTCTCTCCCAGGCCACGCGCATCATCGCCGAAGGCGAAGTCTTGCAACTGTCGAAGGTGCGTGACGCCAGCACCACCGAAGAAACCTATATGGAAGTCATTCGCGGCAAGACCGCCATGCTCTTCGAAGCCTCCACCCACAGCGCCGCCGCGCTGTGTGGCGCCACCGTCGAACAGGCCGAAGCCCTGCGCACCTTTGGCGATCACCTGGGCGTGGCGTTCCAACTGGTGGACGACCTGCTCGACTACCGTGGCGACGCCGAAACCCTGGGCAAGAACGTCGGTGACGACCTGGCAGAAGGCAAGCCGACCCTGCCGCTGATCTACACCATGCGCGAAGGCACGCCGGAACAGGCCGCCCTGGTGCGCAAGGCGATCCAGAAAGGCGGCATCGAAGACCTGGAAAGCATCCGCGCTGCCGTGGAAGCCTCGGGCTCGCTGGACTACACCGCGCAACTGGCGCGTGACTACGTGGCCCGCGCAATCAAATGCCTGCAAGCCCTGCCGGCCAGCGAATACCGGGATGCCCTGGTTGAGCTGAGTGAATTTGCGGTGGCGCGTACGCACTAAAATAGTTGCATGTAGGAGGGGGTTTGCTCCCGATGGCGGTATGTCAGTCACCGGATCTGCTGGCTGACACACCGCCATCGGGAGCAAGCCCCCTCCCACATTTAGTGTGTATTGCCAATTCCAGACCGCCCCGCGCACAAAACCCTATATAATGTGCGACTTTTAGCCATCCCTGACTCCCGAGGAGCTTTAGTGAGCACGTTGCCACCCTGCCCGAAATGCAATTCCGAATTCACCTACGAAGACGGCGCCCAACTGATCTGCCCGGAATGCGCCCATGAGTGGTCCGCCAACGGCGAGGCCGAAGTGGCCGGCGATGAAACCGTGAAGAAAGACTCTGTGGGCAACGTCCTGCAGGACGGCGACACCATTACCGTGATCAAAGACCTCAAGGTCAAGGGCACGTCTCTGGTCGTGAAAGTCGGCACCAAGGTCAAGAACATCCGCTTGTGTGACGGTGACCACGATATCGATTGCAAGATCGACGGTATCGGCCCGATGAAGCTCAAGTCCGAATTCGTGCGCAAAGTCTGAATACGTTGCTTCCATCCCGCGCCCGCCGCGGGATGGCGTTTTGCCCTCTCCGTTGACCCTTCTCAATATCCACACAGAAAAAAACCGGAAACCGCCAATAGGCTCTTGCTATTCCACGAATAAGAATTATTCTCATTGAAACCCATCAAGGAGATGCGCCCCATGACTTATTTGATCGATGCCTGGCTGGACCGTCCACACCCTTACCTGCGCATCCTGCATCGGGAAACCGGTGAAGTCTGTGCGGTGCTGGAAGAAGAAGCGCTGAATGAGCTACAGGACCAGGGCGACCTGGACGTCAATGGCCTGAGTTCGAGTGAACCGAGTGTGTTGAAAGAGGTGGTGCGTAATCTGTTTCTGTTCTGCTATGCCCGTGCGTTGCGCCCGGCGACAGAGCTGAATGGCAAATTCCATCCATGAAAAAACCAGCCAACAACGGTGGGAACGAGCAGGCTCGCTCCCACCGCTTCAGCAGGTCTTACAGAACGTCGAGCAGCTCGACGTCGAACACCAGAACACTGTGCGGCGGGATGCTGCCAACGCCTTGAGCGCCGTAGGCCAGTTCGCTCGGCACGTACAGGCGCCATTTGCTGCCGGCATTCATCAGTTGCAGGGCTTCGGTCCAGCCGGCGATCACGCCGCCTACCGGGAATTCTGCAGGCTGGCCGCGCTCGTAGGAGCTGTCGAACACAGTGCCGTCGATCAGGGTGCCGTGGTAGTGGGTACGCACTTGGTCTTCACGGGTCGGCTTGGCGCCGTCACCGGCAGTCAACACCTCAAATTGCAGGCCGGAAGCCAGGGTGGTGATGCCATCACGCTTGGCGTTTTCAGCCAGGAACGCCAGACCGGCGCCAGCCGCCGCTTCAGCCTTGGCAGCTGCTTCGGCTTGCATGACTTCGCGGATAACCTTGAAGCTGGCCGCCATTTGCTCTTGGTCAACACGGCTTGGCTTGCCTGCGAACGCGTCGGTCAGGCCGGCCAGGATCGCGTCCAGGCTCACACCCGGTGGCGGGTTGTCGCGCAGTTGGTCGCCCAATTGACGGCCAATACCGTAGCTGACGCGGGTTTCGTCGGTGGACAGATTAACTTCGGACATGAAGAGGCTCCGCTGTAGGACGACACGATTTCCCGCGCCATCCAAAACTAAAAGGGCCCGCAGACTAGCACACAAGCCCCCTTCCCGATGAGCCCCGCGTCTGGCGGCTATGTATCTACTACCGAGCCCCGGGTACCGGGCGACAAGCTGAGCCCCTCAATATCAAGGAGCTTCAGACATGACCCCCACCCCACTTGACCGCCCACCGACGTTCCAGGAGATACGCAACGACCTGGGACAGATCAGTGATTACCTGTTGCAGGGCGCCCCGATCAAGGCTCAGGCCAAACCTGAGGAACTCGTTGAGTTGGAGCGCCTGAACCAGGCCCTCAAAACCCATAACCAGACCCTGCTGCACAGTGCCCGCGCCCTGTATCAACCCGTTGAAAACAGCGACCTGCAGACGGCGCAGGGTAAGGCACTGATCACCCGGCTGAAGGCTGAGCTGAACCCAGCACTCAAGGAGCTGGACGAGCGCACCCAGATCGAGAACAAGAGTCGCAAGACCTACCTCACCTTCGAGGCCGGCATTTTGGCCCTGGAACACGAGGCCAAGCTGCTCGCCAAGGATCGTCTGCTTCATCCGGACTGGAGCACAACGATCCAGAACATATCCCTGGGCCCCGACGCGCGCCCCGGCCTGTATGCACTGACCTTCACCTACCAGGACACACGTGTCGAAGTCGCCGGCGCCTTTGTGCTGACTGAAAAACCCACACCCGTGGTTACAAACCTGAGCGGCGACGCCAACGTTGGCCCCCTCCTGCTGTTCCTGCCTTCCCGCGGCCTGGAAGCCTTCGATTCGTTGGCGCAACTCGATACCTGGCTACAACACGCCGTTCACAGCGCCAGCCTGCGCCCAGCATTCGCCGACTGCCTGGCGCAGCAGTACCAAGCGCTCAGCGTGGCAGGAATCTGGCCCCTGGCCTTGGAAAAAATCGACGACGCGCCCCTTTTTGAACACCTCTACAACGCCCGCATCAGCAAGCGCACGCAGGACATCGAACGGGCACTGAGCCTTATCGACAACCCCGAGCACAGCGCAAGGCAGCTCTATCAATACCTGGACAAAGCCGTCGGCGCCGCCCTGCCCACCTACGACCAGCGTCTTGAGATGCGCGCCCAAGCCTTGTTGGAACGCAGCCTGCGCTACAGCGCACCGGACTGGTACCGCAGCGCCGATACAGCCAGGCGCACCTCGCTCGCCGAGCATGTTCAGCACTACAACCAGGCCCGCCAGGCACTGGCCGAGTTTTTTGGCCCCGCCGCCTCACCGCAGGCGCTGGCACACTATCAACTGATCGAACAGTTGGATGTCGATCTCGACATCCAGGACTTGGACCCCGATCAACTGATAGTTACCACGCAACGCCACGTGCCGCAGGTCGGTGCCTACGAGCATAAAAAGTCCCTGACCGACCTGGCCCTTCGCGGCCTGCATACCGGCGACGAAAATCCCGGCTCGGCCTTTCTCGAAAAAACCACGCTCAGTTACGCTGGCGACCCACTGCCCGAGCGTTACCAAGACCTGACGCCGCGCTATCTGGCGCAACTGCTCAAAACCGTGCAGCCCCGCATGGCGTTCACCCAGCTCCAGCGTGAAATTCATGGCAGGCCCGGGCTCAAGGAGGCCATCCAGCACATGCTGGATCAACGCATCAATTGCCTGGCCTACGCCGCCCTGCTGCAACAGCACATCAGCGAGCCGGACTACCAACTGATCCAGAACCTGCGCCTGGGCAACGATCCGAGCCTGAGTGCATCGACCCTCTCGCTGCATGGGGCCCAACTCCAGGACCTGTGGGTACTGCGCCAGGTCGACAGCAACGGCAAGCCCATTCGCCTGTTGCTGTGTACGCCCTCCGCGCCCAGGCCAGAACAATTCATGGCGTTCGACAGTGAGATCGCCTGTCAGACCCACGTGCTGAGCTGGAGCCGAAACAGCGGCTCCGCTGCCGGCAAAACCATGAGCGATTACCTGCTGGAACGCGTTGCCCTACGGTTTCGCGAGGCCATGGCAAAAACCTTGATGGGCCTGAGCTTCAAGCCCCACGAACAGGAATACAAAGAAGTCACATTCGACACCCCCTGCAGCCATGCCGATTGCCTTGCCAGCATGGCCGCACATTTCATCGCCACCCAGTTGGACGACCACGACTCCAGCACTGCGCCGTGGTACCGATCGACGACCGCGGCCAACCGCAGCAAGTTGCTGACACTGGCCGACGACGCCGAAGGCGCGCTGCGCACCTACAACGCCGACCCGCAATCGGACAACGCCTTTGCCGGCTTCAAGGCCTATGTGCATCAACAGGCGAAAACCGCCCTTAACCGATTGCTTGGGCGTCGACAAAACGATGTCGACCCGGACAAGGTGTGGGCCTATTACCCCAAGCACTTTGTGACCTCGACACCGGCGCCGGTCAACTACACCACGCTGTACCGCGATGGGTATGACGACAGCATCGGTTTTCTGAACGAGGCATTCGCTGAATCCGCATCCTTCAAAGGCCCGGAAGGTATCGACCTGAGCCCACTGACTGCGCAGAAGGTCGCGGCGTCGGTGCGCGGTACCTGGATCGGCGAACGCTATATCAACCAAGTGCGTGCCAAGCTGCAAAACGCCAACAGCCCCGGCTACGACAAACGCCGCGAGGCGACCCTGGCAATCACGCAACTGCAAATGCGCAATGCCGCCCTGGAATGCCAGCTCAATGGCCATATCAGCAGCATGGATCTGGCTTGGCTTGAAGCCGCCATTCAAAGCATGGGCGATAAATCCGCAGCCGTTCGCCAGCAGTACAAGATCCATCGCCTGGTGATAGACGGTGACTGGATCATCGACACTTTGCTGTTCAGCCACGCGGATAACCCGGTGCTGCTCTACACCCCAAAAGCCCCCGATCACATCGTGTTTCGCGAAGCACGCCTGTTCAACCACACACTGAAAACGATCAGTGGGATGGTGGGCTACCTGACCAAGCGCGCGCCCATCCAGTCCCAGGCTCGCGTCGGGCAATTTCTTAAAAACGCCCGCGAGCAGCTGCCCGAGCACATCAATAGAACCACCCCCAGCGCGCCGCGCTACGACAGCCTCGAACGCGTCGCCCCGCTCATGGACTTGCGCCACGAGCTGTACAACATGAAGCTGCAACGCCGCATTGATGATGTGTTCGCCACCACCCATAACCGCACACAGATGATCATGGGGATTGTGTGGACCTGCGTTGAATGGGTCGTGGCGGTCGCGACCGCGCCCTTTCCAGTCCTGAGCCTGGGCACGGGCCTGCTGCTGGCCTTCAAGGACGCCATGTTGGCACTGGAGGCTTACGTTCAAGGCGATAACGATGCCGCCCTGCAACACCTGATCGGTTACTTGCTCAACGCAGGCGGCGCCTTGTTCACCGACCTGCGCCCCGCCCTCGGCTCGATCAAGGCGTTCAGCAAGCGCATACGCCCAAGCTTGCAAGGTACGCCTGCCAGCCAGGCCATCGCGCAGACGCGTTCTCTGCAAACCCCACTCCCATCACGCGAACACATGCAGCCGGTGCTGTTCCGTGGCGATTGGTACTGGGCGCCCGCCACGCCCGATCCGTTGGGGCGCTTCCTGTTGTTTCGCCTTGACCCCGCCAGCGGCCAGTTGCGTTCAACCGCACGACTGGTGGAAAAAACCACAGACGGTTGGCGACGTTCAGGCGTCGTGGGGGGCGCGCCCAAATATGAAAAACTGCCCGACACATACAACGCACTCAAGCCTTATGAAATCGATGCGCACCATTGGCGGGATGTCGAGCGCCTGCTCAAGCCGGACTTCAGGCGCTCACTGATCAGCGATGACCCGGTGCTTCCACGCCTGTATTTCGTCGACAAACATCGTGAACACATGGCACCCATTCATCAGGCGTACCTCAAGCAGGTCGACACGTTGAGCCGAGACGCCGAAGCGTTTTTCTCCGCCTCCAGGCCCAGCGTTGCGCGCCCTTCATTGCCGCCACTGGCCAGCGACGCCGCGCACCCGCAGATCCTTGATGCGCTGTTCAAACACAGCGACGGGTTGGTGCTCGGCGAGGTGAGCGAGTCGATCGCCAGCAAGCAGTTCCTGATCGATAACATGGGCGTGCTGGCCCGTCAGGGCGTCAAGCGCCTGTACATCGAACACCTGCCTAACGACGTGTTCCGCGAGAAGCTGCATAAACTCAACACCAAGGGTTCATCCCGGCATATCGAAAAACACCTGGGCAGCGTGGACCGTACCTTCAACCTCGCCGGCGGGTCTGCGCCGTCCTACCTGAACCTGATGAAAACGGCCCGCAAGCACGGCATTGAACTCAAGGCCCTCGACGCCGCGACCTCTTATGACTTGACCCACGCCTTCCATATCATCGAAAACGCCAAGGCCCCGCCACGCGCCAACGCCCTGCGCAATTTCTATTCACATAAAGCGATCAGCGCCGATCTGGCCGACCAGCCGGGAACACGCTGGGTGGCGCTGGTGGAACACAGCCGTGTACGCACCTCGGAGCAAATCCCCGGGCTGGCCGATTTGAACAACGCCATTGGCCTGCGTATCGACGACGTCGCCACGGACTCGGCGGTGGGCATCTGGAGCGACCCGGTGGATTTCAGGCTGAGGCTGAAAACCACTTACCAACCAGCCGCCCGCCCCCCTTCGCCGACGCTGCCGCCGCCCCTTGTGCCGACCGTGGCTGCGTTACCCGAGCCGGCCCACTTCAACACATTCGATGTTGCCCCAGCCCTCAGGGAACAACTGCGCAAACTGCAGATGATGCGCAGAGGCCTGGACTCAAACTACACGCTGGCGCTTCCTGAAGCGCAAGCGGCTTACACCGCCTTTATCGAAACCCGGCGGCGCCTTCTCACCACCGCCGATGAGTTCTTCAGTGATTACACGGCGCCTGCCAGGCCCTCGCTACCCGACCCAACGTTGCTGCGCACGGAAAAAGACTTTATCGAGCAGGCGTACGCTTATTCCTCGGGCTTGGTGATCGGCGAAGCCCATGCTTCGGAATCGGCCAAGAAATTCTTCATAGAGCACATGGCCGACCTGAAAAAACAGGGCGTTCAAACCCTCTACTTCGAGCACTTGCAAACCGATTTGCACCAGCTCGAGCTCAGCGCCTTCAACCAGACAGCAACACTGGCCGACAGCCTCAAAGCATTTGTGCAAAGCCAAGACCTGGGGCAGATGCGTTTTTACGATGGCAAGACCGTCAACTACACCGGCCCGTACACCTACACCAACGTGTTGCAGGCGGCCAACAAGTACGGGATTCGCGTGCAGGCCATTGACTGCGCGGCGAGCTATAACCTCAAAGGGCTCAAACGCAGCTCGGCGCCACTCGGCGACCCGGATGCCCTACGCAACGTGATGTTCAGCTACTTCGCATCGCGCGTGATAGCGGCCGACCAGGCCGCGCGCGGTGCGCACAAGTGGGTGGCGTTCGTGGGCTCCGCGCATACCGATACTTACCTCGGCATCCCGGGCCTGGCGCCGATACACGGCGTATTGAGTTTGCACATACGCGACAGCGCCACCCACCTCGCAAAAGGTATTGAGCCGGGTAGTTGGCAGGTATTCAGCGAAACCAAATGGCGTGCCTTGCGCAGTGACTTCGTACTGAATATGGGCTTTGAGCGTATAAAAGCCCCTGAGCCGTTCGTGCCGTTGGACCGCTCGCGGTTGAGGGACACCGGCCATTTCCTGATTGAGCGCCCCACGCCTGAGCAAACCAACCTTCTGCACAAATCCAACAGCGGTCAGGTGGTCTCCACGCCCATCCAGATGGATGACACCGGGCACTTTTTCATTGACCGCTGGGAGGCGCTCAAAGATCAGCGCTTCCTGTCGCAGGACAGCCTGATTCATGCACTGAGGTTCGTCATACAACTGACACCCGCACCGTAACCGCCCCTCATTGATTGCCTCCACCCGGAGGCAATCTTACCCATTCGTCGGGGGCCACCCCTGCGCGGCTAAAAAATTACTACAGCTCAAGATTTTGCGGCCGATACGGGCGTACACCTTTGTGTGCTGGCATCAAGAACAAAAACTTCCAGCTCCAGAAAACAAATCGACTGCGTGCCTGGAGGCATAGTAATGAACAGCTGGTTCGGTAACATCAGCGTCAACCTCAAACTGGGCCTGGGTTTTGGCCTGGTGCTCGTCCTCACCTCGATCCTGGCCCTTACCGGCTGGACCAGCCTGGGCGGCCTGATCGACCGCAGCAACTGGATGAGCGACATCACCCAGCTCAATGCGTCGCTGACCAAACTGCGTATCGTGCGCTTGCAATACATGCTGGCCAACGGCGACGAAGCCGTGGCCCAAAACGTACAGACCAGCCTCGACGCCTTTGCCGCCCAGCAACAGAAACTGCTCGACAGTTTCAAGAGCCCGGAAAACGTCAAGCTGCTCAACGAACAGAAAGCGATCATCACCGCCTACCAGCAGTCCCTGAACAAAATGCGCGAGGCTTACCGTAACGGCAACGCCTCTCGCCAGGTGATGGGCGACAAGGCCGACATCGCCAACGCCCAGATCAACGCACTGGATGCCACGGTGCAGCAGATGCCAGACAGCCCGGAACGCTTCGCTCAGTTCCAGGCCGTGACCAATGCCAAATTCGAATTCCTGTCGGCCCGCTACGAAGTGCGTGGCTATACCGCTAACGTCAACCCCGACACCGAAGCCCGCGCTGCCGCGCAGATCGAAAAAACCATCGCTGGCCTGAAAGACCTCGGCAGCGCCTTCGGCGCCAGCCAGCAAAGCGCACTGAGCGCGTTGGAAACCGCCCTGGGCGCGTACCGCACCGCCGTGCAGAACTACAAGGCGGCCAACGCCAACATCGTCGCCGCCCGTGCCGAAATGACTACTCAAGGCGCAGACATCGTCACCATCAGCGACAAGCTCTACGAGATCCAGCTCAACCGCCGCGACGCCGAAAGCGCCCAGGCCCGCAGCCTGCAATTGACCAGCACCTTGCTGGCCCTGCTGGTTGGCATCATCGCTGCCCTGGTTATCACCCGCCAAATCACCCGCCCATTGCAAGACACCCTGGCCGTGGTCGAGCGGATTGCCTCGGGCGATCTGAGCCACAACATCCAAGTCACCCGCCGCGATGAACTGGGTGTGTTGCAACAAGGCATCCAGCGCATGGGCAGCACCTTGCGTGAACTGATCAGCGGGATTCGCGACGGCGTGACGCAAATCGCCAGCGCCGCCGAAGAGTTATCGGCCGTGACCGAGCAAACCAGCGCCGGCGTCAACAGCCAGAAGATCGAGACCGATCAAGTCGCCACCGCGATGCATGAAATGACCGCCACGGTGCAGGAAGTAGCGCGCAACGCCGAACAGGCTTCGCTGGCGGCGGCGGATGCCGACGGCCAAGCGCGTGCAGGCGACAAGGTGGTGGCCGAAGCGATCGCCCAGATCGAGCGCCTGGCCGCCGAAGTGGCGCGCTCCACAGACGCCATGAGCCATCTGCAACAAGAGAGCAATAAGATCGGCAGCGTGATGGATGTGATCAAGGCCGTGGCCGAACAGACCAACCTGCTGGCGCTCAATGCGGCGATCGAAGCGGCGCGTGCCGGTGAAGCCGGCCGTGGGTTTGCGGTAGTGGCCGACGAAGTGCGGGGCCTGGCGCAGCGCACGCAGAAGTCCACCGAAGAAATCGAAGGCCTGGTCGCCGGCTTGCAGAACGGCACCCAGCAAGTGGCCAACGTGATGAACAACAGCCGCAGCCTCACCGACAGTAGCGTTGAGCTGACGCGCAAGGCCGGTGTATCGCTGGAGAACATCACCCGTACCGTCTCGAACATCCAGTCAATGAACCAGCAGATCGCCGCCGCGGCCGAACAGCAAAGTGCCGTGGCCGAAGAGATCAGCCGCAGCATCGTGAATGTGCGCGATGTGTCGGAGCAGACGGCCACGGCGAGTGATGAGACCGCCAAGTCGAGTGTGGAACTGGCACGCTTGGGTAGCCAGTTGCAGCAGATGGTCAGCCACTTCCGCGTTTAAACCCGGCCAATCACCGTGGCGAGGGAGCTTGTTCCCTCGCCACCGCCGTTAACTGACCGGCATTACCTGCCGCTCAGCCCTCGCCTTCCTCGACAAACACCACCCGATTGCCAAATGGGTCCTTGATGCTCATCTCCCGCGAGCCCCAGGGCGTTTGCTCAACCCCAGGCTTGGCGTAACGGTAGCTCTTGCCCTGCAATTGCTGCTGGTACACATCCACGCCTTGCGCCTGAATCCGCACCGCCGCACCCGGTGAGGCATCGCCATGGTGCTCGGACAGATGCAGCACGCACTCCCCCAACGACACCTGCAGATACAACGGGAAGTTCGCCTCGAAACGATGCTGCCAATCAACCTTGAACCCGAGGAAGTCCACGTAGAACTCCAGCGCCTTGGCTTCGTCGAATATGCGCAAAATCGGAACGACTTTCCCGCACTGCACAGGCTGCTCCATGACGTCAGTACTCCCTATTGATGGACCGCCACACTAACCGAGAAACAGGCGTGTGTGAACGTCAGGCCAGGCGCGCCTACCGCTGGCGAATGCGGCGGATCCTGCTGCTGCCCACCAAGTCGTTATCCAGATGGACCTCATCAAAATCAAAGGCCCCTTCGGAGAACCCTTTGAGCCCTCCATTCGCACGCGCGTGTGCGATCTCACCCGGATCCATGTGCTCGCGAAGCTCATAAAATTGCGGGTTGAGGTCGATATTTTCATTCAAGGAAACGGCCGGAATGCCCTGGCTGTCGATTTCATAGAGGTTGTAGTTGCCACCGAATTCGCTGTCCCCGAATTGCATGGCGCCCTCCATGGAACGCGACGTGACCAGCACATTGCCGTCGCGCATTTTTTCCGCTCCGGCAAAATAGTTGGAGTTCATGAAACCGTAATGCTCGGGGTCGCCACGGCGCTCTACACGCTCGGCCTTCTCTACGCGATAAACCTTGGGCAAGTCGGTGCGTTCGATCATGCCCCGACTGTTGAAATACCCACCGGCCGGCAACTGGACATTGGCCTGGAACGGGTTTTCCCGTATGACATCGCTGTCATCGTAGGGCCTGTAGTCCGCCGATGATGTGGCGTCGGATGCCACAGAATCCGGCGAGTCAGGCGAGTCAGGCGAGGCCGGCGAGGCCGGCGAGGCCGGCGAGGCCGGCGAGGCCGGCGAGGCCGGCGACTGCGCCTGCGGCTCGTGCAGTTTCAGCCTTTTTCCGGAGCCTGCCTGCTCTTCATCAACACGAGGGCCGGAAGCGGCGCGCCTGCGGCCAGGCTCAAGGTAAACCTCCATGGTCGGATCCCAGGCCGGGTTCAACTCGGGCTCGGGCAGCGCCAGCGCATGCGGCCGGGTCGGGCTCATCAATACGCCGACCTGCCCGTTGACCCGCCTGTAATTGAAGAACGGCTTGGCACCCCCGCTATTCACGCCGGCGGAAGCCGTACGTTCAGCAGGCGCCCGGGCGGCACCCAACGAAGCGCCGGCTTTGCCCGCCGCATGAAAGAACGCAAGCGTGGCAACATCCATGACCGCCCCCTGCAACCCTGCCTGCCGCTCGGCCTGGGTATCACCCTCTACGGCTTTGTCGACTTCCATTCCCACCTGGGCGCCGAGTGCCGCGCCGCCGATGGCGAGGCCGATAGGCCCCAGTAACGCCAAGGGAATGGAAAGCAGCGCATTCCCCGCCTGTAGCATGCCCAGCGCGTTGTCCTTGTAGACCTCTGCGTTGGATTTCATTTCAGTGTCGGTGTCGCTGGCAATCCGCTCTCGCGTTTGCCTGGCCATCACCGAAAACACGTCCTCGGCAATCGGGTAGTTGCGGCTGTTGATGTGGTTACCGTTCGCCGCCATGGTCCCGGCGCCTATTTTCTGTAGCGCGCTGTCGACGCCGTTGACACTCAGAGCCCCGAAAATACCTTGCTGGCGATCCTTGAGGGAGAAGTGCTGGGCCAGCGCCATGGCCTTGGCCGGGTCCTTGCCTTGCTCCGCCACCCAGCGGTTCAACGCCACGCGGTCATTGAATTTGAGGAGCGCAGGCGTCGCGCCGGGTACATACAACACCTCGGAGCCGTCCCTGGAGACAAACCGCAGAATATCGCTGGCGACGTACCCATTGATGTCAAAACCCAACACTTTGCTATCCGGATCAGGGGCCGCCAGCGCCAGACACTGTGCCGGGGTCGCCGGCCCCTCCAGTGGCACATTCGCAGCCGCCGCCCTCATCACGCTTTGATAATCCTGCGGGCTCAGGCCTTCAGCAGGGTTTGCCTGGTGAAGCGCCAAGGCCGCCTTGGCCTCCTTGACGAATTGCCCCTTGGCCATGGCTCGCCATTGCGGCATGTGCCCTGACCAAAACGCATCGAGCTTGGCCAGCACCTTCTTTTGCAGGTCGCCCTCGCGCACGATGTTCAACAGTTCGCTGGGCTTGAGGCGCAATTCGTTGTCGGCGTCATAACGGCCCTTTTCCGGGCCATCCAGATAGAGGCCATAGGCGGCATCCAGATCACGCCAGCTTTCCGTCAGTTGCGGCACATCGTCATGGATTTTCGAATAGATATAACCAGGCCCGGTTCTATCAAAGATCGTTCGCCCCAGGCGACTGAAGAAATCCGACACGCTTTCGCTGTGGAAGATGGAGAACGGACTGACATTGGACGACAGAAAATGCGTCACCGCCTGGGCTTCGCCGATTGCGCCATAACGCTCCGCCGAAAAGAAATCACTGGCGACAGCGTCGGTCAGCGTCATGGTTTTTTCGGGGCGGCCGTTGTGCTGCCAACCCGTAGACGTGCCGCCGGACGCTACGGTATGAGTGCTGGAAAACTGATGCAGGTAGGTTTTGTCCGGATCAATTCGCTGGCCGGTGGCAGCGAAGACTTTGTCCTGGATCCAGGCCTTGATCGTGTCGCGAGGAAAAGGAAATGCCCCCATGCCTTCAGCGAGGGGCGTTGGAGCCGACTTGGTGGGCGCAGCGGCGCGACGGGGAAGGTGGCTCGCATAATCTTTGTTGAAGCAACGCATTTCAGCCAGGGGTGCTCGCATACAGGTTCTCCATGAAAGGGCCTGCATCATAAGCAGTGCCCTTTCAGGGGCAACGGGCCTTTTGTAAGCGCTCATTAGCCCGATATCCAGCTCTGCACGTGCGTTTCAACCGCGCCGACAACGGCCGTGAAACCTACTGGAAACCCGCGTTCAAATTGCCGGAACGCGCCAGGAAAACCCCGCCCCGCTGCCCGTTTGCCTGACCTTCGTGGTAGCTCAGAACGCCGTTGACCCACACCTCATCAATGCCCTGCGCCGCACGCTGCGGCGTTTTGAAATCCGCTACATCGCGCACCCGCAAGGGATCAAACAACACCAGATCCGCCCGGTGCCCTACACGAATTTCGCCGCGCTCCGACAACCCGAAACGCGCGGCCGACAAGCCGGTCATTTTGTGCACCGCCGTGTGCAACGGGAACAACCCCACATCCCGGCTGAAATGCCCCAACACGCGTGGAAACGCGCCCCACAATCGCGGGTGCGGAAACGGATCTTCCGGCAAGCCATCAGAGCCCACCATCGACAATGGATGCGCCAGGATGCGTCGTACATCCGCCTCGTCCATGCCGTAATACACCGCGCCCGCCGGTTGCAGGCGACGCGCGGCGTTCATCAGCGAAACGCCCCACTCTGCCGCGATAGCCTGCAGATCACGCCCGCCCATGTCAGGGTGCGGCGTGGACCAGGTGATGGTGATGCGAAACGCATCGGTCACTTGCTTGAGGTCCAGGGTCGAAGAGCTGGCCGCATAGGGATAACAATCGCAGCCCACCGGATGGCTTTTCGCGGCATGTTCCAACGCCGCCAACAGCTGCGGGCTACGCCCCCAGTTCCCCGCGCCGGCACATTTGAGGTGGGAAATAATCACCGGCGCCCTGGCATGCCGGCCAATCAAGAACGCCTCGTCCATGGCCTCCAGCACCGGTTCGAATTCGCTGCGCAAATGGGTGGTGTACACCGCGCCGCTGGCGGTCAGCTCTTCACTGAGTTGCAGTACCTCATCGGTCTTGGCATTAAACGCGCTGGCGTAGGCAAGCCCTGTGGATAAACCCAGCGCGCCAGCTTCAAGGCTCTGTCGCAACTGCACGCGCATGGCGGTAATTTCCTCCGCCGTGGCGGTACGGTGCAGGTCGTCCATATGGTTGCTGCGCAGCGCCGTGTGGCCGACCAGCGCCGCAACGTTGACGGCTGGGTGGGCGCGTTGCACCGCGGCGCGGTAGTCGGCGAAACGCGGATAGGTGAACGCCTTACGCGTGCCCAGCAGGTTCATCGGGTCTGGCGGATCACGGCGCAAACTGACCGGCGAGGCACTGATGCCGCAGTTGCCGACGATCACCGTGGTCACTCCCTGGCTGAGCTTGGGCAACATCTGCGGCTGGCGGATCACCACGGTGTCGTCGTGGGTATGCACGTCGATAAAACCTGGCGCCAATACGCGGTCACGGGCGTCGATATCATGCGCGGCCACGGCGGTGGACAAGTCACCGATCGCCTCGATACGCCCCTCGCGCAGCCCCACATCGGCGACGTAGCCAGGCGTGTTGCTGCCATCAATGACCATCGCCTGGCGAATCAGCGTGTCGTACTTCATATCAGTCTCCAAGCGGCAGGCTATCGGGGCCGCCACGGTAATCGTCCAGGGCCAGCTTGATTCGGCGCAGGCGTTCCTGGTTGGCGTCGGGCAGGGCCAGCGCCAGCTCGGTGGCGAGCAGGTCAATGGCCAGCAGCATGCCGTAGCGCGCCGCCGTGGGTTTGTAGATAAAGCTGGTTTCGGCCGGTTGCAGCGCCAGCACAACGTCTGCCAAGCGTGCCAGGGGCGAGTCGGCCAGGGTGATGGCGAGGATGCGCACATCGTAGTTGCGCGCCAGCTCCGTCACCGCCAGTAACTCGGGGGTGAGGCCGGTGAGGGAACACACGATCAGCGCGTGCTCCGCGCCCAAGGTGGCGGCGGTGACGCGCATCATCACCGGGTCATGACAGGCTGCAATCGGATAGCCCAGGCGCACCAGGCGCACTTGCAATTCATCGCTGCACAGGCTCGATGGGCCGCCCATGCCGAACGCATGGATCATCCGCGCCTTGCCCAACAGGCTCACCGCATCGGCAAAGCTCGCCTGACTGAACCCAGACAGGTGCTGACGCAACGTCGCCTCGATATCGCCGAGAATCTGCCGATGGAACGCCGACTGCTCGGGCAACCCCGCCGGGTCCAGGAAGCGGCTGCCGACGCCGCTGGCCTGGGCCAGTTGCAGGCGCAGATCGCGTAAATCCCGACATCCCACGCTGCGGGCAAAGCGCGACAACGTCGCCGTGCTCACCTCGGCCCGCTGGGACAGTTCTTCCAGGCTGGCGGACGCGGCAAAGCCCACGTCCTCCAGCATCAGTTGGGCAATACGCCCTTCGCCAGCGCTGAACGAGGCTTGGCGGGCGCGGATCTGGTAGAGGATGTCCATCGAGGCTCCGGGTTACAGAAGGCAGGACAGACCGTAGGTCAGAGCGAAGGCAACCACCGAAATCAGCGTCTCCAATACGGTCCAGGTCTTGAAGGTTTGGATCACCGTCATATTGAAGTATTCCTTGATCAGCCAGAAGCCGCCGTCATTGACGTGGGAAAAAATCACCGAGCCTGCGCCCGTGGCCAACACCAGCAATTCCGGGTGTGGATAACCCAGGCCCAGGGCGACCGGCGCGACCACGCCGGACGCCGTCGTCATCGCCACGGTGGCCGAGCCGGTGGCGATGCGCATCAAGGCCGCGAACAGCCAGCCCATCACCAGCGGCGACAGCTGGAAGGCATGGGCCAGGCCAAGAATTTCGTGGGTCACGCCGGCATCCACCAGAATGCGGTTCAACCCGCCGCCCGCGCCCACCAGCAAGGTAATGCTGGCGGTCGGTGCCAGGCATTCATTGGTGAATTTGAGGATCGATTCGCGGTTCAAGCCCTGGGCCAGGCCCAGGGTCCAGAAACTCACCAGGGTCGCCAGCAACAGCGCGATCACCGAGTTGCCGATAAAGGCCAGGAACTGGTTAAAGCCCGTGCCCGGCGCTGAGATCACGTTGGCCCAACCGCCGATCATCATCAGCACCACCGGCAACAGGATAGTGCCCATGGTCAGGGCAAAACTCGGTAGACGGGTGCGCGGTTCACGCTCGATAAACTGGCGCTCCAGCGGGTTTTCCGCCGGCAGTTGAATGCGCGGCACGATGAACTTGGCATACACCGGGCCGGCGATGATCGCCGTAGGGATGCCGATCAAGATCGCGTACAACACGGTCTGCCCCACCGACGCGTTATACGCCAGCACCGCCATCATCGCGGCCGGGTGCGGCGGCACCAGCGCATGCACCACCGACAGGCCGGCGACCATCGGCAAGCCGACCATCAGGATCGACACACCGACGCGCCGCGCCACGGTAAAGGCGATCGGCACCAGCAACACAAAACCCACTTCGAAAAACAGCGGCAGCCCCACCAGGAACGCGATGCAGACCATCGCCCAATGGGCATTGCGCTCACCGAAACGGTTGATCAAGGTGCGTGCCACCTGCTCGGCGCCACCGGACTCGGCCATCATCTTGCCGAGCATGGTGCCCAGCGCCACCACCAGGGCAATGTGCCCCAGGGTCTTGCCCACGCCCGCTTCATAGGAGCCCATGATGGTGTCCGCCGGCATCCCGGCCATCAGCGCCAGGCCGATGGACACCAGGGTGATGACGATAAATGGGTTGAGCCGGTAGCGTGCGATCAGCACGATCAAAGCAATGATGGCGATGGCAGCATATGCCAGTAGCCCGAAGCCCGGTGATGCAGCCATGCGGTACTCCTCGTAAAAGGGTCACGTCGAATAGGTTGTGAAACTCATAAATCATTACCGAGGAGGGTTTTCAATTTTTATGAAAGTAAGTTTCGCCCACGGATAAGTGCTGTCGCGTCGGGATATGCGCGACACCCGCGGATGAAAATTCGCGGGGCGTTCTTACATGAAGATCACACGGCTGGAAACTCAACGGACGCGCTTGAGTCATAAAACTCACATCCCTTGATGCCCAGGAAAAACGCAGATGATTCGTACGCCATTCGCCGCCAGTATCTTGCTGCTCGCCCTGTGCGGTACTACTGCCACCGCCGCCGAGAACCCGGCCCTGAAAAAATGCATGGACGGCGCCAACACCACCGCCGACATGGTCACGTGCAATATCAAGGAAACCAAAGTGCAGGACACGCGCCTGAACACCGCCTACACAACCGCACTCGCGGCGCAGGAAGGCAACCGCCGGCAGCAACTGCAAGACGTGCAGCGCCTGTGGATAAAGTACCGCGATGCCAATTGCCAATTTATCGGCTCGGCCACCGGCGGCACCATCGATCAGGTCAATGGCACCGGCTGCGTGCTGGACATGACCCAGGCACGCGCCCAGGAACTGGAAGACCTGGTCGGGCCGTGATCACTTATTCAGGATGAACGCGAGCGCGCTTGAGCAGCTTCTTGCAGCGCTCCGACAAGTGCAGCACGCGTAAATGCTTGCCGGCCTTGGTGTACCGCTCGCGCAGGGTCATCAGCGCGGCAATTGCCGAGTAGTCGACAAAGCTCAGGTGGCGGCAATCCAGTGTGACCTGCGCCGGGTCGTTGGCCGGATCGAACTGGTTCAAAAACCCGGTGGTAGAGGCAAAGAACAACGTGCCGTGCAGGCGATAGAGCTTGCTGCCATCAGCCTCCAGATGTTCATCGGCGTACAGCTCACGGGCCTGTTGCCAGGCAAAGTTCAACGCTGCGATGACGATCCCGCACAGCACGGCGGTTGCCAGGTCGGTGAATACCGTGATCACCGTTACCGCAATAATCACCAGCACGTCATTGGCCGGTACTTTGTTGATCACCCGCAGCGACGCCCAGGCGAACGTCTGCTGGGATACCACGAACATCACCCCCACCAGCGCCGCCAGCGGGATGCGCTCGATCAGCGGCGACAGAAACAGAATGAACAGCAGGATCATCACCCCGGCAAACACCCCGGAGAAACGCCCGCGCCCGCCGGAACTGAGGTTGATCACGGTTTGCCCGATCATCGCGCAACCGCCCATGCCGCCGAACAGGCCCGACACCATATTCGCCGCGCCCAGGGCCACGCTTTCGCGGTCCGGGTAGCCACGGGTCTCGGTGATTTCGTCGGTGAGGTTGAGGGTCAGCAGGGTTTCCAGCAGGCCGACCATGGCCATCAGGAACGCATAAGGCGCAATGATGCCCAGGGTTTCCAGGGTCCAGGGCACCTGCGGCAGCGCGAAGCCCGGCAGGCCGCCGGCGATGTGCGCCATGTCGCCGAGGGTGCGGGTCGGCAACCCCAGCAGATACACCGCCAGGCCTACGCCGAGGATCGCCACCAGCGCCGGTGGCACCGCGCGGGTGATGCGTGGCAGCACGTAGACGATGGCCATGGTCGCCACGACCAGCCCGCTCATCACATACAACGGCGTCCCGCTGAGCCAGTGCTCGCCGCTCTTGAAATGCTCCAACTGCGCCAGCGCGATGATGATCGCCAAGCCGTTGACGAAACCCAGCATCACCGGATGCGGCACCATGCGCACCAGTTTGCCCAGGCGCAACAGGCCGAACGTGAGCATGATCAACCCGCCCAGCAGCACCGTGGCGAGCAGGTAGCCCACGCCGTGCTGCACCACCAGCGCGACGATCACCACCGCCATCGACCCCGCCGCGCCCGAGACCATGCCCGGGCGCCCACCGAACAACGCGGTGAGGGTGCAGATGATAAAGGCGCCATACAGCCCCATCAGCGGGTTGAGGTGAGCGACCAACGCAAAGGCGATGCACTCGGGCAGCAGCGCGAAAGACGTGGTGAGGCCGGCCAGGGCATCGGCGCGCAGACGGGTGAGGTTCATGAGATACCAGGGAATTGCGGGGGATTAGGCGGGGAATGGTACGAAATTGCAGCGGGTGGGGCCAGTAATGTGTAACAACAGATGAACCCGGTAGCCGCCCATTCAGCAGGCATACCGCGCCAACTTGGCCTGGATAAAGTCCAGGAAGCACTGGATCCGCAACGCCAACTGCGAGTTGCGATAGAACACCGCATGGATCGGCTGGCGATAGCCACTGTTGAACGCCTCCAGCACCGGCACCAGGCGCCCGGCGTCGATGTCGGCGCTGGTCATGAAGTTCGACAGGCAACAAATGCCCTGCCCTTCCAGCGCCAACTGACGCAGGGTTTCACCGCTGGACGCAGCAATACCCGGTTCGATCAGCCAGCGGTCGCCCTCCCCATGGCGCAACGGCCAGTGGTTGAGGGTTTCGGTGTGGGTGAAGCCAAGCAACGTGTGTTCCGCCAGTTCGGCAACGGCCTGCGGTGCGCCGTACTGCTTGAGGTAACCGGGGCTGGCGAGGATGTGCAACGGGGTGCAGCCAAGTGAGCGTGCGTGCAGGGTGGAATCCGCCAGGGCACCGATGCGAATGGCGATGTCGGTGCTTTGCTCAAGCAGGTCGATGATCAGGTCATCGCTGTTCAGCTCCAGCTGGATATCCGGGTAGAGGCTGCGAAACTCGGCGATGTACGGCACGATCCCATGCAGCATGAATGGCACGGCAGCGTTGATGCGCAAGCGCCCGGCGGGGTTCTGGCGGCGCGATGACATGCGCTCTTGCAGCTCATCCATCTGCGCCAGGATCAGCTTGGCCTGCTCGAAAAAGTACTTGCCCTCCTCGGTCAGGTCCATGCGCCGTGTGGTGCGGTTGATCAGCGTGGTGTCGAGCTTGGCTTCCAGACGCGACAACGTGCGGCTGACCGCCGAGGGCGTCTGCCCGACCTGCTCCGCCGCAGCGGAAATCGAGCCGCACTCGATCACGCTGACGAAGGTCTGTAGCTCATCGGATCGGGCTTTCATGGGCGGTCCTCAGTGTCGGTTGCGCGCAGCTTACACCGAGAGGCTGAACACCTGCGCCAGATGCTGCTCGTAGCGTGCCACGTCGGCCTCGATCGCCGGGCGTTTCATCACGTCCACGCAGAGGAAGGTCGGCAGGCGGCGCATGCCGAGGAACTCATTGGCCTTGTGGAACGGGAAGTACACCGCATCCACGCCCTTGGCCTCGAAGAAATCGCTCGGATCGTCGAAGGCTTGCTGCGGTGCATTCCAGGTCAGCGAGAGCATGTACTGCTTGCCCTGAATAAGACCGCCACTGCCGTACTTCTGCGAGGCATCGGAACGCGTACGACCGTCGCTGGCATACAGGCTGCCGTGGCCTTCGGTGAAGACTTCGTCGATGTATTTCTTGACGATCCACGGTGCGCCCATCCACCAGCCGGGCATCTGGTAGATGATCACGTCGGCCCAGAGAAACTTGGCGACCTCTTCAGCCACGTCGTAGCCCTGGTCGATGTGCGTGACCTTGACGTCGACGCCGCCACGGTCCAGCACGGCCAACGCGGCATCATGCAGGGTGTTGTTGTAGCGGCCATCGGAGTGGGCGAACTTTTTGCCGCCGTTGAGCAGGAGTACTTTTTTCATGGGAGGGCATCCAGAAGGTTGAAATGTCTGGACGCAGACTATCGACCTCAGCCCCTGGGAATAAGCCGCCACGCGGCAAAATACCTTTGACCAAAAAGCACGAATACCCAGCGCATTGTTAACCGCTGATCAGCAGATGCCCGCCCAACAGTGCCATGCCGATAAAAAACAGGCGCTTGAACAGCACCGCACTGATGCGCTGGCGCAGTGCCTGGCCCAGCCACATGCCCAACAGCGCCGGCACCAGCGCCAGCAGCGAGGCGCTGATTTCACCCGTGCCCAGCATGCCGCGCCAGGCCAACCCCGCCGCCAGCGCCAGCGTCGACACGCTGAACGACAGCCCCAACGCCTGCACCAGTTGATCGCGATTCAAGCCCAGCGCTTGCAGGTACGGCACCGCAGGAATCACAAACACCCCGGTCGTTGAGGTGATCACGCCAGTGACCAGCCCACACAGCGGGGCCAGCCAGCGCTCGGTTTCAGGCTTGACCCTGAAGGCGGGCAGGAACAACCCGCTCAGCGCGTACAACAGCAGTGCCCCGCCCAGCGCCCGCACCACCCAACGCCCGCCATCCATGCCCAGCCACACCGTGCCAAGCCCCGTGCCGAGGAAAATCAGCACGAGCATTGGCCACAGCCGCTTGAGCAAGCCACTCAGGTGGCCGCCGAATGCCAGTTGCCACAGGTTGGTCACCGTTGACGGAATGATCAGCAACGCCGCAGCCTGCGCCGGCAGCATAGCCAGGCCGAGCAGGCCCATCGCGACAGTCGGCAAGCCCAGGCCGATCACACCCTTGACGGTGCCGGCCAGCAGGAAGGTGCCGATCACCAGCAAAGTCAGGGCGGGGCCGAGGTTTTGGTAGAGCGCGAGGAAGGTATTCATGGGGCGATTGTGCGGGTTTGGAGCTGGGCTGGATATTCGCCATATACTGAGGCAGCCTCTTGTTTTATGTGAGGCTGAGGGCCTCATCGGGGGCAAGCCTCCCTCCCACATTTGAATGTATTCGCAAATCAACATGTGGGAAGGGACTTGCCCCCGATGAGGCCAGTAACGCCATTCGAGAACCCCAGCCATGCACTTTGACCTGATCGACCTGCGCCTATACCTGCACACCCTCGACACCGGCAATATCACCGCCGGCGCCGGCCGCAGCCATTTATCCCTGGCCGCCGCCAGCGCCCGCATTCGCGCCATGGAAGCGTCGCTGGGCATCGAGTTGCTGGCGCGCGGTCGCCGTGGCGTCACGCCAACCGCCGCGGGCAAGGCGCTGGCCCGCCACGCGCGTCTGCTGCTGCAACAGGCCGACCATTTGCAACAGGACCTGGCCGAGTACGCCAAGGGCATCAAAGGCCAGGTGCGCCTGCTGTGCAACACCACGGCGCTGACGGAATACCTGCCGGAACTGCTGGCGGACTTTCTGTGCGAACACCCCAACCTTGAGATCGACCTGCAGGAGTTGCCCAGCCTGCGTATCACCCAGGCCCTGCGCCAGGGCACGGCGGACCTGGGGATTATTTCCGACGCCGTCGACACCCATGGCTTGCAGACATTGCCCTTTCGCGATGACCCGCTGGTGCTGATCCTGCCCCTGGAGCATCCCCTGGCGAATAAAACGGTGAGTTTTATCGACAGCCTGTCACACGATTACGTCGGCCTGGCCGCCCACAGTGCACTCGCGTCGTACCTGGAGGAACAAGCGCTGCACGCCGGCTTTCGCTTGCAGACGCGCGTCCGTGCCGAGGGGTTTGAGGGGGTGATTCGCATGGTCGCCCGGGGCGCGGGCCTGGGCATCGTGCCCCAGGCGGCACTGGACCGCTGGCCGTTGCAACGCGCCTTCACGGCCCAGCCTCTGCAAGAAGGCTGGGCCTGCCGCCAGTTGTTGCTCTGCGCGCGTTCGTTCGAGCAGTTGCCGGGT
The DNA here is from genome assembly GCF_019139815.1 of Pseudomonas asgharzadehiana. Lineage (NCBI taxonomy): Bacteria > Pseudomonadati > Pseudomonadota > Gammaproteobacteria > Pseudomonadales > Pseudomonadaceae > Pseudomonas > Pseudomonas asgharzadehiana. The sequence goes on from NZ_CP077079.1 coordinate 5,289,514, forward strand.
TACGCCAAAGCCTTGTTCGAGGCCTTGGCCCTGCCCTTGCGGAAAAACCCGTAATACACCGCGCTCAGAATCAACAGGAACGGCACGCCAAAGACCAAGGTCATCCTGAACGCGTCGGTGAAATACGTGGTGATCATCACCGCGCCCATCAGCACCAGGCCCAGCAGCGTACTGTAGGGAAACAGGCGCAGCTCGAAGGACAACTTCGCCCCGCCATGGCGCTTGCGATAGCGGCGGAAGAACAGGTGCGTGAGAAAGATCATGAACCAGGTGAAGATCGCGCCAAACATCGAGATCGCCATCATCAGGGTGAACGAGCTTTGCGGGTACAGCACGTTGAGCAAGGTCGCCAGCGCAATGCCCGAGCTGGACAGCAGCAACGCGTTCAACGGGATGCCGCTCTTGGTCAGGGCGCCCATGGACTTGGGCGCAAAGCCGGCGCGGGACAAGCTGAACATCATGCGCGTGGTGATGTAGAGCTGGCTGTTCATCGCCGACAACGCGGCAATCAGGATCACGAAGTTCATCACCCCGGTAGCGCCGGGAATGCCGATGGTCTGCATCACCGTGACGAACGGGCTCTGGGCCTGACCGGCCTGGTTCCACGGCACGATGGCCAGCATCAGCGCCAGGGTCAGCAGGTAAAACACCACCAGGCGCACGATGGTGGCGCGAAAGGCCTTCTTCACGGCCTGCTCCGGGTCGGCGGCTTCACCGGCGGCCACGGCAATCATTTCGACGCTGAGGTAGCTGAAGATCGATACGATCACCGCGATCCACATGCCGCTCAACCCATGCGGGAAAAAACCGCCGTGAGCCGTGTAGTGATGCACGCCGTATTCCGGGTTGCCGGAACCGAACACCACGTACACCGCCAGGATGATGAAGCCGACAATCGCGCTGATCTTGATGGTGGAGAACCAGTATTCAAAATTGCCGAAGGTCTTCACGCTGATGGCGTTGAGCACAATCAGCACACTGGAAAACGCCACGATCCACACCCACTCCGGCACGTTGGCGAACCAGTACTTCATGTACATCGCCACCGCCGTGACCTCGGCGCCCACCGCCAGCACAATCGCCGCCCAGTACGCATAACGCACCAGGAACCCGGCGAGTGGGCTGATGTAGAACTCGGCGTACGCGCCAAACGACCCCGAGGTGGAATGCGCCACCGTCATCTCCGCCAGGCAGCCCATCAATAGCAAGGTGATCAATGCGCCGATGGCGTAGCTCACCAGCACGCTGGGCCCGGCATAGCCGATGGCATAGGCACTGCCCATGAACAGCCCGGTGCCGATGGCGCCACCGATGGCGATCATGCTCATCTGGCCAGAAGTGAGCTGGCGCCTCAGGCCCAGTTCGCGGTGGGTGATTTCTGCAAAGCCTTGGTCTGGCGTGGTCACGTTGGTGTGCCTCTTTATTATTGTGATTGCACTGTTTGGATATTGGCGCCGATCCCCTGTGTCTAATTCAGGTGACGCTGTGGCGCACTTTGAACTGCGGTTGGTCCCAGGTGCTTTCATCGAGGATTTCACCGAGGATTTCCACCGCGTCCCACACCTCACTGAAACGGGTGTAGAGCGGCGTAAACCCAAAGCGCATGATGCGCGGCTCGCGGTAATCGCCGATCACCCCGCGCGCGACCAGCGCCTGGATCACCGCATAACCTTCAGGATGTTCGAAGCTCACATGGCTGCCGCGCCGGGCGTGTTCACGCGGGGTGATCAGCACAAGACCATGGGCGGCGCAACGCGCTTCGACCAACGCGATAAACAGGTCCGTCAACGCCAGGGATTTACGGCGCAGGCAGGCCATGTCGGTCTGTTCAAAAATCTGCAGCCCGCACTCGACCATGGCCAGCGAAGTGATCGGCTGGGTACCGCACAGGTAGCGGGCGATGCCGGCACTCGGCGCGTAGTTGGACTCCATGGCGAACTGCCGGGTATGCCCGAACCAGCCCGACAGCGGCTGACGCACCTGGTCGACCAACGCCGGGTTGACCCATACGAACGCCTGGGAACCGGGCCCGCCGTTGAGGTATTTGTAGGTACAGCCAATGGCGTAATCCGCCCCGGCGGCGCGCAGGTCGATAGGCACCGCGCCAGCCGAATGCGCCAGGTCCCAGATGCTCAGGGCGCCGCACTCATGGCTCAGGGCAGTGAGCGCCTGCATGTCGTACATGTAGCCGGTTTTGTAGTTGACGTGGGTAAGCATCACCACCGCCACGTCGGCGTCGATCGCCTGGGGCAGTTCGTCCGGGCTGTTCACCAGACGCAGGCAATAGCCCTGTTGCAGCAGCTCGGCCAGGCCTTCGGCGATGTACAGGTCGGTGGGAAAGTTGCTCGCTTCGCTGACGATCACCTTGCGCGCGGGTTCGCGTTGGCGCTGCACGGTCAAGGCGGCGCTGAGTACTTTGAACAGGTTGATCGACGTGGTATCGGTGATCGCCACTTCGCCCGCACCCGCGCCGATCAGGGGGGCCAGGCGATTGCCCAGGCGCAGCGACAGGTCGGCCCAGCCGGCGCTGTTCCAACTGCGGATCAAGCCATTGCCCCACTCCTCGGCGATCACCTGTTGCGCCCGCGCCAGCGAGGCCACCGGGCGCGCGCCGAGGGAGTTACCGTCGAGGTAGATCACCCCCGCCGGCAGCGCGAACTGATCGCGCAGAGGCGCCAGCGGGTCCTGGGCGTCGAGGGTTTGGCAATGGCTTCGGGAGGTCATGACAGGTCCTGGTTCTTATCAGTGAAGACGAAGCAAATAATGAACGAAGATTTGCAGAATTTTCGTGCAAAGTGGTGGGCAACAAGCTAATTAAGCTGTAGGAAATTCGAATTTAACACCTAAACACGCGGATTTATTCTAACCATGATTCTCGACGCCACCGACCTGCGCCTCCTGCATTTCCTGCAACAGGATGGCCGTATCAGCAACCAGGAACTGGCGGAAAAAGTCGCGCTGTCTCCCTCCGCCTGCCTGCGCCGTTTGCGCCTTCTGGAGAGCGAGGGAGTCATCAGCGGTTACCGCGCGGTGTTGAATGCCGAGCAACTGGGCATCGAGCTGGAAGCCATCGTGCACCTGTCGTTACGCCAGGATGTCGAGGACTGGCACGAAACGTTCATCAAGAAAGTGCAAGGCTGGCCGGAGGTGGCCAGCGCCTATGTGATCACCGGCGCGAGCAACTACGTGCTGCGGGTGCAGGCGAGGAACCTCAAGCATTTTTCGGACTTTATCGTGAACCACCTGAACCGCACGGCGGGGGTGATGGATATACGGTCGGAGATCGTGTTGCAGAAGATCAAGGATCGCGATGAGGTGCTGGATCTGGTCGTACGCAAATAGCGACAGCAACAAAGATCAAATGTGGGAGGGGGCTTGCTCCCGATAACGGCGGATCAGTAAACATTTAAGTGACTGACACACTGCTATCGGGAGCAAGTCGAATCGTCGCACCGCCCCTCCCATATTTTGACCGCGCTTATCAGTCTTCGAGGGCTCGCACTCGCTGCATGCGTTTCTGTTCCAGCGGTGCATCAGCCACCTGCAGCTCAAAATCAAAATCAATCTGCGCGAGGCGCCCTTGCACCCCAAACTCCCGCGCCAGTTGCTGGTCGTCACTGAAGCGGATCTCGGCGATCAATTCATCGCGTGTCGCATACGCAAAGTCGTCGTGCAGGTAGGGGTCGTCCGACAGGTTGATCTGCGTGGTCAGGTGCCGATAGCCCGGCGCCGAGATGAAGAAGTGGATATGCGCCGGCCGCTGCCCATGGCGCCCCAGTTGGTCGAGCAACTGCTGGGTCGGACCGGTCGGCGGGCAGCCGTAGCCCGACGGCACGATGCTGCGAAAACGGTAGTTGCCCTGGGCATCGGTCTGGATACGGCGGCGCAGGTTGAACTCCGATTGAGTGCCATCGAACCAGGAATAAGTGCCGCCGGTATTGGCCTGCCACACATCGACAATCGCGCCGGCCAACGGTTTGCCATTGGTATCGCGCACCTGGCCGCGCATGAACAGCGGCACTGCGGCGTCGGTCCCATCATCCAAGCGCGCTTCGTACTGGGAGAGTGGCGCGCCGGCTACGTACAGCGGGCCTTCGATGGTGCGCGGAGTGCCGCCGGTCTTGCCGGCCTCTTCATCGGCGGCATCCATCAACATGTCCAGGTAATGCTCCAGGCCCAGCCCGGCGACGAGTAGCCCGGCCTCTTGGTTCTTGCCCAGTTCGTTGAGGTAGTTGACTGCCTTCCAGAACTCTTCGGGCGTCACCTCCAGGTCTTCGATGATGTTCACGGTGTCGCGCAATATGCGGTAGATCAGCGCCTTGGTGCGCGGGTTACCGCCGTCATTAAGGTTGCCGCTGGCTTCTTCGAGAAACTGTTGGGCATGGGCAGTCTGGGACAGTCGAATGGACATGGTGCACTCCTCATCTTGTAGTTATCAGGTGTAGGACCGGCTTAACGGTCGTCCTCATGGATCGACGAAGGGTGGCGGCACAGGGCGTTCACTTCGATGGCCATGTAAGGGTAAAGCGGCAGTTGCATCAGCAGGTCATGCAGTTCCTGCACGCTATCGACATCGAACACGCTGTAGTTGGCGTAAAGCCCGGCAATGCGCCACAGGTGGCGCCATTTGCCCTCCTGTTGCAACCGCTGGGCAAGCGCTTTTTCGTCGGCCTTGAGGTGGGCGGCGCGCTCGGGGTTCATGTCGACGGGCAGGTTCACAGTCATTTTTACGTGGAACAGCATGGCGGGCGCCTCTTAGTGTTTATCACGGCGGAAGAACGCCAGGCGCTCTTCGTCGATGGCCAGGCCCAGGCCCGGCGCGGTGGAGACATGCAGATGGAAATCGCGGTACACCAGCGGCTCGGTGAGGATGTCTTCGGTGAGCAAAAGCGGGCCGAACAGCTCGGTATCCCAAGCCAGTTTGTTCAGGGTCAGGAAGGCGTGGGCCGAGGCCAGGGTGCCGATACCGCCCTCCAGCATGGTGCCGCCGTACAGGCCGATACCCGCCGCTTCGGCAATGGCCGCCGTGCGCAATACGGCACGCGGGCCGCCATTCTTGGCGATCTTGAGCGCAAACACCGAGGCCGCACCGTCACGGGCCAGGTTGAAGGCATCTTCGACACACTCGATGGACTCATCGGCCATGATCGGCGCCGGGCTCGACAGGTTCAGCCGCGCCATGCCGCCACGGTTGTTGCGCGAGATCGGCTGCTCGATCAGGTCGATGCCGTTATCGCCCAACACCTTGCACGCCCGCAGCGCCACGGCTTCGTCCCAGGCCTGGTTGACGTCGACGCGCACACTGGCGCGCTCACCCAGGGCCTTCTTGATCGCGATGACGTGGGCCAGGTCGCGGCTGACTTCACCGGCACCGATCTTCAGTTTGAAGATACGGTGGCGGCGCAGGTCGAGCATCTTCTCGGCTTCGGCGATGTCTTGTTCGGTATTGCCGCTGGCCAGGGTCCAGGCCACCGGCAAGGCGTCTCGCACACGGCCGCCGAGCAGTTCGCTCACGGGAAGATTCAGGCGTTTGCCCAATGCGTCGAGCAAGGCGCTTTCCACGCCGGACTTGGCAAAGGTATTGCCGCGGATACTGCGCTCCAGGCGCAACATGGCGGCGTTGATATTGCTGGCGTCCTGGCCGACCAACAGCGGTGCAAAGTGCCGGTCGATGTTGATCTTGATGCTGTCGGGGCTTTCGTTGCCGTAGCTCAGGCCACCAATGGTGGTGGACTCGCCGATGCCTTCGATGCCATCGGCGCAGCGAATGCGGATGATCACCAGCGTCTGGTTTTGCAGGGTGTGCATCGCCAGCTTGTGCGGGCGGATGGTGGGGAGGTCGACGATAATCGTCTCGATCGACTCGATGGCGCAAATCGGCATGGCAATACCCGTTGGGTTCTTTATAGGTCTGCGCTGATTCTGTGCCCGTGCTTTCCAAGCAGCCAATATAGAATTAGTCTCGAACAATACTTTTAAGGTATCAAAGGAGCCGTCATGGAACTGCGTCACCTGCGCTACTTCCAGGTGTTGGGCGAAACCCTCAACTTCACCCGCGCCGCCGAACGCCTGCATATCGCCCAGCCGCCGTTGAGCCGGCAGATCCAGCAATTGGAAGAGGAACTGGGCGTGGTCCTGCTGGAACGTGGCCGGCCCTTGCGGCTGACCGAGGCCGGGCGATTCTTCTATGAGCATGCCAATGTGTTGCTCGAACAGTTGAACAAAATCTGCGACAGCACGCGGCGTATCGGCCAGTGCGAAAAAACCTGGCTGGGCATCGGTTTTGCGCCGTCGACGCTGTATGGCGTGCTGCCCGAGCTGATCCGACGGCTGCGTACCCACGAGGCGCTGGAGTTGGAGTTGGGCCTGTCGGAAATGACCACGTTGCAGCAGGTCGACGCACTCAAGGCCGGGCGCATCGATGTGGGTTTTGGGCGGATCCGCATCGACGACCCGGCCATCGTGCAACGCGTGCTGGTGGAGGACCGGTTGGTGGCCGTGTTGCCCGCCGGTCACCCGTTGCTCGCCGCGCCCGCCACCCTCGCCCAATTGGCCGCCGAGCCGTTCGTGCTGTACCCCGGCAATCCGCGCCCCAGCTATGCCGACCACGTGATCGCACTGTTCGACGCCCATGGCTTGAGCCTCAAGGTGGCGCAGTGGACCAACGAACTGCAAACCGCCATCGGCCTGGTCGGCGCGGGCATGGGCGTAACGCTGGTGCCTGCGTCGGTGCAGGTGCTGCATCGGGCGGATATCGGCTACACGCCAGTGGTGGAGGCCACGGCGACGTCGCCGATTATTCTGAGCCGAAGGGTGAATGATCAGTCGCCGGGGGTGAGGCATTGTTTGCAGTTGGTTGAAGAGCTGATCTGAGTTCATTCAAACACCAAGCCCCCTCCCACATTTTGATCTTCATTGCTTTCAAAGACTGCGCAGGCGCTTGCGCTGCAACGTCTGGCTGGGGGATTCATCGAACAGCTTTCTGTACTCTGCCGAAAACCGCCCCAGGTGGGTAAACCCCCAGCCCAGGGCGATCTCGGAGATGGTGCTCGTGCAGCCCTGTTCAAGAATGTCCTGGCGCACCCCCACCAGTCGGTATTTCTTCACGTAGGCCATGGGCGACAGCGCGAAGTACTTGCGGAACGCATCGAACAACTTGAACCGCGACACGCCGGCAGCCGCTTCCAGGTCTTCCAGATGCACCGGTTCGCGGGCGTTGTCGTGAATGTACTGGCGCGCCCGAATCAAGTAGTGCGGCAGTTTCACGCCGAGGACAGCGCGCAGTTCTTCGGAATAGTTGTTCGGCTGGGCCAGGATCAGGCCCTTGATCAGCGAGCTTTCCAGGTCGCGGGTAAACGCGGCCTGTTCGTATAACTCGCTGCTGCGTTCCAGCTCGGCGATGAAGTAGCGCGCCATGCGCCACCACGAGGCCGGCGCGCCGTCCACCGCATCCATCACCGGTTCAAAGCGCAGCGGCGCATCGATGGGCCGTTGCAGCAGACCTTCCAGGGATTCACTCATCGCCGCCCGGGTGATCACCACTTGCAGCTTGCGACAGTCACCGGAAATCGCCAGCACTTGGTGCTCGTTGGGCGCGATGATGACCCCTTGATCGCGGTTGGAACTGACGCGCTCGCCGTTCTTGCAGAGTTCCTGCTCGCCCACCAGCGGCAGGCTCAGGCTGTAGCTGCTGAAGTGCTCGGCGTCTTCGATGTCGATGGTCACGTCGGTGCCGTATTCGATCACGCCCAGGGTGGTCGCGCGGGACTTGAATACGTTGGCGCTGTGATGAAAACGCAGGCGTTCCGGCGTACTTGTCGCCAGGCGGTGCGGCCCGCAGATGCCGGACATCCAGCGGCAAGCGCCTTCAAGGTCGAAGCGTTGAATACTGATATCGCGTGTCTGGCTACTCATCAGGGGGCACCCACGGCGGTTAGGCGTTTGCGCGCTCTGGCGGCGCGTCACGGTTGTTGGACAGCAAGTTCCACGCCACGCGGCGCGGGGGCAACCAGGTGGATAGCAACGGCCGACTATGTGGATAAAACACAGACGTTTCCCACAATCGCCCAGCGGGACGGTAGCGCATTGCGTCACCGCGCCGCACCGTTATGAGTATTTGCTGCCCAACTTTGCGGCCCATCTTCCCCCATTAAGCGGATAGCCCGCGCCCTGCCCGGCTGCCTCTAATACCCCACCCGATCAGCCCCTATCAAATAAAGGTGCCTCCCATGAGTGGTGCAAGAAGCGTCGAGCAGTGGAAGAGCTTTATCGAAAGCTGCCTGGATTTTCGTCCAGCCGATGAGGTGTTCCGCATCGCCCGCGACATGTTCACCGAGCCTGCGCTGTTTGACCTGGAGATGGAATTGATCTTCGAGAAGAACTGGATCTACGCCTGCCACGAAAGCGAACTGGCCAATAACCATGACTTTGTGACAATGCGCGCCGGGCGCCAGCCGATGATCATCACCCGCGACGGCGAGGGCCGCCTGAATGCGTTGATCAACGCCTGCCAGCATCGCGGCACCACCCTCACCCGCGTCGGCAAGGGCAACCAGTCCACCTTCACCTGCCCCTTCCATGCCTGGTGCTACAAGAGCGATGGCCGGCTGGTGAAGGTCAAGGCGCCGGGGGAATACCCGGAAGGCTTCGACAAGGCCACGCGCGGCCTGAAAAAGGCGCGCATCGAGAGCTACAAGGGCTTTGTGTTCATCAGCCTGGACGTGAACGGCACCGACAGCCTGGAAGACTTCCTCGGCGACGCCAAAGTGTTCTTCGACATGATGGTCGCGCAGTCCGCCACTGGCGAGCTGGAAGTGCTGCCGGGTAAATCCGCCTACACCTACGACGGCAACTGGAAGCTGCAGAACGAAAACGGCCTGGACGGTTATCACGTCAGTACCGTGCACTACAACTACGTGGCCACGGTGCAGCATCGCCAACAGGTGAATACCGAGAACGGCACGGCCTCGGGCACCACGTTGGACTACAGCAAACTCGGCGCGGGCGATGCGAATACCGACGACGGCTGGTTCGCCTTCAACAATGGCCACAGTGTGCTGTTCAGCGACATGCCCAACCCCAGCGTGCGCTCCGGCTACGCCACCATCATGCCGCGCCTGGTGGAAGAACACGGCCAGCAAAAAGCCGAATGGATGATGCACCGCCTGCGCAACCTGAACATCTACCCCAGCTTGTTTTTTCTCGACCAGATCAGCTCGCAGCTGCGCATCATCCGCCCGGTGGCGTGGAACAAGACCGAGATCATCAGCCAGTGCCTGGGGGTGAAGAACGAGTCGGACGCCGACCGCGAAAACCGGATTCGCCAGTTCGAAGATTTCTTCAACGTCTCGGGCATGGGCACGCCGGATGACCTGGTGGAATTTCGTGAAGCCCAGCGCGGTTTCCAGGGCCGCCTGGAGCGCTGGAGCGACATCTCGCGCGGCAGCCACCGTTGGGCCACCGGGCCGACGCCCAACAGCGAAGCCATCGGTATTCAACCGGCCATGACCGGCACCGAATTCACCCACGAAGGGCTGTACGTCAACCAGCACCGCAACTGGCAACAGTTCCTGCTCAAGGGCCTGGACAAACAAGCGCTGACACTGCGGGAGGTGGAATGATGAACGCCGAGTTGCAATACCGGATCGAGCAGTTTTTTTATCGTAAATCCGAGCTGTGCGACGCCCAGGACTGGGACGCCTATGTGCAGCTGTTCGACCCGCTGAGCGAGTTCCACCTGCCGCAGTGGGACTCGGAACACGTGTACACCCGTGACCCCAAGCGCGAGATGTCATTGATCTATTACGCCAACCGTTCCGGCCTGGAAGACCGCGTGTTTCGCTTGCGCACCGGCAAGGCCGCGTCGGCCACGCCGATGCCACGCACGGTGCACCTGATCAACAACGTGCGCATCGCCGAGCAAGCCGGCGGCACGCTGGAAGTGAAGCTGAACTGGCACACGTTGTTCTATCGGCTGGCGACCTCGGGGCAGTTTTACGGGCAGGCCACTTACACATTAAAGCCCGATGGCGACAGCTGGTTGATCACGCGCAAGCATGCCTTGCTGCTCAACGACACCATCAATTCGGTGCTGGATTTCTATCACCTCTGACCGCGGCTGTTGCACGTTTGTACGGAGTTCAATCCATGAATCACAAAGTTGCCTTCAGTTTTGCCGACGGCAAGACCCTGTTTTTCCCGGTGGGCGCCAATGAGATCCTGCTGGATGCCGCACTGCGCAACGGCATCAAGATCCCGCTGGACTGCCGCGAGGGCGTATGCGGCACCTGTCAGGGCCGTTGCGAATCCGGCGAATACACCCAGGATTACGTGGACGACGAAGCGCTTTCCAGCCTCGACCTGCAACAGCGCAAAATGCTCAGTTGCCAGACCCGGGTGAAGTCCGACGCCACGTTCTACTTCGACTTTGATTCGAGCCTGTGCAACGCGCCTGGGCCGGCGCAGGTGCGCGGCACGGTGAGCGCAATGCAGTTGGTATCGGCCAGTACCGCGATCCTGCAGGTGCAATTGGACGCACCGCTGGATTTTCTGCCGGGCCAATATGCGCGGCTGGCGGTGCCGGGCACATCCAGTTGGCGCTCGTACTCCTTCGCCAATCGGCCGGGTAATCAAGTGCAATTCCTGATCCGCCTGCTGCCGGACGGGGTCATGAGCAACTATCTGCGTGAACGTTGCCAGGTCGGCGACGAGCTGCTGATGGAGGCGCCTTTGGGTGCGTTCTACCTGCGCCACGTCACTCAGCCGTTGGTGCTGGTGGCCGGCGGCACCGGCTTGTCGGCAATGCTGGGCATGCTCGACGAACTGGTCGCCTCAGGCTGCGAGCAACCTGTGCACCTCTATTACGGCGTACGCGGCGCCGAGGACTTATGCGAGGCCGCGCGCATCGCCGCCTACGCCTCGACACTGGCGGGTTTTCGCTACACCGAGGTGCTCAGCGACGCCTCACCCGAGTGGGCCGGCAAGCGCGGTTACCTCACCGAACATGTTGACCTGGCTCCCTTGCGCGACAGTTCGGCGGATATGTACGTGTGCGGCCCCCCGCCGATGGTTGAATCCATCCAACAATGGTTGGCGGATCAGGCACTTGATAGCGTTCAGCTGTATTACGAAAAGTTTACGCAGAGTAATATCTGACCCCTCAGCACTGAGGGGCTGGTGTGGCGTGCAATCAACCCCAAGAAAAACAAAGTAAAAGGGAACCTTAATGGCGGATGACATGGTTAACCCGGTGGGCCTCAAGCGTGGCCTGAAGAACCGGCATATTCAGTTGATCGCCTTGGGAGGGGCGATTGGTACGGGGTTGTTCCTCGGCTCGGCCGGGGTACTCAAGTCGGCGGGGCCGTCGATGATCCTCGGTTACGCGATTGCCGGTTTCATTGCGTTCCTGATCATGCGCCAGCTCGGTGAGATGATCGTCGAAGAGCCGGTGGCCGGGTCCTTCAGCCATTTCGCGCATAAATATTGGGGCGGCTACGCGGGCTTTCTGGCGGGCTGGAACTACTGGGTGCTGTACGTGCTGGTGGGCATGGCCGAATTGACGGCCGTGGGCAAATACATCCAGTTCTGGTGGCCTGAAATCCCGACCTGGGTCAGCGCACTGGTGTTCTTTGTCGCGGTGAACCTGATCAACACGCTGAATGTGAAGTTCTTCGGCGAGACCGAGTTCTGGTTCGCGATCATCAAGGTCGTGGCGATCGTCGGCATGATCGTGCTCGGCTGCTACCTGCTGTTCAGCGGTACCGGCGGCCCGCAGGCGTCCATCAGCAACCTGTGGAGCCACGGCGGGTTCTTCCCCAATGGCGGCATGGGGCTGTTGATGTCGATGGCGTTCATCATGTTCTCGTTCGGTGGCCTGGAGCTGGTGGGCATCACCGCCGCCGAAGCCAGCGAACCGCGCAAGGTGATCCCCAAGGCGATCAACCAGGTGGTGTACCGGATCCTGATTTTCTACGTCGGTGCCCTGACCGTGCTGCTGTCGCTGTACCCATGGGACCAACTGCTGCAAACCCTCGGCGCCTCGGGCGACGCCTACAGCGGCAGCCCGTTTGTGCAGATCTTCTCGCTGATCGGCAACGACACCGCCGCGCACATCCTCAACTTCGTGGTGCTGACCGCGGCGCTGTCGGTGTACAACAGCGGCGTGTACTGCAATAGCCGCATGCTGTTCGGCCTGGCCGAACAGGGCGATGCGCCCAAGGCACTGATGAAGCTCAACAAGCAGGGCGTACCGCTGCGGGCGCTGGCGATTTCGGCATTGGTGACGATGCTGTGCGTGGTGGTCAACTACGTCGCGCCGCAAAGCGCCCTGGAATTGCTGTTTGCGCTGGTGGTTGCCTCACTGATGATCAACTGGGCGCTGATCAGCATCACCCACATCAAGTTCCGCAAGGCCATGGGCGAGCAAGGCGTGACGCCGTCGTTCAAGACCTTCTGGTTCCCGTTCAGCAACTACCTGTGCCTGGCGTTCATGCTGATGATCATCAGCGTGATGCTGGCGATCCCGGGCATCCGCGAGTCGGTGTATGCGATGCCGATTTGGGTGGGGGTTATCTATATGGCCTACCGGTTGCGCACGAATAAGGCGAAAGCGGTAGCCGCAGCGCAGTAATACCCATGTGGGAGGGGGCTTGCTCCCTCCCACATTTGATTGCGTTTACAGAGTAGAGCGTACTCGCCACAGTTCGGGGAACAACACCGTGTCGAGCATCTTGCGCAGATACCCCACGCCTTCGGTACCACCGGTGCCCGGCTGGAAGCCAATAATCCGCTCCACCGTGGTCACATGCCGAAAACGCCACTGGCGGAACGAATCTTCCAGGTCGATAAACTTCTCGGCCAACTGATACAAATCCCAATACCGGTTCGGATCGCGATACACCTCGCGCCACGCCGCCTCCACCGACTCATCATGCACCGTGGCCGCCGTCGGGTCGCGCTCGGCACGCTTCGGATCAATCGCCAGGCCCGCCTTGATCATCAGGTTGATCGCCTCGTCATACAGCGACGGCGTGGCAATCGCCACTTGCAGCTGTTGCAGCAGCTCCAGGCGATGGGCGTGCGGACGCAGCAGCGCAGGGCTTTTGTTACCGAGGATAAATTCGATCTCGCGGTACTGGAACGACTGGAACCCCGACGACTGCCCCAGGAACGGGCGGATCGCCTTGTACTCGGACGGCGTCATGGTCGCCAGCACCGCCCAGGCATGTACCAATTGATCAAAGATGCGCGAGACCCGCGCCAGCATCTTGAACGCCGGCGGCAACTCGCCCAGGCGCACATGTTCGCGGGCGGCCTTGAGTTCGTGGAGCATCAGTTTCATCCACAGCTCGGAGGTCTGGTGCTGGATGATGAAGAGCATTTCGTTGTGGTCCGGCGACAGCGGGTGCTGGGCACTGAGCACTTTGCCCAGGTCCAGATAGTCGCCATAGCTCATGGACTCGGAAAAATTCAGTTCGGCGTTATGCCATTCTTCCGGGGGTTGGTAATCGGCAGAGAAGGGACATTGGCTCATCGCGTGGGCTCCAGAAGCGGGCGCAGGATTGCGCGGACGGGGCTGGCGTCGAGGTTGGCAAAGCGCAGCGGCAGGGCGATCAACTCGTAGTCGCCCTCCGGCACGTCATCAAGCACGATGCCTTCAAGAATCGCCATGCCATGACGGGCCACGGCGTTGTGGGAATCCATGGTCTTGGACTGCTGCGGGTCCAGGGACGGAGTATCGATGCCGATCAAGCGCACGCCCAGGCTGGCGAGCAGCTCGATGGTTTGCGGCGCGATGGCGGTGAAGTTTGAATCCCACTCGGTCAGCGGCGCTTGTGGATAAGTGCGCAACAGCACACGTTCCGGCAAGTTATCCACACGCCCTTGCAACTGATGCGGCTGCACCAGCGCGCCGCTGTCCAGGCAATGCAACACGCGACAAGGCCCCATGTACACATCCAGCGACACTTCGCCGATCGGCGCACCGTCGGCGCTGTAATGCAGCGGCGCATCCACATGGGCGCCGGTGTGCGGCGACAGGGTAATGCGCCCTACATTCACCGGGCACTCGGGGCCGAACTGCCACACGCGCTCTTCCTGGAACGGCGTATCACCCGGCCACGTCGGGGTCGCCGTACTCAAGGGCGGGCTGATATCCCACCACGTTTTTATTGGGTTCATTTGCAGGCTCTCGGCGGTTACTGAAGTGAATGATACGAGGGCCTGTCGTGAATTTTCTTGCGAATTCTGGCGCAGAGCGGGAAATCTTTCGCAGTTACTGCGAGGAAATGCCTGGTTTACGCTCGAAAGTGCCGCCCAACCACAGGGGAGCTGCCACCAAAGCCCCCACATTGTCCTCGCTGTGCCAGTAGAACCGTATGCGCCTGCGCTTCTGGGTATCCCAGTGTCGAGTTCAGACCACCGGCCCCGCGCCCAAGGCTTTAGGGTGCTTCTTTTAATTCCCTGCCTCGGAGTCATCATGCCCAAGCCCATCACTGTATTGCGCGACACCCATCCCCTGCCGGTCCTGGACGCCTGCAAATGGGAAAAGCTCGAAGGCGACCCGCACACCGTCAACCTCAATGCCTACACCAGCGAAGACGGCAGCAAGATCATGGGCACGTGGATCTGCACCCCGGGCAAGTGGTATGTGGACTACGTGAAGTGGGAATACTGCCACTTCCAGGAAGGCTACTGCATCATCACCCCTGAAGGGATGGCGCCGATCCACCTGCGGGCTGGGGATATCTTTGTGGTGGAGCCGGGGATGAAGGGAACGTGGGAAGTGGTCGAAACGGTGCGTAAGTATTTTGTGTTTGCCTGAAGCTGTTTTGTGGTGAGCGGGCTTGCCACCGCAAGCCCGCTCACCACAACGGGTTATTTGGGCTTGCGATAGCTGTTGATGATCGCCGAGAAGTCCTTGCCCCCCTCCCCGCGCTGGCTCATCGATTGATACAACTGCTGGGCCACCGCGCCGAGAATCACCGGTTGCCTGGCTTGGCGCGCCGCTTCGGTGGCCAGCCCCAGGTCCTTGAGCATCAAGTCCGCGCCGAACCCGCCGGTATAGCCGCGCGATGACGGCGCGGTTTCAATCACGCCCGGCCATGGGTTGTAGGTGTCGGAGCTCCAGCAACGCCCGGTGGAGCTGTTGATGATGCCGGCCAGCACCTGGGTGTCGATACCCAGCGCGTCGCCCAGCGCCATGGCTTCGCTGACGCCGACCATGCTGATGCCCAGCAGCAGGTTGTTGCAGATCTTGGCGATCTGCCCGGTGCCCACATCACCGCAATGCACGATGTTACGACCCATCTGCGCCAGCACCGGTTGCAGGGTGGCGAACAGTTCCGGGGTGGCGCCGACCATGAAGGTCAGGGTGCCGGCTTGTGCCCCGCCGGTACCGCCGGAGACCGGCGCGTCGGCCATCACTACACCGTGTTTGGCGGCAGCCGCCGCCACCTCGCGCGCGGTTTGCGGGTCGATGGTGCTGCAATCCACCGCCGGCACGCCCTTGCCGATACCGGCGAGTACGCCATCTTCGTTCAACCAGACGCTGCGCACATGGGCGGCGGCCGGCAGCATGGTAATGACCAGCTCGGCGCCACTGGCCGCATCACGCGGTGAGTCGCTGATGCGGCCGCCCAGTTCGGCGAGTTCCTTGAGCACGGCCTGGTTCAGGTCGAACAGGTTCAGCGCATGGCCGGCCTTGATCAGGTTGCGGGCCATGGGCGCGCCCATGTTGCCCAGGCCGATAAATGCAATTTTCATGGTCGTCTCCAAAATCAGCGCAGGTTGATGGTGGTGTTGACGCCATCGTTGACCGTGTCGTCATCGAACCAGCGGCTGGTGACGGTTTTGGTCTGGGTATAGAACTGCACCACTTGCTTGCCGTAAGGGCCGAGGTCGCCGAGCTTGGAGCCACGCGAGCCGGTAAAGCTGAAGAACGGCACCGGCACCGGGATCGGAATGTTGATGCCGACCTGGCCTACGTCGATCTCGCTCTGGAACTTGCGCGCCGCCGCCCCACTCTGGGTGAACAGACCGGTGCCGTTGCCGAACGGGTTGGCGTTGACCAGCGCAATGGCCTGGTCGAGGGTGTCGACTTCCAGCACCACCAGCACCGGGCCGAAGATTTCCTGGGTGTAGATCTGCATGTCCGTGGTCACGCCCGAGAACAGGGTCGGGCCGACGAAGTTGCCTTGCTCGAAGCCCGGCACTTGAATGTCACGGCCGTCCAGCTCCAGCTTGGCGCCTTCTTTGACGCCGCTTTCGATCAGCTCCAGGATGCGCGCCTTGGCGCGCTTGGAGATCACCGGGCCCACATCGGTGCCGGCTTCGCTGCCCGCGTTGACCTTGAGTTTCTGCGCCAGCGCCTTGAGGTCCGGCAGCCATTGCTTGGCGGCGCCCACCAGCACCACCACCGAGGTGGCCATGCAGCGCTGGCCCGCCGCGCCGAAACCGGCTCCCACCAAGGCGTTGAGCGTGTGTTCGCGATTGGCATCCGGCAGCACCACCGCGTGGTTCTTCGCGCCCATCATCGACTGCACGCGCTTGCCGTGTTTGCCGGCCAGGTCATAGACGTGAGTGCCGACCGCCGTCGAACCGACGAAGGAGACGGCCTTGATGTCTTTGTGGGTACAGAGCGCATCCACCACGTCCTTGCCGCCATGCACCACGTTGAGCACGCCGGCCGGTACACCGGCTTCCAGCGCCAGCTCCACCAGCAGCAGGGTCGACAGCGGGTCCTGCTCGGATGGCTTGAGGACGAAGGTGTTACCGCAGGCGATGGCCATCGGGAACATCCACAGCGGGATCATCGCCGGGAAGTTGAACGGGGTGATGCCGGCGCACACGCCGATGGGCTGGCGCAGGGTATAGGTGTCGACCCCGCCCGCGACGTTCTCGGCGAACTCGCCCATTTGCAGGGTGCCAATGGAACAGGCGTGTTCCACCACTTCCAGGCCACGGAAAATATCGCCCTCGGCGTCGGCAATAGTCTTGCCCTGCTCGGCGCTGAGGACGACGGCGATACGTTTGGAATGTTCACGGATCAAGGCTTGCAGCTTGAGCATGATGCGCATGCGTGCGCCGATCGGCGTGAGCTTCCAGGTCTGGAAGGCGCGATGGGCGGCGTCGATGGCGGCGTTGACTTCCTCGGCCGTGGCAAACGGGACTTTGGCCAGTACCTGCTGGGTGGCCGGGTTGACGATGTCTTGCCAGTGGGTGGTCTTGGATTCGACCCACTCGCCATTGATCAGCAATTTGACCTGTTGTACGGAAATATCGGCAGATGCGTTCATGGGGTCTCCAACTCTTATATTTATCTAGAGACAAGGCGCTTGAATCGCCTTGAAGAATGAGGCGTTCGGACTGTTTTTGGAGTATAGATGTGCAAATCTCTAATAAGAACGCACATAAAAGCCGGTCCAATATGCAAAAAAACATCACATCACTGGGTTCCCTGAACTGGGATGACCTGAAGTTTTTCCTCGAAGTGGCGCGCACCCGCAAGGCCAGCGTCGCCGCCAAGCGCCTGGCGGTGGACTACACCACCGTGTCGCGGCGCATCAGTTCACTGGAAGTGTCGCTCGGCACGCTGCTGTTCGAAAAATCCCGGACCAACGGCTTCGTGCTCACCGCCGAAGGCCAGCGTTTGCTGGGCTACGCCGAGTCCATCGAAAGCACCCTGCACATGGCCTGCGAGCAAGTCTCCGGCTCTGGCGTGGCGCTGTCCGGGCATGTGCGCATGGGGTGCACCGAGGGCTTCGGCAGTTTCTTTGTTACCCCGCAGTTGAGCCACTTCGTCGACACCTACCCGGCGATTTCGGTAGACATCCTGCCCCTGCCCCACTTCATCAGCCTGTCCAAGCGCGAAGCCGACATCGTCATCGCCCTGGAACGCCCGGAACACGGGCCCTATGTGTGCTGCAAACTGTGCGACTACAAATTGCAGTTGTACGCCACCCAGGGCTACCTCGACCAACATCCCCCCATCCAACGCCCGGCGGATTTGGCCGAGCATCCGTTTATCAGCTACGTAGACGACTTGGCGTTCAGCTCGGAGTTGCTGTACCTGGCGAACGTGGTGCCCGGCGCCAGCGCCAGCCTGCGCAGTACCAGCGTAATCGCGCAATACGTGGCGGCGCAGCAGGGCCGGTCGATGGCGATACTGCCGTGCTTTCTGGCGGCGCAGGACCCGCGGTTATTGCCGGTGCTGGGGGAGCAGATTGCGATTACCAGACAGTTTTGGATGTATTGCCGCGAGGATCTGAGGAAGTTGAAGCGCATTACGTTGCTGTGGGACTACATCAGGGAAGTGACGGAGCAGAACCAGGGGTTGTTGATGGGGGAGACGCGGGAGATGAGGTTTGCAGATTGAAGGCCAGCATTCGGCGGTTGAAATGTGGGAGGGGCTTGCCGCCGATAGCAGTGTGTCAGTCACTGGAGGTAGTGACTGATGCATTGCTATCGGGAGCAAGCCCCCTCCCACAGTTGATTGCATTTCAGATAAGAACTGGCGAGTGCGCTCAGTCGGCAATCACCACGATCGACACCCGCCGATTCTCGGTACGCCCTGCTGCGGTGTCGTTGGATGCCACCGGCTCGCTGCTGCCCAACCCGCGCAGTTGGACGTTTTCTTCTTTCATGCCTACGCCCGTCAACACCGTGGCCACGCTTTTGGCGCGGCGCAAGGAGAGTTGTTGGTTGTAGATTTCCTTGCCCGAGGTGTCGGTATGGCCGTCGATGCGCACACGTTCGATGCCGACGCCCAGCAGGGCCTTGCCGATGCGTTGGACGATCTCGGTGCTGGGTGGGTTGAGGGTTTCGACGTCGCTGCCAAACAGCACTTTGCCCGACAAGCCGAATGCCCAGCCTTCGTCGGTGAGTTCGAAACCTTGTTGTTTGAGGACCGCCACCTGCGCCGGGGTCAGGCCTTTGGGGGGTGGTGTCTGACAGCCGCCGAGGGCCAGCAGCGCCACCCATAACATGAAGAACATAACGCGTGCAGTCGAAAACAAGGGATCAACTCCTGTGTTGAACATTGACGGCGGAGTGCTCCGACTCTGCCGTTTGATGGCCGCCCTGGAAAAACCGTTTGGCCTGGTACATCGCCGTGTCGGCGGCATTGAGTAAGGCGCCGGGTGTCGCGCCATGGTCGGGATAGATCGCGATACCGATGCTCAGTGAGGTCAGCACCTGGGCGTCGCCAGGTACAACGATGGGTAAATCCATGCTGGCGATGATCTTGTCGGCGATGCCTTGGGCATCCTCGACCGTGTGCAAGGGTGCCAGCAGGATGGCGAACTCATCACCGCCCAGACGCGCCACCAGGTCGTCTTCACGCAGCTGCGCACGCACGCGGTTGGCCACGGCGACGAGGACGGCATCGCCGGCGGCGTGGCCAAAGCTGTCGTTGATTTCTTTGAAACGGTCGCTGTCGAGGAACAGCACCGCCACTTTTTCGTCGAGCTTCGCGGCGCTGCGCAGGGCGCGGATCAGCCGGCCTTCGAAGAACGCGCGGTTGGGCAGGCCGGTGAGGCTGTCGTGATTGGCCTGGTGCGCCAGGGTTTCGTTTTCGCTTTGCAGGTGGTTTTGCCAGGCTTGCATTTCGCCCAGCAAGGCATTGAAGTCGCTGCCCAGGCTGTCGAGTTCGGCGATGCGCGCCGGCGGCACGCGGCGGTTAAAATCGCGCTCGCTGCGTGCGGCGTGGGCCACGGCGGCAAGGCTTTGCAGCGGCTCGGTGATGCCCCGCAGCAGGCGCCGCGCCAAGTGCAGGGCCACCCAGGCGCTGAGGGCGGTACACACCAGAATGCCGGCCAGGCCGCTGAGCAAAAAGCGCAACAGGCTGCCGCCGTGGCCGCTCAGGTGGATGCTGCCGATGGTACGCCCCTGGTGCAGTATCGGCTGGCTGATGGGCTGTTCGAGCAGGGTGTGCGCCAGCGCCAGTTCCAGCCGCGAGAGCATGCCGGTTTCCGGGCGTTCCCAGTTCGCCAGTGACTTGCCGTTGGCATCCAACACTTGGGCCTCGGCCACTTCCTCGGTAGACGCAATCAGGCTGAGCGCCTCGGTGGCAGCGGCGCGGTCGTTAAACACCACGGCGGCTTCCACGGTGTAGTTGATGGAGCGAGCGATCAGGTGCAGGTTGTGTTCGGCGTAGACCCTAAGCGCCAATACGCCGAGCAGGGTCAGCGACACACTGGCCAGGGTCACTGCCACCAGAGCCAGGATCAAGTGCCCTCGACCGATGACGGAACGCAGGGTCGGTCGCGCTTTCACGGCTGTCATGAACCGGGTGCCCGACGACGTGACAGTTGCAGCACACTGGGATGAATGCGCACGCCGCTGCGCGCCACCGAGTCGAGGTTGACCTCAAACGACACCTGCTCATCGCCCACTCGCAGGCAGAACAAACTGCCCACGGTGCATTGGTCGCCGCCTTCGCTGATGCTGAGCACCGGGTGGCCGATCAAGGAGGTAAACAGGCGGCTGCGTTCGTCATTGCTGAGCTTGCCGATGTACACCGCGTCACAGGCATTGACGATATCGGGATGGTCGGCCAACAAGCGCCGCACCTCCACCGGGCGCCCGGTGGCTTGGGTGGTGCCTTTGATCAGGTCATCGGTGTATTGGGTCGGGCCGACAATGCACAGGTGCAGTTGGGTGGGTTCTACCGGCCAGCGGGCATAGCTGAGAATACCGAGTACCACCTGGGTGACCGCCTGGGCGCGCTGGTCCGCTGCGCTGGGCGCCTCGGCAAACGCGCACGGTGCCAGCAGGCAGAGAATCGCCACCAACCACACGCGTCTCCAGCTCAAGCTACGGCCTATGGGCGAGACAGCCACGTTCATGCAGCGATTCTCTTTGGTCTTGTTGGGATGATGCCGCAACGATAGCACACGGCAGGAAAACCCCGTGAGGGTGCCACCTCGAAGGGTCCTGCTATTTTTTCAGAAAACACCTACAACTCAACCAGAAAGATTAAATAACCGTTCAGTCAGTTTTGTCTGCTTCCTGGCCCAGCTCCAGCATCAACCCACTCAAGCGCTTGACCTTGCGCCGTACGGCCTCCTCAAACACCCCGCCACGCGGTTCGATCAGGCTGAACCAGCGCTTGGCGCGGGTAATGCCGGTGTAGATCAGCTCCTTGGTCAATACCGGGTTCAAGGCGTCTGGCAGGATCAATGCCGTGTGAGTGAACTCCGAGCCCTGGGATTTGTGCACGGTCATGGCGTACACGGTTTCCACATCGTTAAGCCGGCTGGGCAGCACAAATCGCACGCCGCCCTGGCCGTCGTTACGTGGGAACGCCACGCGCAACACGTGGGGGCCGCCGTTGCTTTCGGGGAGTTTGAGGGCGATGCCGATGTCGCCGTTCATCAGGCCCAGGCCATAGTCATTACGGGTCATGAGTACCGGGCGGCCTTCATACCATTGCTCTTCGCCCTCGATCAGCCGAACTTTGCGCAAGGCCGCGGTGATGCGCAGGTTCAGCCCTTCCACGCCCCACGGGCCCTTGCGCACCGCGCAGAGCAGCTGAAACGCATCGAAGGCTTGCAACAATTGCTGTGCCCAGTGGGTCCAGGCGGCGTCTTCACGCGGGGTGTCGAGGGACGGACGGGCGCTGTGCAGCAGGTTGAGGTAATAGCGATAGCCCTCGGCACCCTCACCCTGCCCGTCCAAAACCAGATGTTCCAAGGCGTGGTCGTGCTCACCCTTAAGGCCTACGCAGAACAGGTCGCGGTGGCTGCGCGCGGCCAGCAGTTTGCGCGCCTCTTCGGCGTTCTGCTGGTTAACCCAGCGTGCCAGTTGGCCGATGCCGCTGCCTTCGCCGAAACGTCGCGAGTAACGCAGCATCACCACTTGCTGGGCCAGGGGATGGCTACCGTCGAGGTCTTCGCGCAGGCCGCCGGCGCTGAGGTCTTCGCCGCTGACGGTTTGCAGCCATTGGCGGGTCTGGGGGTTGTACCAGCCGGCTTCGGCGTCGCGGCACAAGTCGCCGAGTACGGCGCCGGCCTCCACCGAGGCGAGTTGGTCCTTGTCGCCCAACAGCACCAGGCGCGCATGGGGCGGCAACGCGTCCAACAGGTTGGCCATCATCTCCAGGTCGATCATCGAGGCTTCGTCCACCACCAGCACATCCAATGGCAATGGGTTGCCCAGGTGATGACGGAAGTGCCGGGTGCCGGGGCGACTGCCCAGTAAACGGTGAACAGTGGTGACTTGGGTCGGGATCTTTTCCTTCACGCTTTGCGGCACTTTCAGCGACAGCACTTGCTGGCTGATGGACTCGGTAAGGCGCGCGGCGGCTTTACCGGTGGGCGCGGCAAGACGGATGCGCAACGGGCTGCCGGCCTCGACGGCAGGCGCCTGCAACAAGGCGAGCAAGCGCACCACGGTGGTGGTCTTGCCGGTACCGGGGCCGCCGGTGACGATGCTGAAGGCACCTCGGGTAGCCAGGGCGCAGGCGAGCTTTTGCCAGTCGATCACGCCATCGGGCGCCGGCTGGTCAAACAGACCGTTGAGGCGTTCGGGCAAATCGGCGGCGACCGCTTCTTCGCTCGCCAGCCGCTGGCGTAGAGCGCTGTCGATGCGGCGCTCGTAGGCCCAGTAGCGGCGCAGGTACAAGCGTTTGCCGGACAGCACCAGCGGACGGCTTTGCGCGGCTTCGCTGGCGTCCAACGCCAGGGCGACCAGCGGGCTCGCGGCCAGGGCATGGCACCAATGGGCACCGTCGAGACCATCAAGCAATTGCGACGGCAGTAGCATGGCACCGGTTTGCAGGTCGCCTTCGGGCGGCAAGGACAAGGCGAAATCCGGCGCCTTGAGGGTTTCAAACAGGTCGAGGCACACGTGACCGTGGCCCAATTGATGGCTGGTCAAGGCCGCCGCCAGCAGCACCAAGGGGTCGGCCTGCGGGTCGAGTTCATGCAGGAAACCGACAAAGGCCTTGTCCAACGCCCGCAGCCAACCACGGTCAACCCATCGCTCAAGCAACTGCACCAGGTCGGCGGCGCGGCCCAGGGGCTCCAGCGCTTCAAGCGGTAACGGCGACAGGCTCATAACAACACTCCTTGTTCCCAGGCGGGCTCAACCTTGGGCGGGATGGGCTTGCCCTGGAACAACAGGTCCAGGCCTTCGATCAGTTCTCGTGGCGGCCGGGTGAAATACGCGCCCCGGCTCGCGGACTGGGTGCCGCGCAGAAACACATACAGCGCACCACCGACGTGACGGTCGTAGTCATAGTCCGGCAGACGAGCCTTCAGTTGGCGGTGCAGGGCCAGCAGGTAAAGCACGTATTGCAAGTCATACCGATGCTCAAGGATCGAACGTTCCATGGCATCGAGGGTGTAGGCCGAATCGTCTGGGCCGAGCCAGTTGGATTTGTAGTCGGCCACGTAATAGCGGCCGTCATGTTCGAAAGTCAGGTCGATAAAGCCCTTGAACATACCGTTGAGCAGCACCGGCTCGGCGGCTACCCGCGCGACACCGTTGTGGGTGTACTGGCACACCAGCTTATCGAGGGCGAGCACGTCGACTTTATGGCTGGCAAACCAGAACTCCATTTCGATCTGGTATTGCTGCAGGCTGCTGAGGGTAACGTGAGCGTTATCCACCGGCAGCGGCGTTTGCAGCAAATGGCCCAGCCAACCGCTGAGGGTGATGATCCAGCCTTCCCAGTTGCGGCGATTGCAACGGGCGCCTACGGCGTTTTCGATGGCCTGCGGTGACACGTTGAAGCCTTCTTCGCCGGCCCACTCCAGCAAGCCGTGGAGGAAGGTGCCGGGGTTGGGGCCGCGTGGGAAACGGTGTATGTCGCCGCCGGACACCGCCACTTCACGCGGTGCGTCGGGGTCGAGGCGTTCGTCATCGAACAGCTTTTGCGCTTGCGGGCTTTCTGGTGCCTCGAGATTGGCGACGCTCATGCTGTCGCCAATGCGCAAGGCGCTGTAGGACGCGATCCACCAGTTTTCGGCGGCCTTGCGCTTGGGCAATAACGGCGCGAGCAAGGTGGCCTGGTTGCGCGGTGGGTGAAACAGGCTTTCTTGCGCTTCGGGTACGTGGGCGTAGTGGATGGCCGGGCAGCCTTGCTGCAGGTCCAGCAGCCAACGCGCCAGGCCTGCCGATTCCGCCAACGAGGCCCCGCCGCCGAGCAAATAGCCCAGCGCCGACAGGTGCAATACCGAACTGGCGCTGTTGCCGCGCTTGAGGTCGGCAACGCCAAGCCAGCAGGCATGTTTGGCGCGCGTCAGGGCTACGTAGAACAGACGCAGGTCTTCGGCCAGACGCTCGTCATCGGCCTGGGCAATCAACTCGGCGGTTGGGCGCAGGCTGACCTGGGATTTACCGTGTTCGTCGTGGTAGTGCAGCGGCAATCGGCTGCCGTCTACCGGTTTGGCCGAACAAATGAACGGCAGGAACACCAAGTCGTACTCCAGGCCCTTGGATTTGTGGATGGTCACTACCTTGACCAGCTGCTCATCGCTTTCCAGCCGCAGGATCTGCTCTTCGCCGGCCTGGCCGGACGACGCCAGGTGTTCGGCCAGATGGCGGATCAGCGCCTGTTCGCCATCCAGCTCCGAAGCGGCCTGTTGCAGCAGTTCACTCAGGTGCAGCAGGTTGGTCAACACGCGCTCGCCGTCGCTGCGGGCGATCAGGGTTTGTGGCAGTTTGAAATCGTGGAGCAGGCGACGCAGCATCGGCAGCACGCCTTGGGTACGCCAGATCGCGCGATAGCCACGAAATTGCATCACACGGGTTTCCCACGCCAGTTCGTCCTGGTTCAGACGCTCCAGTTCCGGCAGGGAAAGGTTGAGCGTGACGCAGGCCAGCGCGGCGCGCAGCGGGCGCTCGACGTCGGGCTCTGCGCAGGCCTTGAGCCAGGCCAGCAGGTCGTGGGCTTCTTGGGCGGCGAACACCGAGTCCTTATCGGACAGGTACACGCTACGCACACCACGAGCAGCCAACTCGGCGCGCACGGCCTGGGCTTCTTTACCGTCGCGCACGAGGATGGCGATGTCTGACGGTAGTACGCCTTTGAAGCTGTCATCTGAGTGTAGGAAGCCGGCCGTGCCCTGCTGGCCGCCGTTGAGCAACGCGACAATCTGCGTGGCGCAGGCGCCGGCCAATTGCTGGCGGTACACCGCGTTGGATACGGGTTGGTCGGTAGGCAGGTGCCAGAGGTTCATCGCCGGCAGCGTTTGGCCATCGACCTGGAGTTTTTCCTTGCGTCCTTGGGACAGCACCGGCTGGAACGGCACCGGGTTATCACCATTGGGTTCACGGAACAAGAACGCACCGCGACCTGTTTCCGCGCGCTGGAATACATGGTTTACCGCCTCGACCATCGCATGGCTGGAGCGGAAGTTGGTGCCCAAGGTGTGGTGCCGTCCGGTGGTGGACTGCCGCGCACGCAAGTAGGTATAGATATCGGCACCACGGAAGGCGTAGATCGCCTGCTTGGGGTCGCCGATCAGGAACAAGCCGCTGTCGGGGTGGTTTTCTTCGATGCGGTAAATGCTGTCGAAGATGTTGTATTGCACGGGGTCGGTGTCTTGGAATTCATCGATCAGGGCTACCGGGAACTGCTCACGAATCACGTTAGCCAGGCGCTCGCCGCCGTCGGCTTGCAAGGCCGCGTTGAGGCGGATCAGCATGTCGTCGAAGCCCATTTCGGCGCGGCGGCGTTTTTCTTCTTCGAAGCACTTGCTCACCCAGCCGGCGGCGTGTTGCAACACGGCGGCATCGGGGGTAGGCAGGGCGTCAAGGCTGGCTTTAAGGCTGGCCATGGCGTCAATGCCGGGATGCTGCGGTGGGTCGCCCTTCCAGGCTTCGGCTATACCGTCGGGGGTGAGCCGGGTAAAACCGGTGCCGATGTCCAGTTGTTCCAGGATGTCGTCTGCGGCCCAGGCGCTGATCTTCTCGAACCAGGGCTCAAAGTAGCGAGCTTGCATCTTGCGGCCGTCGACCGCTTTGGCGGCCACCGCTTGCAGGCAGATATCGCGTAGCTCAGCGGCCCATTGTTGCCAGGGAGCTTTGATGTTGATCAACGCTTCGCGGCGTTCTTGTAGGCAAGCGCTGATCAACTCGGCGGGTTCGCGGTTTTCATCTGTCGGCCGTTCGCTGCCGAACAGTGCGCGCACGCGTGGCATCAACGCAGCGGGGCCACCCCAGTTACTGCGCACCCAGTTGAGGGCGTCGTCGTGCATGGGGTAGCAGAACAACCGCCAGTAATCGCGCAGCACTTGGCCCAGCAGGTCGCTGTGGTCGGTCTCCAGGGTCTGGGTAAACAGGCTGCCGCTGTCGAACGCATGTTCGCGCAGCATGCGCTGGCACCAACTATGAATGGTCGAAACGGCGGCCTCGTCCATCCACTGCGCGGCAATGTCCAAGCGGTTGGCGCAGCCGGGCCATTGCTCGGGTGGGTATTCTTCGCGCAGCTCTGCGATCAGGGCATCGGGCTGATCGATTTCGTCGCGAAAAAACCGCGCGGCTTCAGCCAGGCGAATGCGGATACGTTCACGCAACTCTTTCGTTGCCGCATCCGTGAAGGTCACCACCAGGATTTGCGGCGGCAGCAGTTCGCGGCCAAAGCCGGACTCTTGACCGCCGTGGCCAAGCACCAGGCGCAGGTACAACGCGGAGATGGTGAAGGTTTTGCCGGTACCGGCGCTGGCTTCAATCAGTTGGCTGCCTTTTAGCGGGAAGGCCAGGGCCAAGGGTTTGTTGTTCATGTGCCGACCTCCTCGCCTGTAAGTGATCGCCAGGGAGCATTGAGCAGTGGGCGATAGAGGGTTTCGCACCAACCTTCGAATTCTTCATTCGCGATCAAGGCGCTGTAATCGGGGAATTGTCGGGTGAGCGCGGGGGTTTCGCGGCGCTCGCCGTCGGAGGTCAAGCCGTCGCCTTCGAAGGCTTTGCGCGCTGCGGCGTGGGCCTTGTCCGGGTCGGTTTGGCTGAGCCAGGCGAAGGCAGTTTTAACGGCTACCGCAAGTGGTTTTTGCATGCCGTAGCGCCAGGCCAGCAGCAGTTCGCCGAGGGTTTCCCGGGCGGCGGCTTTATCCAGCGGGGCCAGCAGCAAGGTGTCGTCGCTGGCCACCAGACCGGTGCTCAGCGGCAGACCGCAGGCACACGCCACCAGGTGATTGACCCACGGACGGATCAGGCGATGCCACTTGCGCGTTTTGACCGAGCCAATGCTGTTGGGGATGGTGGTGATGCTTAGCAACCCGCCATCACTGCGTCGATGCAGCCCACTGATCCAGCCCTCCAGCGCAATGCCTTGATGCTCGAAACTGATCGGTTCGGCACCGGGATGCGGGGTTGGCCAGAGGGCCAGTAATTGGTGGTAGCGCTGTAGCAGGTCGGGCAAAGGCTCGATCAGTTCGTTGCGCAGGCACTCGCCGAAACCGACCATGGGCAACAGACCGCTGCCTTGCAAACGCAAGGCCTGGGCGTTGAGGGCTTGGTCGAGCTGAGCCGGCTGTGACAGCGCGGCGTTCAACAGGCTGTCACTCAAGCTGTAGCGTTGCAATGCATCGAGGACGAAGGGTTCTTCATCAGCCAAAGGCACTTCGGCAGCTTCGAAAAATACCTTGAGGCGCTGGCTGAAGAAGTGTTTGACCGGGTTGCGCAGGAAGTCTTGTAGCTGGCCAAGGCTCAGCGGTTCCTCCTGGTGGTGCTGCGCCAGCTCATCTGCATTAACCACGGCTTCGGCCGTTTGGTGGAGCAATTGCCACTCGCGGGCATAACTGAACAGCGGGTCGTCTTCGTGGAAATAGCGGGCGCTGAAAGGTTGAAGAGGGTGTTCCTGGGTCATCGCCTCCACTAGGGGGGTTGCTTGTGCGTTATGCCAGCCGCTGGCGATATGATCGCGCAGTTGGCCGATCAGTACTGATGCGGGGCGCTCGCTATTGTCGCGGATGCTGCGGCCCACCCAACTGATATAGAGCTGATCGCGGGCGGACAGCAAGCCTTCGAGTAGCAGGTAGCGGTCGTCTTCGCGGCGTGAACGATCACCGGGGCGGTAGTCGCTGCCCATCAGGTCGAAATCCAGCGGCGGTTGCGCGCGAGGGTAGTCGCCGTCGTTCATGCCGAGCAGGCAAACGAGCTTGAACGGGATCGCTCGCATAGGCATCAGGGTA
Organism: Pseudomonas asgharzadehiana; assembly: GCF_019139815.1. Taxonomy (NCBI): domain Bacteria; kingdom Pseudomonadati; phylum Pseudomonadota; class Gammaproteobacteria; order Pseudomonadales; family Pseudomonadaceae; genus Pseudomonas; species Pseudomonas asgharzadehiana. The sequence continues at coordinate 5,317,650 of NZ_CP077079.1, forward strand.
CAAAAATTGACAGCACCGGCGAGGAAACGCTGGGACAAGCGGCCTTGATCGAGACCGGCCAGCCAGGCTTCGCGCACTACAGTGAGAGGTAATTGGTCCTGCAGGCCAACGGACTCGCAGGTTTCCAGCCACGTTTCCCGGAGTTGTTCGAGTTGGCCGAGCAGGTAGTCGTCGTGCTCGCTGCTGGGCAGGAAGAAAAGTTGCATCAATCGTCGTAGACGTTCGCCCCACTCTTGGGGCGCGGCCGGTTGGGAGAGCGTTTGATGCGCGTCATGCAATGCGTCGAGCAGAGCGACCAAGGGGCCAATCAACGCCGCGTCGAGGCCACCGATTTCATCGTAGGGTTCAATGCCGTTGCAAGCGGCACCGGTGCCGACGGCGTACCCCAACAGCATACGACGCAGGCCAAATCGCCAGCTGTTCTGCTCCAGGTCTACCGGCAGACCGAGGCCGGCACGTTGTTCGGCGTTGAGGCCCCAACGAATGCCGGCGCCTTCGATCCAGCGGTGCAGCGTGGGCAGGTCGCGCTCCTTGATGGCGAAACGTTCGCGCAGCGCGGGAACGTCGAGCAGGTCAAGAATTTCGCTGACGGGGAAGCGGCTGTCAGGGAGTTTGAGCAGGTGTTCAACGGCGATCAGCAGCGGGTCGCGGCCACGCTGGCCTTGATCGGTAAGGGTGAAGGGGATGAAGCGGGAGTCGCTTCTTTCCAACTGGCCGAACACGGCGCGAATATGCGGCGCGTAGCTGTCGACATCGGGGACCATGACGATGATGTCGCGGGGGCGCAGTGCCGGATCGTCGCTGAAGCGTTGAAGCAATTGGTCGTGGAGAATTTCCACTTCGCGTTGAGCGCTGTGGGCAATGTGGAAGCGGATTGACGTATCACGTTGCAGATCGACAGCAGCCCATCGCTCACGCGTCTCATTGAGTGGGCGTAGCTCGAGGATATCGTCCTGGAGTTGGTTGAGCAGTGTGGTGGGGACGCTGTCGCTGAACAGGTCGATGCGACCGTCGTGGAAGGCTGCGCGGTAACTGTTGGGGTCGTCATAACTGTCCAGCAGGCTGATGTAGTCGCGGCCTTGCTTGCCCCAGGCAGCGAGTAACGGGTGGGCGTGCTGGTGCAGGGTCTGTGAATCGAGCGTGAGCGGCATGCCAGCTTTGCGCGCTTGGCGTTTGTATTCGTTACGCAGTAGGTCTTTGTCGGCAACGATGTCGGACCAATGATGGCGACAAGGGTTGTGCACGCACAGCAGGACTTGGCTGAAACGGGCGAGTCCGGCAAGGGCTTCGAGCGCTTGGGCAGGCAGGGAAGAAATCCCGAAAACGATCACCCGCGAAGGCAGCCCATTAGGTGCTTGCGCAAGGGCATTGATGCGTTCGATGAAGCGCTGATGAACACCGGCCCGGCTTTGGGCCATGCCCTCTGCCCCTACATCCAGTAGCAATGCGCGCCATAACTCAGCTTGCCAGCAGTTGGAGGGGTTGAGTGGCTTGGGTTCGCCTCGACCGTTGCGCAATTGGTGGCGACCGGCAGCCCAGTCTTCCAGCCAGTCGGCGCGGTAGACCTGATATTGGTCGAACAAGTCGGCCAGGCGCTCCGCCAGTTGGTAGCGTTTACGTAGATCCGTGTCGTGGGTCAAAAAGCGTTGTAATGGCTCGAAATGCGGTCGATCGATGAGTTCCGGAAGCAAGCGCATCAAGCGCCATGTGAGTGGAGCTTTATCGAGCAGAGACTTGGGGGGGATTTCGTCACGTCCCAAGACCATGCGATAGAGCTGCCACATGAAGCTGCCGGGAAGTTGCACGTCGATGGCGGCGGCGATGCCGCAGCCGCCCATATCGTCCTCTTGCGGGTCTTCCGCCAGGGCCAACTTGAGCCATTGAGCAATGCCGTTGCTTTGTACCAACGCGATTTCGTTTTCCAGGGGCGCCAGAGGGTAACGGCGCATCCAACTCACCACCAAGCTGCGCAGTTCGTCCAGGCGATTGCCGTGAACCACCATGAATCCAGCGCTGAGTGACGTCGCATCCGGCATAACGGCTTCCTTGGGAAAAGCTAAATCGAGGAAAGGACTTTAGCATTGAAGGTCGCTCTGATGAGCTTCTTGCACTTTCCGAGCGCCCAAAACAAAACCCCATCTGCTTTCGCAAATGGGGTTTTGGAATTTAATCTTGACGATGACCTACTCTCACATGGGGAAACCCCACACTACCATCGGCGATGCATCGTTTCACTGCTGAGTTCGGGATGGGATCAGGTGGTTCCAATGCTCTATGGTCGTCAAGAAATTCGGGTACTGACTCGTGACCAAATGGCCTCGCTTCAGCAAATTGGGTATGTGACAGCAGTCGGTGTTTTGTGAGTTACAAACTTTCGGTTCGTTTCGTCTTCACACACCGCAATCTGATGCTCTTTCGAGTAGTCAAATTGCTTGGGTGTTATATGGTCAAGCCTCACGGGCAATTAGTATTGGTTAGCTCAACGCCTCACAGCGCTTACACACCCAACCTATCAACGTCGTAGTCTTCGACGGCCCTTCAGGGAACTCAAGGTTCCAGTGAGATCTCATCTTGAGGCTAGTTTCCCGCTTAGATGCTTTCAGCGGTTATCTATTCCGAACATAGCTACCCGGCAATGCCACTGGCGTGACAACCGGAACACCAGAGGTTCGTCCACTCCGGTCCTCTCGTACTAGGAGCAGCCCCTCTCAAATCTCAAACGTCCACGGCAGATAGGGACCGAACTGTCTCACGACGTTCTAAACCCAGCTCGCGTACCACTTTAAATGGCGAACAGCCATACCCTTGGGACCGGCTTCAGCCCCAGGATGTGATGAGCCGACATCGAGGTGCCAAACACCGCCGTCGATATGAACTCTTGGGCGGTATCAGCCTGTTATCCCCGGAGTACCTTTTATCCGTTGAGCGATGGCCCTTCCATACAGAACCACCGGATCACTAAGACCTACTTTCGTACCTGCTCGACGTGTCTGTCTCGCAGTCAAGCGCGCTTTTGCCTTTATACTCTACGACCGATTTCCGACCGGTCTGAGCGCACCTTCGTACTCCTCCGTTACTCTTTAGGAGGAGACCGCCCCAGTCAAACTACCCACCATACACTGTCCTCGATCCGGATAACGGACCTGAGTTAGAACCTCAAAGTTGCCAGGGTGGTATTTCAAGGTTGGCTCCACGCAGACTGGCGTCCACGCTTCAAAGCCTCCCACCTATCCTACACAAGCAAATTCAAAGTCCAGTGCAAAGCTATAGTAAAGGTTCACGGGGTCTTTCCGTCTAGCCGCGGATACACTGCATCTTCACAGCGATTTCAATTTCACTGAGTCTCGGGTGGAGACAGCGCCGCCATCGTTACGCCATTCGTGCAGGTCGGAACTTACCCGACAAGGAATTTCGCTACCTTAGGACCGTTATAGTTACGGCCGCCGTTTACCGGGGCTTCGATCAAGAGCTTCGCGTTAGCTAACCCCATCAATTAACCTTCCGGCACCGGGCAGGCGTCACACCCTATACGTCCACTTTCGTGTTTGCAGAGTGCTGTGTTTTTAATAAACAGTCGCAGCGGCCTGGTATCTTCGACCGGCATGGGCTTACGGAGCAAGTCCTTCACCCTCACCGGCGCACCTTCTCCCGAAGTTACGGTGCCATTTTGCCTAGTTCCTTCACCCGAGTTCTCTCAAGCGCCTTGGTATTCTCTACCCAACCACCTGTGTCGGTTTGGGGTACGGTTCCTGGTTACCTGAAGCTTAGAAGCTTTTCTTGGAAGCATGGCATCAACCACTTCGCTAACTAAAAGTTAGCTCGTCATCAGCTCTCGGCCTTAGAATCCCGGATTTACCTAAGATTCCAGCCTACCACCTTAAACTTGGACAACCAACGCCAAGCTGGCCTAGCCTTCTCCGTCCCTCCATCGCAATAACCAGAAGTACAGGAATATTAACCTGTTTTCCATCGACTACGCTTTTCAGCCTCGCCTTAGGGACCGACTAACCCTGCGTCGATTAACGTTGCGCAGGAAACCTTGGTCTTTCGGCGTGGGTGTTTTTCACACCCATTGTCGTTACTCATGTCAGCATTCGCACTTCTGATACCTCCAGCAAGCTTCTCAACTCACCTTCACAGGCTTACAGAACGCTCCTCTACCGCATCACTTACGTGATACCCGTAGCTTCGGTGTATGGTTTGAGCCCCGTTACATCTTCCGCGCAGGCCGACTCGACTAGTGAGCTATTACGCTTTCTTTAAAGGGTGGCTGCTTCTAAGCCAACCTCCTAGCTGTCTAAGCCTTCCCACATCGTTTCCCACTTAACCATAACTTTGGGACCTTAGCTGACGGTCTGGGTTGTTTCCCTTTTCACGACGGACGTTAGCACCCGCCGTGTGTCTCCCATGCTCGGCACTTGTAGGTATTCGGAGTTTGCATCGGTTTGGTAAGTCGGGATGACCCCCTAGCCGAAACAGTGCTCTACCCCCTACAGTGATACATGAGGCGCTACCTAAATAGCTTTCGAGGAGAACCAGCTATCTCCGAGCTTGATTAGCCTTTCACTCCGATCCACAGGTCATCCGCTAACTTTTCAACGGTAGTCGGTTCGGTCCTCCAGTTAGTGTTACCCAACCTTCAACCTGCCCATGGATAGATCGCCCGGTTTCGGGTCTATTCCCAGCGACTAGACGCCCTATTAAGACTCGCTTTCGCTACGCCTCCCCTATTCGGTTAAGCTCGCCACTGAAAATAAGTCGCTGACCCATTATACAAAAGGTACGCAGTCACCCAACAAAGTGGGCTCCCACTGCTTGTACGCATACGGTTTCAGGATCTATTTCACTCCCCTCTCCGGGGTTCTTTTCGCCTTTCCCTCACGGTACTAGTTCACTATCGGTCAGTCAGTAGTATTTAGCCTTGGAGGATGGTCCCCCCATATTCAGACAAAGTTTCTCGTGCTCCGTCCTACTCGATTTCATGACTAAGAGATTTTCGCGTACAGGGCTATCACCCACTATGGCCGCACTTTCCAGAGCGTTCCGCTAATCTCAAAGCCACTTAAGGGCTAGTCCCCGTTCGCTCGCCACTACTAAGGGAATCTCGGTTGATTTCTTTTCCTCAGGGTACTTAGATGTTTCAGTTCCCCTGGTTCGCCTCTTGCACCTATGTATTCAGTACAAGATAACCATCTTATGATGGCTGGGTTCCCCCATTCAGACATCTCCGGATCAAAGTCTGTTTGCCGACTCCCCGAAGCTTTTCGCAGGCTACCACGTCTTTCATCGCCTCTGACTGCCAAGGCATCCACCGTATGCGCTTCTTCACTTGACCATATAACCCCAAGCAATCTGGTTATACTGTGAAGACGACATTCGCCGAAAATCTGTAATCACTCACAAATTTTACCTTAGCCTGATCCGTTACCAGTGAAAGTAACGTTCAGTCTATCTTTCTATCACATACCCAAATTTTTAAAGAACGATCTAATCAAAGACTAGAAATCAACATTCACCATCGCTAGGATGGAATGCTCATTTCTAAGCTTTCATACGTCAGAAGCAGTAGTGGTGGAGCCAAACGGGATCGAACCGTTGACCTCCTGCGTGCAAGGCAGGCGCTCTCCCAGCTGAGCTATGGCCCCATATTTCTACAGGCGTTTCCCACACAAAATTGGTGGGTCTGGGCAGATTCGAACTGCCGACCTCACCCTTATCAGGGGTGCGCTCTAACCAACTGAGCTACAGACCCAATTTCGGGCTGCTTCTTATCGTCTTCTTCAATGAATCAAGCAATTCGTGTGGGAACTTATGGAGCAGCTGATGTCGTCGATTAAGGAGGTGATCCAGCCGCAGGTTCCCCTACGGCTACCTTGTTACGACTTCACCCCAGTCATGAATCACACCGTGGTAACCGTCCTCCCGAAGGTTAGACTAGCTACTTCTGGTGCAACCCACTCCCATGGTGTGACGGGCGGTGTGTACAAGGCCCGGGAACGTATTCACCGCGACATTCTGATTCGCGATTACTAGCGATTCCGACTTCACGCAGTCGAGTTGCAGACTGCGATCCGGACTACGATCGGTTTTATGGGATTAGCTCCACCTCGCGGCTTGGCAACCCTCTGTACCGACCATTGTAGCACGTGTGTAGCCCAGGCCGTAAGGGCCATGATGACTTGACGTCATCCCCACCTTCCTCCGGTTTGTCACCGGCAGTCTCCTTAGAGTGCCCACCATGACGTGCTGGTAACTAAGGACAAGGGTTGCGCTCGTTACGGGACTTAACCCAACATCTCACGACACGAGCTGACGACAGCCATGCAGCACCTGTCTCAATGTTCCCGAAGGCACCAATCTATCTCTAGAAAGTTCATTGGATGTCAAGGCCTGGTAAGGTTCTTCGCGTTGCTTCGAATTAAACCACATGCTCCACCGCTTGTGCGGGCCCCCGTCAATTCATTTGAGTTTTAACCTTGCGGCCGTACTCCCCAGGCGGTCAACTTAATGCGTTAGCTGCGCCACTAAGAGCTCAAGGCTCCCAACGGCTAGTTGACATCGTTTACGGCGTGGACTACCAGGGTATCTAATCCTGTTTGCTCCCCACGCTTTCGCACCTCAGTGTCAGTATCAGTCCAGGTGGTCGCCTTCGCCACTGGTGTTCCTTCCTATATCTACGCATTTCACCGCTACACAGGAAATTCCACCACCCTCTACCATACTCTAGTCAGTCAGTTTTGAATGCAGTTCCCAGGTTGAGCCCGGGGATTTCACATCCAACTTAACAAACCACCTACGCGCGCTTTACGCCCAGTAATTCCGATTAACGCTTGCACCCTCTGTATTACCGCGGCTGCTGGCACAGAGTTAGCCGGTGCTTATTCTGTCGGTAACGTCAAAACAATCACGTATTAGGTAACTGCCCTTCCTCCCAACTTAAAGTGCTTTACAATCCGAAGACCTTCTTCACACACGCGGCATGGCTGGATCAGGCTTTCGCCCATTGTCCAATATTCCCCACTGCTGCCTCCCGTAGGAGTCTGGACCGTGTCTCAGTTCCAGTGTGACTGATCATCCTCTCAGACCAGTTACGGATCGTCGCCTTGGTGAGCCATTACCTCACCAACTAGCTAATCCGACCTAGGCTCATCTGATAGCGCAAGGCCCGAAGGTCCCCTGCTTTCTCCCGTAGGACGTATGCGGTATTAGCGTCCGTTTCCGAACGTTATCCCCCACTACCAGGCAGATTCCTAGGCATTACTCACCCGTCCGCCGCTCTCAAGAGAAGCAAGCTTCTCTCTACCGCTCGACTTGCATGTGTTAGGCCTGCCGCCAGCGTTCAATCTGAGCCATGATCAAACTCTTCAGTTCAAACATCTTTGGGTTTTTAAGAAACCCTAAACTTGGCTCAGCAATCGTTGGTTACATCTTTGATTTCTCGCGGAGTAACTTGTGATGCTGATAATCTTGTTGACTATCAGTCTGACTCCACAAGCACCCACACGAATTGCTTGATTCAGTTGTTAAAGAGCGGTTGGTTAAGAGCTTTCGTCTCAACCGAGGCGCGCATTCTACAGCAGCCTCATTTGCTGTCAAGCGGTTATTTTCAGAAGCTTTCGAAGATTTCTTCAACAACTTCAACCACTTGCGCTTCCGATCTCTCGTCAGCGGGAGGCGAATTCTACAGCGTTACACGCTGCTGTCAACACCTCTTTTTCAACTTCCTTTTGGCTTCGATGAACTGAAGCAACTTGCTGCCGAAAACTGCGTAACTCATTGTTTACCAAGGAGTTTTACGTTTCGACTGCGCCGGAAGTGGGGCGAATTATAGGCTTCCAGAGTCTGCGGTCAAGCGTTAATTACACTTTCGTTGCAGAAGGTGCTTTTTTTGCAATAAGGCGAGGGATTCGACGCATCAAGGGCGGAATCCGTAATACGAGGAGCAGCGTACCTATAGAAGCATAGATAGCCCACTCCTTCAGATCAGCCCGCACAATCCACAACATATGCAGTAGGCCAAGCCCCAGAATCACATAAACAAGGCGATGCAATTTCTTCCAGCGGCTACCCAGCCGACGCTGGCTATAGCGATTGGACGTTACCGCCAACACCAACAACGCCAAGAAGCCCAACGCCCCGACAATAATGTAAGGCCGCTTACGTAACTCCACGCCCAACTGTGACCAATCAAGGCCCAGGACAAACACACAATAGGCAGCCAGGTGCAGCACGACATAAGCGAAGCACCACAAACCAAGCTGGCGGCGTACAGCAATCCACCCAGCCCAACCACTGAGCTTCTGCAGTGGCGTCATACCCAGGGTAACCAACAACAGGATCAACGTACCCAAGCCGAGTCGATCAACCAATACCTTGCCCGGGTCCGGCCCCAGCGCAAAGCTCCACGCTTGATATAGCCATAACAACGGCCACACCGCCGCAGCGATAAAGATGCCAATGCGCCAGATGGGGTAACGCATCAGTAGTTCTTCCGCAGATCGAGACCGCTATAAAGAGAAGCAACCTCCTCTGAGTAGCCATTGAACATCTGCGTTTCACGCACATTGGGACTGAACAGGCCACTCGGCAAGCGACGCTCGCGCGCTTGGGTCCAACGAGGATGATCGACTGTCGGGTTCACATTTGCATAAAACCCATACTCATCCGCCGCAATGCTCTGCCAGGTGGTTTTCGGCTGCTCGCTTACCAGGCTGATCCGCACGATTGACTTCACGCTCTTGAAACCGTACTTCCACGGCACAACCAGACGCAACGGTGCGCCGTTCTGATTCGGCAGCTCCCGCCCATACATACCAACAGCAAGAATCGCCAAGGGATTCATTGCTTCATCCAGACGCAACCCTTCTACATACGGCCAGTCGATCAAGCCGAAACTCGAACGCTGCCCAGGCATGCTCTTGGGATCCTGAAGGGTTTCGAAACGAATGTATTTGGCCTTGGAAGTTGGCTCAACCTGCTTGAGCAAGGCAGAGATTGGAAAGCCTATCCATGGAATGACCATCGACCAAGCTTCCACACAGCGCAAACGATAGATCCGCTCTTCCAATTGATAGGGCTTCATGAAGTCTTCCAAGGCATAACGCCCCGGTTTTGCAACCTCACCATCAATCACCACGCTCCAGGGCTCGGTCTTGAGTGAGCCTGCATTGTTCGCAGGGTCGCCCTTATCTATGCCGAACTCATAGAAGTTGTTGTAGTGGGTGGCATCCTTGAATGGCGTAATGGCTTCGTCTTTAGCCGTCACTGCCTGCCATTTGGTAGCCGGCAGTTTCTCGGCAAACCAATCAGGCGCTTTGCCCGGTTCAACGTCGGCATAACGCGCAGCATCCTCGGCACTGGCCCAACGCGGCAAGCTGCTGGCGGCAATACCCGCCAACGCACCACCGAGTAAGCTGCGGCGAGAGAGATAAAAAGATTCAGGCGTGACATCCGATTCATGACAATCGGACGCTTTAGACAATTTGATTAACATGGCAACTCCGCAGCATTGGAGGACTGATGCACCAATAGACTGCGGAGTATGGGGGAAATTACATTAAGGCAACGTTTTGTCCCGACGCAGATGCAGCAGGTACTGAATCGGCCCCGAGACGGCATAAACCAGAAATGCCAACAGCAGGATACGCGGCGGATCACTGAAGACCACGGCGAACGCCAGCACGACCACCAGGATAGCCACGAAGGGAACGCGCCCCTTAAGGTCCAGCTCCTTGAAGCTGTTGTACTTGATGTTACTGACCATCAACATCCCGGCCGCAGCGACCATCAAGGCCACCAGGAACGACATTTTCGATCCCTGGATGCCATAGTCACTAAACGCCCAGACGATCCCCGCCACTACACCCGCCGCCGCCGGACTGGCCAGGCCGATGAAGTAACGCTTGTCGGCAGTTCCTACCTGGGTATTGAAGCGTGCCAGACGCAACGCCGCGCCCGCGACATAAATAAAGGCAACCATCCACCCCACCTTGCCCATATCACCCAGCGCCCAGGCGAATGCCAAAAGCGCCGGAGCAACACCAAAGGCAACCATGTCCGAGAGCGAGTCGTACTCGGCACCGAAGGCACTTTGAGTATTGGTCATACGCGCCACGCGACCATCCAGGCCGTCGAGCACCATGGCGACAAAGATCGCAATGGCAGCAAAGCCGAAATACTTGCTGGCACTCGCAGCATCACCCGCCGCCAGCGCGCTCTGAGCACTCATGGAGTTGATAATGGAATAGAACCCGGCGAACAGGTTCGCCGTGGTGAACAGGTTGGGCAAAAGATAGATGCCACGATGCCGGACCTTGCGGCCTTCCGCGTCATGCCCTTCTTCGACATGCTCATCGATCGGCAGCAGGCTTTCGGCGTCAGAAGCCTGGCTTGGCTCTTCGGGACGTTCGCTCATGGACTTTACCTTGCAACGGTGTGAAAAATTCGACAAATACTCGCGGCGAGTGTTCGCACGCAAACGATGCAGCTTTATACCAGAACCGGCCTCTCAAACGAAAAAACGCGGCCTAGGCCGCGTTTTCTCTTGATGCGCTCGACTTAGTTTTTGGCTTTGTCGACGATCTTGTTGGCACCGATCCACGGCATCATCGAGCGCAGTTGCTCGCCGATCACTTCGATACCGTGAGCAGCGTTGTTACGACGCTTGGCGGTCATAGAAGGGTAGCCGGTAGCGCCTTCGCTGATGAACATTTTGGCGTACTCGCCGTCCTGAATACGTTTCAGGGCGTTGCGCATGGCCTGACGGGACTCGGCGTTGATCACTTCCGGGCCAGTCACGTACTCGCCGTATTCGGCGTTGTTGGAGATCGAGTAGTTCATGTTGGCGATACCGCCTTCGTACATGAGGTCAACGATCAGCTTCAGTTCGTGCAGGCATTCGAAGTAGGCCATTTCCGGCGCATAGCCAGCTTCAACCAGGGTTTCGAAACCTGCTTTGACCAGCTCAACGGTACCGCCACACAGAACGGCTTGCTCGCCGAACAGGTCGGTTTCGGTCTCGTCCTTGAAGGTAGTTTCGATGATGCCGGTACGACCGCCACCCACGCCGGCAGCGTAGGACAACGCAACGTTCTTGGCGTTGCCGGAGGCGTCCTGGTAGATAGCGATCAGGTCTGGAATACCGCCGCCTTTCACGAACTCGGAACGTACGGTGTGACCTGGCGCTTTTGGCGCGATCATGATCACGTCCAGGTCAGCGCGCGGCACAACCTGGTTGTAGTGAATCGCGAAGCCGTGGGAAAAGGCCAGGGTGGCGCCTTTCTTGATGTTCGGCTCGATTTCGTTTTTGTACAGCGAGGACTGGAACTCGTCCGGAGTCAGGATCATGACCAGGTCGGCAGCCGCAACAGCGGAAGCAACGTCAGTCACTTTCAGGCCGTGAGCTTCAGCCTTGGCAACAGTGGCCGAGCCTTTACGCAGGCCAACAGTCACGTCAACGCCGGAATCTTTCAGGTTGCAGGCTTGCGCGTGACCTTGGGAGCCGTAGCCGATGATGGCGACTTTCTTGCCCTGGATGATCGACAGGTCACAATCTTTATCGTAATAAACTTTCATGAGGTTCCTCTATATATCCAGGCCGTAAGGCCATTCACTAATTTGGGTTAGATGCTGAGTACTTTGTCGCCACGGGCAATCCCGGTGACACCACTGCGTACCGTTTCCAGAATCGAGGCCGTCCCGATCGACTGGATGAAGCTGTCCAGCTTGTCGCTTGTACCGGTCAGTTGAACGGTATAAACGCTGGCACTCACATCGACGATCTGCCCGCGATAGATGTCGGTAGTGCGCTTGATCTCGGCACGTTGAGCACCCGTGGCCTTGACTTTAACCAGCATCAGCTCGCGCTCGATGTGGGCACTTTCCGACAGGTCGACCAGCTTGACCACTTCGATCAGCTTGTTGAGGTTCTTGGTGATCTGTTCGATCACTTCATCATGACCCACGGTGGTCAACGTCAGGCGCGACAGGGTCGGGTCTTCGGTCGGGGCCACGGTGAGGCTTTCGATGTTGTAGTTGCGTTGCGAAAACAGGCCGACAACACGAGACAGAGCGCCGGGTTCGTTCTCCAGAAGCAGGGAGATAATATGCCGCATGATTAAGTACGCTCCGTCTTGTTCAGCCACATGTCGCGCATAGAGCCGTCTTTGATCTGCATCGGATAGACGTGCTCGCTGGTATCCACCTGAATATCGATGAACACCAGGCGGTCTTTCATGGCGAACGCTTCTTCCATCTTCGGCTTTAGATCTTTCAAATCAGTGATGCGAATGCCGACATGGCCATAGGCTTCAACCAACTTGATGAAATCCGGCAACGATTCCATGTAGGAATGGGAGTGACGGCTACCGTAGCTCATGTCCTGCCACTGACGAACCATGCCCAGTACGCCATTGTTCAAGCAGACGATCTTCACCGGAAGGCCGTACTGCAGGCACGTCGACAACTCCTGGATGTTCATCTGGATGCTGCCTTCGCCGGTGACGCAGGCAACGTCGGCATCCGGGAAGCTCAGTTTCACCCCCATGGCCGCGGGAAAACCGAAGCCCATCGTGCCCAGGCCACCGGAGTTGATCCAGCGGTTGGGCTTGTCGAACTTGTAATACTGCGCGGCGAACATTTGGTGCTGGCCTACGTCGGAGGTCACAAAGGCATCGCCCTTGGTCACTTCGCACAGGGTCTCAATCACGGTTTGTGGCTTGATGATGCTGCCGTCGCCCTTGTCGTAAGGGAACAAGCCGCGATCGCCGCGCCATTCATCGATCTGCTTCCACCAACTGGCAACGGATTCCTTGTTCGGCGTCTCGCCGATGTCCTTGAGCGCGGCGACCATTTCTGTCAACACGCTTTCCACCGGCCCAACGATCGGCACGTCGGCCTTGATGGTCTTGGAAATGGACGCCGGGTCGATGTCGATGTGAATGATCTTGGCATTCGGGCAGAACTTGCTCGCGCCGTTGATCACACGGTCATCAAACCGTGCGCCCACCGCCAGGATCACGTCGGCGTGGTGCATGGTCAGGTTGGCGGTGTAGCTGCCGTGCATGCCGAGCATGCCGACAAACTGACGATCCGTGCCTGGAAATGCGCCGAGGCCCATCAGGGTATTCGTGACCGGCAGGTTGAGCATCTTGGCCAGTTCGGTCAACGGTGCGGAACCGCCGCCCAGAATCACGCCACCGCCCGAGTACAGCACTGGGCGCTTGGCCGCCAGAAGCATTTCTGCTGCCTTGCGGATTTGCCCAGAGTGCCCACGCACGGCCGGGCTGTAGGAGCGCAGCTTGGCTTTCTTCGGGAAAACGTATTCGAATTTTTCAGCCGGGTTGGTCATGTCTTTCGGGATATCGACCACTACAGGACCCGGACGACCGGACTGAGCGAGGTAGAAGGCCTTTTTCATGACTTCCGGGATTTCCGACGCATGCTTGATCATGAAGCTGTGTTTCACGATCGGCCGGGAGATACCGATCATGTCGGTTTCCTGGAATGCATCGGTACCGACCATGGTGCTAGGCACCTGGCCAGAGATGATCACCATCGGGATAGAGTCCATATACGCAGTCGCGATGCCGGTAATGGCATTGGTTGCGCCTGGGCCAGAGGTCACCAGTACCACACCGGCTTTACCGGTGGCACGGGCATAACCGTCAGCCATATGGGTCGCGGCCTGTTCGTGGCGAACCAGGATGTGGGTAACAGCCGGCTCCTTGAACAGTGCGTCGTAAACATGCAGCAGAGCACCACCTGGGTACCCGTAGATATAGTCGACGCCTTCGTCACGCAAAAAGCGGACGAGCATCTCACCGCCAGATAAAAGCTCCACGTTGTTCACCTCTAAAACGCCAGAATACCGTCCGTTGAAAACCGACGGGTCTTAATAGGTTTACTTCTCAACAGAGCATGAGCGACGGTGGTCGCCGACTACGTCAGCACTGACTGAGCAAGTATTGGGATCGTCCCAAGTGTTGCGGGCTTTTCCCACCCAGCGCGAGGTAACGCGTTGCGGGTGTAACAGGTCGGCGCGGATGTGCGCCTCATGATCTGCCGAGCGGGCCTGCTTCTGGCAGTCCCGATACAGCGGACTTTGGATTCTTGTGTTTCAGGCCCTTCAAGTCAAGCAATAATTGCGCTTTTTTCCAACTAAGCGCATGAGAACGTAGAAGAAAGGCCTTTGAGGAGGGATAAAACTCGCCTGAATGTCGTCAAGCGGTAGAAATATGCGCAAGACTGCCGAAAAACCCGGCAGTCAGGCAATTAACGAGCGTCGACGATCAATTGATCGAACTTTTTCAGCGCATTGCGCAATCCAAGGCTCTCGCGTGGCCGATCGGCGTAAACCATCTCTGCCATTTCGAGGATGCCCGAGGCATTGGGCAACGGCAGGTCCTGTTCGAGGATCTGCTTCATACGTGCCAGGAAGATCCACTGCAGCCACTGATGGAAATCCAGTGTGTCCACCGAAAACGGCTCGACGCTGCTGAGCGCCTGCGCACTGGGGGACACTTCGTCCCACCAGCCCTGCACGCGCAACTCGCGCTCGATCAGCAATAACTGTTCGGCTATCGCGGGAAACCGTGCATCCATCAGAGGTTGACCTTGGCTTTTTGACGGGCCTGCGCAGCGCCGGCGGCATCGCCTTGCGCAGCACGTGCATCACCAATCAGAGCCCACAGGCTGGCTTGCAGGTCGGGACGACCATTGGCCAGCGAGAGCCCACGACGAGCGAACTGCTCGGCTTGCGGCGCATCCCCCTGGGCCATGCGGACCTGTGCCAGGCGGTACAGCACTTGCGGCTCGCGAGGCGCAACGCGTTGCGCGCGCTCAAGGCTGGACGACGCACCGTTCAAATCGCCCCCCGCCTGTTGTTGCTGCGCAGTGGTCAGCAGCGCCAGCACCGGGCCATCCAACTGCTCATCAGCCGACAGGCCGCCCGCATTGGAAGACGAAGGAATGCCACTCGGCGTCGACGGCATCGTGTAGGTGCCTTGGTTGACCGGCGCCGCCTGAATCGGCGCAGCGTCGATCGGCCCGGAAGTGCTTGGCCCTGGCGTCCACGGCTCCGCACTGATCGGCGCCGACGTGGCAGCACCGCCGCCCGGCACCATCACTACAACGCCCGAATCCTGAGGCATGGCCTGCGGCTTGGCTTGCGCCGGACGGTTGGTCACGGTCTGGCGGAAACCGCCATTGGCCGAGATGCGGTCGTTATTGGAAACGGCCGTGCTCGAGTCCACCACGGGAATGGAGCCGCGCTGCACGCTGGAACAGCCGCCGAGCAAAGCCAGAACTGTAATCGCTGGAATACACCACTTGTTCACTTGAAACCCTCTTTGCTTAATTCATCCAGCCCTTGACCCAGTCCATCACCGATTCCGCGTCAGCGGGGGCACCGCCACCGCACGCAGCTCCAGGAGGTGGTTCGCTGCCGCGAATATACGGCATCTGCACCGCGCCCGGGCAGTTGGCATCGGAGCCTTGACCTGTGTGCGGATCAATCCAGGCCTGCACGATGTTATCCGGCTGCGGCATGTTTAACGGCAGCGGGTCGGCCTTGCGCATGAAACTGGTCCAGACCTGCAGCGCACCGGTCGCACCGGTAAACGGCGTCTTGCCATTATCGTCACGACCCAGCCACACCACCGCCAGCACGTCCTGACCAAAACCGGCGAACCAACTGTCACGTGAGTCGTTACTGGTACCGGTCTTGCCCGCCAACGTGAGGTTGGACGGCAGCACTTTATAGACAGAACTGCCGGTACCTTCACGCATCACGCGCTGCATCGCGTTCTGGATCAGGTAGATCGAACCCGCATCGAAACGCTGCTGGATCTGGAACGGGTAGCGCTTGAGCGGCTCACCTTCAGCGGTCAGCACACTGCGAATCCCGCGCATAGGGGTATTGAAACCGCCGTTGGCGAGGGTCTGATACATGGTCGCGACTTCCATCGGCGTCATTGCGCCAGCACCCAGCAGGATCGACGGAAAGGCCGGGAACTCACGGGTAATACCCAGTCGCGCCAGGGTCTTGAGAACATTCGGCACGCCCACTTCAAGGCCCAGGCGCGAAGTGGAAATGTTGTAGGAATGCGCCAGCCCCTGGTACAGGAATACGGTGCCATGGGAGCGGCGATCGAAGTTCTGCGGCGTCCACACCTGGCCATCCCCGCCTTTGACCGACAATGGGTCATCCGACAGCCAACTGGTCAGGGTGTATTTGCTCGGTTTTTCCAACGCCGTCAGGTAGACCGCCGGCTTGACCAGCGAGCCGATCGGCCGCACCGCATCCAGAGCACGGTTGAAGCCGGCAAAGCTGGCCTGGCGACTGCCGATCATGGCCTGGACTTCACCCGTTTCCGGGTTGGTCACCACCATCGCCGCTTCTACTTCATCGGAACCTTTACGGCCCGTCAGACGCTTGAAGGTGTCGTTGACCGACGCTTCCGCTTTCATCTGCAGGATCGGGTCAAAACTGGTAAAGATCCGCAGGCCTTCTTCGGTCAAGTCTTCGTCGCGGTAATCTTCACGTAACTGGCGTTTAACCAAATCGATGAAGCCGGGGAAAGAGCTGTCCGCCAATTTGCCACGAGTGGTCACACCCAATGGCATTTTCTTCGCTGCTGCAACTTGCTCAGCGGTGGCCACACCCTGCTGCTCCAACACATCAAGCACCAGGTTGCGACGCTCCAACGCACGCTCAGGGTTGCGGCGCGGGTTGTAGTAGGACGGGCCCTTGACCATGCCCACCAACAAGGCGACCTGATGCAACTTCAGCTCGGACAGCGGCTGACCGAAGAAGAACTGGCTGGCCAGACCGAAACCGTGTACCGCACGCTGGCCATCCTGGCCGACGAAGACCTCGTTGAGGTACGCCTCGAGGATTTCCTGCTTGCTGTAGTGCAGCTCAAGCAGCATCGCCATCATGGCTTCGGTGAGTTTGCGGGTCAGGCTGCGCTCGCTGGTCAGGTAGAAGTTCTTGACCAACTGCTGGGTCAGCGTACTGCCGCCCTGAGTCATCTTGCCGCCGGAGGTGTTGATCCAGATCGCGCGGGCAATCGACTTCGGCGAGACGCCCCAGTGGCTATAAAAGTCGCGGTCCTCGACGGCAACCAGGGTTTCAAGCAGATACGGCGGCACCTGATCAAGCTTGATCAAGATGCGATCTTCAAGGTTCTTCGGGTAAATCCCACCGATCATCAGTGGTTCGAGGCGCACCACCGGTAGCTTAGAGCCGTTGAGCGATGACAGCTCCGCCACATAGTCACCGGAAAAACGCACGCGTACCGGCTGGGCTTTTTCCAGGCCTTCATAGAATTGAAAGCCGCGGGTGTTCAGGTCGACCGTATTACCGCTGACAGCCGCCGCGCCCGGCCCGTTGCTCACGGGTTCACGACGGTAGCCCAGGGCATCGAGCTCAGTGAGGAAGTCATCCTTGCTCAGCTTCTGGCCAGTGAACAGCTCCAGCGGGCGTGCGTACACCTTGGCCGGAATGGTCCAGCGCTTGCCGGAGAACTTCTCCTGGACCACGGCGTCGAGGTACACCGCGACGCCTGCGAGCACCACAAGGCCCACAAGGCCGAGCTTGAGCGCCCAGCCGAGCCACGGACGCAGGCCACTGGAAGGAGGTTTTTTACGGGAACGGGGAGATCGGGTTCGAGTCATGGCGGCGGATTATACGCACTTTATTGATGTTCAACATGAGCCCGACAGCGGTTTGCACGACCGCCCGTAGCGGCCATAATGCCCGCCATGATTTCCCCCAGACTCTGAAGGATCGCCCGTGAGCCAAACACTGATCGCTGCCCTGCAAAACCCGGCTTTATACCCTCATCCGGTTGAAGCGTTCCACGTCATCGAAACCCATATTTCGTGGGTAGTGCTCACGGGGCCTTACGCTTATAAATTGAAGAAGCCGATGAACTTCGGCTTTCTGGATTTCACCGATCTGGAAAAACGCGGCCACTTTTGCAACGAAGAACTGCGCCTCAACCAACGCTTGACCCAGGATTTGTATCTGGACGTGCTGCCGATTACCGGTACGGCCGACACACCTCGATTGGGCGGTGAAGGGCCGGTGATCGAGTACGCACTGAAGATGCGTCAGTTCCCGCAAAGCCAATTGCTCAGCACTTTGCAGGCCAACGGCGAGCTGACCAGCGTACACATCGATGAGATGGCCAAACAAATTGCGCACTTTCATCTCACCGCACCAAAGGTCCCGCAGGAACACCCCGCCGGTACCGCGAACGAAGTGATGGCACCGGTTCGGCAGAACTTCGATCAGATTCGCCCGTTTCTCAGCGATAAAGCCGACCTGGCCCAACTGGAAGCGCTCCAAGCCTGGGCCGAAAGCAGCTTCGCACGCCTTAAACCCCTGCTGGCACAGCGCAAAATCGACGGTTTCACTCGCGAGTGCCACGGTGACATTCACCTGGGTAACGCCACCTTGATCGATGGCCACGTAGTGATCTTCGACTGCATCGAGTTCAACGAACCGTTCCGTTTCACCGACGTGTACGCCGACACCGCGTTCCTGGCCATGGACCTGGAAGACCGCGGCCTCAAGTCCCTCGCTCGCCGCTTCATCAGCCAATACCTGGAGCTGACCGGCGATTATCAGGGCCTTGAACTGCTGAATTTCTACAAAGCCTACCGCGCACTGGTACGCGCCAAGGTGTCGCTGTTCAGTATGCCGAGCGAGGCAAGCCCGGTGCAGCGCGCCACCACCCTGCGTCAATACCGCAACTACGCCAACCTGGCGGAAAGCTACAGCACCATTCCTTCGCGTTTCCTGGCGATTACCCACGGCGTGTCCGCAGTGGGCAAAAGCCACGTCGCCATGCGCCTGGTAGAAGCACTGGGGGCCATACGCTTGCGGTCGGACGTGGAGCGCAAGCGCCTGTTCGGCGAGCAGCAGGTAGAAAACACCCCGCAGGCGGGTATTTACACCACAGATGCCAGCGCCAAGACCTACGCTCGCCTGAATGAAATCGCCGACACCGTGCTACGCGCCGGTTTCCCGGTGGTGCTGGATGCCACTTTCCTCAAGCGCGAGCAGCGCGACGCAGCCGCCAAGGTTGCCGAAGCCACTGGCGCTCCCTTCCTGATCCTGGATTGCAACGCGCCATCAGCTGTTATCGCCAGTTGGCTGGCACAACGTCAGACAGATAAAAATGATCCGTCTGACGCTACGCTGGCCGTTATTGAAGAACAGCAGGCCAACCGTGACCCGCTGACCGCTGAAGAGCTGCTGCTGAGCAAATGTGTCGAGACCAACCAAAGCGGAACCCTCGATGCGTTGGTCGCACAAATTCGTCAACGCCTGCCTGGTCTGTAAGAAAAATTTCTTGGGCGTGTCGTCTTCTTGGGCGCACGCCCCAGCAATAGTGGCACTATAATGGCGTCATAAATCCAACAGGAGGTGCCCTCATGAGTCAGCCTAAGCTTCTTGATACCCCGCTCTACGCGCTCCTGCATAAAGACGATATTCGAGGTTTCAATCATCAACGCCCGAAAGAAGGCGTCATCGACATGCGCGGTGGCGACTTCCGTGGGCTGGACTTACGCGACCTGCACGCGGATGACGTGGATTTCACTGATGCGTACTTCCGCTCCGCCGATCTGCGCGGCCTGGATTTGCGTCACTGCTCGCTGGAGGGCGCCAGCCTGGCCCATGCACAGATTTCGGGCACCTACTTCCCGCCTGAGTTGACCGCCGACGAAATCCTTATGTCGGTCAACTTCGGCACCCGCCTGCGCTATCGCACCAAGTAATACATCCGCCCAAGGCCCGACTACGCGCAATGCGTAGCGGGCGCTTTACCCTGCCCGCCGTCAAAATCCCCGCGCCATTCTTATAAGCTTTTGGGCCGTTTCGGACCAAAGAACCACGCTTTTCCTACTGAGCGCTACACTCCCTTTCAGGCTTGCCTGGTCACGATACCCACCGCACCATTCGGCCGTTGCAAGGAGGCTTGATGAACGATGAGCTGCAACACCTGAAGAACCTCGGCAAGACATCAGCACAATGGCTGCATGCGGTGGGCATCCACAGTGCATCGGACTTGCGTCGCCTGGGGGCGGTCGATGCATATCGAGCCGTAAGGACCCGTGGCTTCCGGGCCTCCAAGGTTTTGTTGTACGCCATTGAAGGCGCCTTGATGGATGTGCACTGGAACGACATTCCTGCGGAGCGCAAGGAAGCATTGAACCGGCAACTGGAGGCGATTGCAGCGCGCCAGAAAATTTAAAATGGCCGGCAAACCCAAGGTCTACGCGGGTTTCGAACAGATGTTTGAGAAAAAACCAAAAGCAGGCAAAAACAACTGTTGACTCACAAATGAGAATCGTTATGATTATCACAACTGGTCGCGAGATCAGCCGATAACTGAAAGACCATTGGTTCGGACTCTCAGATTATCTCCTCATCAGGCTAATCACGGTTATTTGACCCGGCTCTTGCCGGGTCTTTTTTTGCCTGCGCGAAAGCTGGCATCACCGCGTGATAATCAACGGATGCCCACGTTCCGGATGCGGCTGCACCAACACATCCAGCCCAAACACCGCTTTAAGCGGCTCGGGCCGCATCACCTGTGCCGGCATATCCAGAGCATGCGGGCGCCCCTTCTCCAGCAGCAAAATGCGGTCACAGTAACGCGCGGCCAGGTTCAAGTCGTGAAGGATTACCAGCACCGCCGCCCCGCGATCGGCAAACGCCCGAATAGCCTGCAAGGTCGTGTGTTGGTGTAGAGGATCAAGCATTGATGTGGGCTCATCCAGCAACAAGGTCTGCCCCGCCTCTCCAGGCCATAGCTGCGCCAGCACGCGCGCCAGGTGCACGCGTTGACGCTCCCCGCCGGATAACGCCAGGTAACTGCGGCCCTTCAAGTGCGCGACATCCGCCGCCTGCAAGGCCGCCTGGATGATTTCGTCATCGCGTACGCGGCCGGTTTGATGAGGTAAACGGCCCATGCCGACCACCTCTTCGACACGGAACGCAAAATCCAGGGTCGAGGTTTGCGGCAACACCGCCAGTCGCTGTGCACGCTGCGATCCGCTCCAGTTTTCCAGCGCTTGCTGATCCAGCCACACCTTGCCCTGATTGGGGCGTAACTCACCGCATAACGCACCGAGCAGCGTACTTTTCCCGGCGCCGTTGGGGCCCAGCACGCCGAGCACTTCGCGCGGCAGCAGGTCCAGGGTGATATCCGCCAGCACAGTCTTGCCGCCGCGACGAATCTGCAGGTCTTGCACACTCAACATCAGGCACGCCCCCGCAACAACAGGTAAAGAAAAAACGGCGCGCCAATGAACGCGGTCACGATACCGATGGGCAGTTCAGCCGGTGCCAAGGCCAGCCGCGCGACCAGATCGGCAAACAACAGCAAACTCGCGCCCGCCAATACCGAAGCCGGCAACAACACCCGGTGATCAGGCCCCGCCAGCAACCGCACCAAATGCGGCACTACCAGCCCGACAAAACCAATCATGCCCGCCGCCGCCACCGCAGCCCCTACCCCCAAGGCAGTGCAGAACACCAATTCACGCTTGAGCCTTTCAACGTCAATTCCAAGATGATTGGCCTCGGATTCACCCAGCAACAATGCATTCAGTGCTTTCGCCCGGCGCGGCAACCACAGCGCCACCCCAGCGCTGACCAGCAGCAACGGCCACAACCGCGAATAACTGGCACCGTTGAGGCTGCCCAGATTCCAGAACGCCAGAGTGCGCAGAGTGGCGTCATCCGCCAGGTAGGTGAACAGGCCTACCGCCGAACCGGCCAACGCCGTAAGGGCGATACCCGCGAGCAGCATCGTCGCGACATTGGTCTGGCCGTTATGCCGCCCCAGGCGATAGACCAGCGCGGTAACGCCCAACCCGCCCAAAAAAGCGCACAACGACAGCAAGTAGGGCCCGAGTGCATCCGGCAGCCCACCCAACAGCGAACCGCCGACAATCGCGATAGCCGCCCCCAGCGCCGCGCCACTGGAAACGCCCACCAAACCCGGATCTGCCAGCGGGTTGCGAAACAGCCCCTGCATCGCCACGCCCGACAAGGCCAATACGCCACCCACCGCCAGGCCCAGCAAGGTTCGCGGCAGACGAATCTGCCCCAGGATCAGTTCAGCCTGCTCCAAACCTTGCGCTTCGATCGGCACGCCGACCAACCGCAACGCCGCCTTGAGCGTATCCAGCAACGGCAAACTCACCGGCCCCAGTGCCAACGAGAGCCAGGTCGCTAACACACACAACAGCGACAGCCCGACAAACAGTGTTTTCGGTTTAACCAGAGAGGTCATGGGGAAGGCTTGGCCTGAGGCGGATAAAAGCCGCTGGATAAATGCACCAGGCTTTGCGGCAGGCGCGGCCCAAGCCCGCCCACCAACAGCGTCGGATCCAATTCAAATACTCGCCCATTCTTTGCGGCAGGCGTTGAAGCCAGGATCGGATTTTCCTTGAACAACGCCGCGCGTGCCGCATCCCCCGTAAGGGCACGGTCAGCAAATACCAGTACATCCGGGCTCAACCCTGCCAGCGACTCCACGGAAAACGGTTTGTAACCACTATGGGTGGCCAAGTTATGCCCACCCGCCTGCCGCAGCACCCAATCGCCCGCCGTGTCTTTACCGGCGATCAACGGCTTGCCCCCGGCATGGCCGATCAGCAACAACACACCCGGCGCCTTTTGCGTGGACCGGGCGTTGGCAACCCAGTTTTTTTGCTGAACCAGCGCCTGTTCATATCCGGCAAACAATTCGCGGGCCTTGGTTTCGTCCCCGAGTAATTTGCCCAGGTGTTGAAGATTGCCGTTCAAGCTCGGCAGATCTGGCTGCGCGGAGAACATTTCGACCTGGACACCTGCGTTGCGAATCTGCGCCAGCACCGGCGGCGGCCCCATCTCTTCGGTACCCACCAACACCTGGGGGCGCAGGCTGAGAATACCTTCGGCCGACAACTGCCGCTGATAACCAATGCTGGGTAGGGCCTTGAGCGATTCAGGATGCTGACTGGTGGTATCCACCCCCACCAGTTTCGACTCGCCGCCCAACGCCGTCACCCATTCAGACAGCGCCCCACCGGCACTCACCCAGCGTTGTGGCGGCTCAGAGGCTTGCGCCCCGGGGTTGACCAGCAGTCCGACAACAAGCGCAATAGCGCTGGCACTCAGGCGCATAACAGGGTTTCCTTCCAGAAGCAGGGCCTCTTGAGCGCTCACGAATGTGACAGATAATCCCTGCCAGGCATCGAACCGAGTACCCAGTCAGCAAACGGGCGAAGCCGGCATTTGATAATTGTTTGCATTTGAACGTCAAGGCACTTAAGGATTGTAATGAAGTTTCTCTGCCCCTCTGATGAGCTAGCGCCAGACAGCAGCCGCGGGTTTGATATCGACGGCTGCAAGCTATTGGCGGTGCGCCGGGAGGGCATTGCCTACTTCTATATCAACCGCTGCCCCCATCGAGGCATCCCCCTGGAATGGCACCCTGATCGCTTCCTCGACGACAGCGCCAGCCTGATCCAGTGCGCCACCCACGGTGCACTGTTCCTGATCGAGAGCGGCGAATGCATCGCAGGCCCGTGCGCCGGCAAGAGTCTCATTGCGCTGCCCGGCCGTGAAGACGAACAAGGCCTGTGGGTAGACGTCTAGTCGAGCAGCACGTCCAATCGGCGGTCCACGCCAATTTCCTCGGAGGTCACCCGTACGCCATAGGCCAGCACTTCCACGCCGGCCGCCTTGGCTTCGCGCAGGGCCGCAGCGTAGATGGCGTCGATTTCCACCGCCGGGCGCACCGCATCAATGCCCGACAGGTTGACGCAATACAACTGCACCGCCCGCACACCCTGCCGCGCCAGGTGCGCCAGCTCGCGCAGATGCTTGGCGCCACGCTGGGTCACCGCATCGGGGAAAGCGGCAACCCTGCTGTCGTCAAAGCCCAGGGTGACGCTTTTAACTTCCACGTAGGCCGCGCCGTCCGGGTATTCCAGCCGGAAGTCGATCCGACTTTTCTCCTGACCGTAGGGCACTTCACGCTTCAATGCGGTGAAGCCGTTGAGTTCCGTGATCACGCCCGCGCGCAACGCTTCCTCCACCAACTGATTGGCGCGCGCCGTGTTCACACATGCCAGGCGCCCTTGCGGTGTTTCGGCAATTTCCCAGGTACCAGGCAATTTACGCTTGGGGTCACTGGAACGGCTGAACCAGACCTGCCCGCCTTCGACCATGCAATTGAGCATGGAACCGGTGTTTGGACAGTGAATGGTGAGCAACTCGCCGGTAACGGTTTCGATATCGGTGAGAAAGCGCTTGTAGCGCCGGATCAGCCGACCCTCTTCGAGGGGAGGATGAAAACGCATCAGCCTTGCCAACTCCGCAGACCACGGGCAATTCGCTCTACGGCTTCCTGTAGGCGCTCAAGGTTTTGGGTGTAGGCAAAACGCACGTGGTGGCCGGCTTGATAGCGACCAAAATCCAATCCGGGGGTAAAGGCGACGTGTTCGGTTTCCAGGAAGTGACGACAAAACGCGAAGGCATCACCGCCGAACGCGCGGATATCGGCGTACAAATAGAATGCACCTTGCGGCTCTATCGCGATGCCGAAACCCAGTTCGCGCAGGGCCGGCAATAGAAAGTCGCGACGGCGGCCAAATTCGGTGCGGCGCTCTTCCAGAATGCTCAGGGTTTGCGGGGTAAAGCAGGCCAGCGCCGCATGCTGAGCCATGCTGGGTGCGCTGATATAGAGGTTCTGCGCCAGTTTTTCCAGTTCACTTACCGCCGCCGGCGGGGCTACCAGCCACCCCAGGCGCCAGCCGGTCATACCGAAATACTTGGAAAAACTATTGAGCACGAAGGCATCGTCGTCGACTTCCAGCACACTCGCGGCGTCTGTGCCGTAAGTCAGACCGTGATAGATCTCGTCCACCACCAGATGGCCGTCACGTGCCTTGATCGCGCTCGAAAGCCCAGCCAACTCGTCCCGCGTGAGCATCGTCCCGGTAGGGTTGGCCGGAGAGGCGACCAGCGCGCCTACGCTGTCCTGGTCCCAGTGCTTGGCGACCAGGTCGGCAGTCAACTGGTAGCGCACTTCAGGGCCCACGGGCACCAGTTGGGCGGCACCTTCAACCAGCCGCAGAAAGTGCCGGTTACAGGGGTAACCGGGATCTGCCAGCAGCCAGTGCTTACCCGGATCGACCAGCAGGCTGCTGGCCAACAACAACGCGCCGGAACCGCCAGGCGTGATCAGAATGCGCTCGGGGTCTACGCACAATCCGTAACGCTGCTGGTAAAACCCGCTGATGGCTTCGCGCAACTCCGGCAAGCCACGAGCGGCCGTGTAACGGGTCTTGCCATTGGCCAGCGCCGCCTGGCCGGCCTGGATAATCGGCTCGGCGGTAGTGAAATCCGGCTCGCCGATTTCCAGGTGGATCACATCATGGCCAGCAGCCTGCAGCTCATTGGCCCGCGCCAGCAATGCCATGACATGAAAAGGTTCGATGGCGCGACTGCGCGCACTGTAGGGCTGAGCCATTAGCCTTCCTTAACGGTGAGGACAAAATCCGGATTCTACCGAACCCTGGCGCTAAAACATGCTCTATTGCCTGTTCGGCCGCCTGTGTGGTCCGGGCAAGCGCGTACAAAACGACTAAAATCAACATCCGAGCCGAGACATACCCAGCCACGACAGGCGATTGCAGTTTGCAACCTCTGCGCGACGGGCCTCGACAACCGGGAGTGGCGCACCCCGAATCTATCTGGTAAGTTCGCCCGCTTGCAGCCGCAGGGCCGGCAGGTGTCGGTGACGTTGCAATCCTGCGCAATGGATTAGAAGAGTGAGAGGCGGTCTATTCATGTCCACCCAAGACAAGCAAAACATCAGCGGCTTCGAACCTTACGTAGAAAAGAAAGGTGAGGAGTACATGGGCGAGCCCATGCGCGCGCATTTCACCAAGATCCTGAACAAGTGGAAACAGGACTTGATGCAGGAAGTTGACCGCACCGTTGACCACATGAAGGACGAAGCAGCCAATTTTCCTGACCCGGCCGACCGTGCCAGCCAGGAGGAAGAATTTGCCCTCGAACTGCGCGCCCGTGACCGCGAGCGCAAGCTGATCAAGAAGATCGACAAGACCCTGCAACTGATCAAGGACGAAGAATACGGCTGGTGCGAATCCTGCGGCGTCGAGATCGGCATTCGCCGCCTGGAAGCCCGCCCGACTGCGGACCTGTGCGTAGACTGCAAGACCTTGGCCGAAATCAAGGAAAAACAGGTCGGCAAGTAATCCTGCCGGGCTGAACGAATGGGGCGTGCGAACGCCCCATTTCTGTTTCTGGCGTTTACCGATTTTCCAGTAGTATCCGGCCCATGACAGCCTCTACCTATATCGGGCGTTTTGCCCCCACGCCCAGCGGCCATTTGCATTTCGGCTCACTGGTCGCCGCCCTCGCTTCTTACCTTGACGCCCGCGCCCACAAAGGCCGTTGGCTGATGCGCATGGAAGACCTTGACCCTCCCCGCGAAGAGCCCGGCGCACAGGCTGCGATTCTTCATGCATTGGAAAGCTATGGTTTCGAATGGGACGGTGAACTGGTCCGACAAAGCGAGCGGCATGATGCCTACGCCAAGGTATTGAACGACCTGTTCAACCATGGCTTGGCCTACGCCTGCACCTGCTCGCGCAAACAGCTGGAACCCTATAACGGGATCTATCCCGGCCTGTGCCGCAATGCCGGCCATGAGCAGCAGAATGCGGCCATCCGCTTGCGTGTTCCTGAGCTGGAATACCACTTTACCGACCGCGTGCAAGGCGAATTCCGACAACACTTGGGCCGCGATGCAGGAGACTTCGTTATCCGTCGCCGTGACGGTCTCTACGCCTACCAACTGGCCGTGGTGCTGGATGATGCCTGGCAAGGCGTTACCGATATCGTGCGCGGCGCCGACCTGCTCGATTCCACCCCGCGCCAGCTGTACCTGCAAGAGCTGCTGGGCCTGCGCCAACCACGCTATTTGCACGTGCCATTGATCGTCCAGCCGGACGGTAACAAGCTGGGCAAGTCCTACCGTTCACCGCCGTTGACGCCAGGCCAGGCCACCCCCTTGCTGGTCAGGGCCTTGCGCGCGCTCGGCCAGCAACCGGCGGCCGAACTGCTTCATGCCAGCCCGCGGGAGCTGCTCGACTGGGGCATCGAGCACTGGGATGCCACACTGATCCCACGCACACTGACGCTGGCCGAGGCGCAATTGAGCTGAAGGCGCTTGCAGCTTGCCCGGCATCCGTTACCATCGCCGCAGTTTTTTAATCAGAGGCCAACATGTACATCTATCGATTGGTCCTGCTGCTGGTCGTCGGGATCTACCTGTTTTCCCCCGCCATCATGGATTGGTGGATCGACGCCACGGGCGCCTGGTATCGCCCCTATCTGCTGTGGCTGATCCTGATCGTCGTGACTTTCATCCTGCAGAGCCAAAAAGATGCCGATGAGCTTTAGCCTCACCCAGATGTTGCTGATCAGCGCCGCCTACCTGGCCGCGCTGTTCGGCGTCGCCTGGATCAGTGAGCGCGGAATGATCCCGCGGGCGATCATTCGCCATCCGTTGACCTACACCTTGTCCCTTGGCGTGTACGCCAGCGCCTGGGCGTTTTATGGCACGGTCGGTCTGGCCTATCAGTACGGCTACGGTTTCCTGTCCAGCTACCTCGGTGTATCCGGCGCCTTTTTGCTGGCGCCGGTGCTGCTGTACCCGATCCTGAAGATCACCCGCACCTACCAACTGTCGTCCCTGGCCGACCTGTTTGCCTTCCGCTTTCGCAGCACCTGGGCCGGCGCATTGACAACCGTGTTCATGCTGATTGGCGTATTGCCCTTGCTGGCCTTGCAAATCCAGGCCGTGGCGGACTCCATCAGCATCCTCACCCGCGCACCGGTGCAACATGTGGTTGCCCTGGCCTTCTGTGCACTGATCAGCCTGTTTACGATTTTCTTCGGCTCGCGCCATATCGCCACCCGCGAGAAGCACGAAGGCCTGGTATTTGCGATTGCCTTCGAGTCGGTGATCAAGCTGATCGCCATCGGCGGCGTGGGCCTCTATGCGCTTTACGGCGTATTCGATGGTCCCCAACAGCTGGAACTGTGGCTGCTGCAAAACCAGACCGCCCTCGCCGCCCTGCACACGCCATTGCAGGAGGGCCCTTGGCGTACGCTGCTGCTGGTGTTCTTCGCCTCGGCAATCGTGATGCCGCACATGTACCACATGACATTTACCGAGAACCTCAACCCACGCTCGCTGGTCAGCGCCAGTTGGGGCTTGCCGCTGTTCCTGCTGCTGATGAGCCTGGCGGTGCCGTTGATTCTGTGGGCGGGCCTCAAGCTGGGCGCCACCACCAACCCCGAATATTTCACGCTCGGCATCGGCATTGCCGCCAATAGTCCCGCGCTGGCCCTGCTCGCGTATGTAGGTGGTTTGTCGGCCGCCAGCGGCTTGATCATCGTCACCACCCTGGCGCTGTCGGGCATGGCGCTTAACCACCTGGTGCTGCCGCTGTACCAGCCCCCCGCCGAAGGCAATATCTACCGTTGGCTGAAGTGGACGCGTCGCGCGCTGATTGTCGCGATCATCATGGCCGGCTACGGCTTCTACCTGTTGCTGGGCGCCGGGCAAGACCTCGCCAACCTTGGCATCGTTGCGTTTGTCGCCACCCTGCAGTTCTTGCCGGGCGTGTTGTCGGTGCTGTACTGGCCGACCGCCAATCGCCGTGGGTTTATCGCCGGTCTGCTCGCCGGGATTCTGGTCTGGGTCGTGACCATGCTGCTACCGCTGGTCGGGAACCTGCAGGGCTTCTACATCCCGCTGCTGAATATGATCTATGTGCTGGACGACACCAGTTGGCACATGGCCGCGATTGCTTCGTTGGCCGCCAACGTACTGATGTTCACCCTGATCTCGCTGTTCACCAATGCCAGCCCCGAGGAAACCAGCGCCGCCGAAGCCTGCGCCGTGGATAACGTGCGTCGCCCGCAACGTCGCGAATTGCACGCCGCCTCGCCCCAGGAGTTCGCCACGCAGTTGGCCAAGCCACTGGGCGCCAAGGCCGCACAAAAGGAAGTCGAGCAGGCGCTGCGCGATCTGTACCTGCCGTTCGACGAGCGGCGCCCCTATGCGCTGCGCCGCTTGCGCGACAGGATCGAGGCCAACTTGTCCGGCCTGATGGGCCCCAGCGTGTCCCAGGACATGGTGGAAACCTTCCTGCCCTACAAGGCTGGCGGCGAAAACTATGTCACCGAAGACATCCACTTCATCGAGAGCCGGCTGGAGGATTACCACTCACGCCTTACCGGCCTTGCCGCCGAACTCGACGCCTTGCGCCGCTACCACCGCCAGACCCTGCAGGAACTGCCGATGGGCGTGTGCTCACTGGCCAAGGATCAAGAGATCCTGATGTGGAACAAAGCCATGGAAGAACTCACCGGTATCGCCGCGCAACGGGTCGTGGGGTCGCGCCTGAACACCCTGGGCGAGCCGTGGAAAGAACTGCTGCAAGGCTTTATCGACGTGCCCGATGAGCATTTGCACAAGCAGCACCTGGCCCTCGATGGCCAGACCCGCTGGCTCAACCTGCACAAAGCGGCCATCGACGAGCCCCTGGCCCCCGGTAACAGCGGCTTGGTGCTGCTGGTCGAAGACCTGACCGAAACCCAGATGCTCGAAGACAAACTGGTACACTCCGAACGTTTGGCCAGCATCGGGCGGCTGGCGGCGGGCGTGGCCCACGAGATCGGCAACCCGATTACCGGGATTGCCTGCCTGGCGCAAAACCTGCGCGAAGAACGCGAGGAAGATGGCGAAATCATCGAAATCAGCGGGCAGATCCTCGAACAGACCAAACGCGTGTCACGCATCGTGCAGTCGCTGATGAGTTTTGCCCACG
This sequence comes from Pseudomonas asgharzadehiana, assembly GCF_019139815.1. NCBI lineage: Bacteria > Pseudomonadati > Pseudomonadota > Gammaproteobacteria > Pseudomonadales > Pseudomonadaceae > Pseudomonas > Pseudomonas asgharzadehiana. Next base: position 5,347,590 of record NZ_CP077079.1, read on the forward strand.
CCGGCGCCCATCAGAACCTTGATGAGGCCGTGTGCCTGGCCGAAGTGGCACAGGACGCCATCGGGCTGCTGGCCTTGAACCGGCGCAATTTCGAAGTACAGTTTTTCAACCTGTGCGACCCGGACCATTGGGTCGACGGCGACTCACAACGCTTGGCCCAAGTGTTGATCAACCTGCTGTCAAACGCCCGCGATGCGACGCCCGCCGGTGGCGCAGTACGGGTCAAGAGTGAGGCTTTCGAGCACACGGTCGACCTGATCGTGGAGGACGAAGGCAGCGGCATTCCACAGAACATCATGGACCGATTGTTCGAACCCTTCTTCACCACCAAGGATCCGGGTGAAGGCACCGGTCTGGGCCTTGCACTGGTCTATTCCATCGTTGAAGAGCATTATGGACAAATCACCATCGACAGCCCGGCTGACACCGAAAGCCAACGCGGCACCCGTATTCGGGTGACCTTGCCGCGTCATGTCGAAGCGACGTCCGCTGTGAACTGAGACCGTCGAGAGAATTGAATCAATGCCGCACATTTTGATCGTCGAAGACGAAACCATTATCCGCTCTGCCTTGCGTCGCCTGCTTGAACGCAATCAGTACCAGGTCAGCGAAGCCGGCTCGGTGCAGGAAGCACAAGAGCGTTTCAGCATCCCCACGTTCGACCTGATTGTCAGCGACCTGCGCCTGCCTGGCGCACCTGGCACCGAGTTGATCAAGCTTGGCCAAGGCACCCCGGTGCTGATCATGACCAGCTACGCGAGCCTGCGCTCGGCGGTAGACTCGATGAAGATGGGCGCGGTGGACTACATTGCCAAGCCTTTCGATCACGATGAAATGCTCCAGGCCGTGGCGCGCATCCTGCGCGACCGTCAGTCGGCCAGCAGCGCACCGGCCGAACAACGCCCCACCGGCAAAGCCGCCGGCGGCGCCGACAAACCGGGCGTCGACAACAGTAATGGCGAGATCGGCATCATCGGCTCCTGCCCACCGATGCAGGACCTGTACGGCAAGATCCGCAAAGTGGCGCCTACCGACTCCAATGTGCTGATCCAGGGCGAGTCGGGCACCGGTAAGGAACTGGTGGCTCGCGCCCTGCACAACCTGTCCAAGCGCGCCAAGGCACCGATGATCTCGGTGAACTGCGCGGCAATCCCCGAATCCCTGATCGAGTCCGAATTGTTCGGCCACGAAAAAGGCGCGTTTACCGGTGCCAGCGCCGGGCGTGCGGGCCTGGTGGAAGCGGCGGACGGCGGTACATTGTTCCTCGACGAAATTGGCGAGTTGCCATTGGAAGCACAGGCGCGATTGCTGCGCGTGCTGCAGGAAGGCGAGATCCGCCGCGTGGGTTCGGTGCAGTCGCAGAAGGTCGATGTTCGCCTGATCGCGGCCACCCACCGTGACCTCAAGAGCCTGGCCAAGATCGGCCAGTTCCGTGAAGACTTGTACTACCGCCTGCATGTGATCGCGCTCAAGCTGCCGGCCTTGCGCGAGCGTGGTGCCGACGTCAACGAGATCGCCAACGCGTTCCTGCTGCGCCAGAGTGCGCGCATCAACCGTACCGACCTGAGGTTTGCGCCGGATGCCGAGCAGGCGATCAGGCACTACTCGTGGCCGGGTAACGTGCGGGAACTGGAGAATGCGGTCGAGCGCGCGGTGATCCTGTCCGAGAGCCCGGAAATTTCCGCCGAGCTGCTGGGCATCGATATCGAACTCAGCGACCTGGAGGATGACGATTTCATCGGCCTGGCCCCGCAACAGGGCGGTAGCAATACCAGCCATGAGCCAACCGAGGATTTGTCACTAGAAGATTACTTCCAGCATTTTGTTCTGGAACATCAGGACCATATGACCGAAACCGAACTGGCGCGCAAACTGGGCGTGAGCCGTAAATGCCTGTGGGAGCGGCGCCAGCGCCTGGGCATCCCACGGCGCAAGACCGGTGTGGCCAGCGAAAGTTGAGGGCGCGCGCCCTTAGGTAACACCCACAGATGTGAAAAAACTGTTACCGCTGATTTTTTGCGTAACAAAAGCCGGGGCTTACGGTAACGAAGCCCCGGCTTTTTTTGGCCCGTCAAAAACCCAAAAACCCCTCAAACCCCCGGTTTTGTTAGGCGGCGCAAAAGTTGGCACGCACCCTGCTATATGCTTAGTACAAAAACAATAACAAGCTTTGTACAAGACAATAAAAATAAGACGAATCGACTCACGCATAACAAAAACAACACGGCGGAGGCGCAGCTAACTGATTCTTTTGGAGAGGCGTTGCATTTGGGGCTTGCCCCGCAACCAGGCCGAGAACAACAAAAACTGCCCTAAGGCAGAGCCTGAACTGGTTGGATCATAGATCAGCAACACAGCGACCAAAGCAATCCGTTTGCTCTTGACTCCCGATTGGGAGTGTCATGAAGGTGAAGCTTCATGGCGAGGGCGATCAACAAAAACAAGAAGCCCGAAACCAATAATAAAAATAGAGCACGCAACTACTTCTGGGGGAGCTTCGGCTCCCCTTGTAGTTTCTGGTAAATAGCTACGAATTCGACGCTCAAAGGCTTCTGGCGCAAAGCCTGCAGCTTGTTCCTACACCATCCCCCGACTAAATGCTAGAATCCCCGCCCATCATGCGGTCATTCTTCGTTATGGCCGAACATTCCTTCAAACAGTGCATCCCATGCTGAAGAAGTTGTTCCAGTCATTCCGTTCTCCCTTGCGTCGTACGCAACACAAACGCAGCACGCCTGAAGTGCTCAATAGCAGCCAACATTCGCTGCAACGCGCTCAGTTCAGCCGTTATGCGGTGAATATCGTCGAACGTTTGCAGAACGCCGGTTACCAGGCCTATCTGGTCGGCGGTTGCGTACGCGACATGCTACTTAATATCACGCCCAAGGATTTCGACGTCGCCACCAGTGCCACACCTGAACAGGTGCGCGCCGAGTTTCGCAATGCGCGCATCATCGGCCGCCGCTTTAAGCTGGTGCACATCCATTTCGGGCGCGAAATCATCGAAGTCGCAACGTTCCGCGCCGGCCATCCGCAAAACGATGAAGAGGAAGACACCAATCAGTCCTCCCGCAACGAGAGCGGTCGCATCCTGCGTGACAACGTTTATGGCACCCTGGAAGAAGACGCGCAACGCCGCGACTTCACCATCAATGCCCTGTACTACGACCCGGTCAGCGAACGCATCCTCGATTACGCCAACGGCGTACACGACATCCGCAACAACCTGATCCGCCTCATCGGCGACCCGACGCAACGCTACCAGGAAGACCCGGTACGTATGCTGCGGGCCGTGCGCTTTGCCGCCAAGCTCAACTTCGGCATCGAGAAGCATACCGCTGCGCCGATTCGCGAACTGGCGCCCATGCTGCGGGAAATTCCCTCGGCACGCCTGTTCGAAGAAGTGCTCAAGCTGTTCCTCTCGGGCTACGCCGCCGACACGTTCGAGATGCTCGTCGACCTGCAGTTGTTCGACCCTCTGTTCCCGGCCAGCGCCGAAGCATTGGAATACAACCCAACCTATACCCACACGCTGATCAGCGAAGCGCTGATCAACACCGACCTGCGCATCAAGCAGAACAAACCGGTCACCCCGGCGTTCCTGTTTGCCGCCCTGTTGTGGCCAGCCCTGCCAAAACGTGTACTGCGTTTGCAGGACCGTGGCATGCCGCCGATTCCGGCCATGCAGGAAGCCGCTCACGAACTGATTGCCGAACAGTGCCAGCGCATCGCCATTCCAAAGCGCTTCACCATGCCGATCCGAGAGATTTGGGACATGCAGGAGCGCCTGCCGCGCCGCAGCGGAAAACGCGCCGACCTGCTGTTGGACAACCCACGCTTCCGCGCCGGCTACGATTTCCTGCTGCTGCGCGAAAGCGCCGGCGAACAGACCGACGGCCTGGGCGAATGGTGGACCGATTACCAGGACGCCAATGACAGCGAGCGTCGCGAGATGATTCGTGAGCTGGGCAGCAAAGGTGAAGCAACCGGCGAAGGGCCGAAGAAGCGCCGGCGCAGCGGTACCAAGCGCAAGCGCAGCGCAGCCGATGCCTCGGGCGCCGCAGGCGAATAAACGTGGAACGCATCTACATCGGCATGGGCAGCAACCTGGCCGCCCCGGACCAGCAATTGCGCAGCGCTATCCAAGCGCTGGCTCAGTTGCCAGGCACTTGCGTCGCGGGTGTGTCCGCCTTTTACCAAAGTGACTCCCTGCTCCCTGGCCAACCGCGCTACACCAACGCGGTTGCCGCCCTGGACAGCAGCCTTGCGCCTCTCGACTTGCTGGATGCGCTGCAAGCCATCGAAAACGACCAAGGCCGCGAGCGCCTGGAGCGTTGGGGCCCACGCACGCTTGACCTGGACATTCTGCTGTTTGGCGATCGCCTGATCGATGAACCGCGCCTGAAGGTGCCCCACTACCAGATGCACCTGCGTGCGTTTGTGTTGTATCCGCTGGCCGAACTGGCGCCCGCGGCATTGCAACTGCCGGATGGCACATGCCTCGGTGCCCTGCTTGAAGCCTGCCCGTTTGTCGGCCTGGAACGCCTTCGCGCTGCTGAATCGCATCAGTAACAGCGGTAACACCCCCGTCGTAACAATGCGGTAACACATCCAATTGACTTCCCGTGTCCTCCTCACGACTATAGGCGTCCCGCTGCCGCCAACCCGGCGCTAAAGGGCGCAATCCAGGCCTTATAAGCACTGCTCTCAAGACGGTGCGCCTGTATAAACGAAGACTCACGCGCGTTACTCGCTGTTTCCAAGCGCCTGAACGAGGACCCTTTTCATGCCAGACATTACCCTGACCACCTTGCAGAGCCTCAAGCTCAAAGGTGAAAAAATCACCATGCTGACCTGCTATGACGCCACCTTCGCCAACGCCTGCTGCCAGGCTGGGGTTGAAGTGTTATTGGTAGGCGACTCCCTGGGCATGGTTCTTCAAGGGAATGACAGCACCCTGCCCGTGACCACCGATGAACTCGCCTACCACACCGCCAGCGTCAAACGCGGCAATGAGGGCGCGTTCATCATCGCCGACCTGCCGTTCATGGGCTATGCCACGCTTGAACAGACCTTCCTGAACGCCGGCAAACTCATGCAGGCCGGCGCACACATGATCAAGGTGGAAGGTGCCGTATGGCTTGCCGAATCGATCCGCCTGCTGGCTGAACGCGGCGTGCCGGTGTGTGCGCACATGGGCCTTACGCCGCAGTCGGTGAACATCCTCGGCGGCTATAAAGTGCAAGGTCGCAATGAAGCCCAGGCGCGCCAGATGCGTGCCGATGCCATCGCCCTGGAGCAAGCGGGCGTGGCGATGATCCTGCTTGAATGTGTGCCCAGCGAATTGGCCGCAGAAATCACCCAGGCCGTTAAGGTGCCGGTGATCGGTATTGGCGCAGGCTCGGCAACGGATGGCCAGGTGCTGGTATTGCACGACATGCTCGGCCTGTCGATCACCGGCCGCGTGCCGAAGTTCGTAAAGAACTTCATGACCGGCCAGGACAGCATCCATGCTGCGTTGAGTGCTTACGTCGCTGAAGTCAAAGGCGTGACCTTCCCAGGCGCCGAACACGGATTCTCTGCATGAACACCGTAAAAACCGTACGCGAACTACGCGCTGCCGTCGCCCACGCCCGCAAAGCCGGCAAACGCATCGGCTTCGTGCCCACCATGGGCAACCTGCACAGCGGCCATGCGACCCTGGTGAACAAGGCGGTGCAGCAGGCCGACTTTGTCGTCGCGAGCATCTTCGTCAACCCGCTGCAATTTGGCGCCGGCGAAGACTTGGACAAATACCCCCGCACCCTCGCCGCCGACCAGGAAAAACTCCTGCAAGCCGGGTGCAACCTGCTGTTCGCGCCCACCGTCGAAGAAATGTACCCCGGCGGCATGACCGGCCAGACCCGCGTCAGCGTTCCACAATTGTCCGAAGGCTTGTGCGGCGCCAGCCGTCCCGGGCACTTCGAAGGCGTGGCCACGGTGGTCAGCAAGCTGTTCAACATGGTGCAGCCGGACATCGCGGTGTTTGGCCAAAAGGACTACCAGCAACTGGCGGTGATCCGCGCCATGGTCCACGACCTGAACATGCCGATCCAGATCATCGGCGAACCTACCGTGCGCGCCGACGACGGCCTCGCGCTGTCTTCACGCAATGGCTTTCTCAGCGAAGAGCAACGTGCGATTGCGCCGGTGCTGTTTCGCAGCCTCAGCCAGATTGCCGCCGCCATCAAGGACGGTGACCTCGATTTCGCCAAATTGCGCGCGCAACAGGTACAACAGATCCAAGCCGCCGGACTGCGCCTGGACTACCTGGAAGTTCGCCAAGGCCTGCACCTGCGCCCCGCCACGCCTGAAGATCGGGACATTGTGATTCTGGTCGCGGCCTTTCTGGGTACGACCCGCCTCATCGACAACTTGCACCTGAACCTCAACTGACCCCCTCCGAACAGCTCGCCTGTTGCCCTGAATGCTGCGCCGGTATAAAAAAGTACCGGCCACAGCGCAGACAAAGCCAAGACATATCGACACGCTAGGTTTAATGTAATCGCCCGGCGCTAAGGTTAGCGCTGTCTGGAACCCAATCCTTGATAGAAAGACTGGATGTTCCGGACTTTGAAGTGTCCTAAAGGCAGTCCCCGTAATAAAAGGAAACCCGCAGCGATGGCGTACTACCGCACCCCTCATGACGTTACCGCTCTGCCCGCCTGGCAAGCGCTTAACCAACACCGCCAAGCCATGCAGGATTTCAGCATGCGCGAAGCGTTCAATGCCGATCCCCAGCGCTTCTCCCAGTTCACCTTGAGCAGCTGCGGACTTTTCCTCGATTACTCAAAAAACCTGATTACCAGCGAAACCCGCGACCTGCTGGTGGGTTTGGCCAAGGAAGTCGGTCTGAAAGACGCGATCGATTCGCTGTACGCCGGCGAGCCGGTCAACTCGTCCGAAGGCCGCCCTGCCCTGCACACCGCCCTGCGCCGCCCGGTGGGCGACAAGCTGTCGGTAAACGGCGTGAACATCATGCCGGACGTGCATAAGGTGCTGAACCAGATCACCGATCTGGTCGGCCGCATCCACGATGGTCTGTGGCGTGGCTACACCGAAAAGCCGATTACCGACGTGGTGAACATCGGCATTGGTGGTTCGTTCCTCGGCCCGGAGCTGGTCTCTGAAGCGCTGTTGTCCTACGCCCATAAAGGCGTGCGCTGCCACTACCTGGCGAACATCGACGGCAGCGAGTTCCACGAGCTGACCATGAAGCTGCGCGCCGAGACCACGCTGTTTATCGTCTCGTCGAAATCCTTCAACACCCTGGAAACCCTGAAAAACGCCCAGGCCGCCCGCGCCTGGTATCTGGCCCAGGGTGGCTCGGAAGCCGAGTTGTACCGCCACTTTATCGCCGTATCGAGCAACAACGCGGCAGCCGTGGCGTTCGGCATCCGTGAAGAAAACATCTTCCCGATGTGGGACTGGGTCGGCGGCCGCTACTCGCTGTGGTCGGCCATCGGCTTGCCAATCGCCCTGGCCATTGGCATGTCCAACTTCAAGGAACTGCTGTCCGGTGCCTACACCATGGACCAGCATTTCCAGAACGCGCCGTTCGAGCAAAACATGCCCGTGTTGCTGGGCCTGCTGGGTGTCTGGTACGGCAACTTCTGGGGCGCGCAGAGCCATGCGATCCTGCCGTACGACCACTACCTGCGTAACATCACCAAACACTTGCAACAGTTGGACATGGAATCCAACGGCAAGAGCGTGCGCCAGGACGGTAAACCGGTGTCCACCGACACCGGCCCGGTGATCTGGGGGGGCGTGGGCTGCAACGGTCAGCACGCGTACCACCAACTGCTGCACCAAGGCACCCAACTGATCCCGGCCGACTTCATCGTGCCGATCGTCAGCTTCAACCCGGTGTCCGACCACCATCAGTGGCTGTACGCCAACTGCCTGTCGCAAAGCCAGGCGCTGATGCTCGGCAAGACCCGCAGCGAAGCCGAAGCCGAGCTGCGCGACAAGGGCATCGCCGAAGACGACGTGCAGAAGCTCGCCCCGCACAAGGTGATCCCGGGCAACCGTCCAAGCAACACCCTGGTGGTAGAGCGCATCAGCCCACGTCGCCTGGGCGCGCTGGTGGCAATGTATGAGCACAAGGTGTTCGTGCAGAGCGTGATCTGGGGCATCAATGCCTTCGACCAATGGGGCGTTGAGCTGGGCAAAGAGCTGGGCAAGGGCGTGTACAACCGCCTGACCGGCGCTGAAGAAACCTCAGCCGAGGATGCCTCGACCCAGGGCCTGATCAACTACTTCCGCGGTCGTCACCGCGGCTGATGCAGGTAACGCAAGGCCAACATCCGTTTGGACGTTGGCCTTGAACCCTCCTCCCACAGGGTGCATCTTTATCACTTGTCGCAAAAACAAGAATAAGGATCGCTCATGTTCGATATCAGCACGTTTCCAACCGCCGATGCCGTCCGCCGGGCTGCGCAACTCAGTCAAGAGGACTACCAGCGCCTCTATCGTCAATCCATCGAGCAACCCGATACCTTCTGGGGCGAACAGGCCAAGGGCTTTCTCGACTGGATAACCCCCTGGCACACCGTTCAACACTCGGATATCCACACCGGCGCAGCCCAATGGTTTGCCGGCGGCCAACTGAACGTCTGCTACAACTGCATCGACCGTCACCTGGCGCAACGCGCCGATCAAGTGGCCTTCATCTGGGAGGGCGACGATCCGACAAAGTCTGCCAAAATCACCTACCGCCAACTGCACCACAACGTTTGCCGCCTGGCCAATGTGCTGAAAAGCCGTGGCGTGAAGAAAGGCGACCGCGTGTGCATCTACATGCCGATGATCCCGGAAGCGGCCTACGCCATGCTGGCCTGCACGCGGATTGGCGCGGTGCACTCGGTGGTGTTCGGGGGCTTCTCGCCGGATGCCCTGCGCGACCGCATCCTCGATGCCGACTGCCGCACCGTGATCACCGCCGATGAAGGCGTGCGCGGCGGTAAGCCAGTGGCCTTGAAAAAGAACGTCGACAAGGCCCTGGCAAGCTGCCCGGGGGTCAATACCGTGCTGATAGTGGAGCGTACCGGTGCGCCCTTGGACTGGAGCGAAGGCCGCGACCTCAAGTACCAGCAAGCCCTGGATGCCGCCAGCGATGACTGCCCCCCCGAGCCGATGGGCGCCGAAGACCCGCTGTTCATCCTGTACACCTCGGGTAGCACCGGTAAACCCAAGGGCGTGCTGCATACCACCGGCGGCTATCTGCTGCAGGCCGCGATGACCTTCAAGTACGTACTCGATTACCGTGATGGCGAAGTGTTCTGGTGTACGGCGGATGTGGGATGGGTCACCGGCCACAGCTATATCGTCTACGGCCCGCTGGCCAATGGCGCGACCTCGCTGATGTTCGAAGGCGTACCGAGCTACCCGGACAGTTCGCGCTTCTGGCAGGTGATCGATAAACATCAGGTGAATATCTTCTACACCGCGCCCACCGCCCTGCGCGCCTTGATGCGTGAGGGCCACGGCCCGCTGGAGAACACCTCCCGCGCCAGCCTGCGGCTGCTCGGCAGTGTGGGTGAGCCGATCAACCCGGAGGCCTGGGACTGGTATTTCAATGCGGTAGGCGAACAGCGCTGCCCGATTGTGGACACCTGGTGGCAGACCGAAACCGGCGGCATCATGCTCAGCCCACTGGTCAGCGCCCAACGGATCAAACCGGGTTGCGCGACCCAACCGATGTTTGGCGTACAGCCTGTGCTGCTGGATGAGCACGGCAAAGCAATCAGCGGCGCCGGCAGCGGCGTACTCGTCATCAAAGCCAGCTGGCCGGGGCAGATCCGCAGCGTCTATGGTGACCCGCAGCGCATGGTCGACACTTATTTCAAACCCTACCCCGGCTATTACTTCACCGGCGACGGCGCGCGCCGCGACGAGGACGGCGACTACTGGATCACCGGACGCATCGATGATGTGATCAACGTGTCCGGCCACCGTATCGGCACGGCCGAGGTGGAAAGCGCACTGGTGCTGCACGACCAGGTCGCCGAGGCCGCCGTGGTCGGCTACCCCCACGATGTCAAAGGCCAGGGCATCTACGCCTTCGTCACCCCGATGAATGGCGTGGAGCCCAGCGAAGCGCTGAAAAAACACCTGCTGGAACTGGTCAGCAAGGAAATCGGCAGCTTTGCCAAACCGGAACTGATTCAATGGGCACCGGCCTTGCCGAAAACCCGCTCCGGCAAGATCATGCGCAGGATTCTGCGCAAGATCGCCTGCAACGAACTGGACAGCCTCGGTGATACCTCAACCCTGGCCGACCCCAGCGTGGTGGACGGTCTTATCGACAAACGCCTGAACCGCTAGGAGACACCCCGAGTCGCCATGGAATTTATCCGCAGCCGTATCGAAACCCAGTTGATGAGCCTCACCGGCTTGTCACTGGGCCAACTGGACCTGGAAAACCCCAAGGGCGACCCCGGCCTGTTCGGACCGGATTCGGTCAGTTGGCAAGTGCATGGCGACTTCAGCAGCATGCTCATCGGCGGCATCAGCGCCTTGATGCTGCAAGCCTTGCACCCGCTGGCCCTGGCGGGCGTGTGGGACCATTCGAACTTTCGCCAGGACATGCTTGGGCGCTTGCGGCGCACATCACAGTTCATTTCCGGCACCACCTTCGGTTCGCGCAAGGACGCCGACTGGCTGATCGAAAAGGTGCGCACCATTCACTTGCAGGTAGTCGGCCATGCACCGGACGGGCGGCCATATGCGGCAAGCGACCCGGAACTGCTGACCTGGGTGCATGTTGCCGAAGTGAGCAACTTTCTGGCCGCTCACCTGCGCTACCGCAACCCCGGGCTTTCGGGGCGCGACCAAGACCGTTACTACAGTGAAATCGCCCTGGTGGCGGAACGCTTGGGCGCACGGCAAGTACCGCACTCACGGCAGGAAGTTTCCACTTACCTGGCACGCATCCGCCCGCAATTGCTGTGCGACGAGCGCAGCCGCGAAGTGCTGCGCCTACTATTGAATGCGCCCGCGCCAAGTCCGCTGGCCAAGCCGTTTGGCGCATTAATGATGCAAGCCGGTATCGACCTGCTGCCGGACTGGGCCAGCGCCCTGCTCGACCAGCACCAAAGCCCGCTGCAGCGCCATCTGATTCGTGCCGGGGTCAAGCGCAGCGCGCCATTGTTGCGCTGGGCAATGCGCAATGGTTCGGTGCAACGGGCACACCGACGGATGGGGTTGATGTAGCCAAGGCCCCATAGCTGTTAAACTCCGCGCCCTCACTGCCCCCCCTTACTTAGCAAGGCGCGCTCCATGTCTTCCTTGAATCAGGCGCTGCGCGCCGCCCTCGATCATCGCCAAGACCTGATCAGCGAACTGCACGCCCAGGGTACCGATTGTTATCGCCTGTTCCACGGCAGCCAGGAAGGCGCCGGCGGCCTGACCATCGACCGCTATGGCCCGCAGTTGCTGGTGCAAAGCTTTCACCAGTCGCTGGAAACCGCAGAGCTGCTGGACCTGCACCAACTGATCAACCAGTACATGGGTTTGGAATTACTGTTGGTGTACAACGACCGCTCCCGCGGCAACTCGCGGATCGATCGCGAAGACTCGGTGTACCGCGCAGAACCCGCCGCGCTGCAAGACCTGGTCGGTCACGAATGGGGCCTGAATTACCGCGTACGTGGGCGCCATGTCGGGCAAGACCCGCTGCTGTTTCTGGACCTGCGCAACACCCGCGGCTGGGTCAAAGCCCACAGCGCCGGCAAAAGCGTGCTGAACCTGTTCGCCTACACCTGCGGCGTGGGCCTGAGCGCAGCCGCCGGGGGCGCACGCGAGGTGTGCAACCTGGACTTCGCCGAAAGCAACCTGGCGGTCGGCCGTGAGAACGGCCTGCTCAACCCGCAGTTGCCGGCCATGGAGTTCGTGCAATCGGACTACTTCCCGGCGATTCGCCAGTTGGCCGGCTTGCCGATCACCCAGCGTCGAGGGCAGAAACTGCCGAGCTATCCGCGCCTGGAACAACGCCAATACGACCTGGTGCTGCTCGACCCACCCGCCTGGGCCAAGAGTGCATTCGGCACCGTCGACCTGTTGCGCGACTACCAGAGCCTGCTCAAGCCCGCCCTGCTCGCCACTGCCGACAACGGCGTGCTGATCTGCTGCAACAACCTGGCAAAAGTCAGCATGCACGAGTGGCGCGAACAGGTCCTGCGTTGCGCGGAAAAAGCCGGGCGACCGGTACGTGACTGGAAAATCATGACGCCGGGGGCGGATTTTCCTTCACTGGACCAGCAGCCTCCCCTGAAAACTCTGATACTTCAGCTGTAGGACTCTTCCCATAGGCTCGGTTCTTCGGAACCGAAAACCCGTGCCATACTCCAAGGCACTCTTGTTCGACATAGATGGCGCCGCCCCATGCCCAAAGGATTGATCCGCGCCACTGGCGCCTTGTTGACTGCCCTTGCTCTGTACAGCTTGCTGGGCTTTTTGATTCTGCCCGGCATCGCCCTTCGCGTTGCCAACCAACAGTTGGCCAATTACGCCACGACACCTGCACGCATCGAGCGTATCGAACTCAACCCATTCAGCCTGGAACTGACGCTCTGGGGCCTGAAAATCGGCGAACCCGGCAAGGAGCAGGTGGGTTTCGAACGGCTCTATGCCAACCTGCAGATCGACAGCCTGTGGACCCGCGCCCTGCACCTGGCTGACGTGCAACTGGACAAACCCAAGACCGAGCTGTTGTTCGACAAGAGCGGGAAGTTGAACCTGGCGCAGCTGTTCAAACTGCCACCAAGCGAACCAACGCCGACTGACCCCGATGCCAAGCCGTTCCCGCTGCGCATCGACAGCATCAAGCTGGCCGGCGGCTACGTGCATTTCGAAGACCTGCGCCCCAGCGAGCCCATCGAGTTCCTCTACGACACACTCGACTTCGAACTGAAGAACCTCAGCACCCTGCCCGAAGACAATGCCGACATGACCCTCGTGGCGGCAGGCCCTGAAGGCGGGCAGATCGACTGGAAGGGCAACTTCAGCCTGGTGCCGATCACCTCCGAAGGCACCTTGAAAGTCACCGGCGGCAAGATGAAAGCCTGGTGGCCCTACGTGCGCGACGCACTGCCTCTGGTACTGGAAGACGGCGTGCTCAATTTCAGCACCGAGTATAAATTCAGCCTGGCCAAACAAACCGAACTGAACCTGACCAACACCGCCGCCAGCATCGCGCCATTCGCCATCAAGGCACCGGATGGCCGTCCGCTGGTACGCCTGGAGCGTCTGGACGTCAGCGAAGCCTCCGTAGACCTGGCCAAGCAGCAGGTGCTAGTCGGCAAGATTCGCAGCAATAAGCTGGAAACCTGGGCCGCCCTTGAAGCCGATGGTCAACTGGATTGGCAAAAACTGTTCGCCAGCCAACCGAGCAAACCCGCCAAGGCGCCGGAGCCGGCGACGGCCCCCGCCACCGCTGACTCGCCAAAGCCCGAGCCCGCTGCGCCAAGCAAACCCTGGCAAGTACTGCTCAAGGACGTACAGCTGCGCAACTATCAAGTGCACTTGGCTGACCGCCAGGCTAAGCCCGCTGTGGCACTGGAGTTGGGCCCATTGAACGTCGATGTGCAGAACTTCGATAGCCTCAACCAGAACCCCTTCACACTCAAGATCGACAGCGGCGTGGGCAAGCAAGGCAAGCTCCAGGCCGCCGGCGTGGTCAACCTCAACCCAGTCAGCGCCAAACTGAAGGTCAATACCAAAGACATCGACCTGCGGGTTGCGCAGTCCTACATCAGCCCGTTTATCCGCCTGGAACTGCGTAGCGGTATGCTCGGCAGCGACCTCGACGTGAACCTGAAAAGCACCGCGCCACTGGCCTTGCAGATCACCGGCCGTGCGCAGGTCGACCAACTGCACACCCTTGATACGCTCAAGACCCGTGATTTTCTCAAATGGCAGCGGTTGGTCATCGAGGGCCTGAACTATCAACACGGGGACAGCCTGTCGATCGACAAGGTCAACCTGTTGCAACCTTATGCGCGCTTCATGATCAACGACGACCGCACCACCAACGTTGACGACTTGCTGATTCCGCAGCCGGCCGACAGTGGCGCCAAGTCGTCGAGCAAAGCCCCCGCGAGCAAAGAGAAGCCCCTGGGCATTCATATCGGGCAGGTTGCGATCAACGACGGTTCGGCCAACTTTGCCGACTTCAGCCTCACGCCCAACTTTGCCACGGCGATTCAACAGCTCAACGGCCAGATCGGCACCATTGACAGTCGCCAGAACAAACCGGCCAGCGTCGATATCAAGGGCAAGGTGGATCGCTATGCCCCGGTGACCATCAAAGGCAGCGTGAATCCGTTTGATCCTATGGCCGCGCTGGATATCGCCACCAGCTTCAAGCGCGTAGAGCTGACCACACTGACACCTTACTCCGGCAAATTCGCCGGCTTCCGTATCCGCAAGGGCCGTCTCAACCTCGACCTGCACTACGTGATCACCAAGGGCCAGCTGAAGGCCGAAAACAAAGTGGTGATCGAGCAGCTGCAACTGGGTGAGAAAGTCGACAGCGCCGATGCCGTGGATTTGCCGATTCGCCTGGCAATCGCCCTGCTCAAGGACACTGACGGCAAGATCTCCATCGAACTGCCGGTGAGCGGCGACCTGAATAACCCGCAATTCAGCGTGATGCCGATTGTGTGGCAGACCCTGCGCAACCTGGTGGCACGCGCGGCCACCGCGCCGTTCAAGTTTATCGGCGGGCTGGTCACCGGCGGCGGCGCGGAGGACCTTGGCAACGTGTCATTCGCCGCCGGGTCCAGCGAATTGAACAAAGATGCCGAAGGCGCTCTTAACACGCTGGCCAAGGCGCTCAAGGAACGTCCTGCCCTGCGCCTGGAAATCGAAGGCACGGCCGCTGCCAGCAGCGATGGCCCCTTCCTGGCCGCCCAGCGACTGGAACGTGAATACCAATACAACTATTACAAGATGCTCCAGCGTCGCGGCGACAAGGTTCCGGCCCAGGCCTCGTTGCTGGAAGTTCCGGAAAGCGAAAAAGCACCGTTGCTCGAAGGTATCTTCCGGACCCGCGTGAAACAACAGCCCCCGGCCGAGTGGAAGGACCTGAGCCGTGACGACCGCACCGCCAAGCTGCGTGAAGGTGTGATCAAGTTCTGGAGCGGCAGCGATGTGCTGCTGCGCCAACTCGGCCAGGACCGTGCCAGCACCATCAAAGACTACCTGGTCGACAAGGGCCAACTGGAAGATGACCGGGTGTACTTCATCGATGCCAACCTGGGCCAGGCAGAGAAAGACGGCCGGGTGGTCACGCCGCTGCACCTGGACGCCGAATAACCGCCCCGCAATAGAACAGGCCCCGACACAAAGTGCCGGGGCCTGTAATGACCACATCCGTGTGGTCGGTCGCATGAACCTCAGAGGTGCATTGAGTGGATATCTAACTCACGCGCCGCCGCCGCTGTTTAGTTCAAACTCAGTGTCAAGCGTTACTCGGCTTTCAGACCGTCAGCCGATACAGCTTTAACGCCTTTGATTTTCTTGGTGATCGCTACAGCGGTGGCTTTCTGCGACTCCGTCACGGCAGTGGCGGACGACAGGGAAACCACGCCTTTATTGGTCTCGACCTTGATGTCGGTGCCAGGAATACCCTTCTCGGTCACCAAGTCAGCTTTCACTTTGGTGGTAATCCAGGTGTCGCTGGTGGTCTCTTTGGCGTCATGGGCTGCGCCTTTGGTTTTGTCGATGCCGTCTGCTTTGGTAGCGCCGCCAGCCAGCAGGCCATCAGCGGATACGGCAGTCACACCTTTGATTTTTTTGGTGATCGCTACAGCAGTCGCTTTCTGCACGTCCGAGATAGCTACGTCCGACGACAGGGAAACCACACCTTTGTTGGTCTCAACCTTGATGTCCGAACCTGGGATGCCTTTTTCAGTCAGCAGGTCGGCTTTGACTTTGGTGGTGATCCAGGTATCCGAAGTGGACTCTTTGGCTTTGGTCATTTCGCCAGCGGCCAGGGTCATTGGCGCTTGGGTAGGCTGAGCAAAGGCGGCGTTAGCCATGGCCAGGGTCAGGGCAGTAGCAGTTGCGGTAGCGAGAGCGAACTTCTTCATACGAGTAACTCCTGTTTTATTAAAAGTCTGCAGTGTGTGAACCTTGATGCTGCAGCGTTAACAGGGATATTGCAGGCAGTGTGCCAACTCCCAATCACCCATGAAAACCTTTTAAATCAACAGCTTACAAAAACCTGTGCTTTTTGAAATCGTGCAACTTGCATGAAGTGGATCGCGCCTGCATGCAAGTTGCGGGTTTTGCAGTGTATTAAGCGACTGATTTTTAGGCACTTTCCGGTCCCCATAAAAAAAGGACTCCGAAGAGTCCTTTTTTTCAGCTTGAGCTGTGGGGTGATTAAACGCCCGAAGCCTTGGCTGCTGCTACGTCCTTGATGGACAGCTTGATACGACCGCGGTTGTCCACGTCCAGTACCAGCACTTCCACTTCCTGGCCTTCTTTCAGAATATCGGTCACTTTTTCAACGCGAGCGTCGCTCAGCATGGAGATGTGAACCAGACCGTCTTTGCCAGGCAGGATGTTGACGAATGCGCCGAAGTCGACGATGCGCTCAACCTTACCAACGTAGATCTTGCCGATTTCGGCTTCAGCGGTGATGCCCAGAACGCGCTGACGTGCTGCTTCAGCCGCTTCCTTGGTTTCGCCGAAGATCTTGATCGAGCCGTCGTCTTCGATGTCGATCGAAGCCTTGGTCTCTTCACAGATCGCACGAATGGTCGCGCCGCCTTTACCGATAACATCGCGGATTTTGTCGGTGTCGATTTTCATCGCGATCATGGTCGGAGCATTTTCCGACAGCTCGGTACGCGACTGACCAATGATCTGGTTCATCTGACCGAGGATGTTCAGGCGCGCTTCCAGGGCTTGGCCCAGGGCGATCTCCATGATTTCTTCGGTGATGCCCTTGATCTTGATGTCCATCTGCAGCGCGGTAACACCTTTAGCGGTACCGGCTACTTTGAAGTCCATGTCGCCCAGGTGGTCTTCGTCACCCAGGATGTCGGTCAGGATGGCGAACTTCTCGCCTTCTTTAACCAGGCCCATGGCGATACCGGCAACCGGTGCCTTCATCGGCACACCGGCATCCATCAGGGCCAGGGAAGCACCGCAAACGGAAGCCATGGAGCTGGAACCGTTGGACTCGGTGATTTCCGACACAACACGGATGGTGTACGGGAACACGTCAGCGGCAGGCAGCATGGCCTGGACCGAACGACGCGCCAAACGGCCGTGACCGATTTCGCGACGACCAGCACCGCCCATGCGACCACACTCGCCCACCGAGAACGGAGGGAAGTTGTAGTGCAGCATGAACGGGTCTTTTTTCTCGCCTTCCAGGGTGTCCAGCAGCTGTGCGTCACGGGCAGTACCCAGGGTCGCGACTACCAGAGCCTGAGTTTCGCCACGGGTGAACAGTGCCGAACCGTGAGTTTTCGGCAGAACGCCGACTTCGATGTTCAGCGGACGTACGGTGCGGGTGTCGCGACCGTCGATACGTGGCTTGCCGTTAACGATGTTCTCGCGAACGGTGCGGTATTCGATTTCACCGAATGCAGCTTTAACGTCGCTGGCCGAAGGCTGACCTTCTTCACCGGACAGTTTGGCTACAACCTGGTCTTTCAACTCGCCCAGGCGAGCATAACGGTCGGCCTTGACGGTGATGGTGTAGGCATCGGAGATGGCAGCGCCGAACTCGGAGCGGATAGCGCCCAGCAGTTCGGTGGCTTCCGGGGCAGCAGCCCAGGTCCAGGTTGGCTTGGCAGCTTCGGCAGCCAGCTCGGTGACAGCCTTGATAACCGCTTGGAACTCGTCATGGGCAAACAGTACGGCGCCCAGCATCTGGTCTTCGGTCAGCTCTTTGGCTTCCGATTCAACCATCAGGACGGCTTCCGAGGTACCGGCAACGACCATGTCCAGGCTCGATGCTTTCAGTTGCTCGTAAGTCGGGTTCAGCAGGTAACCAGTGCTTTCGTGGAACGCAACGCGGGCAGCGCCAATCGGGCCATCGAAAGGAATGCCGGAGATGGCCAGGGCCGCCGAAGTACCGATCATCGCAGCGATGTCCGGATCAGTCTTCTTGCTGGTGGAAACGACGGTGCAGACAACCTGCACTTCGTTCATGAAGCCTTCTGGGAACAGCGGACGGATCGGACGGTCGATCAGTCGGGAAGTCAGGGTTTCTTTCTCGGAAGGACGGCCTTCGCGCTTGAAGAAACCGCCAGGGATCTTACCGGCAGCGTAAGTCTTTTCCTGGTAGTGAACGGACAGAGGGAAGAAGCCCTTGCTCGGGTCAGCGGTCTTGGCGCCAACAACGGTCACCAATACGGTCACGTCATCGTCAACGGTAACCAGCACTGCGCCGGAGGCTTGACGGGCGATACGGCCTGTCTCGAGGGTAACGGTCGACTGACCGAACTGGAATTTTTTGATAACCGGGTTCACGGTGTCCTACCTTCTTTGTGGCTCTTGGGGGAACGTGTCTTCTTGCGAAATTCTTGGGCAATGTCGGGAATCGGCCCAACCCTTGTCCAGGGGTAAAACATGCATCCAGATAAAACTTGAGGCTGGGAGCCTACCATGGGCCAACGGGAATCCCGATGACACACGGCAGACAACCAACCTCTAGCGCAATCGCTGATTAGCGACGCAGACCCAGGCGACCGATCAGAGTCTGATAACGACCCAGATCCTTGCCTTTCAGGTAGTCCAGCAGCTTACGGCGCTGGTTTACCATGCGGATCAGACCACGACGGGAGTGGTGGTCTTTACCGTTGGCCTTGAAGTGACCTTGCAGTTTGTTGATGTTGTGGGTCAGCAGTGCAACTTGCACTTCTGGCGAACCAGTGTCACCAACAGCTTGCTGATAGTCAGCTACGATTTGTGCTTTTTCTTGAACGTCGAGAGCCATGAGGCAATCCTTTTTTCAGGAAACCACCCAAAGGGCAGTTTCAACAGGCCAGGGACAAATCCCTGTATCTAAAAATGAGTAGTGACCGTGCCTGTTAACAGCCACACTCGTTCGGTCATTCTGACCGAATCAGTCGACGCGGCGCGATACGCCCGTCTTCGCTCACTTCACCGATACCGATAAAGCGACCGTTGTGATCCTGTACTCGCACCATGCCGAACTTCGGGGCATCCGGGGCGCGTACCGGCTGGCCGTTGAGCCAGTAGAACGCGCTGTGCTCCGAGAAGTGCAGCAATGGCCAATCGAGCAAACCGCTGTCCGAAGGCATCAGGAAGCGATCAACCGCTTCGTTGCCGCCTTCGGCGTGTACCGCTTCCAACTCTTCCAGCGTGACCGTCTGGGCCAAGGTGAAAGGACCGGCTTGTGTACGTCGCAGTTCGGCAACGTATGCGCCGCAGCCCAGTTGCTCACCAATATCCTCTACCAGGGTACGGATATAGGTGCCTTTGCTGCAGTCCACCGCCAATCGGGCAGTGTCACCCTCACAGGCGAGCAATTCCAGCCGGGCAATAGTAACAGAACGCGGTTCACGCTCCACCACTTCGCCTGCACGTGCCAGCTTGTAAAGAGGCTGCCCGTCGCGCTTGAGAGCCGAGTACATCGGCGGTATCTGGCTGATTTGCCCACGAAAAGCGGGTAAAGCCGCTTCGATATCAGCGCGACCAACGGTCACGTCGCGAACCTGCAAGACGTCACCTTCAGCATCGGCCGTGGTGGTGGTCTTGCCCAGTTGCATCAGGGTTTCGTAACCCTTGTCGGAATCGAGCAGGTATTGCGAGAACTTGGTAGCTTCGCCAAAGCACAACGGCAACACACCGGTGGCCAGGGGGTCGAGGCTGCCGGTGTGCCCGGCCTTCTCGGCATTGAGCAGCCAGCGAACCTTCTGCAAAGCGGCATTGGAGGTAAAGCCAATGGGCTTGTCGAGCAGAATAATGCCGCTGACGTTGCGACGGATACGTTTGACCTGAGCCACCGCTTACTCCTTGGCGTCTTCAGGTGTGGACGGATGTTGGCTGTCTTCAGCCACCGCACGCTCGATCAGTGCCGACAGGTGCGCCCCCCGCACGACGCTTTCGTCGTAGTGGAAGTGCAACTGAGGCACGCTGCGCAGCTTCATTTCACGGGCCAACTGCATGCGCAGGAAGCCTGCAGCCGAGTTGAGCACCTTGATGCTTTGCGCGATTTCTTCGCTGTTGTCCTGGCCCATCACGGTGATGAAGATTTTGGCGTGACCCACGTCACGGCTCACTTCAACGGCGGTGATGGTGACCAGGCCAACGCGCGGGTCTTTGACTTCGCGACGGATCAGTTGGGCCAGCTCACGCTGCATCTGATCGCCGATACGTTGGGTGCGGCTGTATTCTTTTGCCATGTCTTGTTACCTGTTACTGCCACATGGTGAAACCCATGGGGTCTGAAAGCGGCAAACGCCCGGCCTGACAAAAGCCAGACCGGGCGTTGCGTTTAGAGTCCTGACACGGCGCGGGGCATGTGCATGCCCACACGCTGCGTGGCTCCTGAAGTGCGCGAGTTAGAGGCTGCGAGCAACCTGGACCTTCTCGTACACTTCGATCTTGTCGCCAGCTTTGACGTCGTTGTAGCTCTTGACGCCAATACCGCATTCCATACCGGCACGCACTTCGGAAGCGTCATCCTTGAAGCGGCGCAGGGATTCCAGCTCGCCTTCAAAAATAACGATGTCTTCACGCAGTACACGGATTGGACGGTTACGGTGCACAACACCTTCGATAACCATGCAACCGGCGATCGCGCCGAACTTCGGCGAACGGAACACATCACGCACCTCGGCAACACCCAGGATATTTTCCCGAACGTCGCTGCCAAGCATACCGGTGAGGGCTTTCTTGACGTCTTCGATGATGTCGTAGATGACGTTGTAGTAACGCATGTCCAGGCCTTCCTGCTCGACGATCTTGCGAGCGCCGGCATCGGCACGCACGTTGAAGCCGAACAGTACAGCGTTCGAAGCCAGTGCCAGGTTGGCGTCGGATTCGGTGATACCACCGACACCGCCACCCACCACACGCACTTGCACTTCGTCGTTACCCAGGCCATTCAAGGCGCCGTTCAACGCTTCGAGAGAACCGCGGACGTCAGATTTGAGGACGATATTGAGCGTCTTCTTCTCTGCCTGACCCATGTTCTCGAAGATATTTTCCAGCTTGCCGGCGTGAGCACGAGCCAGTTTGACTTCGCGGAACTTGCCTTGACGGAACAGAGCCACTTCACGGGCTTTCTTCTCGTCCGCAACCACGCTCATCTCGTCGCCAGCGTCCGGGGTACCGTCCAGGCCGAGGATCTCGACAGGGATGGAAGGACCGGCCTCTTTGATCGGCTTACCGTTTTCGTCGAGCATGGCACGTACACGGCCGTAGTTCGAACCGACCAGAACCATGTCGCCTTGGCGCAGGGTACCGTCTTGAACCAGTACGGTAGCAACCGGGCCACGACCTTTGTCGAGACGCGATTCAACCACAACACCGCGGCCTGGGGCCGATGGGGTTGCCTTGAGTTCGAGTACTTCAGCTTGCAGCAGGACCGCTTCGAGCAGCTCGTCTACGCCGGTACCGACTTTGGCCGAGACCGAAACGAACGGCGTATCACCGCCCCACTCCTCAGAGGTCACACCGTGAACCGACAGTTCGCTACGGATGCGATCCAGATCGGCGCCCGGCTTGTCGATCTTGTTCACGGCAACAACCAATGGAACACCTGCGGCCTTGGCATGCTGGACAGCTTCAATGGTCTGCGGCATCACGCCGTCGTCCGCTGCAACTACCAGGATCACAATGTCAGTCGCCTTGGCACCACGGGCACGCATCGCGGTAAACGCGGCGTGACCTGGGGTGTCGAGGAAGGTGACCATGCCGCGCTCGGTTTCAACGTGGTAAGCACCGATGTGCTGGGTGATGCCGCCGGCTTCGCCCGCAGCTACCTTGGCACGACGGATATAGTCGAGCAGCGATGTCTTACCATGGTCAACGTGACCCATTACGGTCACAACTGGCGCACGAGAGAACGTCTCGCCTTCAAACTTCAGGGACTCGGCCAGGGAGTCTTCCAGGGCCGTGTCGCTGACCAGGGTCACTTTGTGGCCCAGCTCTTCGGCTACCAGTTGAGCAGTTTCCTGATCAAGCACCTGGTTGATGGTCGCTGGAGTACCCAGTTTGAACATGAACTTGATGATTTCAGCAGCCTTGACCGACATCTGGTTGGCGAGGTCGCCAACCGTGATGGTCTCGCCGATCTGCACATCACGCACGACAGGGCCGGTTGGGCTCTGGAAACCGTGGGCGTTGCGCTTTTTCAGTTTGGCCTTGCCGCGACCACCACGACGGAAGCCATCGCTTTCTTCGTCGGTAGTACGTGGAGCAACGCGTGGTGCGGGCGCTTTTTCTTTGACCGACGCACGATGCGGAGCGTTTTTGCGCTCGCCATCGCCACCACCGCCACGACGATTGTTATCGTCGGCACGTGGTTTGTCCGGGCGACGAGGTTCGTCGCGCTTGCGCGCATCGGCAGCAGGTGCCGGCGCAGCGGCAACCGGAGCGGCCTCGCGTACAGCCTCTGCAGGAGCGCCGGGCGCGGCGACCGCTTCAGTGGAAGCAGGTTGCGCAGCAGCAGGCTGGCGACGCGCTTCTTCTTCGGCGCGACGCTTGGCTTCTTCTTCAGCCTTCTGACGAGCAGCATTTTCTACTGCGCGACGTTCTTCCAGTTCGCGTTTGCGCTCGGCTTCGATTTCTTCCGGGCTGCGCTGTACGAAGACTTTCTTCTTGCGTACTTCAACGCTGATGCTTTTGCTACCAGCAACACGCAGGGTGCTGGTGGTTTTGCGCTGCAATGTAATCTTGCGCGGTTCTTCCACTTTCGCCTTGTGGCTGCTCTTCAAGTGAGTCAGCAAAGACTGCTTCTCACTATCGCTCACACCTTCATCGGCGGCGGTGTGCGGCAGACCTGCCTCACGCATCTGCTGCAACAGGCGCTCTACCGGTGTTTTGACCTCATCGGCCAGTTGTTTCACCGTGACTTGCGTCATGCACTTCTCTCCTCAGGCCGCGCCTAATTACTCGAACCAATGGGCTCGGGCGGCCATGATCAACTTGCCGGCACGATCATCGTCAATGCCGTCGATGTCGAGCAGATCGTCAATAGACTGCTCGGCCAGGTCTTCGCGGGTAATTACGCCGCGCACCGCCAGTTCCATCGCCAAATCCTTGTCCATACCCTCAAGCGAGAGCAGGTCTTCGGCCGGATGGGCGTCTGCCAGCTTTTCCTCAGTAGCGATGGCTTTGGTCAACAAACGATCCTTGGCCCGAGCGCGAAGCTCGTTGACGATATCCTCGTCAAAGCCGTCGATGTTGAGCATTTCCTCCACCGGTACGTAGGCAATCTCTTCCAGGCTGGTAAAGCCTTCGTCCACCAGCACCTGTGCCAGTTCTTCATCGACTTCAAGCTCTTCGATAAAGTTGCGCAGGATGTCGCCGGTTTCAGCTTGCTGCTTAGCCTGGATGTCCGATTCGGTCATCACGTTCAGGGTCCAACCGGTCAGTTGGCTGGCCAGACGCACGTTCTGACCACCACGACCAATGGCCTGAGCCAGATTGTCTGCGCCAACGGCGATGTCCATTGCATGGGCATCTTCGTCAACGATAATTGCCGCCACTTCAGCTGGCGACATGGCGTTGATCACGAACTGCGCCGGGTTATCGTCCCACAGGACGATGTCCACACGCTCACCACCCAACTCGCCCGACACGGCCTGGACGCGCGAACCGCGCATACCAATGCACGCGCCTTGCGGGTCGATGCGTTTGTCCTTGGAGCGAACCGCGATCTTGGCGCGCGAACCCGGGTCGCGGGACGCAGCCATGACTTCGATCAGGCCTTCGGCGATTTCCGGCACTTCGATACGGAACAGCTCGATCAGCATTTCCGGCGCAGTGCGCGACAGGATCAACTGAGGGCCACGGTTCTCGGTGCGGATTTCCTTGAGCAGCGCACGCAGACGCACGCCAACTCGGAAAGTTTCGCGAGAGATGATGTCTTCGCGAGCCAGCAACGCCTCAGCGTTGTTGCCCAGGTCAACGATCACGTTGTCGCGAGTTACTTTTTTCACGGTGCCGGAGATGATTTCACCCAGGCGTTCGCGATAGGCGTCAACGACTTGAGCGCGCTCGGCTTCGCGAACCTTTTGCACGATCACCTGCTTGGCAGTCTGTGCAGCAATACGGCCGAATTCGATCGACTCGATCTTTTCTTCGACGACGTCACCCACCTTGGCGCCCGGGTGCGTTTGCGCAACCTTGCTCGGCCAGGTCTCGATCGCCGGATCATCAAGATCGTCCTCTTCAACCACCGTCCAACGACGGAAAGTCTCATAGGCACCCGTGTGACGGTTGATTTCCACACGCAGATCTACTTCGTCTTCAAAACGTTTCTTGGTAGCAGTGGCCAGGGCCAGCTCCAACGCTTCAAAAATCACGCTTGCCGGTACGCCCTTTTCATTGGATACCGACTCAACAACCAGCAGTACTTCTTTGCTCATCGTACGCCTCGCCTTTCGCAAGCCATTGGATCCGCGGGATCCGCGTCTCAGTCAAAACTGGGAATAATGTTGGCCTTGTCGATCATATCGATCGGCAACAGGAACTCATGGTCTTCTACCTGCACCACGACATCCTGCTCTTCTACACCACGCAGAAGGCCCTGAAAGTTGCGTCGCCCCTCAAAGGGAGATCGCAGCTTGATCTTCACTTGTTCACCGGCAAATTTTGCAAACTGATCAATAGTGAACAGTGGGCGTTCCATGCCTGGCGAGGAAACTTCGAGGGTGTACTCAACGGCGATCGGATCTTCAACATCCAGGACACCGCTGATCTGACGGCTGACAATGGCACAATCGTCCACCAGCACGCCGCCCTCTTTATCGATATAAACGCGCAACATTGAGTGGCGACCTTGAGCCGAAAACTCAATACCCCAGCATTCATAGCCTAGGGCCACGACCACCGGGGCCAACAAGGCCTGCAACTCTTCTAGCTTGCTCGACACCTGAACCCCCTCGTGCATGTATGTGCATGCTGTGCAAAATAAAAAAATGGGCGAAACGCCCATCCTTGAAACGCCGTCGAATAGCGGCGTTGAAAGTGTCCAGCTAACAAAAAGCCCCTTAAAAGGGGCTCCGCTAAAACTGGTTGCGGGGGCCGGATTTGAACCGACGACCTTCGGGTTATGAGCCCGACGAGCTACCAGACTGCTCCACCCCGCGACAAAGCTGGGGCGGAAGTATACGACCGATCCCTTACAGGGTCAATGTAACCTTCCACCTACAAGAAAGCCCGCAACAGCGGGCTCTCCTGATAATTGGTACCGAGAAGGGGACTCGAACCCCTACACCCTATGGGCACAACCACCTCAAGGTTGCGTGTCTACCAATTCCACCACCTCGGCAATACAGCGTTTACAACCCTTCTTACTTCTGCTCTTGAGCTGGAGGCACGTCAGTCGCTGGAGTAGCCGACTTTTGCTCTTGAAGCACCGGGACATCATCAGAAGCCGGTTTTGCTTTTGGTACTTCCAACACTGCCGGGTTTGGCAAACCTGCCTGAGTCAGCACATGAGCTTTCTCTTTAGCAAAGTAACCTAACCCTAAGCTGGTTATGAAGAAACCGGCGGCAAGTATAGCAGTAAACTTACTAAGAAAGGTAGAGGAACCTTGGCTTCCGAACACAGTATTTGAAGCACCTGCACCGAAAGACGCACCAGCATCCGCACCTTTACCCTGTTGCAACAAAACCAGGGCAACTACGCCCAGGGCAGCCAACAGATGAAAAACGACTACGACTGTTTCCAGCATTTTTTCAGTTTCCCGCGGCGCGACAGATCGCACCGAACTCATCTGCATTCAGGGAGGCTCCACCAATGAGCCCCCCATCGATATCCGGCATGCCGAACAGTTCGACCGCATTGGCCGCCTTCACGCTGCCGCCGTATAGAAGACGCACACCTTGTGCGACTTCAGAATTCTCTGCCGCCAACTGAGCGCGAATGGCTGCATGCACATCCTGCGCTTGTTGTGGTGTAGCAGTCAGCCCGGTACCAATGGCCCAGACCGGCTCGTAAGCAATTACTGCCTTTGCAAACGCACCAACACCCAGCTCCTCGATAATGCTGCCAAGCTGACGCGAGACAACCTCAAGAGTTTTGCCCGATTCGCGCTGCTCAAGGGTTTCCCCTATGCACAACACCGGAATCAAGCCACAAGCCTGTGCCGCTGCGAACTTGCGATTGAGTGTCCCATCACCCTCGCCCATCATCTGACGGCGCTCGGAGTGCCCGACAAGCACATAGGAACAACCCGCATCAACCAGCTGACTCGGTGCAATCTCACCGGTCAAGGCACCTTGCATGGCTTCCACCGCAGAATTCTGCGCGCCGACCTGGATCGACTTACCTTTCAAGCCATCAACCACTTGGGTGATATGCAAGCAAGGCGGGAAAACCGCGATATCAACACCGCTAGGCAAGGCCAAGTGACGAAGGCCGTTGATCAGCTCAGCGACACTGGCGCGGGTACCGTGCATCTTCCAGTTACCAGCTACCATAGTGCGACGCATGCTGTACCTCGTCGGTCAAAGTGGGCGCAGATGTTACCCAACCACATCATCACTGGCAAGCCGAATTCAGACGCAAACTTCAGTTACTAGTTTTGCCAAGTCTTCGGCATGGCCACGAACCTGTATTTCATCGTCACCCTCGACCATAACGCGCACCAAAGGCTCTGTGCCGGACTTGCGCAACAGCACCCGGCCACGCCCCGCCATTGCCAGGGTCACACGCTCGCACGCTTCTTTGACAGCTGGGTGCTCAATCGGGTTTTCACCGCCCGCAAAACGCACATTAAGCAAGACTTGAGGGCATTTACGCAGCGCCTGACGCGCCTGGGCCAGGCTCTCGTCTCGACGACGCAAGGCCAGCAACACCTGCAATGCCGCAATAATCGCATCGCCCGTGGTGGTGTGCTGGAAGCACACGACATGCCCGGAGTTCTCACCACCTACTTGCCAGTTACGCTCCAACAGTTCGGCAATGACATAACGGTCACCGACATTGGCGCGCACAAAGGGAATACCCAGGTCTGCCAGCGCCAACTCGAGACCGAGATTGCTCATCAGCGTCCCGACGACACCACCTTGCAGCTTGTTACGCTCATGCAAATCGCGAGCAATGATAAACAACAGGTCGTCCCCATCGACCACTGCACCCGTATGATCGACCATCAAGACACGATCACCGTCACCATCGAAGGCGATACCCAGATCGGCATGCTCAGCAAGCACGGCTGCCTGCAACTGCTCCATATGGGTGGAACCGCAGTTTTCGTTGATGTTCAACCCGTTTGGCTGGGCCGACAGCACCGTCACATCCGCACCCAATTCTCTGAATACGCTTGGCGCCACTTTGTAGGTGGCGCCATGAGCACAGTCCACCACGACTTTCAGGCCTGCGAAGTTGGTGCTGGTTGGCACACTGCTCTTGCAGAATTCGATATAGCGGCCGGACGCGTCATTAATACGCGACACCTTGCCCAATTTACTGGACTCAACCACCGTCATCGGCGCATCCAGCAGCTCTTCGATCATCAGCTCGATTTCGTCCGGCAGCTTGGTGCCCTGCCCCGAGAAGAACTTGATGCCATTGTCATCATGAGGGTTGTGCGAGGCGCTGATCACGATACCGGCTTCAGCGTGAAAGGTACGCGTCAGGTAAGCGATCGCCGGTGTCGGCATTGGCCCCAGCAACATCACATCAGCACCTGCGGCAGACAGACCAGCCTCCAGCGCGGACTCAAACATGTATCCCGAAATTCGGGTGTCCTTGCCCACCAGGATGCGGCAAGCGCCCATGCTGCGGAACGCCATGCCTGCCGCCCAACCCAGCTTGAGCATAAAATCAGGAGTAATCGGAAATTCGCCGACCCGACCACGGATACCGTCGGTGCCAAAGTATTTTTTAGTCATAAGTGCTCCATCATTCTTATTCGGCTGATTCTACTGCGGCAAGCATGCGCACCACATCCACGGTTTCGGCGACGTCATGTACACGCAAAATACGCGCGCCCTTGGTCATCGCAAGCGCTGCCAGTGCAAGACCACCGTACAGCCGCTCACCCACCGGGCGATTCAACGCGAGCCCTATCATGCTCTTGCGCGAAACACCGACCAACAAAGGCCGACCAAGGGCATGCAGGGATTCCATATGCTTGAACAGGCTTAAGTTATGTTGCAGGGTCTTGGCGAAACCAAATCCGGGATCAAGGATGATTTTCTCCGGCGCAATTCCTACGCTGGCACATTGAGTCATCCTTTCAGCAAGAAACCCACTTACTTCACCAACGAGATCATCATAGTGCGGACTGTCCTGCATATTGCCGGGCTCTCCCAGCATATGCATAAGGCACACGGGCAAGCCGGTAGCCGCAGCCGCATCCAAGGCGCCGTCACGCCGAAGGGAACGCACATCATTGATCAGCCCCGCCCCCAGACGCGCCGTTTCGTGCATCACGGCAGGCGTCGATGTATCAACCGAGATGATCACATCCAGCTCACGGGCGATAAGCTCTACTATTGGAGCCACTCGCTCAAGCTCCTCCACAGGAGAAACTACGCGAGCGCCCGGCCGGGTGGACTCACCACCGACATCAATCAAGGTCGCGCCAGCGTTCATCATCGCCTCGGCATGGCGTAACGCGGCATCCAACTGGCTGAAGCGGCCACCATCGGAAAAGGAATCGGGGGTTACATTGAGAATGCCCATGACATGCGTATGGGCCAAATCAAGAACCCGGTTGCCGCAAGGCAACCGGGTGGAGGACAACACAGAAGTCATTTCAAACCTTAGTGATCAGCCGCTGGGCCGCCGATAGGGGTTTCAGGCCGCTCATTCTGAACGACTGGCGGGGTGCCAGAAGTGCCCGAACCGCCTTCCCAATCGCGAGGCTCACGAGGCTCGCGACCCGCCATGATGTCATCGATCTGATCGGCATCTATGGTTTCGTACTTCATCAGCGCATCAGCCATTGCGTCCAGCTTGTCGCGGTTATCGGTCAGGATCTGCTTGGCCGTGCCATAGCACTGGTCAATGATGCTGCGCACTTCGGAGTCGATCAGCTTGGCTGTTTCACCGGAGAAGCTGGCACTCTGACCGCCACCGCCACGCCCCAAGAACACTTCACCTTCTTCCTCGGCATACATCAGAGGGCCCAGCTTTTCCGACAAGCCCCATTTCGTCACCATATTTCGTGCAATCTGACTGGCCCGCATGATGTCGTTGGAAGCGCCGGTGGTTACGCCGTCGAAACCCAAGGTCATCTCTTCAGCGATACGACCGCCATACAAAGAACAGATTTGGCTGATCAGCGCACGCTTGGAGAGGCTGTAACGATCTTCTTCCGGCAGAAACATGGTGACACCCAGCGCCCGACCACGAGGAATGATCGACACTTTGTAGACCGGATCGTGCTCAGGCACTACGCGACCGACAATGGCATGACCCGCCTCATGATAAGCAGTGTTCTGCTTCTCTTTTTCAGACATGACCATGGATTTACGCTCAGCGCCCATCATGATCTTGTCTTTAGCCAGCTCGAACTCCTTCATCTCAACGATGCGCTTGCCGGTACGGGCAGCAAACAGCGACGCTTCGTTCACCAGGTTGGCCAGGTCAGCACCAGAGAAGCCTGGCGTACCCCGCGCAATCACCGCCGGGGCTACGTCATCACCCATTGGCACTTTGCGCATGTGCACTTTCAAAATCTGCTCACGCCCACGAATATCTGGCAAGCCCACCACGACCTGCCGGTCGAAACGGCCTGGACGCAGCAACGCCGGGTCCAGTACGTCTGGTCGGTTGGTTGCGGCAATAACGATGATGCCGTCATTCATTTCGAAGCCATCCATCTCGACCAGCAACTGGTTGAGAGTCTGCTCACGCTCATCATGACCGCCACCCATGCCGGCGCCACGATGGCGACCTACGGCATCGATTTCGTCGATAAAAAT
This sequence comes from Pseudomonas asgharzadehiana, assembly GCF_019139815.1. Lineage (NCBI taxonomy): Bacteria > Pseudomonadati > Pseudomonadota > Gammaproteobacteria > Pseudomonadales > Pseudomonadaceae > Pseudomonas > Pseudomonas asgharzadehiana. The sequence continues at coordinate 5,377,734 of NZ_CP077079.1, forward strand.
GATGCAGGGAGCATGCTTCTTGGCCTGCTCGAACATATCGCGAACACGGCTGGCGCCCACACCGACAAACATTTCTACGAAGTCAGAACCGGAAATAGTGAAGAACGGCACCTTGGCCTCGCCGGCAATCGCCTTGGCCAGCAAGGTTTTACCGGTACCCGGAGGTCCAACCATCAGTACGCCACGGGGAATACGACCGCCCAGACGCTGGAACTTGCCTGGATCGCGCAGGAACTCCACCAGTTCGCCGACTTCCTCCTTGGCTTCGTCGCAACCGGCAACGTCCGCCAGGGTAGTCTTTACCTGATCTTCGGAGAGCAGGCGCGCCTTACTCTTGCCAAAGCTCATCGGCCCGCCCTTGCCTCCAGCACCGCCTTGCATCTGGCGCATGAAGAACATGAACACAGCAATAATCACCAGGATAGGAAAGCTGGCTACAAGCAGTTGAGTCCAGATGCTCTGCTGCTCAGGCTGCTTGCCCTCGACAACCACGTGGTTATCCACCAGGTCGCCGATCAAGCCATTGTCCGGGATATTCGGGCGAATGGTCTTGAAGCCATCGCCATCGTTGCGCTTGCCGGTGATAACCGCGCCATCGACCGTCACGCGCTCTACCTTGCCATCCTTGACTTGCTGGATGAAGTCGGAATAGTTGAGGGTCTGTGGCTCGTTAGGGCTGGAGAAGTTGTTCATCACCGTCACAAGGACAGCCGCGATGATCAACCACAGGATCAGATTCTTTGCCATATCGTTCAATTAACTACCCTCTGAAGCAAGCTCCGCTACTGGCGCGTGCTTCGCATGATATTCACCGGCCTAACTTACTACATTACCTACAACTCTGGCAGGCGCCGTCTGTAACCCTTTGTGAAACTTTGACTACACAATATTCGTAAAGCTTCGTGACGAAAGCGATATAAAAAAACCTATCGACTCCCTTCAAACCTTCAAAGACGCTCATCACTGGCGGCACCTTCGATGCCGCGGTACCCCCGCGCCAACAGGTATTGCTCGCGCGAGCGGTCTCGGGAAGAGTCCGGTTTACGCATCTGAACCTTGTCGAACAGCTTGCGGATGTTCTTGTGATATTCGTCGAAGCCTTCCCCTTGGAAGACCTTGACCAGGAAATCCCCACCCGGACGCAATACCCGCCCGGCCAGGTCCAGCGCCAGCTCGCAAAGGAACATGGCTCGCGGCATATCAACAGCCGGTAATCCACTCATATTGGGGGCCATGTCGGAAATCACAAGGTCAACCTGTGAATTTCCCACAGCCTCCAGGATCTCGGCCAGAACGGCATCCTGGGTAAAATCGCCGTGCACGAAGGTCACATCGGGGATGCTGTCCATCTCCAGGATATCGGAAGCGATCAACCGACCTTGCCCACCAATCAGACGACTGGCCACCTGGGACCAGCCACCCGGCGCAGCGCCCAGGTCTATCACGCTCATGCCGGGGCGAAACAATTTGTCCTTGTCCTGCAGCTCCAGCAGCTTGTAGCTGGCCCGGGAACGGTAACCATCCTTTTGCGCCTTTTTGACGTAAGGATCGTTGAAATGCTCTTGTAGCCACTTAAGGCTGGTTTTGGAACGGGCCACGGGCCACCTCGAAAATAAAACGGGTCGTGATTAACTGGGCGGTCCCGGACTCGCTCGGGTAAACTGGCCGCCGCTTTTTACAAGATCAGACGCAGGGGTCAGATTATGCCGCTCACTCAAGAGCAGAAGAAACAGTACAAATCCATTGGCCACCATCTGAAACCAGTTCTGATTGTGGCAGACAACGGTTTGACTGAAGGTGTGTTAGCCGAATTTGAACGCGCACTCAATGATCATGAACTGATCAAGATCAAGGTCAATATCCTTGATCGCGAAGCGCGCCTGGCCGCCGTTGCAGAACTGTGCAAGGTGGGCAAGGCAGACTTGGTTCAAGTCATCGGCAAGATGGCGCTGCTGTATCGCAAGAATTTCAGCGCCAATAAGCAATTGTCGAACGTCCATCGCTTCAAGTGATGAAAAGGGTCAAGGGCGTGCTTCGCGCGCCCCGCCACTCCACCCCGGTGCAGGCTGCATAATCAGCACCAAGCCAGAGAACCCTAGCACAAGATAGCTGAATAACTGCCAGCGCAACGCTTCCGGCACCCACACATGCAATACGCAAAACAATGCGCATGCATACAGCGCCATCAACAGCAGTTGGCCGCGAATATCCCGCCACAAACTCCCCAAGCCTTCAGCCTTGACCAGCACCAATGCCTGGATCGTCACGCACGCCGCCGAAAAACCCACCAGCAACCCGCTCAGCAATCCATCGATTTCATCGATGAGCAGCGGAGCCAGGCCTATCAGACCCAGCGCCGGCAATACACCGATGTGCAGCAGCCAAAGGCCGCCCACCCACAACATCTGGACAAGCTGCCAAAGCATGGCGCCCGCACGAAGCGGGCGCCGCCTTTCAGATGTGACGAACTTCAACGATCTCGTACTCGATCACGCCGCCAGGCGTCTTGACGGCCACCACATCACCCTCTTCCTTGGCAATCAAGGCGCGGGCCAGCGGTGAACCCACAGAGATCTTGCCGAGCTTGAAGTCAGCTTCATCCTCTCCAACGATGTGGTAGACAACGCTTTCGTCAGTCTCAACGTTGGCGATTTCCACGGTAGTACCGAAAATCACCTTGCCGGTGCGAGGAATGGTCGTCACATCAATCACCACCGAATTTTGCAGGCGGCCTTCGATGTCACGGATCCGCGCCTCGACCATACCTTGCTGCTCGCGAGCAGCGTGGTATTCGGCGTTTTCCTTTAAGTCACCCAGCTCGCGGGCCGTACCGATGTCCTGGCTCAGCTTTGGACGTACGACCTTGGCCAGATGGGCGTGCTCCTCTTCCAGCGCCTTGAAGCCCTGGACTGTCATTGGGTATTTGGTCATGCCTTCAATCCTGCGTGTAGATCCTGCAAGCGACGCACGGTCTTTTCCGGACCGAACTTGAGCGCTTCGCAGATAGCTTCGCCAGCAGCAATGGTGGTGGTGCAGTAAATCTTGTGCTGCAGGGCGTTACGACGAATGGAGTAGGAGTCCGCGATCGACTGGCGACCTTCGGTGGTGTTGATGATCAGGGTGACTTCGTCATTCTTGATCATGTCGACCACATGCGGACGGCCTTCCGTTACCTTGTTCACGCGACGCACTTTCAGACCGGCAGCTTCGATCAGCTTGGCGGTCCCGGCAGTGGCGACGACTTCGAAGCCCAAGTTGATCAGATCACGCGCCACACCTGCAACCAGTGGCTTGTCGTCATCACGCACGCTGATGAACGCGGTACCGCCGGTCGGCAGCACTTCGCTTGCGCCCATCTGAGCCTTGGCGAACGCCTCGCCAAAGGTATCGCCCACGCCCATCACTTCACCGGTGGACTTCATCTCTGGGCCCAGGATCGGGTCCACGCCAGGGAATTTGGCGAATGGGAACACCGCCTCTTTCACGCTGTAGAAGTTCGGGATGATTTCCTTGGTGAAGCCGATTTCCTTCAAGGTCTTACCAGCCATCACGCGGGCAGCGATCATGGCCAGGGACACACCGATGCACTTGGAAACGAACGGCACGGTACGCGAAGCGCGCGGGTTGACTTCGATGACGTAGATGTCTTCGCCTTGCAGCGCCAACTGTACGTTCATCAGGCCGACCACGCCCAACTCCAGCGCCATCTTCTTGACCTGTTCACGCATCTCGTCCTGGATATGCAGCGGCAGCGAGTAAGGTGGCAGCGAGCACGCGGAGTCACCGGAGTGAACACCGGCCTGCTCGATGTGCTGCATGATCGCGCCGATCACCACGTCGGTACCGTCGCAGACCGCATCTACGTCCATTTCGATAGCACAGTTGAGGAAGTGATCCAGCAGCACCGGGCTGTCGTTGGATACTTTCACCGCATCACGCAGGTAACGCTTGAGCTCTTCTTCCTCGTAGACGATTTCCATCGCACGACCGCCCAGTACGTAGGACGGGCGCACCACCAACGGGTAGCCGATCTTGCTGGCTGCACGGATGGCTTCGTCTTCGCTGCGCACGGTGGCGTTCGGCGGCTGACGCAGGTTCAGGCGCTCAACCATCTGCTGGAAGCGCTCACGGTCTTCGGCACGGTCGATTGCATCCGGGCTGGTACCGATGATCGGCACGCCGGCGGCCTCAAGGGCACGCGCCAGTTTCAGCGGTGTCTGGCCGCCATACTGGACGATCACGCCTTTAGGCTTCTCGACGCGACAGATTTCCAGCACGTCTTCCAGCGTGACCGGCTCGAAATACAAACGGTCGGACGTGTCGTAGTCAGTTGAAACAGTTTCCGGGTTGCAGTTGACCATGATGGTCTCGTACCCGTCTTCGCGCAGCGCAAGCGCCGCGTGTACGCAGCAATAGTCGAACTCGATGCCCTGGCCGATACGGTTCGGACCGCCGCCCAGGATAATGATCTTGTCGCGGCCCGACGGTGCGGCTTCGCACTCTTCCTCGTAGGTGGAGTAAAGGTACGCAGTGTCGGTGGCAAATTCGGCGGCGCAGGTGTCAACGCGCTTGTAGACCGGAAAGATATCCAGCTTATGGCGATGCGTGCGCAGGTTTTTCTCGGTCACACCCAGCAATTTGGCCAGGCGCTGGTCGGAGAAGCCTTTGCGCTTGAGGCGGAACATCAGGTCGCGGTCGATAGACGACAGACCTAGGGTCTTGACCTTCTCTTCTTCCTTGATCAGATCTTCGATCTGCACCAGGAACCAAGGGTCAATCATGTTCATGCCAAAGATATCTTCGACGGTCATGCCCGCACGGAAGGCGTCAGCCACGTACCAGATACGCTCGGCACCCGGCACGGTCAGCTCGCGCTTGAGCACGCTCATGCTCTCCGGGTTGCTCAGGTCAAGCTTCTCGTCCAGACCGCAAACGCCCACTTCCAGGCCACGCAGGGCTTTCTGCAGGGATTCCTGGAAAGTGCGGCCGATGGCCATGACTTCACCCACAGACTTCATCTGGGTGGTCAGGCGCGCGTCAGCCTTGGCGAATTTCTCGAAGGCAAAGCGCGGCAGCTTGGTCACAACGTAGTCGATGGACGGCTCGAAAGAGGCCGGCGTAGCGCCGCCCGTGATTTCGTTTTGCAGCTCGTCCAGGGTATAGCCGATAGCCAGCTTGGCAGCGATACGCGCAATCGGGAAGCCAGTAGCTTTCGAGGCAAGCGCCGAAGAACGCGATACACGCGGGTTCATCTCGATCACGACCATGCGGCCGGTATCCGGGCAGATGCCAAACTGAACGTTGGAACCACCGGTTTCAACGCCGATCTCACGCAATACCGCCAGCGAGGCGTTACGCATGATCTGGTATTCCTTGTCCGTCAGGGTCTGCGCCGGAGCAACGGTGATCGAATCGCCGGTGTGCACACCCATCGGGTCGAAGTTTTCGATGGAGCAGACGATGATGCAGTTGTCCTTTTTGTCGCGGACAACCTCCATCTCATACTCTTTCCAGCCGATCAGGGACTCGTCGATCAGCAGCTCTTTGGTCGGCGACAGATCCAGACCACGGGCGCAGATTTCTTCGAACTCTTCACGGTTGTAAGCAATGCCACCGCCGGTGCCGCCCATGGTGAAGGACGGACGGATAATGCACGGGAAGCCCAGTTTTTCGAGAACCGCGTTGGCCTCTTCCATGCTGTGGGCGATGCCGGAACGCGGGCAGTCAAGGCCGATGGACTTCATGGCTTTGTCGAAACGCGAACGGTCTTCAGCTTTGTCGATGGTATCGGCGTTGGCGCCGATCATCTCTACGCCAAACTTCTCCAGGACGCCTTCGCGCTCCAGGTCCAGGGCGCAGTTCAGGGCAGTCTGGCCACCCATGGTTGGCAACAACGCGTCCGGGCGCTCTTTTTCGATGATCTTGGCAACGGTCTGCCATTTGATCGGTTCGATGTAGGTGGCGTCGGCCATGTCCGGGTCGGTCATGATGGTGGCCGGGTTGGAGTTCACCAGGATGACGCGGTAGCCCTCTTCGCGCAGGGCTTTACAGGCCTGGGCGCCGGAGTAGTCGAATTCGCAGGCCTGGCCGATCACAATCGGGCCAGCGCCGAGAATCAGGATGCTTTTTATGTCTGTACGTTTTGGCATGGGTTTGTCACTCAAATCCGCAGGTCAGTCGGCAAGCCGTCTTGAACAATCTTTGAAGAGCCAGCGGGGGCCACCGAGGTTCGGGGCCGCCCGCAGGCCGCTCACTCAGCGTCGCTTGGCCATCTCATTGATGAAACGGTCGAACAGCGGCGCGACGTCGTTCGGGCCCGGGCTGGCTTCAGGGTGGCCCTGGAAGCTGAACGCGCTCTTGTCGGTGCGCTCGATGCCTTGCAGGGAGCCGTCGAACAGCGACTTGTGAATGGCGCGGACGTTGCCCGGCAAAGTCGCCTCATCCACCGCAAAACCGTGGTTCTGGCTGGTGATCATTACAACGCCGGTGTCCAGGTCTTGCACGGGATGGTTGGCACCATGATGGCCGTGACCCATTTTCAGGGTTTTGGCGCCGGAGGCCAGGGCCAGCAACTGGTGGCCGAGGCAGATACCGAATACCGGAATCTCGGTCTCCAGCACTTCCTTGATTGCCTGGATGGCATAGTCGCAAGGTTCCGGGTCACCCGGCCCGTTGGACAGGAACACACCGTCCGGCTGCAGGGCCAGTACGTCGCTGGCAGGCGTTTGCGCCGGCACCACGGTAACGCGACAGCCACGCTCGACCAGCATGCGCAGGATGTTGTACTTCACACCGTAGTCATAAGCGACAACGTGGTAAGGCAGGTCCGCGGACTCGATGGTCGCGTGGCTGTCAGTCTTCAGATCCCAGACGGTGGAGCGCCACTCGTACTGTTCCTTAGTGCTGACGACTTTCGCCAGGTCCATGCCTTTCAGGCCAGGGAAGCCTTGCGCCGCGGCAATCGCCGCCTCTTCGGAAATATCGTCGCCGACCATGATGCAGCCGTTCTGCGAGCCTTTTTCACGCAGGATGCGCGTGAGGCGGCGCGTATCGATACCGGCAATCGCCACAACGTTGTTGGCTTTCAGGTAGTCCGACAGCGACATCGTGTTACGCCAGTTGCTTGCAACCAGCGGCAAGTCACGGATCACCAGGCCGGCCGACCAGACACGATCAGACTCGACGTCTTCCGGCGTAGTACCGGTGTTGCCGATGTGCGGATAGGTCAGGGTAACAATCTGTTGGGCGTAGGAAGGATCGGTAAGGATTTCCTGATAGCCGGTCATGGCGGTGTTAAACACCACCTCTCCAACGGTCTGACCGTCGGCTCCAATGGCTTCGCCGCGAAAAATGCTGCCATCAGCAAGGGCGAGTATGGCTGGCTTAGTCAAGAAGACCTCCCGTAAATAAAGCCTGAAAGGGCGATCGCAGGTTGTAAAAAAGCGGAGTGACGTATGGACACGTCACCCCGCTTCTTCACTGAATTATTCTGCGCGCTTTTAGTGGACACACTAAAGCTGTAGCTTACAGAAAAAGGGTTTTTTGGTCCACCGCTAAAGAGCCTAAAAGGCAGGAGAATGCGACAGGGCGTCGCTTAGCGGGTAAAAACGGGGCCTCAGGATAATCCCGAGGCCCTGTTTTAGCTACTGATTAGTGCAAATCCAGCACATCGCGCATGTCGTACAGGCCAGGTTCGCGACCTTCCAACCAGAGCGCCGCACGCACCGCGCCCTTGGCAAATGTCATGCGACTGGAGGCCTTATGAGTGATTTCCAGCCGCTCGCCTTCTGTGGCGAACAGCACGGTATGGTCACCCACCACATCACCACCGCGAACGGTTGCAAAACCAATGGTGTCACGCGCACGTGCGCCGGTATGACCTTCACGACCGTACACCGCCACCTTCGACAGGTCGCGACCCAGCGCATCGGCAATCGCTTCTCCCATACGCAGCGCAGTCCCGGACGGGGCATCGATCTTGTGACGGTGATGAGTTTCGATGATCTCGATATCCGCTTCATCCCCAAGCACACGAGCCGCCATATCCAGCAACTTGAGCGACAGGTTCACGCCGATACTGAAGTTGGCGGCGAAGACGACAGGGATATCCTTGCCCGCCTCCACCAGCAATTGCTTTTGCTCAGCCGTCAAGCCGGTGGTACCAATGACCATGGCCTTGCCTGCCTTGCGGCAGAATGCAAGATTTTTGAGCATGACGTCGGGCAAGGTGAAATCGATCAGTACGTCGAACTCCTCAACCACCTGCTCAAGACTGCCGGACATCGACACCCCGATACGACCCAACGAGGCCAACTCACCGGCGTCCGCACCGATCAACGTGCTGCCAGGGCGAACAATGGCCGCTGTCAGCCCCGAGGCCGGCGAGCGCTGCTGCACCGCCTCGACCAATGTTTTGCCCATGCGCCCGGCGGCACCCATTACGGCTATACGTCGCATACTCACTTCCTTACAGGTCGCCGAAGAAGCGCTTCACGCCTTCGAAGAAGCCAGTGGTTTTCGGCGAATGGGTGTCGTCGCCTTCCAGCGAACTGCGAAACTCCTCAAGCAGCTCGCGTTGACGGCGATTCAGATTGACCGGTGTCTCCACCGCCACCCGACACATCAGGTCGCCAGCACCGCCGCCACGCACCGGGGCAACGCCCTTGCCGCGAATACGGAACTGCTTGCCGGTCTGCGTCCCCTCAGGGATCTTGAGCTTCACGCGACCATCAAGAGTCGGGATCTCCAGCTCGCCACCCAAGGCCGCATCGACAAAGCTGATTGGCACTTCACAGAACAGGTGCTTGCCGTCGCGCTGGAAGATCGAATGCTCGCGCACATTGATCACCACGTACAGGTCGCCCGTTGGGCCACCCTGAGCACCCGCCTCGCCTTCACCCGACAGACGAATACGATCCCCGGTATCCACGCCGGCCGGCACTTTCACCGACAACGTCTTGTACTCTTCGACACGACCTTCGCCGTGGCAGGAGTCGCACGGATCGGAAATGATCTTGCCCTGGCCATGGCAGCGCGGGCAGGTCTGCTGCACCGAGAAGAAGCCCTGCTGCATCCGCACCTGGCCAATACCGCCACAGGTCGGACACGTAATCGGCGCGGAGCCTTTTTTGGCACCCGAACCGTCGCACGGCTTGCAGTTCACCAGCGTCGGCACACGGATATTGACGCTGGTACCGCGCACGGCTTCTTCCAGGTTCAGCTCAAGGGTGTAGCGCAAGTCGCTGCCACGCTGGGCGCCACCACGCTGGCCACCCCGACCACCACCGAAGAAGTCGCTGAATACATCGCCAAAAATATCGGAGAAATTCTGACCACCAAAACCGGCACCGCCGCCGCCCATGCTTGGATCGACACCAGCATGGCCATACTGGTCGTAGGCCGCACGTTTGTTGGGATCAGACAGGCATTCGTAGGCCTCGTTGGCCTCCTTGAACATTTCTTCGGATTCTTTGCTATCCGGATTACGGTCTGGGTGATGCTTCATCGCCAGGCGACGGTAAGCCTTTTTCAGGTCCGCCTCGCTGGAGCCACGCTCCACACCCAATACTTCGTAATAGTCACGCTTTGCCATAAGTCTTTGCACTCTTAAGGACGTTCAGCCAGACCCTCCTGAGCCTCGCCAAACTCGTTGAGCCCCAATACAGGCCCGGACCCAACTCACGTCAATTCAACGATCCTGGACATTACTGCTTTTAGCCAGGGACCCGGCCAAAAAAGCGGTATTTATTGCTCGGAAAGCAGGAGCATTCCCGATCACACCGCCAGCATCCGAACGTTGTCGCATGCTGTAAAAATTCGCATACCCCAGACACACCAACGCGGGAGCAAGCTCCCGCGCGGCGACATCCTACCAGTCACCGCTGGACAGCGGTCAACCGGGCGACCAACTTACTTGTGGTCTTTGACTTCTTCAAACTCAGCATCGACAACGTCATCATGCTTGGCTTCAGACTCTGCTTGCTGCGCAGCACCTTCAGCCGGCTGGCCTTGCTCGGCGTACATCTTTTGGGCAACCGGCGCGGAGACTTTCGACAGCTCCTCGACCTTGGCCTCGATCGCGGCCTTGTCGTCGCCCTTGATGGCAGCTTCCAGGGCAACCACGGCAGCTTCAATCGCGGTCTTCTCTTCAGCGGTCACTTTGTCGCCAGCATCCGCAACCATTTTGCGCGTCGAGTGAACAAGCGCATCACCCTGGTTACGCGCACCGGCCAGCTCTGCGAACTTGGCATCCGCTTCGGCGTTGGCTTCAGCATCACGAATCATCTGTTGAATTTCTTCATCAGACAGACCGGAGTTGGCCTTGATGGTGATCTTCTGCTCTTTGCCGGTCGCCTTGTCTTTCGCGCCGACGTGCAGGATGCCGTTGGCATCGATGTCGAAGGTCACTTCGATTTGCGGCACGCCACGTGGAGCCGGTGGAATCTCGGCCAAGTCGAACTTGCCCAGGGACTTGTTCTGCGCAGCCTGCTTACGCTCACCTTGCAGCACGTGGATGGTCACAGCGCCCTGGTTGTCATCAGCCGTCGAGAACACCTGGGATTTCTTGGTAGGAATCGTGGTGTTTTTCTCGATCAGCGCAGTCATCACGCCGCCCATGGTTTCGATACCCAGGGTCAGCGGGCTGACGTCCAGCAGCAGCACGTCTTTCACGTCACCGGCCAATACCGCGCCCTGGATGGCAGCACCCATGGCGACTGCTTCGTCCGGGTTCACATCCTTACGCGCTTCTTTACCGAAGAACTCGGTGACTTTCTGCTGCACCAGCGGCATACGAGTCTGGCCACCAACGAGGATGACGTCATTGATGGAGCCAACGTCGATACCGGCGTCTTTCAGTGCGATACGGCAAGGCTCGATGGTGCGCTGCACCAAGTCTTCAACGAGCGCTTCCAGCTTGGCGCGGGAAATTTTCACGTTCAAGTGCTTAGGACCCGTGGCGTCTGCAGTGATGTACGGCAGGTTCACGTCGGTCGACTGAGCGGAAGACAGTTCGATCTTGGCTTTCTCGGCAGCTTCTTTCAGGCGCTGCATCGCCAGCGGGTCGCCCTTGAGGTTCATGCCGCTTTCTTTCTTGAATTCGTCAACGAGGTAGTCGATCAGACGAATGTCAAAGTCCTCGCCACCCAGGAAGGTGTCACCGTTGGTGGCCAACACTTCGAACTGGTGCTCGCCGTCCACTTCAGCGATCTCGATCACGGAAACGTCGAAGGTACCGCCACCCAGGTCATAAACGATCACGGTGTGATCGCCCTTGGCCTTGTCCATGCCGTAGGCCAGAGCAGCCGCGGTAGGTTCGTTGATGATACGTTTTACGTCCAGGCCCGCGATGCGGCCGGCGTCTTTGGTCGCCTGGCGCTGACTGTCGTTAAAATAGGCCGGAACGGTGATCACCGCCTCGGTGACGGCTTCGCCCAGATAGTCTTCGGCTGTCTTCTTCATCTTTTTCAAGACTTCAGCCGAGATCTGCGGTGCAGACATTTTGTTGCCGTTTACTTCAACCCAGGCGTCACCATTGTCAGCCTTGGCGATTTTGTACGGCACCATCTTGATGTCTTTTTGTACGACTTCTTCGTCGAACTTACGACCGATCAGACGCTTTACCGCGTACAGGGTGTTGTGCGGGTTGGTGACAGCCTGACGCTTGGCCGACTGACCAACGAGGATCTCGCCATCGTTGGCGTAAGCAATGATCGACGGCGTAGTACGCGCACCTTCGGCGTTTTCGATAACTTTGGCTTTGCCGTTTTCCATGACGGAGACGCAGGAGTTGGTGGTCCCCAGGTCGATACCGATGATTTTGCCCATGATTTACTCTCCCGAAACTTGAATTTGGTTGCCGCAGCAGTGGTGGCTAACTGCGGTAGCACTTAAACGCTTGACTTATAAATGGGGGCCTTGCGGCAGATTTCAAGCCTGCTCATCAATAGAAGGCGAAACGGGTGCAGGAGCCTTGCTCACCACTACCATCGCCGGGCGCAGCAAGCGGCCGTTGAGCAGATAACCCTTCTGGAACACTTTCAACACGCTGTTTGGCTCAAGGTCATGGCTTTCCTGCATGGCCATTGCCTGGTGATGCTCAGCATTGAATGGCTCGCCGCCTTGCGGATCGATGGCTTCCAACTGATAACGCTTCAGGGTGTCCTGGAACATTTTCAGCGTCAGCTCGATCCCTTCGCGCATCGGACGGATGTTTTCGTCGTCCGGGTTGGACAGCTCAAGACCACGCTCCAGGCTGTCGATGATCGGCAGCAAATCACTGGCAAATTTCTCCAGCGCGAACTTGTGCGCTTTTTCTACATCCTGCTCGGCACGGCGGCGGACGTTCTGCAGATCGGCGGCAACACGCAAAGACTGATCCTGCGCAGCGACCAACTGCTCTTCGAGCACTTGCACGCGAGTTGCCAGTTCATCACCGACGGCCGAATTGGCGTCTGGAGCTTGCGTATCCTGCGTCTGTTCGTCAGCCATAGTTTTCTCCTTTCAAAATCATGCACGAGCTCAACTCGCGCTTCTGTTCCGGTATATGGGGTCACAATTTCCAGGTTCAAGAGCGCGAACGTCAGCAAAAGTCTTTCCGGTGCCCAGGATCAATTCCTGCTCCTTACATTCCCCGTCGCGCTAAAAAAACGTTCACATCAAACGAATCGAGCTAAGCGCGAGGATTGTCAGCCCCAGACAAAACACTGTATAAATAACCAGACCTAACACCTGGGAGCGGCCTTCATGCTCGTGCACCTGTCTGTACATAACTACGCCATCGTTGAACATCTGGATCTCGAACTGGATCGCGGGATGAGCGTAATCACAGGCGAAACCGGCGCCGGCAAGTCGATCATGCTCGACGCCCTGGGCCTGACCCTGGGCGACCGCGCCGACAGTGGCGTAGTGCGCCCCGGTGCAGAAAAGGCCGACATCCTCGCCACCTTCGATCTATCAGACATTCCCGAAGCCGAAACCTGGCTGACCGAGCGCGACCTCAATAATGAAGGCCCCTGCATTCTGCGCCGGGTCATCACCGCCGAAGGGCGCTCCCGCGGCTATATCAACGGCACCCCCTGCCCTCTTGGCGATTTGAAAGCCCTGGGCGAGTTGTTGATCGACATCCACAGCCAGCACGAACACCAGTCACTGCTCAAAACCGATACCCATCGCCGGCTGCTCGATGAATACGCAGGCGCCACTGACCTTGCGCGCCAAGTCCAGTTGGCTGCCCAACGCTGGCGCCAAACGCGCCAAGAGCTGGAACGCCTCTCCAACTCGGGCGATGAACAACGTGCTCGGCATCAACTTCTCAGCTACCAGCTTGAAGAATTGGAAAGCCTGGGTCTTGGCGAGACGGAGCTGGAGCAACTGGAGCAGGAACACAAAAACCTGACCAATGCCGAAACCCTGCTGGGTATCTGCCGCCAGGTGGTGGAGCAATGCAGCGAAAGCGATTCTGGCAATGTGCTCAACGCACTTACCGCCAGCCTCAATCGGCTATCCAGCGTAAATAGCGCCTCAGGCTCGCTAAGCGAGGCGACCACGCTGCTGACCAGTGCGCAAATACAAGTCGAGGAGGCTGTGGGCGAACTGAATCGTTTTCTGGACCACTTCGATGCCGACCCGGCGCGCCTGCAAGAAATAGAAGAGCGCCTGGACACCATCTATACCCTGGCGCGCAAACATCGAATCCAGCCCACTGAAGTGGCAACGATGCAGCAAAAACTGCTCGATGAAATCGAGACGTTGAATGCCAATGACGAATCCATTGAGCGACTGGGCGAAGAGCTCACCTCTTTTGCCCGCCACTATCAAGAGAAAGCCCGGGAACTGAGCGACCTGCGCCAACAGGCCGCCACAAGCCTGGCCAGCGCCGTAGAGCAGGAAATTCAGCGCCTGGGCATGCCGGGTGGGCGCTTCACCATTGAGCTGCGCGCCAACGCCGGCCATGAGCTGCAGCCCCACGGACTGGAACAGGTAGAACTACTGGTCAGCGCCAACCCAGGCCAACCGCTCAAGGCACTGGCAAAAGTGGCGTCTGGTGGCGAGCTGTCGCGAATCAGCCTGGCGATCCAGGTGATTACCGCGCAAACCTCACGGGTACCGACATTGGTATTCGACGAAGTTGACGTCGGTATCGGCGGGCCGACTGCGGAAATTGTTGGCCAGCTGTTGCGCCGCCTGGGGGACCGGGGCCAGGTGCTTACGGTCACGCACCTGCCACAAGTGGCAGCCCAAGGGCACCAGCACTTGTTTGTGCACAAGGTAAGAGGCAGCGATGCGACACATACTGCGGTATCCAAGCTGAACAAGTCGGAGCGAGTGGAAGAAGTGGCGCGAATGCTCGGCGGGATAGACTTGACCAAAGAGTCTTTGGCTCACGCCAAAAAAATGGTTGTAGCCGCCAAGGCCTGAATACCTCTCCTATAGAAAGCACGAAGGCGACCCTAAGGTCGCCTTCGATCGTTTCGCAGAGCAATTCTGCGTCGTTTTTACTTTTTCTTACGGATGTACAACACCAGATTGTGGTCGACCAGATCGAAGCCATGCTCTTCAGCAATCTTATGCTGCAGCGCTTCGATTTCGGGGCTGGTGAACTCGATAACCTCGTTGGTATCCAGGTCAACCATGTGATCGTGATGACCACCGTCAGCCAATTCGAACACCGCATGACCGCCGTCGAAATTATGACGAACCACCAGCCCTGCGGCTTCAAACTGGGTCAGTACACGGTAAACCGTGGCCAGGCCGACATCCTCGTTAGACTCCATCAGCGCCTTGTAAACATCCTCGGCACTCATGTGACGCTGCTCAGCAGAATCGAGCATTTGTAGAATCTTGACTCGTGGCAGAGTCACTTTAAGACCGGCTTTGCGTAGTTCGCTATTTTCAACCATGGTTAGCTTTCTCGCGGATGCTGCTTCGCAGCTTCTCTTAATACGGGTATGATCGGCGTTTACGTTGTCCCAGCCAAGATAGTGGAAGTCGCCCACCGATGCAAAACACCAAGCTCTTGCTAACCAGTTTCACCTTTGTGGGACTGCTCGCACTCGCCGGTTGTTCATTCCCCGGGGTTTACAAAATCGACATCCAGCAGGGCAATGTCGTCACGCAGGACATGATAGACCAGTTACGCCCGGGAATGACCCGACGGCAAGTAAGGTTTATCATGGGCAATCCCCTGCTGACCGACACTTTCCATGCCGATCGCTGGGATTATCTCTATAGCCTCCAGCCTGGTGGCGGTGAACGCCAACAGGAGCGCGTCAGCGTCATTTTCAATGGCAATGACCAGCTCGTCAGCCTGTCCGGCGACTTCATGCCTGGCGTGAGCCGCGATGAAGCCCTGCTCGGCAAAGATAACGGCACTAACGTGACTGCGCCAACGCAGGAAAGCGAGAAGCCGAAGTCCGAAGTACCGGCCAAGCCTGGGTCCTTGCTCGACAAGATCCAGAAGGACGTCGACGGGGTCGAAACCGTTCCAGTCCCGACGCCTCAGCCTCTGGACACCAGCCCGCAGTAACTTCGTGGCGCTCAACAAAAAGCCCGGCATGCCGGGCTTTTTGTTGCCTGTGGTTTGGCGACTTTATAAAGACTGCTGCTTGGCCAGCGCCGCCTTGGCCGCACGTAGCCTGCGGACTTCCTTAGGGTCTACCAGCAAGGGGCGGTAGATTTCAATACGATCCCCCGCTTGCACAGCGCGCGCATCAGCGTCTGCGACTACCTTGCCGAAGACCCCCAAAGGGCAGCCCGCCAGGTCCACTCCAGGAAATTGCGCCGCCATCCCCGACGCCAGCACCGCGGCTCGCAGACTGGTTCCCGGCGCCACCGCAACCGCCAACAGAACCTGACGTTCAACAGCGGCGTACACCACCTCAATCTCAACCATGCAGTTGCTTGGCTCGCTGGCAGAATGCATCGACCAAGGTGTTGGCCGCCTGATTGAACAAAGGCCCCAACGTCGCGCGCACAATCGGCCCCGCGTAATCGAACGAGAGGTCCAGACTGATCTTGCAAGCCTTGTCGGTCAGCGCCTTGAACACCCACACGCCGTGCAGTTGGGTAAATGGCCCTTCCTGCAGATTCATTTCAATGGACTTGCCCGGCACCAGCACATTGCGCGTCACAAAATGCTGGCTAAGGCCACCCTTGGCCACCCCGACACTGGCGACCATGTGCTCCTCACTGCCTTCCAACACTTCGGCGGTGGAGCACCACGGCAAGAATTCCGGGTAACGCGCCACGTCGTTGACCAGGTCATATAGCGCCTGCGCCGGGTAAGGCAGCAGGGCCGAGCGTTGAATATGCGTCGTCATGTGTGCGTTATTTCCACAGCTGAGCAGCAAACATCGCGAAAGAACAGGCCGATTCGCGAGAGAAAAAAACCAAAGAACTGCCCGCATTGTCCGGGATTCGTCCAACACGCTCAAGCACGCAGGTTGACCGTAGCCGATACGCTCGCAACTCCCTATAATGCCGCCCCTATGGCTAAACAAAAGAAACACCCCACAGGGACCATCGCGCAAAATAAAAAGGCGCGACACGATTACTTCATCGAACATCGTTTCGAGGCTGGTCTGGTCCTGGCCGGCTGGGAAGTAAAAAGTCTGCGCGCCAGCAAGCTGCAACTGGTCGACAGCTACGTACTGCTCAAAGATGGCGAGGCATGGCTGCTCGGCAGTCATATCACCCCGCTGACCACCGCGAGCACCCACGTGATTGCCGACCCGGTGCGCACGCGCAAGCTATTGCTCAATGCCCGCGAACTGGAAAAACTCGCTGCCGCCGTACAGCAGAAGGGCTATGCCTGCATCTGCCTGTCCTGGTATTGGAGCAAGCATCTGGTCAAGTGCGAGATCGCCCTGGGCAAGGGCAAGAAGGAATACGACAAGCGTGATACCGAGCGCGAGCGCGATTCCAACCGCGAGCTGCACCGCGCGGTACGCAACAAAGGCAAGGAAGAATAGCCGTTGCCACGATGTAGCCCTGGGTAACCCCTGGGCTACATTCCTTTACGCCGCTCCGCACGCGCTACCCGCTGAACCTCCTGACGCACTTCCTCCAACACCTCCTGCACATACTCCAAATGACGCGTTGAGACTTCTCGCGCCTGCTCGGCCCGCCCTTCGATAATCGCCAGGTACAAATCCCGGTGCTGACTGATCAGCATGTCGCGGGTTTCCGTACGCTGCTGGTACATGCCACCAATGTTGGTCACCACGTTACGCTTGAGCAGGTCGAACAAACCGCGAATGGTGTGCAGCAACACCGCATTATGGCTGGCCTCGGCAATTGCCAAGTGGAACCTCGCATCCGCCACCCCCTCCTCGGCCCGGCTCACTTCGTCGACACGGGTGTAGCAATCCTGAAGGGCATCAAACGCAGCGGTCAGCCGCTCGCGATCGACTTCGGTCGCACGCAACGCGGCGTAATAGGCACAGGACGCTTCAAGCGTCTGACGAAACTCCAGCAGGTCGCGCTGCGCTTCAGGGTTGTTTTCCAGCAAGTGCAGCAGCGGATCGCTGAAGGTCGACCCCAGGGACTCTGCGACATAATTGCCGCCGCCCTGACGACTCACCAACAGCCCTTTGGCAGCCAGCTTCTGGATAGCCTCCCGCAACGATGGGCGCGATACGCCAAACCGCTCAGCCAAGGCGCGCTCGGCCGGCAAGCGCTCGCCCGACTTCAACGTGCCCTCGAGAATCATGCCCTCAAGTTGCTCGACAATATCGTCAGACAAACGGCGCTGACGCACCTGATCAAACCCCATAACTCGCTCTCCACCATCCCGACCACTCGCCGGGCCCTCTATTCTGGCCTATCGCCAAACTTCCAGCACCTATCAGAACACCTTCGTTTTACCCGATCAGAGGCCTCCAGCAGCGACCTACGACCAAAGTTTCGCAGGCGGCAAATTGACACATCCTCCGAAGGCTTTTAACCTAGCCGGCAGCGATTGTAAATTGGTATTACCAATTATCCAAGCTGACCAAACAACAACAATCAGGGGCCACCCCATATGCAAACCTGGCAACAGCTCTACAGCCCACTCGGCAGCCTCGGCCTGTCCGCATTGGCCGCCGTCATTCCGATCGTATTCTTCTTCCTGGCCCTGGCCGTGTTCCGCCTCAAAGGCCATGTAGCTGGCAGCATCACGCTCGCGCTGTCGATCCTGGTCGCAATCTTTGCCTTCCAGATGCCGGTGGACATGGCGTTCGCAGCCGCCGGTTATGGCTTCGCCTATGGCCTCTGGCCTATCGCGTGGATCATCGTCGCGGCCGTGTTCCTCTACAAACTCACCGTCAAGAGCGGCCAGTTCGAGATCATTCGCAGCTCAGTCCTGTCGATCACTGACGACCAGCGCCTGCAAGTCCTGCTGATCGGCTTCTGCTTCGGGGCCTTCCTCGAAGGTGCCGCCGGCTTCGGCGCTCCCGTGGCGATCACCGCCGCATTGCTGGTAGGCCTGGGTTTCAACCCGCTGTACGCAGCCGGGCTGTGCCTGATTGCCAACACCGCGCCCGTTGCCTTCGGCGCCCTGGGCATCCCGATCATCGTTGCCGGCCAAGTGACCGGCATCGATGCGTTCAAGATTGGCGCCATGACAGGCCGGCAACTGCCCCTGCTGTCACTGTTCGTGCCGTTCTGGCTAGTGTTCATGATGGACGGCCTGCGCGGCGTGCGCGAAACCTGGCCGGCAGCACTGGTGGCAGGCTTGAGCTTTGCTATCACCCAATACTTCACCTCCAACTTCATCGGCCCCGAACTGCCGGACATCACCTCGGCCCTGGCCAGCCTGATTTCCCTCACCCTATTCCTGAAAGTCTGGCAACCCAAGCGCACCGCAGGCGCGCAGATTGCCGGCGCCACCTCCGGCGTAGCGATCACCGCCAGCGCCGGCGGCTTCGGCTTACCCCGCAGCACCGTCGCCTCGCCTTACAGCTTGGGCCAGATCTTCAAAGCCTGGTCGCCGTTCCTGATCCTCACCGTACTCGTCACCATCTGGACCCTCAAACCGTTCAAGGCGATGTTCGCCGCCGGCGGGTCGATGTACAGCTGGGTGTTCAACTTCGCGATCCCACATCTGGACCAATTGGTGGTCAAAGTCGCGCCGATCGTCACCGCCCCGACCGCCGTTGCGGCCGTCTTCAAGCTAGACCCGATTTCAGCGACCGGCACCGCGATCTTCTTCTCTGCCCTGATCTCAATGCTGGTCCTGAAGATCGACATAAAAACTGGTCTTACCACTTTTAAAGAGACCTTTTACGAACTGCGCTGGCCAATCTTGTCTATCGGCATGGTGTTGGCATTCGCCTTTGTCACCAACTACTCCGGCATGTCCTCGACCATGGCCTTGGTATTGGCCGGCACCGGCGCAGCCTTCCCGTTCTTCTCGCCGTTCCTTGGCTGGCTGGGGGTTTTCCTGACAGGCTCCGACACATCCTCCAACGCCTTGTTCAGCTCGCTGCAAGCCACCACCGCGCACCAGATCGGCGTCAACGACACGCTGCTGGTGGCCGCGAACACCAGCGGCGGCGTGACCGGCAAAATGATCTCACCACAATCAATCGCCGTGGCCTGCGCCGCCACCGGGCTGGTCGGCAAAGAATCCGACCTGTTCCGCTTCACCCTCAAGCACAGCCTGTTTTTCGCCACGATCGTCGGGCTGATCACGCTGGCCCAGGCCTACTGGTTTACCGGCATGCTGGTGCACTGAGACCTGCACGTAATAGGGTAAGAACCGACGCCGGCCCCTTATACCGGCGTCAGCTACTTTTGGAGGACCCATGAGCCTGCCTGCCGCTTTCCTTGCTGACGTCGCACAGCTGATTCCGAAACAGCGGTGCTTTGACGACCCGCTTTCCACCCTCGCATTCGGCACAGACGCCAGCTTTTACCGACTGATCCCACAACTGGTTATCCGCGTGGAGTCGGAAGACGAAGTGGTCGCTCTGCTGCAACTGGCCCAGCGCGACCGCGTGCCGGTGACTTTTCGCGCAGCCGGCACCAGCCTGTCCGGGCAAGCGATAAGCGACTCGGTGCTGATCGTGCTGGGGGATAACTGGAACGGCCGCGAAATTCGCGGGCAAGGCACGCAGATCCGCTTGCAGCCCGGCGTGATCGGCGCCCAGGCCAATGCGTGGCTGGCACCGTTCGGGCGCAAGATCGGGCCGGACCCGGCGTCGATCAATGCCTGCAAGATCGGCGGAATCGCCGCCAACAATGCCAGCGGCATGTGTTGTGGTACCGCTCAAAACACCTATCACACCCTCGCCGGCATCCGCCTGGTGCTGGCCGACGGCAGTCGCCTGGACACCGAAGACGCGGCCAGCGTCAGTGCCTTTCGCGAACAGCACGGCGCTCTGCTTGAGCGCCTGGCGACATTGGGGCGCGAGACGCGGGCAAATGCCGAACTGGCTGCGAAAATCCGCCACAAATATCGCCTGAAAAATACCACCGGCCTGTCACTCAACGCCCTGGTCGATTTTGACGAGCCGCTGGATATTCTCAGCCATCTGCTGATAGGTTCCGAAGGGACCTTGGGGTTTATCAGCGCCATCACCTACGACACTGTGGTCGATCACCCGAACAAGGCGTCGGCATTAATCGTGTTTCCGGACGTTGAAACCTGCTGCAACGCAGTGACCGTTCTGAAAACCCAACCAGTCTCAGCCGTAGAATTATTGGATCGACGCAGCATGCGCTCGGTGCAGGACAAACCGGGCATGCCGGCTTTCGTACAGCACCTTTCGGAAAATGCCTGCGCCCTGCTCATCGAATCCCGCGCTGCGTCGCCCTCCCTGCTGCACGAACAACTGGCGCTGATCATGGCGTCCCTGGCCGTTTTTCCGGTTGAGAAACAGGTCGATTTCACCGAAGACCCCACAGAAAACGCGCGGCTGTGGGCAATCCGCAAAGACACCTTCCCCGCCGTCGGCGCGGTGCGCAAAACCGGCACCACGGTAATTATCGAAGACGTGACCTTCCCGGTCGAACAACTGGCCATCGGCGTGAACCGTTTGATCGAGCTGTTCGACAAACATCACTACGACGAAGCCATCCTTTTCGGACACGCCCTGGAAGGCAATCTGCACTTCGTGTTCACCCAAGGCTTCAACAGCGCGCAAGAAGTCGCACGCTATCAAGCGTTCATGGACGACGTCGCACAGTTGGTAGCCGTGGAGTTCGGCGGCTCATTGAAAGCCGAGCACGGCACCGGCCGCAATATGGCGCCTTTCGTGGAGTTGGAATGGGGCAGCGAGGCTTACCAGTTGATGTGGCAGCTCAAGCGCCTGCTCGACCCCAGCGGCATCCTCAACCCGGATGTGGTGCTCAGCGAAGACCCGCAGATTCACCTCAAGCACCTCAAACCGCTGCCTGCCGCCGATGAACTGGTGGACAAGTGCATCGAGTGCGGGTTCTGCGAGCCGGTCTGCCCATCCAAGGGGCTGACCTTGAGCCCGCGCCAGCGCATCGTGATCTGGCGTGATATCCAGGCGAAGAAACGCGCCGGCATCGATACCGCAAAACTGGAAGAGGCCTACCACTATCAAGGCATCGACACCTGCGCGGCTACCGGGCTGTGTGCCCAACGCTGTCCTGTGGGAATAAACACAGGCGATCTGGTGAAAAAGTTGCGCAGCCGTAACGCCGACCGTACGAAAACGGCCGAATGGCTTGCCACCCATTTCGCCACCGCATTGCAGGGAGCACGCTTTACCCTGCACGTGGCTAATGGCGCACGCATGCTGCTGGGCGCACCTCGCCTGGCGAAGCTATCGGCTAAGGTGACCAAACTGTCCAACGGGCAAATCCCGCAGTGGACCAACGCCATGCCTCAGCCGGAAAAAGCCATTCGCTTCAGCCCGCCGGTGATGGACGAACGCCCTCGCGTTGTCTACCTCGCGGCTTGCGTGTCACGTGCGATGGGCCCGGCTGCCGATGATAAAGAGCAAATGTCGCTGTACGACAAAACCCGTGGCCTGCTGGAAAAAGCCGGTTACCAGGTGGTACTTCCCGACAACCAGGACAGCCTGTGCTGCGGCCAGCCGTTCGCCTCCAAAGGCTACACCGAACAGGCCGAACACAAACGCCAGGAACTGATCGGCGCCCTGCTCCACGCCAGCCGTGGTGGCCTTGACCCCATCTATTGCGACACCAGCCCCTGCACCCTGCGCCTGGTGCAAGACCTCGGCGAAACGCGGCTGGACCTCTACGACCCCGTGCGTTTTATCCGCACGCACCTGATCGACCGCCTTGATTTCACACCTCAGGATGCGCCAATCGCCGTGCACGTCACCTGCAGCACCCAGCACCTTGGCGAGAGCCAGGCATTGATCGACCTGGCCCGGCGCTGCGCTAAAACCGTAGTGATCCCGGAAGGCATCCACTGCTGTGGCTTTGCCGGTGACAAAGGCTTCACCACGCCGGAACTCAACGCCCACTCGCTGCGCTCCCTCAAAGACGCGGTGCAACATTGCAGCGAAGGTATCTCCACCAGCCGCACCTGCGAAATCGGCCTGAGCCAACATGGCGGCATCGACTACCACGGGTTGGTATACCTCGTGGACCGCGTTACCCAGGCCCGCGCCCTCCACTAATCCTGCAAAAAAACAGAACCCCTGCGCTCCGGCGCAGTCATCTGCATAGGCCTCGGCGAACGAGGCCCATCAGTGATGTCGCTGGCAGCACTTGAACGCCAGCAGCGTCGAGCCCTTTTGCGCAAGGAGATACCCTATGAAGCGTTCCGCTCTTGCTGGCTTGTTCATTACCGCGGCAATGCTGGCCTCCCCTGTTTTCGCGGCGGGCGAGCCCGATCTGTGCAAGATCAACCTGGATAAAATCAACAACGGCAAGGCGCTGCTCGCGACCGACACCACGGGCAAAAGCGGCGAAATCGACACCGCCGTCTCCCAGGCCAAAGCCGCCCACGCCGCCGGTGACGACAAGAAGTGCATCGAGATCACGTCCAAAGCCCTGCAAGATTTGCAGAACAACGAGAAAGGCGGTCAGTAAACGATGGGCCAACCTACGGGTTGGCCTTCCGTGAGCATTTGGCGTACACTGCACAGGCTTGTCACTCACTGGAAACAACGAGTTACAAGCACGGGGCCGTTTAGGATTCGACGCCGGTCGCGAAACTTTAGGTGCATGCCGAGTTGGTAACAGAACTCGTAAATCCACTGTTGCAACTACTTATAGTTGCCAATGACGAAAACTACGGCCAGGAATTCGCTATCGCTGCGTAAGCAGCCTTAGACCTGAGCTTCTGGTACCTTCGGGTCCAGCAATCACCAGGGGATGTCTGTAAACCCAAAGTGATTGTCATATAGAACAGAATCGCCGTGCAGTACGTTGTGGACGAAGCGGCTAAAACTTACACAACTCGCCCAAAGCACCCTGCCAGTCGGGTCGCTGAGGGTTAACTTAATA
This sequence comes from Pseudomonas asgharzadehiana, assembly GCF_019139815.1. Classification (NCBI taxonomy): domain Bacteria; kingdom Pseudomonadati; phylum Pseudomonadota; class Gammaproteobacteria; order Pseudomonadales; family Pseudomonadaceae; genus Pseudomonas; species Pseudomonas asgharzadehiana. The sequence continues at coordinate 5,401,167 of NZ_CP077079.1, forward strand.
GACACGGCTAAGCATGTAGTACCGACAGCGGAGTACTGGCGGACGGGGGTTCAAATCCCCCCGGCTCCACCACTTGATCATCTAAAGACGTCCACGGACGTCTTTTTTTGTGCCTGAAATCCAGTAAATACGGGGGTTTCAGGGCCACGGGAGGCTTTCCAGGCTTTTTGAGTTCCAGGCAGTTTGGTATTCCCAATGGTATTCCCGGCTCCCCGGCGCTAATCTTGGGAATACCAAAAGGTGTCATGGAGTACTTCTCATGTGCGCTCAAACCACCCGCCTCTCCGACCGCCAGCTCAAGGCGGTCAAACCGAAAGACAAGGATTACGTCCTCACGGATGGCGACGGGCTCCAACTGCGAGTCAGGGTCAATCGCTCGATGCAGTGGAATTTCAACTACCGGCATCCAGTAACCAAGAACCGAATCAACATGGCACTCGGCTCTTATCCCGAGGTTTCTCTTGCGCAAGCGAGGAAGAAAACCGTTGAGGCCAGAGAGCTGCTTGCACAGGGCATCGATCCAAAAGCTCAGCGCAATGAGCTACAGGAAGCCAAACGAGCGGAAACGGAACACACCTTCGAGAATGTGGCCACCGCCTGGTTCGAGCTGAAGAAGGATTCCGTCACGCCGGCGTATGCCGAAGACATTTGGCGCTCCCTCACACTGCATGTTTTTCCGAGCATGAAATCAACGCCTCTCTCCGAAGTCAGCGCCCCAATGGTCATCAAGCTCCTTCGTCCGATTGAGGCCAAAGGCAGCCTCGAGACAGTTAAGCGAGTGAGCCAGCGCCTTAACGAGATCATGACCTACGGGGTCAATTCCGGAATGATCTTTGCCAACCCTCTCAGTGGCATTCGAGCGGTGTTCAAGAAACCTAAGAAAGAGAACATGGCAGCGCTACCACCAGATGAGCTTCCGGAGCTCATGATGGAAATCGCGAACGCCAGCATCAAGCGGACGACCCGCTGCCTGATCGAATGGCAGCTACACACTATGACCCGCCCTGCCGAAGCGGCGACTACCCGATGGGAAGACATCGACTTCGAAAAACGCATCTGGACCATCCCTCCGGAGCGAATGAAAAAGCGTCGTCCGCACACAATCCCGCTGACCGAACATGCACTCTCGTTATTGGAGACGCTTAAGCTCCATAGCGGCCACAGGGAATATGTGTTCCCGTCAGATAGAAATCCGCGCACCCACGCGAATAGCCAGACAGCCAACATGGCATTGAAACGAATGGGCTTTCAGGACCGCTTAGTCAGCCACGGCATGCGCTCCATGGCCAGCACAATTCTGAATGAGCATGGATGGGATCCGGAGCTAATCGAAGTCGCGCTGGCGCATGTCGATAAAGACGAAGTTCGAAGCGCCTACAACCGGGCGGATTACATCGAACGCCGGCGTCCGATGATGGCCTGGTGGAGTGAACATATCCAGAAGGCAGCCACCGGCAGCCTGTCGGCATCCGCCATCAATCAAACCAGGGACCGTAACGTCGTGCCGATACGCTGAGCAGGCGACAATTCGTGCCGTGCAGCAGGGCGACTGAAGTGGCGACTGTCGCTAAATCAGCCGCATTCCTGCGCTTCTTCGGCCAAGCCCCTAAGTATGGGAAGGCTCCGCATTCCCATACTTAGGGGCTCACGCTTAAAGATCTATCAGACAACCACGAGTTGCGCCTTTCTGCGGCAGATCAGCCCTGCTGTTAACTCATAGTAATAGATGGTCGCTGGTGCTGAGCAACGCAGGTAGTGCTCTAAAAACCATCTGGTGTGCTTTTCCTTCCAGGACCAAGGGGTCGCACAACTCCAGCGCTCACGAATCGCCTCGTGCATCCTTTCTGCCTGCCTGATATGCCGCTGCCGCGTGGCATGCGCACCTTTGAGCACGGGGCTCAGAAACAACGCCATATCGAACTCGGACTTCATCGACGACCTCCGATGTAGGCACTCACCACGTCGATGCGGTTATGCCCCAACTCGTGGCTGATCTGCTGACGTGCACGCTGATCGAGTGCTCGATCCTCTCGTTGACCACGACCGCCATTGATGGGCGCGGAGAAGCCGGTCAGTTGTTCATAGCGCTCACAGGCGTAAGCCGCCCGCAATTCATGAAAGCCTTTCAATCCATGCTCATGCATGATGTCCCGCGCCGGTCGTACGATTGTCTGTAAGAAATCTTTGTAGCTTTCATCAGGTGTTAACAAATTCCGACTGCCCTTGGGTGAGGCCTCGCTGGCCCTGTCGAGGGCGCCACGAACTTGATCCGTGACCGCAATCCAACGCGGTGCCGATGCTCCTGATCGACCGCCTTTGGTGCCGTCCTGGATATTGATCTTGCCCAGTTGCCGAGCCTCACGTTGCAGCCGGGGCAAGTCCGCCAAGATCGCTTCACGCAGGCGCATGCCGGTCTCCCGAGCGAGGAGCACGATGGCACTCACCCTCAGTTGCTGTCGCTCTGACAGCGCTTGCGCAATCAGCCTGACCTGCACACGGTCTTGGCCTTGTGGCGCCTCACTACGCACGCTTGAGCGCTGCAAGCCAAGCGCCTTACTTGGACTCGGGATTTTGACGTATTGATCACCGCGCAGCGCAGCCATCGTTCGGTTCACGCTGGACAGTCGGTTCTGCGCGGTAGCGATGCCGACGTTGCCCTGATCAACCTGCTCCCGCACGTGGACGGTGTACCGCATTAGGACTTCGCGGTCGATCTGTCGCGCATCATTGAGCCTCGGCCCTTCCTCGGATAAACACCAACGCACGAAGGCCTGCCAGCGATCACTATGGGCTTTGACGGTAGCAAAATGGCCGTCGCCAAACAGGTCTTTCAGTGCTTGCGGTCCGGCATAGCTGAGCTGGCGACCGAAGCCGAAATTGCGCCCTGCTCGCTTACCGACCCGAGCCATTTTTCTGTTCCTGATCGACTGCCGCGAGATCATGCAAAAGTGCTCGCCAGTTCGCACTCACGATGGCGAACTGGGACCAATCAGTCGGGCGAAAACACAGCGTGTTGTCGGTGACGTAGAGATGCGCGCCCTGCTCTTCCAACCATTGGATAATGGAGGTCGTCGAGGTGATAGTTCTATGGAGGGTGGCGACACCGGCGACACCGGCGACAACCCTTGCCTTGCCTGCCTTTGAGCGTGGCGACAAAGTGGCGACAGTACCGGCGACAAATCGCACTTTCGGCTCCTTTTGGCGTTGAGCCAGATGGTTGCGCAGCGCTTCATCAAGATTGAACATGGCGCACCTCGAAGGTGTGGCCGTCGGAGATCAACCACTGATGATCAATCAACTCGACCAGCAGCTTTGCGGCATGACGACTGCTCTTGCGGGCAAAGCGGGGACCGTTGCGATTCAGATCTCGAATACTGAAGCGCGTCCACTCCTTGACCTGCAGCCAGCGCAACAGCCGGTCCGCCTCTTCTTTTACCCTGCACACCGGCTCCTGCTCGGTCAGGCGCTGGATCTCGGTGAGGTAGTAGCCAACTAAGGCCGAGGCCCGCTGGATATGGTCGACCTCCACGACACTGCTCTCCTCCACAACGGCCAAAATGCCGGCGACGCGCAAAAGGTTGTCGGCGGCCTTCGAACCGCTGGGCCGCACGCTGGCCAGCTCGCCAAACTCACCCAGCTGAGCTTCGATAGCATCATGCAAATCAATCCAGCGACGACGGGCCAACGGACTGAGTGTCAGCGGTGATAGCCGCAAGGCCCCGTCAGCGGAAAGTGACCAAGGCTGATGAAACAGAGCCGAAAGACGGTGGTGATATCGCTTTAGGGCGGGATCTTTGGACAAGTTGACCGCCTGGTAACTGCGTTGTCCGGCCAGGCTGGTGGGCCAGGTCATGAGGCAGCGACCGAGAATGCCTTGCCCCTGCAGCAACGGGTCACTGAGTAACTGCATGGCTAGATACGGTTGCAGCATCAGGTGCAGGCTTAAGCGTCGATCGTAAGCTCGCAAGCTTTCACCCACCATTGACCGCGCGCGATCTATCGGACTGCCGTCCCAGAGTGACGACAGGGTCGTAACGGCTTTCAAACGGTTATCCCGACTCATGGTACTGCTACCGAGGAATTGTCCCCCCTCGTCACAGAACAGGCCCATGCTCGGCAAGTCATGGCAGAGTCCCTTGATCAGGGCCTCGATAGTCGGATCCGTGGTGATCAGCCTAGGTGCTGAGGGCTCCGCTTCAAGCGGTACGCCGTTTGTGGGGTTGGGATCACCAGGGTTGATACGCTGCGCCTGTCGCTGCGCGACACGGTACCGGGCTAGTTGTTCGCGATAGCGCTGCCACTGCTCACGCTCCCATTGCCGTGCGGGCAGCAATGCAAATCGATCTGCCGCCGTTTTGCGATCGCCGGATGCGGCCACGGTGATCAGGTACAGCGACAGCGGATAATTTCTCCCATCGAGCTGTAAGCCCGCATGACCTTGAGTGGCCAGCGCCGAAGCAGCCAGCACCGATTGTGCAGCCAATGCCTGGGGCACCCCGATGACCTCAGCCATGCGTTCGACTGCTGGCCCAAGAATCCCACCCAGTGCCTGCACCGGATAAGGCTGGGCCACGGGATTCGACTCAATCAGCGGTCGAGGTAGTCGTGGTAGTTCAAGCTTCGGATCTAACTGCTGCATGGGCCCTCTCCTTGTTCATTGCTGGTTGTCCTCACGTAGTCCCGCCACGGCTGTTGAGTGTTATCAGGGATCAAGGCCCCTGCGGCCTGTGAGGTGTTCACTGACGTGGAACGAACGGCTCCTTACGACCGGGAGCAAGGGCATGACCCCATGAATCTGGCCTCCTTAGACGCATCCGAATATGCGGGCGGGTGGAGGCTGTGCCGACTGACGAGTTCGGCACCTAGAGATCATGGGTGGGAGAAGGCAAAGATCTAGACACCCTGGGGCATGCCTGACTGTCAGTCAGGTGCAGCCTTTCCATTGGCTGCGGCACCGGTGCCTGTGTCGTTGCGGATGGCGACGAATCGGCTTTGTCAGGCCGATTGTCACGAGGAGAGTCGCGGCAATGCCATGTAAGACATGGCTTGCAGCAGTGGTACGAGCGCCCGTCTCTTTCCAGGAGAAAGAGACGGGCGCGGATTGGCGCAGCGAATTGAGCCGAGAGGTGAGGTTGCTGCAGCGCAGCGAGGTAGGTCCATCGTCTGCCGCAGTGGGCAGATCAGTCGAGTAGGCATCCATCACTCTTGGGAAGTGATCGTGCGAGCCGCCGGACGCTAATCGCACTGTGGGAGAACCACCACGCAAGTGGCGTAGCCTTAAAGGTTCTGGCTACCTGGGCAGGTGCTGTCAACGACAGCGATCCGTGCGCCAATTTTTATACCCACTCGAAAAGGCGGTCAAGCGTCACGGCTAATGCGCTCAGAAAGTGGCGACTGTCGCCACTTTTGTCGCCACCCTCCTGGCCCCGTTCTGCATGGGATGTCGCCGGTGTCGCCGGTGTCGCCACCTCTCTAGTCATAGCCCGACGACAAGCTCGGCTCTGACGCTGAGACTGCGTTCCGCTCGAGAACAATTACTCAGATAAGAGGAGACGTGGCGCTATTCAAATTTGAAATGGAATGGTGGAACGAGGTGGCTTCGAGAAAAGCAAGTGAACCCTCCGATCGGCGCGATCAAAGATCGCTGGATCGGAGGGTTTGGCGGGAAAGGCAAAGTTTCAAACGTCAATTACAAACTCAGGCATCAAAGCTGGTTAATTTGGAAGTGGGGCTTCACGCCGCATGATCAGCGCCTGCTGCAAACGCAGCAGAAAACCTGCTTCAAAAGCTTCCTAATAGCCCCCTGGACGATGACGTTTTCGGTTCTGAGACTGTTGGGACCGTTTGCTATGAGGTGGCCCTTATGCAAAACCTAGAAGTCGGGCCGCGGCTGGACTTCAAAGGCCATAGATATGTCTTCGAGCAGCGAAAAAGTCAATTTGCCACCATGGTCGGACTATATGTGGCAGATGGCGCGTTCGAGAGCTATCGACAACAAGCGCATTTCAGATACGCTCGCCTGATGGAAGACAAAAAACGTTCAGCAGGGGCTCTTCCCCAGCGTCATGTGGCGAATTGAATGGGGACATATGAGGCATGTAAATAATCCTCCTGACGCGTCCGCGCTGATGGCCTCGGCGCGTAGCTTTGGGAATTACGACCTGTCGAGTGCTCTTGCAGATCTAATAGACAACAGCATCAAGGCAAGAGCCCACAGCATCGATATCAAATGCATCAGGAAGGATGATGGGCCCGAGGTCAGAATTTTGGATGATGGATCCGGAATGACAGCGGTTGAACTTCATCGGGCGATGAGACCCGCCAGCACTAACCCCAATGAGGAACGGGCTCCTGATGACCTCGGCCGTTTCGGGTGGGGCATGAAGTCGGCATCACTTTCACAATGCCGGCACTTGACCGTTGTCACGAGACAGAATGGCGCTCTGTCCGGCGCGTCTTGGAATCTGGATGATATCGCCAACTGGAAGATGGGAGTTCTTGATCCCGATGAGATTGAAGCTCAAGTCGATCAACGCCTGCTTGAGCGCGACGGGACAGAGATCATCTGGAGCATGTGCGATCGCCTGTCCGAATATGGTCAAGTTGGCGGCAGGGGCTTCAATGATCTAGTCGCGCACGCCCAAAAGAAGCTGTCGCTCATTTTCCATCGCTATCTGGGAGGCGAGGAAGGCCTTCGGAAACTCAGAATCAGTTTCAATGGTAGCGTGCTGAAGCCGACGGATCCTTTTCTCCGCAACCATAATGCAACGCAGGCCCAGCCGAAGGAAGTTCTTAACTTCGATGGCCAGCCTATTGGGGTGCAGGCCTTCATCCTACCGCACTATTCGAAGTTAACTGCGGGCGAGCACGATCAGCTCGGCGGTGAAGAAGGTTTCGTTCGCAATCAAGGTTTCTATGTTTACCGACAGCACCGGCTCATCATACACGGGACCTGGTTTCGACTGGTGAGGCACGGCGAGTTGTCACAACTTGTCCGGATCGCCGTCAACATCCCCAACGCCCTCGATGCGATATGGAAGATCACGCTCGACAAGGCAGACGCACAGCTGCCTTCGGGGCTCAAAAGCCGTTTGAAGGACATCGTCGGCGGACTCAAGAGCAGATCGGGAAAGGTATTTCAGTCCCGCGGCGGGCGAATTCGCGAAGGAACTGGAAAAACGTCAGTCTGGGCTAAATACGTGCGCAACGGTGAGGTTCGCTATTACATCAACCGCGAGCACCCGCTGATAACCGGTATGCTAGAGGACGAGGATAGAGACAGAGCCAAAGCCTTTTCGGCAGCGCTCGGAATCATCGAAGACTGCTTCCCAATTATAAGCATCGGCGAGGACTATTCGTCTCGCCCGGAAATGATGAATCAGGGCGTACTAGACAGGGATAGATTTCTCGACAAATTCGACACAGCCCTCCCCTCACTGCTGCTTCACTCAGGCGGCGACATGAAAGCGCTGCGTGAACTTCTTGCATCAACTGAACCGTGGGCTAGTCAAGCCGACCTCGTCGTAAAACACCTCAAGGACAAAGGGTGGTGGTAAATGTTTGATAGCGAACTTGCGTATTTCCGCTCGATAATCAACAAGCAACATGGCGAAGACATTGCCCAAGGACAAGGCTTACCAGAAGGTGCGATCACTTCTATCGTTCGCAACGGGCCGTTTCAGCACCTTGGTGAACCAGCAATCAATGCGATTATCCGCGAATTGGAAGCTAGTTTTACGGTTACCCAGAAGCGGGGGGCTGTTATCACAAAAGGCCACCGGCCCTGGCTGGCAACAATGCGGCCAGCTCTGGACTTCTATTACTGGAATCGCCTACGCAAATACTATCTCGAGACGGGGACTCTCCCGTCGCCCGTGCTTGCCACCCTCGACTCCGACACGGATGAAATTCTCGACCAATGCGGCAATCCGAAAGACGAACTCTACGGCGCAGTTCGCGGCATGGTCATGGGAAATGTCCAGTCGGGCAAGACCACCAACTACTCTGCGCTGATCTGCAAGGCAGCCGACGCGGGCTATCGTGTAATTATCCTACTCGCAGGGATAACCAACTCGCTGCGCGCCCAGACGCAGGAACGAATTGACGAGACATTCATCGGCAAGGTCTCGATGTTTGGCGCGGCTGCACAGCAGTCGCTGCCGATCCAGAATTATGCAGCGACGCGGCGAATCCCCTCTTACGGCACAACTCGGGTAGCCGATTTTTCGAGCGGCACGGATGGAATCTATTTCGGTCTATCAGGTCATCAGGAGCCGATGATCTTCATAACCAAAAAAAACAAATCCATCCTTGAACGTCTCGCACACTGGATAGAGAAACAGGGAGAGACGGGCGGCTATGACCTGCCACTTCTGCTGATCGACGACGAAGCCGACAATGCGTCTATCAACACGGCCACTGACCCCAAGCGGACTACCGCCATCAACGGTATCATCCGACAGATCTTGTCGCGTTTTCCGCGCTCGGCATATATCGGTTATACCGCTACACCGTTCGCCAACATCTTCATCGATCCGGAAACGACGGCGGAAATGGAGACGGATGACCTTTTCCCCGGAAACTTTATCAAGGCGCTTGATCCGCCTACCAATTATGCAGGTTCACATCGAGTTTTCCGAGAGGGCGGTGACTTACGCTCGAGCATGGTCAAGGTCATTGATGACTATCGAGCGCTGCTGCCGCTGAGACACAAAAGCGGAGACAATGTGGCCGACATCCCGGAAAGTCTGCGCCACGCGATCCGTGTATTTTGCATAACGAGGGCAATAAGGGTATTCCAAGATAAGGGCAAAGCCCACTGTTCGATGATGATCAACGTCAGCCGATTCAATGCCATCCAAGACAAGATTCTCGGACTCGTTTACGAATATCTTACGGAGATCAAGGACGCAGTCTCGGTCCATGCATCGCTGCCGCTTGATGAGATCAACGATGAGATCATGGCTCATCTCGAAAACAGTTTCACGGTCGAGTTCGGTAACTCTGGGCTCAACTGGCGCGATCTTCTCGAAGTTCTTAATGAAGGTGTCCAATCCATCGAAGTCCGCACCGTCAATATGCGGGGTGGCAAGCTCGATTATTCACTGCGCAAATCAGAAGGTCTTCATGTAATCGCCATCGGCGGGCTGGCGCTTTCACGCGGCCTCACGCTCGAAGGCCTCACAATCTCCTATCTCCTGCGGAACGCTACTGCAAGCGACACCCTTATGCAGATGGCTCGCTGGTTCGGCTACCGACCGGGCTATGAGGAATATTGCCGCCTCTATCTGCCGCAGGTGTCCTTCGACCATTACGAATTTGTAGACGAAGCGACAGAAGAACTTAGAAGCGAGATCAAGCGTATGCAGGCCGCACGCCGCACACCGCGCGATTTCGGCCTCAAAGTCCGGCAGAGCCCGCTCGCCATCCGGGTAACTGCGGCAAACAAGATGCGGACGGCGGAAAAGCTTAAAATCGCTCAGGACTATTCCGCGCGTCACATCGAGGGTTTCGCGCTTCCAAATGATCCTGTCATCGGAAAAGCCCATCGCAATGCGGTCGAAAAATTTCTCATCGCGCTCGGAAGCCCCACTGAAATACACAAGGGCTATATTCACTGGGCCGCGGGCGGGCGAGACGTACTAAGTCTCATGCGCGAATTCCAGTTCGTGGATCATCCCGATCTCTCAGTGATTTCCGATACATCCCTTCTCGGGGACTATGTTCAGGACCGCGTCACGGATGAACTCGAAAAATGGGATGTGGTACTTCCCATGCGCCAGTCGGGCGACTCTACTCCATTTGCTGGTCAGAAGATCAATTTGAGGTCTCGGGACCAAGGAACAGTTCAGAAGGGCACTTATCGAGTTTATGGCAGCAAGAATCGCGTTGCCGATCCTGGGGACGCGCAGATCGGCCTGTCAGACCCACAGAAGGCAAAGGCAGATGCTGCCTACCGTGCTGAAACATACAAGAAGGAACGCGCCGCGTGTTCTGTACGAGAGCGGCCGATGATGTTGGTGCATGTCTTCAATGCGAAGCTGCGCGACGATCGAAACGATCGTGACGAGGATCTCAAACTTAACGATCCCATCGTCACGCTTTCTTTCTGCATGCCCGAGACAGGTAAACCCGCCAAGGAGAGAACCTACCAAGTGAATGCTGTCTATCGGCAGCAACTTGAGCACTTTGCCGCTGAGGAAGACGATGACTCTGAAGCGATGATGGAGGCTCAAGATGCTTAGTGAATGGAAAGCGATCGTGCCGCCAACAGACCCAGGTTGCTACAACATTCGACTTGCTGACAGCAGCCATCCGCTCGATTTCAGGATCGGCCGTGACTTTCACGGATGTTTTATCTTCCAGCTCGATGGCGAGTGCGCTTTGCCTGGAGTTCCTGACCTGCCGAAGATGTCGGCAGTGACCTGCGAGGTCCATCCGATGGCCGCTGGGCGTTCAAGATTAGTGCTGAGCCTGGGTGATGCTGCCGATCTCAGAAATTTCGCCCTTATGTGCAAGAGCCTCATGCTTGCAACAGACAAGTTTGCACCGACACAGTCCGGAAAGGGGCTGATTCAAGCCATCAAGGAGGTCCACCGTTGGCAGGAGATGCTGAGCCATAGGACCGACCGCATACTGTCAAAAGGCGAGCAGATTGGCCTGGTCGGCGAAATGCTGTTTCTACGGGATGTTCTTAGTGACCGCATCGGTTGGAATGCTGCGATCAAATGCTGGAATGGCCCTAGCGGTCATGAGCAGGATTTTGTCGTCGCCGGCACCATCTTTGAGGTCAAGACTCAGGTGGTGACTGCCGACCGGCGAATTCGGATTTCCTCCGAAGATCAACTCGATCCAGTCCAAGGGCGCATCCTGCTCTGCAATCAGGGAATCGCACCGCTGCCATCCACTGCCCCATCAGCTCGGACTCTCAATGCTCTTGTGTCAGAGATTCGAGAAGCTTTTGCCGAGGCTGGAGCAAACGCCTTGGAACTTTTTGAGATCGCTCTACTGGAAGCGAGATATCAGGAGCGGCAGGAATATAACGAAGAAAGCTGGGTTCTCGTTGACCGTATTTTCTATGAGGTGTGCACTACCTTTCCTCGTATCGAGCGCAGTGATCTCCGCCCCGGCGTAGAGAGGGTTACCTACAGCATTCGGGTGAGCGACTGCATTCCCTTCATCATCAGCCATGATGATGCCTTTGAGGGAGTCGAAGCATGAGCGATTTGCAGCAAGCATTCGAAGTGCTACGAGAGGATATTCTTCTAGAAGCGGAGGTACGGGGCGTCTTCCAGCAAGAGGCTTTTTTCGAGCTCTATGCCGCATCGGCGTCAGACAACGGCGACACCATCGACTTGGAGTACACCCACAGTCACAAGGAAGGTGGACGGAGGCCATACCGAATCGACGGCTATGGGTTTGATACCGATCGCGGAACGCTCTATCTCGCCGTCTGCGATTACCGGGACGGAAAGGAACTGGAGTCTATACATAATGACCGCCTAACCTCAGTGTTCAAGCAAGCAATCGCCTTTTTCGAAAATGCCTGTTCATCGGTGTTCATCAATTCAATTGAAGAAACAAGTCCAGCGTTTGCAGCGGCCTATCCCATCTATTCAACACGTGATCTCATCAAGAGAGTTCGCATCATCCTTTTTTCCAACGCCCGCCTGGCGACCAAACGACCGCCTCAGCTGGGCGAGCAAGTAGGCGGATTGCCGACTGTTTATAGCGTACTTGACGCGACTCGTTATTTCGAAATCCAAAAAAGTTTTCAAATTCCTGAGTCTATCGAAGTCAATATCGCAGAAATTGCCGGAGAGCCTATTGCCTGCCTCAAGGCCTCGACAAACACCGAAGAACATCAATCCTACCTCCTCGCCATTCCGGGCCCAGTGCTTGCTGAAGTCTACGGTCTATACGGAGCACGACTGCTCGAACAGAACGTCCGGACCTATCTCCAGGCTAAGACGAAGGTGAACAAGGGTATTCTGGAAACAATCAAGAAGACGCCAGAGATGTTCTTTGCTTACAACAACGGCCTAACCGCGACCGCATCGGCGGTTAAGCTCGAGATACTGGAAGACGGGCAGCTAGGAATTGCAGCTATTCATAACCTTCAGATCGTGAATGGCGGCCAGACGACGGCGTCTATCCTATACGCAAAGGATGTCGCAAACTCACCGCTCGAGCGTGTCTATGTGCAAATGAAACTCTCAGTAGTTCCACCTGCCCATATCGAGCAGGTCGTACCAAAAATTTCGCGATACGCCAACACTCAGAATCGTATCTCAGAGGCAGACTTCTTCTCGAGCCATCCGTTCCATCTGCAAATGGAGCGTTACTCCCGGATAATGACAGCACCACCTCAGAACGGTGCGATGACGGGCGACAAATGGTTCTATGAGCGCGCACGCGGGCAGTACCGCGACGGCATGGCGTACGCGTCCGTGGCAGGAAAGAAAAAATATCAGTTGGAGTATCCTAGGGAAAAGATTATCGAAAAGACCGACCTTGCGAAGTATCTCCTGAGTTTCGAAAGAAAGCCTTACATTGTATCTAGAGGCGCGCAGAAAGCCTTCATGGGGTTCGCCGATCAAACCGCGAAAGCTTGGAAGTCCGCTCCTACCCAATTTAACGAACTTTGGTATAGAAATGCTTGCGCGATGGGGCTGATATTCCGCTGGACCGACAAGCATGTTGCTGGCTCCGACTGGTACAAAGATGACCGCGGCTATAAATCCCAGACAGTTGCCTATACGCTTTCTTGGATTGCCGAGGAGATCGATCGCCAAGGCAAGGCAAGCCTAAACTGGGGACAAATCTGGAATACTCAATCCGTCCCGGAAGAGCTTCAAGAGCTTATCGCCTCTCTTGCCCCACAGGTTGCTGCCGCTCTCAGAAATACTTCTGCAAATGTTCGGAACGTCGGCGAGTACTGCAAACTGGAAATTTGCTGGCAAAATATCAGAGCTGCAGAATTCAACGTTCAGGCAGTACCTGATCATTTGGTGCTCGACGAAAATGAGATGACGCAAGAGAAAAAAGAAGCGAAGTCGTCTGCAAGGATCGATAGTGAAATCGACTTCGACGTGCTCCTTCACATGCTCGGACCCAAGGCCGAAATTATTCGTCGGACTGCCGAGCAGCATAGATTCCTGTCGCCAAAGGCTGACAGGGCCCTTCAGAAGATAGGATCGGGAAATCTCAACCTAGCAAGGCCAGATAAGAATGCAATCAAGCTGCTTGTGAAGAGAATGGCGGAGGAAGGGATGCCCGTCGAAGATATGTAGGACGGCCTAACTAACGTATTCTGCCGAGCAGAAAGCCGATCTTGTGCGCTCGTTGAGCAGTGGTCACAATTCACCTCCAGCAATGCTGCCAACGCAGCCTGTCACAAGCTCGCCGTTAGGCATGAGCGAGTGGAGTGAGGTATCACTGGCGACAGCTCCATTGCACTACATCGTGGTTTCCTAATGCTAGTTAGTACATTAGCTAAGGAGCAAAATGACCAACCACTATCGCCTGCGAGGCGCCTTTGTGCTGGTTCAGTAGCACCTTTTCGTGGGCCAAGATCGCCAACGATCTAGTAACCACCAATACGCTACCGACCGTTGTCCGGAGCTCGCCCAACTTTTAAATTTTCGCGACATCTTGCAGCTCAACTCTCGATAACTGGAGAGATAGTTGCGGTTTTCACCTGTCATTCACCCATAACATCTTTAGTTTCGGAAATACGCCGACAAACAACGTCATAGACTATTTTTGCGATTCTGTTCGCCAGTAGAGGCGGTACCGCATTACCCACTTGATGGTACTGCTGAGTTCGATTCCCTTCAAAATAGTAGTTATCCGGGAATGTCTGGAGCCGCGCAGCCTCGCGAACGGTCAGACTACGGCATTGCGCTGGGTCGTAATGGATAAAATAGTGCCCATCCTTCGAGATATGGCTAGTGATAGTCGTGGCCGGAAATTCTGCAAGCTGCACCCGGAAGCGGTCACTGAACTTACCGCTTTCCCAATTCTTATGAGCGGGCGCAAGGCCAGGAAGTGAGAATTGCTGATGGCCCTTGGGCGAATACTTATTGTGCGCAGCGAAGGTGCTAGCAAAGACGTATCGTCGCAGGTCCGAGCGCATATGGCTGCGGGCGTCGTGACTCATCCAATATTTGATATTGGCATCGTGATACCAAGCATCCAGCGATGGTATCCCTGTATTACCCTGACCTTTCTCCTTTGGCACCCTTTCAGCGCCTGAACTCCGCGGCGCATCGAAGAGTGCTCGCCGGGTAGCTTGAAGTGGGGAGATCATTTCGCCACTATCAAGCTCGGCATAATGCAACAACTCATCTACTTCATCGGCAACAGTTCGATACCATTCTTCCTGACAATCCGAGCGCCGCGATAGCTTGCTTCTCAGCCTAGGAAGTTTGCCTATGGCTTGCTGAACCGACACTGGGTCAGTTTTTGTCAAAAGCTCATGCTCAGGAACGTTACCGTTCTCATCTAGAGCTATCCCAAGAAGGATAACGCGATGGCGGGCTTGCGGAATTCCGTACTTTTCAGCTTCGATGATATATGACTTTGGTTTCACACTGTCGATACAATCTAAAAAGCTAAACGCCTCCTCGGAAACCAGTGAACATATCTTGTATTTCTGCCCGCCCTCTTTGTTATCTAGTGCTTTGCTAGGATCAACCAGATCTTGCAGAATCTGCGAGAAAATCCCTTTGCCTCCGACTTTGGACGACAAGATACCTTTGACGTTTTCCATGACAAAGACGGTAGGTCGGTAGTCTTTGATGATGCGTAGATAATCCTTGTACAGAAAATGCCTATTATCATTCTCCGCGACGTAATCCTTCTTGGCTTTGTTTCTGGCTCGACCCACGATCGAATATGCTTGGCATGGAGGCCCGCCGATGAGTACCCATGGACGCCCTATCTTATTCAACCTGGCTTTGATGAGTCCATTTAACTCTTTGTCGCCCTCCTCCGAACCCAAGGTTATCTGCCGTGCTTCCTGCTCGGCACGGTTCCAGAATGCCGCGGTTTCAGGGGTGCTACTAGGCTTTTCTGCCTCTCCATTACAGTAACGGTAATAGTCCTGCAGCCCGGCAGGGTATTCGCGCTTGAGCAATCGGTAGTAAGCACGAAGTCTTAGCGTCCTCCTGGCAACAGGATCCATTTCAGCAGAAACGATGATATCGAAGTGCTTGCCTTCTCCTGAGGATGAAAAACCCTCACCCAACCCGCCAGGTCCAGCGAAAAGGTCGACGATCTGGATAGCATCCTCAACCGCAATAGCTGGCTTGGCGGTCGTGCTTGGCGGGAAAAGGGAGTTCTGGTAGTCAATCATGGGCATCAATGGTTTAGATATCAGGAATGCAACAGCGTATGCAGCAGAGCCGCGCTACTTTACTAGGATTAGGGCGGTAGTGCAGCTACAGCCGCTCTGGCGACGATTGCATCTACTCGGTGCCCATTTTGAAGTGGCCATCAAGTCAACCTGCAGCGGCGGAAACACAATTCCAGATCACGGTCCATCCCTTGGCACACTAAAAACATTCCCAAATCCCCTAGAGGCCGTAAATAGAACAGTGATTTATATGGACTTAGCGAGCGCCAAGTCGTAACCCTACGCGAGAGTAGGCGCATCTGAGGGAAAGATTGATGGATATCGTCAGTAAAGAAGTCAGGTCTCGCATGATGGCCAGCATCCGCAGCAGCAATACAGCTCCGGAGATGAAGGTTCGGAAGCTGCTGCATAGGAATGGCTTCAGGTATCGTCTGCATCCACGGGAGCTACCAGGTCGCCCCGACGTGGTGTTGCCTCGCTACCGCGTCTGCATATTCATTCATGGCTGCTTCTGGCATAGGCACCCCGGGTGCAGATATGCGACCAACCCCAGTTCTCGCGAAGATTTCTGGCGCTTGAAATTCGAGCAGAACGTGAAGAGAGATACGATAAACAGAAGCGCGTTGCTACAACAGGGTTGGCGCGTCTTCGAGCTATGGGAGTGCGGAATCCGCAAACCGGAAGCAGAACTCAAATGGCTTCTGGAAGCTGTGCCTAATTGTAATCAACAATTCATCTCTTGGCCCTCTTTGCCTGCCGTCACCTCTAGCTGACCTCGATGCTCAGGCTCGGCTCCACAACTGCTCGTCGAGAGGCAAAGAATACTTGTCGCGGTATTCCAATTGGTATTCCGCCTAAAAATAAAAACAGATATTTACTATATAAATCAATTTCTTACCAGAGCAATTCAAATTACCCCGGCTCTAAAGACGTCCACGGACGTCTTTTTTGGTGCCTGAAATCCAATAAATACAGGGGCTTCAGCGCTTATGGGAGCTTTCTAGGTTTTTTAAACTCTAGGCATTTTGGCGTCCCATTTTGGGCATGTGGACCGCTGGTGCAAGGCACTGCCCCCAAAGCTCACCGCGAGGCGCCGAGGCAAGCCAGTCTGTCGGAGGCCGAAGACAGATTCGAGAATGTCGCCACGACCGGGTTCAAGTTGAAAAAACGCCGTCACCCCAGCCTGCACCGAAGACATTTGGTGTCTCACTCACTCTGCATGTTTTCCCCGCTTGAAAACCACACCACTCGCGGATATCACAGTGCCTACGCTCAGCAAGCTCCTTAGCGCCATAAAGTCCAAAACATGGCGCATTGCGAACCACAAAAAACGCCCCCCTCGCAAACTTATTACAACCCCCTTTCAACCTTAATCATTCTCAACATCCAACTAGCAAGTTAGCGAACTATCTATTCCACCCCATCAACTGGATAGACAAACACAAACCACCCATCGCTTTAACGATAAACCCCCTCGTTATTTTGTTTTCAAATGCATTTCAAATACCCACACCCATGCTAATGTCATTACGATATCAGTGCTGTTTAAGCAGGCCTGGGAGGTTATTCGTTGCCCCACATTCTCTCTACTACCAAAGTCTAATAACGATATTTGTGGAGTCACCAATATCCGAGGCGCGCGCATCCTCTTCTAGACGCGTAATAAGAAGACCATCAGCAGAGGGCATACCATGTTGAAGTGCAATGGACCCAATGATCGGGCTGCCGGCGAGGCGAAGCCATTTTGGCGAGATCGCGTGGAGGCACCGTGTACCCAGGAGTGTGATGTTCAACCCGCCTCTGACCCGGCAGAACCGGCCACCTTGGCTCCTCTAACGTCCATGAAAGACGAACTGATCGCCGCGCAGGCGATTTGTGGTCGCGCCAAGTCCGCGGTGGTCGAAATGTTCGGCCATGCCCGCATGGGCCGGGCGTTGGAGTTGGAGCATATCGGCGCATTGGTCGACGATATTTCAAGCTCCATTGCACGCCATCCCAATGCTTTTATCAGCCTGGCACGTCTGAAAAGCATCGATGACTACACCTACATGCATTCGGTCGCGGTGTGTGCGTTGATGATCGCCCTGGGCAATCAGTTAGGCCTGCCCACCGCCCTGATTCGCAAGGTCGGGCTGGCCGGACTGCTGCACGACATCGGCAAAATGGCGATTCCCGGTGCCATTCTCAACAAGCCCGGCCGCTTGAGCGATGACGAATTACAGGTGGTGCGAACGCATCCGCTTGAAGGGGAAAAAACATTGCTGGCCACCGCGCAAGTATGCGAGATGGTCGTGGATGTATGCCTGCATCACCACGAGAAAATCGACGGCACCGGCTACCCCCATCAGTTGGCTGGCGACCAGATCAGCCTTGTGGCTCGGATGGCCGCGGTCTGCGATGTCTACGACGCAATTACCTCGGACCGTTCGTACAACCAGGGCTGGGACCCTGCCGTGGCTATTCAACAAATGTCGACATGGGAAGGGCATTTTGACGATGACGTATTCCGCGCGTTTTTAAAGTCCGTGGGTATTTACCCCGTCGGTTCTATCGTTCAATTGCAAAGCGGCGGTATCGGTGTAGTGATAGAACAACATGCCGACTCATTATTGACGCCAAAAATCAAAGTGTTTTTCCTGCCGGCTTTAAATGTCTATATCCCCTACCAAATAATAGACCTGGGCACCCCCAACCAACACGATCGTATTATTGCGCGGGTAGCGCCGCAACGTTATGGTTTCAAAAATACCGAGCGTTTATGGCTCGACGACGCCGCACCCAAAACGCGTTAAGCAACTTACAGCGCTGTACAGCATGCCAATGCCAAAGCAGCCGATGATCCAATAAGCCGTGCGAATACAAAGACACTGGAATGTCGACATCCGATTATTTTGGTCGTTATGAGCGTGGGCGAAAACATCATGAAATTCAAATCATTGCAGACTCGAATCTGTTTTACGGCCGGACTCTGCCTGTTTATTTCCTGCGCAAGTCTGGTGTTATATGGGCTGTATTCCTCAAAGGCCAACGAAGCCTATGTGGGCACGCAAGTATCGGCATTGATTGAAACCGCCACCATCCGCGAAGTGCAGAATCTGGCAGAGTCTCGTGCCACCGCCATCCAGGCGAAGCTGCAAAACGCGCTGGACTCGGCACGCACACTGGCCAATACGCTGGGCGCGGGCAAAAGCGCCCAAAGCCCGCTGGTATTGGGTCGGGACTCAATCAATACAATGTTGCTCAGCGTGCTCAAGGACAACCCCGACTTCAACGGCACGTACTCCTGCTGGGAGCCCGACGCACTGGACGGCCAGGATCAAGCCTTTCGTAATAACGAGGGCGGTAACAACCCCTTGACTGGCCGCTTCACCCCTTATTGGACACGCAGTTCAGACGGTCATATCGCCGTGCAACCACTGGTCGAATATGACTCCGATGCCCGCCACCCCAACGGTGTGTTGAAGGGCGGCTGGTACTCAGGCCCCCGGGACACCTTGAAGGAAAGCGTACTCGACCCCCTCCCCTACGTGGTGCAAGGCAAGAATGTATGGCTGACCACCCTGTCGGTGCCGATCACCGCCAATGGCAAGTTCTACGGCGTGGTCGGTGCTGACTTCGATATCTCGTTTATCCAGAAACTCAGCGAGCAGATGTCCGCCGACCTTTATGGCGGCAACGGCTCCGTATCGATCCTCAGCCATCAAGGGCTGGTGGTGGCCGACAGCAAACGGCCGGAACTGATCGGCCAGCCGCTCAAAGCCTTGCTGCCCGACGCTTGGGAGAAGGTGTTGGCCAATGTTCAAAAAGGCCAGGGCGACAGCCGGATCAACCAGGACACCCAGGAAATCGAGGTGCAGATGCCCATCAACCTGGGCCGCACCGGCAAGCCTTGGGCCATCGTGATTCACCTGCCGAAGGCGGTTGTCATGAGCCAGGCCCTGGCCCTGGAACAAGAACTTCAATCGCGCGGCGTCAACAGCAGCATCTGGCAGGTCGCGGTGGGCATCGCCATCTCCATGCTGGCTTTGCTTACCCTGTGGTTGGCTACCGCCAAAATCGTCGGCCCGATTCGTGAAGCCGCCCACCTGGCCGCTAACATCAGCCTGGGCGACTTTTCGCGTCGGCTGGTGCAAACGTCTGAAGATGAGGTCGGCCAATTGTCCTTTGCCCTGAACGATATGTCGGAAAGCCTGCAACGCCAGGTGCGCGTGGCCGAACGCATTTCCGAGGGTGATCTGGACCTGGAGGTACGTCTGTCCTCGCCCAATGACACGCTGGGCAAATCCTTGGAAAAAATGGTCGGCAACCTGAACACCTTGATTTCCCAAGTGCAGGCCAGCGCCACGCAAATCACCGGCAGCTCTGCACAGGTCACGCAGTTGAGCCAGTCGCTGTCCGACGGCGCATCCAATTCGGCGTCGTCGATCACTGAAATCAGTGCCGTCATGACCCAAATGGCGGCGCAGACCACCGACAACGCCGCCAATGCCAAAAAGGCCGACGAACAATCCCAGGCGGCGCGCGCCGACGCGGGGGAAAGTGACAAGCTGATGAGCGAACTGATCGCGGCCATGGCCGAGATCGATAATTCGGGCAAAGACATTACCGCCATCATCACCACCATCGACAACATTGCCGCGCAGACCAACCTGCTGGCGTTGAACGCCGCGATCGAAGCCGCACGTGCCGGGGAGCTGGGCCGCGGCTTTGCCGTGGTGGCCGATGAAGTGCGCAGCCTCGCGGCACGCAGTGCCGAGGCGGCACAACAGACCGCAGCGCTGATTGCCGACTCGTCGACCAAGACGCAACGCGGCATGATCATCGCCGGCCGCACCGCCGACTCGCTGCGCAACATTGTCACCGGCACCGGCACCGTCTCAAGTCTGGTGTCACTGATCTATCAGGCGTCCAGCGAACAGGCGTCCGGCTTGCAACAGGCGAGTATTGGGCTGGAGCAGATCGACGAGGTCACCCAGCAAAACCAGGCCAACTCCCAGCAATGCGCGATCGCGGCCAGGAACCTGTCAGAGCGGGCCAATGCAATGCAGCAGGGGTTGGGGCGTTTTAAAGTCAAAGCCTAAGGTGTTAACCGGCGCGCACTGACCGCCACGCAGGCGCAACCACTTGGACTCCACCCGACTTCCCATTACCCTGAGCGCCCCATCAGACAACCGGAAGTCAGATACCCGTGTTCAAGCCCGTCGCTGCTATCGCTCTTGCCTGCACACCTTTGCTCGCCAACGCCGCCGACCTCGCCGGCGTCTGGACCGGCACGCTGGGCAAATCCGCCATTACCGCCTGTTTCAACGGAGCTGACGGGGAGCACGGCAGTTATTACTACCAACGCATCCTCACCCCCATTCAACTGACCCAAGCCAGCGACAGCGCGCCGTGGGTGGAGGAAGGCGATACCGGGTTCTGGACGCTGGATAATCGCTCCGGCGATACGCTGGCGGGCGCTTGGCGTAAAACGCAAGGCGGCAAACCGCTGCCGATTACCCTGAAACGTGTCGGTACGCCAAACGACGGCTGCGGCAGCGATGCTTATAACGCCGCCCTGGAAGCGGCGCCGCTGCCGGTCAAGACGCAGGAAAAATCCTTCGGCGGTCACCGCTACGTGCTCAAGACCCAAGGCGCCCGAGTCACGCTCAAGCTTGAGGGTGATGGCCCGGCGGTGCAGAAAATCAATCGGCAACTCGCGGCGCTGGCGGTCAACGACGACGATCAGGCCGACTATTTGCGCGAGCGTCGCGAGTATCTGGGACGAAACGGCTCGGCCCTCACCAGTGAAATCACGGTTGAGCCGACGTATTGGTCGTCGCAGTGGATCACCGTGAAGTTCTACCGCTGGACCGCGGGCATGGGCGCCCGGGGCATCAGTTGGGGGCAGCATTCCTGGAACCTGCAGACCGGCGAAGCGGTTGACCCCTGGACGTGGCTGGGCGGGCACCAGCAGTGGTATGACGCCTATTCCGGCGAAGTGAAGCTGTCGACCCCGTTCAAGACATGGCTGGCCAGACAAACCACCACCGACGAGGGATGCCCGGCGATCAACAGCTATTCCACGTTCGACCTGAGCTTCAACACCCAAGGATTGCAGCTGTCGACACCCGCCAACGGTGACGGGTGCGACAACGAACTGAGCTTTACCTGGGAGCAATTGGCAGCCGTGTTGACAGCCGAGGGTAAAGCCGCGCTGCCCAGCTTGAAGGCGCCGTGAATACCTGAATACAAAAACCCTACACTCGTTCACGAAACATTCAGAAACGCCGACAGATACTAGCCGAATGCCACGGCCGCTCCCCCGAGCGGCCCACTGCCTCGGTAGCCACAACCCATGACACGCCCCGCCTCTTTATTGTTTCTGCTCGCCGGTCTTTTATTTTTTTTCGCCCTAGGTAGCCACGACCTGCAAGGCTCCACCGAAGCCCGCGTCGCCGGGATCGCCATGGCCATGCATCTGGACAATAACTGGGTGGTGCCACAGTTATTTCGCGAGCCTTTTTTGGAAAAGCCGCCCTTGAGCCTGTGGCTGGATGCCGGGGCGATTCGCCTGTTTGGCGGCACCACCTGGGCTGTGCGCCTGGCGTCGGCGTTTGCCGGGTTGTTCAGCGTAATGCTGCTCTACGCAATGCTGCGCAGGTTCGGCCGGCCGCAGACATTGGCGTTCAGCGCAGCCTTGATCCTGGCGACCATGGCCAGTTACTGGAGCAACGTGCGCGGCGTGGGTGAGGACTCGTTGCTCAGCCTGGGCGTGACCACTGCGCTGCTGGCGTTCTATCAGGCGGTGCGGCCGGACCGCGAAGGCCCCAACATGGGCCATTGGGCGCTGTTTACCGTCGGGATGGCGATCGCCACGCTAAGCAAAGGTGTGCTGGGGCTGGCCATGCCGGGCATTGTGATTTTTGTGTACCTGGCCGCTACCAGCGTGATGGACAAACGCCTGCGCATCGGCAACTGGCTCAAACCCGCGCTGTGCACCCTATTGGCATTGGTGCCGCTGCTGATATGGCTGTGCTTCCTGTACCAACGTGGCGGCATGCAGGCTGTAGGCGAAGTACTGTGGACCAACAGCGTCGGCCGGTTCAGCGGCTCGTTTGTCGAAGCCGGGCATTACGAGCCGTTCTACTACTACATCGCCAAACTGCCGGAGGCGTTCCTGCCCTGGAACATCCTGGTATACCTGGGGCTGTGGCATTTGCGTAAAAGCCTGGCGCGCAATCGCTATCACCTGTTTTTCAGCGTATGGCTGGTGGCGCAATTCACCTTGCTGACCCTGGCATCCAGCAAGCGCACGGTGTACCTGATGACGCTGGCCCCGGCCGCCGCCGTGTTGGCCGCCGAATATGCACGGGTACTGCTGCAATGGCTCAAAGAGCACAAACCCGCCCTGTATAAACACCACCGACCTCTGGTGGGCGGCGTGTTCACCCTGGCCATTACCAGCTACCTGATCGCTGCCTTCTGGTTTGCGCCCAAGGCTGATGTGCGCCAGTCATTCGTGCCGGTCATCCGCCAGATCCAGGCACTGCAAGCCGAAGGCAAAGAAGTCGTATTGTTCCAGCCCAATGAACGCATCGCCGGCGCCGGCGTGTTCTACATGCAGGGCTATTTGAAGATGCTGCAGACAGAACCCGAGCTGCACCGTTACCTGGCGGCCAAGCCCGGCAACGTTGCGCTGCTGGACCACACCAACGGCTTGAATCCCCAGGTGAAGGTGATCAAGCACATGGCGATCAACCGCCAGCCCTACTACTTCGTCGAGCAGTAGGGCCGGCGCAAGGCATCAGTGCTTGGTGAGTTTGTCCAGGTAGCCCATCGCGAACGCGGAGATCACGAAGGTCATGTGGATGATCACGTACCACATCAGGTGCTGCGGATCGACGTTCTTGGCATCCATGAAGATGCGCAGCAAGTGGATCGAGGAAATCGCCACGATGGAGGCCGCCACTTTCATCTTCAGCGACGAAGAGTCCATGGTGCCCAGCCAGTTGAGTTTCTCTTTGTTGTCATCGATATCCAGCTGCGAGACGAAGTTCTCGTAGCCGGAAATCATCACCATCACCAGCAAGCCACCGACCAGCGCCATGTCGATCAACGACAGCAGCAGCAAGATGACGTCCGCCTCCAGCATGCTGAACACATTCGGCAGAACGTGGATGATTTCCTGAAAGAATTTCAATGCCAGGATCAGCAGGCCCAGGGACAAGCCGAGGTAGATCGGCGCCAACAGCCAGCGTGAAGCGTACATAGTATTTTCGATAAAGCGTTCCATGGGGGTCTCACACAGCTTGGCTAGAAATGGCGGCGAGTATACCAGCCGCCACAAGTCACCTGTAACCGCGAGAAAACTGACCCAGGCGGCTTCTGTAAGAGAATTTTTCTGCTAGTGTCGAGCCCATCAACTCGGCTCGATGACGTCGGACAGGAAAAACTCAGATGATGGATGTGCGCTCCCCCTTGGCCGGTGTTGGCCTGTGTGCGGCGTTGCTGATGGGCAGCGGTTGCTCC
Organism: Pseudomonas asgharzadehiana; assembly: GCF_019139815.1. NCBI lineage: Bacteria > Pseudomonadati > Pseudomonadota > Gammaproteobacteria > Pseudomonadales > Pseudomonadaceae > Pseudomonas > Pseudomonas asgharzadehiana. The sequence continues at coordinate 5,425,036 of NZ_CP077079.1, forward strand.
CCCAGTGATGAGCAGAAACAGACGACCCTCGAAGAGAAAACCGCCAAGTTCGAACAATCCCTCGACAGCATCCAGGACCCCAAGCTGCGCGACGCCATCGCCGACCTCGGCGGCTCGCTGTTATTGCTGGAGCGGGCCCAGGCCAAGCTCGCCACCAAGCCCATTGAGGCCGAGTACGGCGACGACACCCTGGCCCTGCTCAAGCACTACCCCACGCCGCAAGCGCTGGTGGACACCTACATCAATGGCCTGTTCGTGCTGCGCAAGACCTCTCACTCCGACTACCTGACGGATTTGCAGCCGGTCTTCCCGTTCAGCTTCAACATGCCCGACCAATTCCCCTTCCCCCATGGCCTGGAGTGGCAATCGGTCACGTTGAGCAACAACAAAGTCATCCCCTTCCAGCCGGAATGGTCGGAAACCGACCCAGGTATCCAACTGAGCCCCAGCAGCTCCAACCTGACCAACCCCGATGACCTGACGGTGACCTATCCGTTCATCGATGGCCTCGAAACCGAAAACAAGAGCCAGCCTCAGCCTGTGAGCCTCAAGGGCCGCGTGGAAGTGATCGCGCCGGGCAGGGTGTTGACGTTCGACCTGTCGAAAAAAGACGTGGGCCATAAGCGCACCGAGGGCAATATCACCGTCAACCTGCTGCTCCTGGAAAAAAACTACGCCGAAATCGAACTGACCAACAGCCAGCCGCTCGCTCCGCAAGTGGGCGACGATTCGCCGAACCCGTTGCTGGTACAGGCACGCGATAGCACCGGGCAATTCCTCACACGTTCGGGCTCGATCAATGAAAGCGCCGCGCAGGTGGCGTTTTACCAGAAACAATTGGCCGAGATGCAAAAACAGAACACTTGGTCCGAAGCCTTCGAAAAACAGCTTATCGACGAACAAAAAGCCTTCGAGCACAAACAGGGCAGCCATTACGCCAAGGTATATTTCAATGGCCTGATCGATAGCGTGCAGGTCAACGTGCTGGACTTTTCCACAGCCTCCGTCACCCGCAAGGACCTCGACCTGCCGATACTGCGTTTCGACAAGAACAGCCTGCAAAAAACCGTACAAGCCTTGCCGATGCCAGTCACCGTGTACGACGACGGCGCCGCCAACTGGCTCAAGGGCGCCACGCTCAGCGAGGAACAACTGAAAAACAGCGTGACGATCACCCAGTCCGTCGAAGACGCCAGTGCCGCGCATATCACCTTCGATCACCCCTTCACCTTCAACGACGAATTGGTGGGCGCCGAGCGCAACAGCAGCGAATCGCCAGTGACGTTCTTTACCGCCGACGACAAGGGCGAACGCGGCGAGCCCATCGAATTGCCCAGCGAAGCCTACGAGCTGAACCCGGCGCGCGGCACGCTCACCTACGACCTCAACCTGTTCCCGGAAAACCCGGCGTTCGTGGTGGGCTCGATCCCGCTGTTCCTGGCGACCATCGAGAAAGGCGAGATTGACGTGGCCAAGCTGCCCAAGGGCCTGTCGCTCAAGGACAACGCGCTGATCGTCGACCAGAAGGCATTCCCCGCCGACAGCTGGCGCTTCTACGCCAAGGACGCCAGCGGCCATTACCTCAAGGAAATCCTCGGCGTCAGCCACCGTGCGCAGGAGTACGGCACGGCGATGTTTGACGTGCATTATTTCTATGGCACGCCGACGGCGCTGGAAAGCTACCAGCGCACCGACCTGACGACCGTGCAATACGGCTTCGAGGTCAAGCTGGACAAGCCCGAGGGCAAATGACCCGGCCTACAGCGCAAGCTGCTCATGGTTGCCGTTGAGCTGTCGCAGGTGGGCCTGCATGTGCAGGCACCAGATCTGCGGATCGCCCGCCAGCTCGTAGCCATGCAGGGTCAGGCTGTCGACGATTGATTCCAGAATGGTCTGCGCCGCAATCGGCCCATGAAACGGGCCTTGGGACTTGATGGTGGACGGCTGTTCACCGGACATGCCGGCGGCAAACAATAAGGTCCACATGCCGGTATCCCCCGCGAGCGGGCGAATGGAACATTCGATACGGGTGACCAGGCCAAAGCACTGGCGGGTAAGGCAAAGGTTGCGCGACATGGCGGCGCCCCTCGGTAGATCGGTGTTCAACCCCGGCCAATGGCGAGGCTGTTTCTATCCAGCGACTCCTGTGGATATCCCTAAAACAGAGAATAGAAGAAAAACACAACAAACCAAGGCGCTAGAGACCAACGGTGGCGGCCACCGGAATCGAGTCAATTTTATGGCGGCCACAGGTCTGAAGGCACTGACATCCATTGTGGGAGGGGGCTTGCTCCCGATAGCGGTGTACCAGCTACCCATAAGCTGGCTGACCCACCGCCATCGGGAGCAAGCCCCCTCCCACATTGGGATCTGCTTCGTTCTACAGATCCTACTTACCACGCGTCAGCTCGGCTTGGCCTCAGCCAACGCCTGCTGCGCCAACTCCTTCTCCGCCTCCTTCAAGTCTTCCTCGCTGATCATCTCGGCAATCGCACGCAAACGCTCAACCACCCGCGCGTTGACGCTGCCTTCGGGGAATTGCCCCTCGGCATCCGGCTCGCCGGCAGGTTCACCCACCAGCAGGCTCAAGGCCTCGTCCGCCTGGCGTACCGCGTAGATGTGGAATTGCCCGGCGCGTACGGCCTGCAACACCTTCTCATCGAGCATCAGCGTGGCGACGTTGGCCTGGGGGATGATCGCCCCTTGCTCGCCGGTCAAGCCGCGCGCTTCGCAGAGGCGGAAGAAGCCTTCGATTTTCTCGTTGACGCCACCCACCGCCTGCACTTCACCAAACTGGTTGATCGAGCCGGTGATGGCAAAACACTGCTTGAGCGGCGTTTTCGACAGCGCCGAGATCAGCGTGCAGGCTTCGCCCAAGGACGCACTGTCACCATCCACATACCCGTAGGACTGCTCCAGCGCGATACTCGCCGAAATCGCCAACGGGAATTCCTGGGCATAACGGCTGCCCAGGTAACCGGTGAGGATCATCACGCCCTTGGAGTGAATCGGCTGGCCGAGGTTAACCTCGCGCTCGATGTCGACAATACCGCTGCCGCCGGGGTACACCGTGGCGGAAATGCGTGCCGGCACGCCGAACGCCGAATCGCCCACCTCCAGTACCGTCAGCCCGTTGCATTTGCCGACGGCCGCACCCGCGGTATCGATCAGGATCACCCCGGCGAGCATGTCATCGAGAATCCGTGCCGACACGCGCCCGGTCCGCGTGGCCTTGGCCTTGAGCGCGCGCTCGATGTGGCCGGCGTCGGTCATGTCATCGCCCGCCAGGTGGCGGATAAAGTCCGCCTCGCTGACCAGTTGGAACAGGTCGCCAATGCGTGCCGACAAGCGCCCCTGGTGCTCGGCCAGCCGGGCGCTGTACGTGGCCAACCGCGCCACTGCGTCCGAAGTCAGCGGCGCCATGCCTTCTTCCGAGGTACGGGTTTTAAGCAACTGGGCGAACTGTTCCAGGCTCTCGTCCACCATCGGGATGTCTTCGTCGAAGTCCACCAGCACCCGGAACATCTCCTGGAAGTCCGGATCGGCGTCCTGCAATGCGTAATACAACTGGCGCGAACCGATGATGATCACCTTGACCTGCAACGGAATCATTTGCGGGTTGAGGGTGACGGTGGCCAGGCGGCCCAGCTCGCCCAGTGGCGATTCCATCTTCAGCTTGCGCGATTGCAGGGAGCGCTTGAGCGCGTCCCATACAAACGGTTCGCTGAGCATTTTTTCGGCTTCAAGAATCAGAAAACCGCCATTGGCACGGTGCAAGGCGCCCGGGCGCAACTGACGGTAAGTGGTGTAGAGCGCGCCCTGGTCGGTGCTGTACTCGATACGGCCGAACAGGTTGTCGTAGGTCGGGTGCGGTTCGAACACCACCGGTGCGCCGCCGTTGACCGCATGGCCCACCACCAGGCTCGGGCAGTATTGCTCTTCAAGCAGCTTGCGCGCCTGGGCGTCGGTCTTGGCGTCGTCCACCAATTGCTCGACCACGGTTTTGAGCAGGTACACCTGCATGGCTTGCAGATAACCGCAGACTGCGGCGTTTTCCGCGTATTTTTCCGACAGCGGCGCCAGCAAAGGTTGCAGGGCCAGGGTGATGGTTTCTTCGTTGAACTGGCGCAGTTGGTTGTTGGACTCGCGCTTCCACTGCGGCAGGCTGGCCAACTCTTCGTTGAGGCGCTCTTCCAGCTCGGAGATGTCCGTGTGGAAACGTTCGCGATCCACTTCCGGCAGCTGCGAGAACTCAGCCTCGTCCAGCGCCTTGCCGTCGAGCATCGGCGTGAACGCGATGTTGGAACTGTCACGGTACAGCGCCACGTCTTTTTCCAGGGCCAGCCGTTCGATCACGTCCAGGGCCTTGTCGTAACGCTGGTTGAAGGCACGGTCGATGGCGCTTTTGCGCTGTTGATAGGTCGGGTGCTCGAAGGCGGCCGGGAACGTCGCCACCAGGTTGTCGACCAGGCCATTGATATCTGCGATGAACGCCGCCGCCGCGCCGCCAGGCAATTCCAGGGCGCGGGGTTCGCGAGGCTCATCGAAATTATTCACGTAGACCCAGTCCGCCGGGGTCTGCAGGCGCTTGCCTTCGGCCTTCAGGTAACGTTTGACGAACGAAAAGCGGCCAGTGCCCGGCTCGCCCATGACAAACACGTTGTAACCGGGGCGTGGCATCGCCACACCGAACTGCAACGCTTCAACCGCGCGTTCCTGGCCAAGCACACCGCGAAAGGGCTCCAATTCATTGGTGGTCGAGAAGCTGAACTGTTCAGCGGAGAAAGGGCGAGTCAGCGCTTCGGGCGCTAGGCGCAAGCTGGCAGCAACAGGATCAGGCATCGGGCTTCCTTACATCAGGCGGGGCAGATGACGGCATTCTGGCTCCCCCTTGCGCGCTCTGGCAAGGCGCGCCGTAGGGAAAGCACAGGTACGGGACGCGTCCTACAAAAAATCGCGACAATGCTGATTGTTTTATAAAAACCCACGGAACCCTTGGAACCTGCCTAAACTCCAAACTGCGCGGGTTGGACTAATAACCGATCCCTAGGGCGCTATGAAGTGCCTGAACCCTTGTCCATTGGTTTGCACACAAAGAGAACAAAGCTATGAAACGGATCCTTCTCGGTACTCTCTTCACCGTTGTCTCCCTCAATGCAATGGCAGAATCACCAGGTGGCCCGAACTGCGGTTGGGGCAACATGTTGTTCGAAGGCCAGCGCGGTACTCCGGCTCACTTCCTGGCTTCCACCACCAACGGCACTTCGGGTAACGCCACCTTCGGCATGACCTCGGGCACCAACGGTTGCAGCACCAACAGCGCGCTGACCTACGGCGGCAAGTCCTGGATTGCCATGAATGGCATGATGAACGAGCTGTCCGAAGACATGGCCAAGGGTAATGGCGAAGCACTGACCACCTACGCCGTGGTACTGGGCGTTGCACCGGAAGATCGCGCGCACTTCGCGGCCGTGGCGCACGAACACTTCCAGCAAATCTTCAGCAAGGCCGACGTGACCGCTGAAGACGTGCACAACAACACACTGGCTGTACTCAAAGGCGATGCCCGCCTGGCGAAATACGCTACCCAGGCTTAAGCTCGACCTGCCCGCGCCTCCCGAGGCGCGGGTTTTATTTTTGGGCCCGCCTCCCCTTTGGGTCTGTCTAAATATCCGACTTAAGTTGCCCCTATGCTCAAACGCTTTGCCTGGATGGCACTCTTCGCCTGCGCCCCGCTGTACGCGGCACCGCATCTTGATGATCAACGTTTGCAGCAACTGGCCAATGATCCGTTCTGGCTGTCGCTGGGCCATTACGAAGCCGGCAAGCTAAAAGGCTGGCGCAGTTATGTCAGCGAGCAGAAATTCTTCCTCGCAGCCGATGGTGCCCACCACCCGGATGCGGAGCTCAAGGCCACCGTTGACGCCCTCTATGCGCCGGCCAGCCTGGGTGAAAAACATGCCCAATGCGTCTACCCCGCACGTACCCGCTGGCTCAAGGACCAGTTGCACCTGGCCGACCTGCCGGCCGTGAACTGCAAGGAATTCAAGCAATGGTTCAAGGACGTCGCCCCCCACAGCGCGGTGATGATCTTCCCGGCGGCCTACCTCAACAGCCCGTCATCGATGTTCGGCCACACCCTGCTGCGTATCGACCAGGCCGACGTGCAAAGCAACAATACGGCGCTGCTCAGCTACGCGATCAACTTCGGCGCGTACATTGAAGGCTCGGACAACAGCATCCTCTACGCCTGGAAAGGCCTGATGGGCGGCTATCCCGGCCTGTTCGCGCTGGTGCCCTACCAGGAAAAACTCTCCGAATACCGTAGCCTCGAAAACCGCGACCTGTGGGAATACCGCCTCAACCTCACCCAAGTCGAAACCGAGCGCATGGTCGAGCACGTGTGGGAGCTCAAGCAAATCCAGTTCGACTACTTCTTCTTCGACGAAAACTGCTCCTACCGCCTGCTGGAGCTGCTGCAAGTGGCCCGCCCAGGCCTGCGCCTGACCGAACAGTTCCCGCTGACCGCCATTCCTACCGACACGGTCAAAGCCGTTAAAGATGCGGGGCTGGTCGAGAAAATCGACTACCGGCCTTCCCGCGAGCGCGAACTGCTGGAGCGCGCCAAACCGCTGGACAGCGACGAGCAACAATGGGTATTGAAGGTCAGCGACGACCAGAACCAATTGCAAGAGCCCGCATTCAAAGCCCTGCCTCGCGACCGCCAGGCGCTGATCATCGACGCCGCCTATCGCCTGGGCCGCTACCGCGCCAATGGCCTGGAACGCGACACCGCACGCTCCCAGCGCAGCTTCGAACTCTTACGCGCGATCAACCAAAACCCCGCGCCGGACCTTGAGATCACGCCCCCCGGCCTGCCGGAAAACGGCCATGAATCCCGTACCTGGCAAGCCGGCATCGGCACCCGGGGCGACAAAACCTTTGGCGAATACGGCCTGCGCATGGCCTATCACGACCTCAACGACAACGCCGAAGGCTTCCCCCTCGGTGCGCAGATCGAAATCCTGCAAATGAAGTTGCGCCAGTACGAAGGCAACCACTGGCAACTGCAACAACTGGACCTGGCCACCATCCGCTCCCTGACGCCACGCAACGCCCTGTTGCAACCCTGGTCATGGCAAGTCACCGGCGGCCTGGAACGCGTACCGGGCAAACACGACGACGAAACCCTGGTGGCGCACGTCAATGGCGGCGCCGGCGGCACCTGGCAACTGAGCGACGACATGCTCGGCTTCGCCCTCGGCACCGTGCGGGTGGAGCACAACAATGACTTCAGCGAAGCCATCTCCCCCGCTGCTGGCTTCAACACTGGCGTGCTGTGGAAAAACCCGCTGGGCAACCTGAGCCTGGAAGCCAAGGGCGACTTCTTCACCAATGGCGAAGTGCGCCGCAGCATCAGCCTGAACCAACAATGGGAATTGTCCCGCAACCTGGGCCTGCGCCTGAGCGCACAGCGCGAGTACAGCCACTTATCGACGCCAGTCAATGAGGTGATGCTTGAAGTGAAGTGGTATCACTACTGACCACAGCCAGACCAGGCCCCTCCCACATTTGGCCTGCATTTATTCAGCTTTATCTCAAGGAGTTCAACCAACATGGCCGTTAACTGCAGCAGTCTCGAAGAAGTCCGCGACAATATCGACCGACTCGACCAGCAAATCGTCAGCCTGCTGGCTGAGCGTGGCCACTACGTATCCCAAGCCGCCCGCTTCAAAAAGGACACCGATGGTGTCAAGGCGCCGCAGCGGGTCGAACAGGTGATCGCCAAGGTGCGGGACTTGTCGCACACGCTGGGCGCCAATCCGGACGTTACCGAACAGGTGTATCGCGCGATGATTGCAGCGTTTATCCAGCAGGAGTTGGCTGAGCATGCGGCACTGACACCCCCTAGGTAGCCCGTTGACGTTGAATTGAGCGTTACCCCGACACCGTTATCACCTCGCCTTCACACCCTCCCGACAAATCCCCTTCTAAACTTCCCTTATCAGCCGTGAAACGGCCAGGGAGTATGTCATGTGGCGGTATGCGGTATTGCTGTGTGCGGTGGTGGGATTGTCGGGTTGCCAGTCCACCCATCAGGAATTACTCGCCCGCGGTTATCCACCCGCTTTTGCCGATGGCTTTGACGACGGTTGCAGCAGCGGTCGCCAGGCTGCCGGGGTGATTAGCGGGACGTTTCGCAAGAACGTGCCGCGTTACCTGAAGGACCGGCTATACGCCGAAGGCTGGGAGGACGGTTTCCGCCAGTGCAAGGCCATGCGCGAAAACGAGGAACTGCGCGACTACAAGAACAACCACTGGGATGACCGCGAACGCGCCTGGCAGCAAGAGAAGGATCGCGATGCGGCGCGGGCCTATCGCTCGCAATAGGTCGCTTTCAGACATCCATCGAAACTAAAGCACGGCGACCATGGCCCAAGCTCCAGAGAGGGAGAACACCATGAGCCGAGCTTTTGTGAATGAAGATAACGCCGCCGCTCAGGCCGATCAGCCGGTGGAGCGCCAGGTCAGTGAGCAACCCAATCGCCTGACCGCGCAGGGTTTGGCGCAGTTGCAGGCCAAGGTTGCGCAACTGCAGTCTGAATACGGCGCCGAATCCGCCAAGGGCGAGCAGGCCGATAAACAGCGCCAGGCCGACCTTGAGCGGGACCTGCGCTATTTCAACCAGCGGGTGCAGAGCGCCCAGGTAGTCGCGCCGGCCACCGCCACCGACAAGGTCCGGATTGGCAGTTGGGTGACCTTTGCCAACGAGCAGGATGAGCAGCAGCGCATCCAGTTGGTCGGTGAAGACCAGGCGGACGCCAGCGCCGGCCTGATCAATTGGGGTTCGCCCCTGGGTCGCGCCTTGCTGGGCGCCCAGGTCGGTGACGAGGTGCTGTGGAAGCGCCCCGTCGGCGATCAGTTGATCGAAGTGCTGCGCATCGACGCCGAAGCCTAGACGATGCCTTGGGCCAGCATTGCATCGGCCACTTTCACGAAGCCTGCGATGTTGGCGCCCTTCACATAATTGATCCGGCCGTTTTCTTCGCCGTAGTGCACGCAGGCGTGGTGGATAGATTGCATGATGTTATGCAGCTTGCTGTCCACCTCCCCGGCGGTCCACAGCAAACGCATGGCGTTCTGCGACATTTCCAGGCCACTGACGGCCACACCACCGGCATTGGACGCCTTGCCCGGTGCGAACAGAATGCCCGCCTCGATAAAGATATCCACAGCCTCAAGCGTGGTCGGCATGTTGGCGCCTTCGGCCACGCAGATGCAGCCGTTGCGCAACAGCGTGCGGGCGGCGTCGGCGTCCAGCTCGTTCTGGGTAGCGCACGGCAGTGCGATATCGCACGCCAACTCCCAAGGCGTTTGGCCTTTGCGAAATTCCAGGCCGAAACGCTCGGCCAGTTCGCTGATGCGGCCGCGCTGTACGTTTTTCAGTGCCAGCAGGGCCGACCATTGCTCTTCGGTCAAACCACTTTCGGCGTACAGCGTCCCTTCGGAGTCAGACAGTGAAACCACTTTGCCGCCCAGGTCCATGACCTTGCGTGCGGCATACTGCGCCACGTTGCCGGAGCCGGACACCGCCACGCGCTTGCCTTCAACGCGCTGGCCGTTGCGCTTGAGCATCTCTTCGGCGAAGTACACGCAGCCAAACCCGGTGGCCTCCGGACGGATCAGGCTGCCGCCGTAGGTCATGCCTTTGCCGGTGAGCACAGACGTGAACTGGTTGCTCAAGCGCTTGTACTGGCCGAACAGAAAGCCGATTTCGCGAGCGCCAACGCCGATATCACCGGCGGGTACGTCCACGTCTGCGCCGATATGGCGGTACAACTCGCTCATGAACGCCTGGCAGAAGCGCATGACTTCGGCATCGCTTTTACTTTTTGGATCAAAGTCCGAGCCGCCTTTGCCGCCGCCCATGGGCAGCGAGGTCAGGGAATTTTTGAAGGTCTGCTCGAACGCGAGGAATTTCAGCACCCCCAGGTTTACCGACGGGTGGAAACGCAGGCCGCCCTTGTACGGGCCAATGGCGCTGTTCATCTGGATCCGGAAACCGCGATTGACCTGGACCTTGCCGTGGTCATCCACCCATGACACTCGGAAGGTGATTGCGCGTTCCGGCTCGCAGATGCGTTCCAGAATGCCCGAGGTCAGGTAATGCGGATTGGCTTCGAGAAACGGCCACAGGCTGCGTAGGACTTCTTCAACAGCCTGGTGGAATTCCGGCTGGTCTGGGTCGCGTTTCTTGAGGCGGGCGAGGAAGGATTCGACGGATTCGGTCATGAACAGTCTCGGCAAATTGATTGTTTTTAAGTGAGATTGGGCCGGACTTTATCAATTCATGTCGCACCGCGACAGGGCAAAATGTCGCTTTTGTGAATTTAAATGGTGCATTGGATATAACTGTATCCAGTTTTTTGGCGGTTTATGCACTTAAAAGAGGATTTAAAATCTGAGGGATGCACCAACAGGTAGATCGCTATCGGGGGCAAGCCCCCTCCCGCATTCGACTGCATTTCAAGGTTGGAACGCGATCAAATGTGGGGCTTGCTCGCGAATGAATTGAACGCGGTATTCCTGAAAACACCCAAAAAAAACGGAGCCCGAAGGCTCCGCTTGTTTCAAACCAGCCGGATCAGGCCAGTTTTTTGTGGCGTACGCGGTGCGGCTGGGCAGCCGCTTCGCCCAGGCGCTTCTTACGGTCGGCTTCGTACTCGGTGTAGTTGCCTTCGAAGAACACCGCTTGGGAGTCGTCTTCGTACGCCAGGATGTGGGTCGCGACGCGGTCAAGGAACCACCGATCGTGAGAGATCACAATGGCGGCGCCCGGGAAGTCCAGCAGGGCTTCTTCCAGGGAACGCAGGGTTTCCACGTCGAGGTCGTTGGACGGTTCGTCGAGCAGCAACACGTTGCCGCCCTCTTTCAGCGTCAGCGCCAGGTGCAAGCGGCCGCGCTCACCGCCGGACAGGTCCTTGACGAACTTCTGCTGGTCGCCGCCCTTGAAGTTGAAACGGCCGACATAGGTGCGCGACGGGATTTCATAGTTGCCGATGCGGATCTGGTCGGAGCCATCGGAGATCTGCTGGAACACGGTCTTGCTGCCGTCGAGGTCGTCGCGGCTCTGGTCCACACAGGCCAGTTGCACGGTTTCGCCGATCTCGATGCTGCCGGAGTCCGGCGTTTCCTTGCCCATCAGCATGCGGAACAGCGTGGACTTACCCGCACCGTTACCGCCGATAACGCCGACGATCGCGCCTTTTGGCATGGAGAACGACAGGTTGTCGATCAACACGCGGTCGCCATAGCCTTTGCACACGTTTTTGAATTCGATGACCTTGTCACCCAGGCGCGGGCCGGCCGGGATGTAGATCTCGTTGGTTTCGCTGCGTTTCTGGAATTCCTGCGACTGCATTTCTTCAAAGCGCTGCAGACGGGCCTTGGATTTGGACTGGCGGGCCTTGGCGCCTTTGCGCACCCATTCCAGTTCTTCCTTCATGGCTTTTTCGTGGGCCGATTGCTGCTTGGATTCGGCGGCCAGACGGTCGGACTTGGCTTCCAGCCAACCGGAGTAGTTGCCCTCGTAAGGGATACCGGCGCCGCGGTCGAGTTCGAGGATCCAGCCGGCAACGTTGTCCAGGAAGTAGCGGTCGTGCGTGATCGCAACCACGGTGCCTGGGAAGTCGTGAAGGAAATGTTCCAGCCACGCGACGGAATCGGCGTCCAAGTGGTTGGTCGGTTCGTCGAGCAGCAACATATCGGGAGCCGACAGCAGCAGGCGGCACAGGGCCACGCGACGTTTTTCACCACCGGACAGGTGTTCGACCTTGGCGTCCCACGCCGGCAGGCGCAGCGCGTCGGCGGCAACTTCCAGCTGGCGCTCCAGGTTATGACCGTCGCCGGCCTGCAGGATGGCTTCGAGCTTGGCTTGTTCGGCGGCCAGCTTGTCGAAATCGGCATCCGGCTCGGCGTAGGCGGCGTAGACCTCATCCAGGCGAGCCTGGGCGTCCTTGATCACGCTGACGGCCTCTTCGACCACTTCACGCACGGTCTTGGCCGGATCCAGCTGCGGCTCCTGGGGCAGGTAGCCGATGTTCAGTTCGGGCATCGGACGGGCTTCGCCTTCGAACTCGGTGTCGACGCCGGCCATGATTTTCAGCAGCGTGGACTTACCCGAACCGTTGAGGCCGAGCACACCGATCTTGGCGCCGGGGAAGAAGGACAATGAAATGTTTTTCAGGATTTCCCGCTTCGGTGGGACAACTTTGCCCAGCCGATGCATGGTGAAGACGTATTGAGCCATGGTGAACCTAGCGTCAGTGACTGATGAATTGAGCGGGCGAAGCCCGTGCCAGACCATGCGCCGCGCGGGCCTTTGACTATCATCAATGCCAGCGAGCGGAAAAGGCCTGAATGTTTGGGGCTGGAACGCCCCGCGTAACCGGCAAAGCTACCTGAATGCGCTTGGTCAGTCCAGCCGAGCGGGACTGGCACTTTGCCACAACTCAAGGCATGCTAGCCGCCCTTTGGGCGTCCGGCTTATAGTGCACGTCGCGCGCCAATCCAGCCAAACCGCAGGATCACAGCTTGTCCAAAGTCACGCCGCCCACTCCTCTGCGCGCCGCTCATATAGCGCCGGGAGCGCCCCTGCACGGCACCCTCAAAGGCGCGTTGGCGACGCTCGTCCTCATGCTGCTCGCGTTATTGTTCTGGCAACTGCTGGATCAACTGCAGCAAAACCAGAAAAACCAGCAGCAATACACCATCGACTACAGCGCCGACCTGGCGGAGCAGATCAGCCTGAATATGGCCCTGAGCGCAAAAATCGCCCTCAACCTGCTCCCGATGCTCGAACCGCCGCGCGACAACGAACAGCAACAAGCCTTGATGCACACCTTGCAGCGCTCGCTGCCGGAGCTGCGCAGTATCGCCCTGCTCGCCCCCAGCGGCGCGATCATCAGCGACAGCGCCACCGACAGCCAGGACGGCGCCTGGCTCGAAAACTTGGTTCAACGCAGCCACGGCCAGTCCTATTACCTGAGCAACAACGACGACGGCACCCTCATTTATCTGCTCCTGCACCAGCCCAGCGGCGGCTCGCGGGTGTACTGGGCGCTGCGCCTGGCACCCGCCTACCTGGCCAACCTGACCCGCCAGGACAGTCAGGGCCAGCGGCCGATGTGGGCCATCGAGAACCGCCTGAACCACCGCGTAGTCAGCCGTGACAGCGGCATGCCGATGCAATGGGACGGGGCCCTGACCCCGGACGACCTGAATAAAAGCGTGCTGGTCACCCCGTTAAGCAAAAGCGACTGGCAACTGCGCGGGATGTTCGACCGTACGGCCGTGCTGGAGCAACTGTTGCCGGCGTTTATCGGCAAGTGCCTGCTAGGCCTGGCTTTTTCGCTGATCCCGGTGATCGTGCTGCTGAACATGCGCCGCCGCCAACGCCAAGTGCACGAAGGCCGCCGGCGCTACCAGGATATTTTCGAAGGCACCGGCGTCGCCCTCTGTGTACTTGACCTCTCGGGCCTGAACAGCTTTTTTGACAAGCCGTACATGCAGACCCGTGAGCAACTGCGTCTGTGGTTGCAGGACCATCCCGATGGGCATAAGCAATTGCTCAAGGAATTGCGCATCACCGAGGTCAACCAGGTGGCGGTGCGCCTGCTGAACGTGTCGTCCTGCGAAGACGCCTGGGAACGGCTTATCAATGATTGCCCGGACAATGCCACGTCCATCGGCCATCAGATACTCGAAGCGGTGCGCACTCACCAGAACCAGCTGGAGCTGGAAATCCAGTGCAAGGACATCGCCGGCAACGAGCAATACCTGTGGCTGGTCATGCGCCTGCCGGAGCAGCAAGACGACTTCAATGCGGTGATCCTCAGCATCAGCGATATCACCAGCCGCAAGCTGATCGAACTGTCGCTGGTCGAGCGTGAAGGTTTCTGGTCGGACGTCGTACGCACAGTGCCCGACCACCTGTACGTACAGGATGTGATCAGCCAGCGCATGATTTTCAGCAACCACCACCTCGGGCACACCCTCGGCTACACAAAGGCCGAACTGCAGCAAATGGGCGAGTACTTCTGGGAAATCCTGCTGCACCCCGAAGATGCCGAGCACTACCACGATTTGCGCCTGCAACAGCGCCAGGCCGGCTATAGCGCCCAACTGCAATGCCAGTTGCGCTTTCGCCATCGCAACAATCAATGGCGACGCTTCGATATTCGCGAACAGGCCCTGGCGCGGGACACGACCACCCAAGTCACGCGCATCATCGGCGTGGCCAAGGACATCACCGACCAGATCGAAGCCAGCGAATCCCTGCGCGACAGTGAACAGCGTTACCGCATGCTGGCCGAAAGCATCAGCGACGTGATCTGCTCCACCGACAGCCAGTTGGCGCTCAACTACATCAGCCCGTCGGTGAATGCCGTGCTGGGGTATGACGTGGACTGGGTGTTCAAGAACGGCTGGCAGTCGATCATCGCCAACCCAAAGCAACTGGCCGGCATTTATAGCCTGGTGGAGCAAGTCAGCCGTGCGCTGGGCGATATCGAGGCGCTGAACAAGCTGCGCGATGACGTGCAGACCCAACTGTTCCTGTTCGATTGCTTGCGCGCCGACGGTCGTAAAGTACCGATCGAGTTGCGCCTGGTGCTGGTGTGGGATGAACACGGCGCCTTCGAGGGCATCCTGGGGGTAGGCCGCGACATCAGCCAGCAACGCCGGGCCGAAAAAGACCTGCGCATGGCGGCCACGGTATTCGAGCACTCCACGTCGGCGATCCTGATCACCGACCCGGCGGGCTATATCGTGCAGGCCAACGAGGCGTTCAGCCGGGTCAGCGGCTATGAGGTGAGTGACGTACTCGACCAATTGCCGAACATGCTCACCGTTGACGAGCAACAGGAAGCGCACTTGCGCTACGTGCTCAAACAACTGCACCAGCACAGCACCTGGGAAGGCGAAGTGTGGCTCAAGCGCCGCAATGGCGAGCACTACCCTGCCTGGGTCGGCATTACCGCCGTGTTCGACGATGAAGGCGATTTGGCCAGCTACGTGTGCTTTTTCAGTGATATCAGCGAGCGCAAGGCCAGCGAACAACGCATCCACCGCCTGGCGTATTACGACGCCCTGACCCACCTGCCCAACCGCACACTGTTCCAGGACCGCCTGCACACCGCGTTGCAGTCGGCGGAGCGGCAGAAGTCGTGGGTGGTGCTGATGTTCCTCGACCTCGACCGTTTCAAGCCGATCAACGACTCCCTGGGCCACGCCGCCGGCGACCGCATGCTCAAGGAAATGGCCACCCGCCTGCTCGGCTGCGTGGCCGAAGACGATACGGTGGCGCGCATGGGGGGTGACGAGTTTACCTTGCTGCTGCAACCGCGCCTGAGCCGCGAGATGGCGCTGAACCGTGCGATTCACGTGGCCGAGCAGATCCTCGCCAGCCTGGTAAAACCCTTCGTGCTCGAAGGCCGCGAATTCTTCGTGACCGCCAGTATCGGCATCGCCCTCAGCCCCCAGGACGGCAACGAGCTGAGCCAACTGATGAAAAACGCCGACACCGCGATGTATCACGCCAAGGAGCGCGGCAAGAACAACTTCCAGTTCTACCAGGCCGACATGAACGCCAGCGCCCTGGAACGCCTGGAGCTGGAAAGCGACCTGCGCCACGCCCTGGACCAGAACGAATTCGTGCTTTATTACCAACCGCAGTTCAGCGGCGACGGCAAACGCCTCACCGGCGCCGAGGCTTTGCTGCGCTGGCGCCATCCACGGCGCGGGCTGGTGCCGCCGGGGGACTTTATCCCGGTGCTGGAAGAATTGGGCCTGGTCGTGGATGTCGGCGACTGGGTGATCAGCGAAGCCTGTCGCCAGCTCAAGACCTGGCATCAGAACAAGGTCCGCGTGCCGAAAGTGTCGGTGAACATCTCGGCGCGGCAGTTCTCCGACGGGCAACTGGGCACGCGCATCGCCACTATCCTCAAAGACACCGGCCTGCCGCCGGCGTGCCTGGAACTGGAGCTGACCGAAAGCATCCTGATGCGCGAAGTCAACGAAGCCATGCACATCCTCGACAGCCTGAAAAACCTGGGCCTGAGCATCGCGGTGGACGACTTCGGCACCGGTTATTCCTCGCTCAACTACCTCAAGCAGTTCCCTATCGACGTCTTGAAGATCGACCGTACCTTCGTCGACGGCCTGCCGTCCGGCGAGCAGGACGCGCAGATCGCCCGCGCGATTATCGCCATGGCCCACAGCCTGAACCTGGCGGTGATCGCCGAGGGTGTGGAAACCCATGAACAACTGGACTTCCTGCGCGAGCATGGCTGCGATGAAGTACAGGGCTACCTGTTTGGGCGACCGATGCCGGCGAATCGGTTCGAGGCGCAGTTCAGCAATGACGCGCTGTTCATGTTCGACTGACATGCTGCTGTGGTGGGGCTTGCTCCCGATGAGGCCGGCACAGACACCGCCCACCCCCAGATGAGCCCCACTTGTCCGCGACATGATGTCCTTTCATATGCCATCTAAAACCCATTGGGTTAGAATGCCCTCCTTTTCTGCCCCCGATCCTTGAGGACCGCCATGTTCAGCCGTGATTTGACCATTGCCAAGTACGACGCCGATCTCTTCGCCGCCATGGAGCAAGAAGCCGTGCGCCAGGAAGAGCACATCGAGCTGATCGCTTCGGAAAACTACACCAGCCCTGCGGTCATGGAGGCTCAAGGTTCGGTTCTGACCAACAAGTACGCCGAAGGCTACCCAGGCAAGCGCTACTACGGCGGTTGCGAGTACGTCGACGTGGTTGAGCAGTTGGCCATCGACCGTGCAAAAGAGCTGTTCGGCGCCGATTATGCCAACGTCCAGCCGCACGCCGGCTCCCAAGCCAACAGCGCGGTGTACCTGGCCCTGCTGCAAGGCGGCGACACCATCCTGGGCATGAGCCTGGCCCACGGCGGTCACCTGACCCACGGCGCCAGCGTTTCATCCTCCGGCAAGCTGTACAACGCCGTTCAATACGGTATCGATGCCAACGGCCTGATCGACTACGACGAAGTCGAGCGCCTGGCGGTCGAGCACAAGCCAAAAATGATCGTGGCCGGTTTCTCGGCCTACTCGCAGATCCTGGATTTCCCGCGCTTTCGCGCAATCGCCGACAAAGTCGGCGCCTACCTGTTCGTCGACATGGCCCACGTGGCCGGTCTGGTCGCCGCTGGCGTCTACCCGAACCCGGTGCCTTTCGCTGACGTGGTCACCACCACCACGCACAAGACCCTGCGCGGTCCACGTGGCGGCCTGATCCTGGCGCGCGCCAACGCCGAGATCGAGAAGAAGCTGAACTCCGCCGTATTCCCTGGCGCCCAGGGTGGCCCGCTGGAGCACGTGATCGCCGCTAAAGCGATCTGCTTCAAGGAAGCCCTGCAGCCTGAGTTCAAGACCTACCAGCAACAAGTGGTGAAGAACGCCAAGGCCATGGCCGGCGTGTTTATCGAGCGCGGCTTTGATGTCGTGTCCGGCGGTACCGAGAACCACCTGTTCCTGCTGTCGCTGATCAAGCAGGACATTTCCGGTAAAGATGCGGACGCTGCCCTGGGCAAAGCCTTCATCACCGTGAACAAGAACTCCGTGCCAAACGACCCACGCTCGCCGTTCGTCACCTCGGGCCTGCGCTTCGGCACCCCGGCCGTGACCACTCGTGGCTTCAAGGAAGCAGAGTGCAAGGAACTGGCCGGCTGGATCTGCGACATCCTGGCAGACCTGAACAACGAAGCCGTGATCGACGCGGTCCGTGAGAAGGTCAAGGCCATTTGCAAAAAGCTGCCGGTGTACGGCGCTTGATAGTAGCTGCCTGAATAAGAAGCCCGGCTCTTGAGCCGGGCTTTTTTATTTATGCCCGTTTGAAATGCAATCCCCAAATCAGGACTGGTAGACCTTGGCAAAGCCTTGGCGAATCTTGTCTTCCGGTAATTCATCGGCAATAAACACAATCACACTTTCCCGCGTCTCGCCTTCGGCCCATTCGGTATCCCAGTCGAAGCCATAGAGCTTCAACACCCCCTGGAACACCATGCGCCGATCCTCCCCGGCAATGTTCAGCACGCCCTTGTAGCGCAGCAGTTGCTTGCCGTGGCCTTCCAACAACTCGTTCATGAATTCACTGAGGCGGTCGATATCCAGCGGTTGGTTGGTGCGCAGCACCAGGCTGGAGATACGGTCGATGGACGGCGCCTTGCTCACCGGGCGCAGGCTCATGCCGGCGTTGAGGTTGAAGCCGCGCACATCGAGCAACTCGGCGAGGTCGATGTTGCCGTGGTTTACCACACGGATCGGCGCGCGACGGTTGATACGCGTCAGGCGTTCGCTGAGGGCGTCGAAGGTCGCGTCGTCTACCAGATCACGTTTGCTGACCAGCAGGCGGTCGGCGAAACCGATCTGCGCCTGGGCGATGGTTTGGGTCAGGTGATGCTCGGCGTGGGCCGCATCGACCAGGGTGATGATGCCGTCGAGGATGTAACGCTCGCGCAGGTCTTCATCGATGAAAAAGGTCTGGGCCACGGGAGCGGGGTCAGCCAGGCCGGTGCATTCGATGACCAGGCGGTCGAAGGCAATTTCACCGCTGTCCAGGCGCTCCAGCAGCAGGTAAAGGGCTTTGGTCAGGTCGGTGTGGATGGTGCAGCACACGCAACCGTTGGACAGGGTCATGACTTGCACCGGTTCTGCGCCCAACAGTTGGGTGTCGATGCCGGCGTCGCTGAATTCGTTTTCGATCACGGCGATTTTAAGGCCGTGCTCGGCTTTGAGCAGGTGGCGCAGCAAGGTGGTCTTGCCGGCGCCGAGGAAGCCACTGAGGACGGTGACGGGGATGGGAGAGGACAAAGACAGTTCTCCTTATGACTGAAGAAACACAAAACAAATGTGGGAGAGGGCCTGCTCCCGATAGCAGTGTGTCAGGCAGTTATCTGTCACTGACACACCGCTATCGGGAGCAAGCCCCCTCCCACAATAGATCACCACTGGCCCGAACTATCGGGTCAGCAGCACTTGGGCCCACCCTTGCCACCGTAACGGGCTTCCTGGCGTTCCCGGAAGAACGCCTTGTAGTCCATCACCGGTTTGTCCGGGTGTTTGGTTTGCATATGCTCGACGTAAGTGTCGTAGTCGGGCATGCCGACCATCAGGCGCGCGGCCTGACCGAGGTATTTACCGAGGCGACTGATGTCATTGAACATGGCTGCAATCCTCGATCAAGCGTCCGGTACGGCCTGGAACGGGGCTTCTTTATCCGTGCGTTCTTTGTTGCCCCAGGCGGCGACACCGACCTTGAGCGCATAGAACAGGATGCTGAATACCACGAACAGGAACAGCGCCGTCAGCGTTGCGTTGGTGTAGGCGTTCCAGATCACGTGCTGCATCTGGTCGATGCTCTTGGCCGGAGCCAGGATCTGGCCGCCTGCCAGGGCATCGCTGTACTTCTTGGCCAGCGACAGGAAGCCGATCGCCGGGTTAGCGTCGAACAGCTTGATGAAGCCCGCCGTGGTGGTGCAGATCAGCAGCCAGACCGCCGGCAGCATGGTCACCCAGATGTAGCGTTGGCGCTTCATTTTGATCAGCACAACGGTCGCCAGCATCAGCGCGATACCCGCCAGCATCTGGTTGGAGATACCGAACAGCGGCCACAAGGTGTTGATGCCGCCCAGTGGGTCGATCACGCCTTGGTACAGCAGGTAGCCCCACATCGCCACGCAACCGGCCGTTGCGATCAGGTTGGCGGTCCAGGATTCGGTGCGCTTGAGCGCCGGCACGAAGGAACCCAGCAGGTCCTGCAACATGAAGCGACCGGCACGGGTGCCGGCGTCAACGGCGGTCAGGATGAACAGCGCTTCGAACAGGATCGCAAAGTGGTACCAGAACGCCATGGTGTTTTCACCCGGCAGCACACTGTGCAGGATCTGCGCGATACCCACGGCCAATGTCGGCGCACCGCCGGCACGTGCCAGGATGGTGGTTTCACCGATGTCATGGGCCACGGCCGACAACGCCTCAGGGGTAATTGCAAAGCCCCAGTTGCTGACGGTCTGCGCCACGGTCACCACGTCGGTCCCGACAATCGCCGCAGGGCTGTTCATGGCGAAGTACACGCCAGGCTCGATCACCGACGCGGCAACCATCGCCATGATGGCGACGAACGACTCCATCAACATGCCGCCATAACCGATATAGCGGGCATGGCTTTCACTGGCCAGCAACTTGGGCGTGGTGCCCGAGGAGATCAGCGCGTGGAAGCCCGAGACCGCGCCGCAGGCGATGGTGATGAACAGGAATGGGAACAGGCCGCCCTTCCACACCGGGCCAGTGCCATCGATGAACTGGGTCAGCGCCGGCATTTTCAGGTCGGGCATGGTCACCAGGATGCCGATTGCCAGGGCAATGATGGTGCCGATTTTCAGGAACGTGGAGAGGTAGTCACGCGGTGCCAGAATCAGCCAGACCGGCAGCACTGCCGCGACGAAACCGTAGCCGATCAGCATCCAGGTGATCTGGATCCCGGTGAAGCTGAACGCCTTGGCCCAGACCGGGTCAGCGGCAATCTGCCCGCCCAGCCAGATCGAACCCAGCAGCAACGCCACGCCGATGACCGAAATTTCACCGATGCGGCCCGGGCGGATGTAGCGCATGTAAATGCCCATGAACATCGCGATCGGGATGGTCGCCATCACCGTGAAAATGCCCCATGGGCTCTCGGCCAGGGCCTTGACCACGATCAGCGCCAGCACCGCGAGGATGATGATCATGATCAGGAAGCAGCCAAACAGCGCGATGGTGCCCGGAATGCGGCCCATCTCTTCGCGAACCATGTCCCCCAGGGAACGGCCGTTGCGACGGGTGGACAGGAACAGGATCATGAAGTCCTGCACCGCACCGGCCAGCACCACGCCGGCGATCAGCCAGAGCGTGCCGGGCAGGTAGCCCATTTGCGCCGCCAGTACCGGGCCGACCAACGGGCCTGCGCCGGCAATCGCCGCAAAGTGGTGACCGAACAGAATGTGTTTGTTGGTCGGCACATAGTCCAGACCGTCGTTATTGATCACTGCGGGGGTGGCCCGCCGTGGGTCGAGTTGCATCACGTTATTCGCGATGAACAGGCTGTAGTAGCGATAAGCAACCAGGTAGATGGCCACTGCGGCAACCACAATCCACAAGGCGTTGATCGCCTCGCCGCGGCGCAATGCCACTACGCCAAGGGCGCACGCTCCTACGATTGCCAGCACCAGCCAGGGTAGGTGGCGTAGCAGGCTATTATTATTTTTCATTTTTATATTCCAGCCAGGGTGGACAGAAAGGACAGCATCCGGAGTTTAGCGCTGTTGGCTTTAAAGGCCACCCCCCTACGTTGGTCTAGAGCCTTGCAACGGCAAAAAAAGCCGAAATAAAGGCTAAGTGATGGCGCAGGGCTACACTGCTTCTATCCATCGAGGGTTTCACCATGACCGATCACCCGTCCGACCGCCGCTGTTTCCGCCGGATTGCGATTGACGCCAAGACCGAAGTTCGACAAAACGGCCAGGAATGGCCGGTTAAATTGCTGGATCTGTCGCTGAAAGGCTTGGCGATAAAACGGCCCGAGTCCTGGAAAGGCAATAACGCACTCCCCTTCGAAGTCGACATCCGCCTGGACCCGAAGGCGCATATAAAGATGCGGGTAAAACTGACCCACGACGACCACGGCCAATTAGGCTTTGAGTGCAAGGAAATCGATCTGGACTCGATCAGCCACCTGCGGCGGCTGGTCGAGTTGAACCTGGGTGATCAGCAAGAACTAGAGCGGGAACTCGGCGCGTTGCTGCACGTGTGATGGCTCAGGGAAACGCCTTACGCGCGGGAAACTCGCTTTCCGTGTCCCAATAGCCTTTTTTCTGGCTGGACACGCCCCGCCATTGCCCATCGACAAAACGATAGGTCTCGTATCGGGTGGCAAAATCGTCCTCGCCCTCGCCGTCCATGAAGGACGACACCTGCAACAGTTCATCCGCGCCGCCGCTGGCGCTCACGACCTTCCACTCGGCCTTGCCGGTACGCGCCAGGGTCAAGGGCTCGACCTTGCCGTCGGCGCCGGTGTAATTCACCGGTTTGAGTTGCTGTTTGGCCGGCAGCAGCAATTGGGTGGCAGGCCCGCTGTAACTGCCCATCGGCGCGGTCTGGTCGATGGTCAGAAAATACACAGGTTCAGGCTGCCCTTTAAGCGGCGCTTTCTTGACCTTGGCCAACGGATAGCCCAGGTTCTGGTGTGCGATCACATCACCGGCAGGCGATACCAGGCGTACTTGCGCCTCAAGCAGCGGGTTCTCCAGCAGATCGGCGGTGTCGTCGAACGAGTCCGCATCCAGCCCGCTGCCCCAGCTGTCTTTATGCATCTGCGCGCTGATGCGCTGGTCTTCCAGCACTTGCAACGCGCTGCCATCTTCCATCGACAGTTTTTGCGCCAGGCGATAACCCGCGGGCAGTTCAGCCGCCCACGCCATGGCCGGCGATACGGCCAGGGCGACACACAGGGCAGCGATTGCCCGGTAGTTCAAACGTTGCATAGCGTGCCTTCCTGATTCATTCGAAAAGTGCATCCAATGCCTGCTCCAGGCGTGTTACCGCAATAATCTGCAAGCCCGCCGGCGCCTCCTTCGGCGCATTGCCCTTGGGCACGATGGCGCGCTTGAAGCCGTGCTTGGCGGCCTCCTTGAGGCGTTCCTGGCCGCTGGGTACCGGGCGTACTTCGCCGGACAGGCCAACCTCGCCAAACACCAGCAAGTCGTGGGGCAACGGCCGGTTACGCAGGCTGGACATCACCGCTGCCATCAAGGCCAGGTCGGAAGCGGTTTCCAGCACTTTGACCCCGCCCACCACGTTGAGGAATACATCCTGGTCGTGGGTAGGAATGCCGCCGTGCCGGTGCAATACCGCCAGCAACATTGCCAGTCGGTTCTGATCCAGGCCAAGCGTTACCCGGCGAGGGTTGGCCAGGTGACTGTCATCCACCAGCGCCTGCACTTCCACCAGCATCGGCCGGGTACCTTCCCACGTTGCCATCACCACGCTCCCCGGAACTTCTTCCTGGGCACGGGTCAGAAAAATCGCCGACGGGTTGGAGACTTCTTTCAGCCCCCGGTCGGTCATGGCGAATACGCCCAACTCGTTCACGGCGCCGAAGCGGTTCTTCACCGCCCGCAGCAAGCGCAAGCGGCCGTCGGATTCGCCTTCGAAATACAGCACGGTATCGACCATATGCTCCAACACCCGTGGCCCGGCCAACGCGCCTTCCTTGGTCACATGGCCGACGAGGAAGATCGCCGTGCCGCTCTGCTTGGCATAACGCACCAGCAGCGCCGCACTCTCGCGCACCTGGGACACGCCGCCGGGCGCCGATTGCAGTTGCTCGGTGAAAATCGTCTGGATCGAGTCGATCACCATGACCTTGGGTTTTTCGATGCGGGCCGTGGCGATGATGCTTTCGATGCAGGTTTCGGTCATGACCCGCAGTTGATCCTGGGGCAAGCCCAGGCGGCGCGCGCGCATGGCCACTTGCTGCTGGGACTCTTCGCCGGTGACGTACAGCGCCGGCATGCGGCTGGCGATGCTGCACAGGGTTTGCAGCAGGATGGTGGATTTGCCGATACCGGGGTCGCCGCCGATCAGTACCACCGAACCGTCCACCAGGCCACCGCCCAACACCCGGTCCAGCTCGCCGGAGGCGGTGGAAAACCTTGGGATCTCTTCGACGCTGACTTCGGCCAGGGTCTTGATCTGCGCCTGTTGCCCGGTCCAGCCGGCACGGCCGGTAGGGGCTGCCGCGCCGCCGCTCTCGATCATGGTTTCGGTGAGCGTGTTCCAGGCCCCACACTCGCCGCACTGGCCGGCCCACTTGGGAAAGGTCGCGCCGCACTCGGTGCAGCCGTACATGCGCTTGGCCTTTGCCATTTGAGAACCTCCAACCGAAAAACCGCGATGATAGCTCAGCGCGACGCCGGGGTCCGGATTTCACCGCCGGCCAATCGTGAAGCACTGTTGCCGACCGGGTCTTCGGCATTCAGGTCAGCGCCCTTGGCTTTCAAGGCGTCGAGCAACTCCACGCGCTTGAACAAGCCGGCGTACATGGCTGCCGTCTGCCCGGCACCGTTGCGTTGGTCGGGGTTGCAGTCAGTGGCCAGCAGGCGCTGGGCGATTTTCAGCTCGCCCTTGAAGATTGCGCCCATCAACGCCGTATTGCCGCGATTGTCCTGCACGCAGGCATCGGCGCCGGCGGCGAGCAGGCGGTCCACATAGGCGCCTTCACCGTGGTACGCGGCGAGGATCAGGGCGGTATAACCCTTGTCGTCCTGGGCGTTGAGGCTGTAGCCGGCCTCGATAAAGGTATTGAGCATGTCGACGTCGCCACGGCGGGCGGCGTCGAAGTAATAATCCTGCAGCTGTGCCTTGAGTGCCGCAGGTTCGGGCGGCTCGGCATGGGCGACAAAGGCCAGCATGGCCATCAATAAACCGATAGAAATACGCATAGGGTTCTCCTGTCAGAGGTCGACGCCCCCTTGGGCGTCGACCGGAACCAACGGGTCAGTCCGTCAGTTTTTCAGCCAGCGCCTTCACGCGCGCCAGGTCACCCTTGGCAACCTTGGTCACGCCCGTGCCGTACTCCGGGTCTGCCTTGTAGAGGAACGACAGGATGATGTGCTTGCTCTCGTCATCGGTGGTGGCCAGGGAGCCGCCGAAGTTGTCGATCAAGTCCTGGCGCTCCTTCTGGTTGTAGGAGCGGTACAGGTCACCGGCCTGCTTGAAGTTCTGCTCGCGCTGGATCTTCGCCTGCTGGGTACTGCCCACCAGCGCCGACTGGCTGTATCGCGCGGCTTGCGGCTCTTCGCGCGGCATCAGGCGGCTTGGCTGGTAATTCACACCCGTGGTGGTTTTGCCGACGTTCATCGCGCCATCCTGGTTACCATTGTTGACGGTGGCCCGTGGGGCGTTGATCGGCAATTGCAACGCATTGGCACCCAGGCGGTACATCTGCGTGTCGGCGTAGGAGAACACCCGGCCTTGCAGCAGGCGGTCTTCCGACGGCTCGATACCCGGCACCAGGTTGGCGGGGGCCATGGCTACTTGCTCGGTTTCCTGGAACACATTCGCCGGGTTGCGGTTCAGCACCATTTGCCCGACTTTGCGCTCGGGCACATTCGGCCAGATCTTGGTCGCGTCCAGCGGGTCGAAGTCGAACTTGGCCAAGTCTTCAGGTTTGAGCACTTGCACATACAGATCCCACTTGGGGAAGTCGCCCTTGTTGATGTGCGTGACCAAGTCGTTAGTCATATGGCTGTAGTCACGGCCCTGTACCTCGGTGACTTGTTTTGGGTCAAGGTTCTTGATGCCCTGCAGGCTCTTCCAATGGAACTTGACGTAGTGCACTTCGCCCTTGGCGTTAATCAACTTGTAGGCATGTACGCCGTTGCCGTCCATTTCCCGATAACTGGCAGGCGTGCCGGCATCGGAATACAACTCGGTGAGCGTACGCGTGGACTCGGGAACATGGGAGAAGAAGTCAAAACGGCGGGAGTCGTCATCCAGGTTAGTGCGGGGGTCCGGTTTAAAGGCGTGGACCATGTCCGGGAACTTGATGGCGTCGCGGATAAAGAACGTCGGGAAGTTATTACCCACTAAGTCCCAATTACCCTCGGCGGTGTAGAACTTGGTGGCGAAGCCGCGTGGATCACGCAGTGTTTCCGGCGAGTGGTTGCCATGCACCACGGCCGAGAAGCGCACGAATACCGGGGTCGCTTCGCCGGCGGCAAAGACTTTGGCCTTGGTCAGGTCGCTGAGGTTATCGGTGACGGTGAAGGTACCGTGGGCACCGGTGCCACGTGCGTGCACCACGCGCTCCGGGATACGCTCGCGGTCAAAGCGCTGCAGTTTCTGGATCAACTGCACGTCTTGCAGCAGCACCGGGCCGTTGGCGCCGGCGGTTTGCGAGTTCTGGTTGTCGCCTACCGCGGCGCCGTTATCGCGGGTCAGGTTGGCGGCCTGCACCGACAGGGAAAGCAGGCTGGCGGTCGCCAGCGCCACTACGTGACGCGCCAGCAACGGCCCGCGGCTCATTGACTTGTTCATCGAGGTTTCCTCTGGTTTTTTTAATGCACATTCAGTTGTGCTTGCCAGAGGCTAGTGACCCGCGAGTCAGAAGATAAATAGAAATAGCCCACCAGGGCGATTGAGAAAATAGTGTAGTAACCCACTGAAATGACGGGTATTCCGCGCGCGATTGATGGCACTTTGCAAACTATTTGCGATTTAATGTGTCGATAAAAACTAACAGTGTTAACAGTTGTGTCGGGCAAGCCTGCTACGTCTGACTTACACTGGGCTCCACCCTTCTCATCTGTAACAAGGAATAACCTATGGGCGTGATCAGTGAGTTCAAGGCCTTCGCGGTCAAAGGTAATGTGGTCGACATGGCCGTCGGTATCATCATCGGCGCCGCCTTCGGCAAAATTGTTTCCTCGTTCGTAGGCGACGTGGTGATGCCCCCGATTGGCCTGTTGATCGGCGGCGTGGATTTCGGTGACCTGGCGGTGACGCTCAAAGCGGCCCAGGGCGATGCGCCCGCCGTGGTGCTGGCGTACGGCAAGTTTATCCAGAGCGTGATCGACTTCGTGATTGTCGCGTTTGCGATCTTTATGGGCGTGAAGGCCATCAACCGCCTCAAGCGCGAAGAAGCCGTGGCGCCAAGCCTGCCGCCGACGCCGAGCAAGGAAGAGGTGCTGCTGGGCGAGATTCGCGACCTGCTCAAGGCACAGAACGACAAACCGCTTTAATCCGCCTGAGCTAGCAAAAAAGGCGCCTGTTTGCAGGCGCCTTTTTTATTACCAGTAGTTTTCCACCGCCACTTGCCCTGGGCGGCGGCTCAGGCTCAGTTGCAGGTCACGTTGTTTGAGCAACTGGCGGGTGTCATCGACCATTTGCGGGTTACCGCAAATCAGCACGCGGGAATGCTCAGGGGTCAGTTCAACGCCGGCTGCGCGTTCCAGTTCGCCATTTTCAATCAACGCGGTAATGCGCCCATTCAGCGCGCCCGGATGCTGTTCACGGGTGACAATCGGTATGTAGGTCAACTTATGTGCGTACTCGGCCAGGTACTCACGCTGCCCCAGCTCGTTGATCAACGATTGATAGGCCAGTTCTTTGGCTTCCCGGGCGCTGTACACCAGAATGATGCGCTCGAATTTTTCCCAGGCCTCGAAGTCCTGCAGGATCGAAAGAAATGGCGCTACCCCGGTGCCGGTGCCCAGCAGCCACAAGTCGCGGCCGTCCACGAAGCGGTTCAGGGTCAGGAAGCCCGTGGCCTGGCGTTCCACCATCAGCGTGTCGCCTACCCGCAGGCGACTCAGCTCACTGGTGAACTCGCCTCCTGGAACCACAATCGAGAAGAAATCCAAATGTTCATCAAAGGGTGAAGACACCACGGAATAGGCGCGCCACACCGTAGTGCCGTCGGCCTTGGTCACACCCAGGCGCACGAACTGGCCGGCGGTAAACCGAAAACCCGGATCGCGGGTGGTACGCAGGGTAAACAGGCTGGGGGTCAGCGATTGCACATCGAGCAATGTCTGGCGGGTGAATTTTTCAGCACTGGCCGTCATGGGGAACTCCGTTTTGCACAGAGCCCTAGTGTCCCTCAAAGTCGCACCGGCTAACACCGGTGATTTGTGCGGTATTGCGGCCCCGCATCTTTTACGCGCTGATACGTTGTAAAAACCTTTATTTTTTTGCGGGAATTCACCGCAAAAACCTTGTTTAAAATCAACTAATCATTTCGCTATTAATGGGCCGGCCTATACCGCCAGATGACGTAAATGCTTTAACTAGCTATCAATTTGGCATCACTTACAACGCCTTAAATTAAATAAAATTTTTACTGATGCCTAAACCCTCTTATACAAAACAAAACACCTTGTACAAAATCAGATTTTTTAAATACTGCGGGGAGATAAACTTTTTTCCCACCAACAAGTAGCCGTTATCCTACAATCATTTCCGTGCTTCGTTGGGATTCAGGACGTACCCAAGTCACACAGACATTCATGGAGAGTTATAGATGGTCAACTGGCGCAACACACGGCTCCCAAGACAGGAAGAGGAAGACCAGATCACCGATGTTTTTGAAATGGTTATCAACGAGACATTCGCGCTCGGCTTCCAATTCTGTTCCTTTAAGATGAGTACCCATCAACTTACGCACCCAAAAAATCTGTTTGAAAAAAACAACTATCCAGATGAGTGGAACCACCTTTATAAACAAGCAGCCTTCTCTGACGACGACCCGGTTGTAGCCCACTGCCAGCGCTCCGTACTGCCTTTCGTCTGGCACGAAACCTCTTTCAACGGCGCTCCTAATCTGTGGGCATTGGCCAAGACCCATGGTGTGCACTTGGGGTGGACCCAACCGCTGCACGGGCCAAGGGGCGTGTTCAGTATGCTGACGCTGGGCCGAAGTAAACGTGAGATCACCCCGGAGGAGCTTTACGAAAAAGCCGGCAATGCCCTGTGGCTCTGCCACGCCATGCATACCGTTGTGTCGCACAAGTACGCGAACGAACCGGATGCCGTGCCCTGTAACAACTTGACGCCGCGCGAGCTGGAAGTTCTGCGCTGGTCAGCCCTGGGCAAGACTGCAGGTGAGATCGCCAAGATTCTGTGCCTGTCTGAACGTACCGTCGGCTTTCATAACTGCAGTTCAATGAGAAAACTGGGGGTCAATAATAAAATCGCAGCCATCATGAAGGCCGCCAAAGCCGGTTTCTTTAACGACCTCATGTAATCCTTGCGGAAAAAACGTAACATTCTCGACCAGTTCCGGGTGATGACGCAGTTAGCAATCTCGCGCCGCCGTTCCCCCGGATGGTTCGATTACCCAGAGTTTCCCCCGCCATGCCCCTGCTCGAAAGCCCCTTCGCCCAGCTCGATCTGATCCGCCAGCCCGAACAGCATAACGATCCGCTGCAAGCCTTCGATGCCGCCGATGAGTACTTGCTCAGCCACTTGGCCGAACAACAGCCTGATGCGGCAACCCGCGTGCTGGTGCTCAACGACAGCTTCGGCGCCCTGGCCGCCAGCCTGGCAGGCCGGGTGCAGGTGACGTCCAGTGGCGACTCATTCCTCGCCGCGCAAGGGCTGGAGAAAAACCTGGTACGCAACGGCAAGACGTTTGATGCCGTGACGTTCGTACCTGCCAGCCAAACCCCCACCGGCCCTTTCGACCGCGTGCTGGTCCGCGTGCCCAAGACCCTGGCGTTGTTGGAGGAGCAACTGATCCGCCTGCAAGGCCAACTGGCACCGGGCGCCGAAGTGATTGCCGGGGCAATGGTCAAGCATCTGCCACGGGCGGCCGGTGAATTGCTGGAGCGCTATATCGGGCCGATGCATGCTTCATTGGCCGTGAAGAAAGCACGACTGCTGATCGCGACCCTTGCGGATCGGCCGGCGGCGGTCTCGCCCTACCCGACGCGCTATACCCTGGAAACCCCCGCCATCGAACTGCTCAACCACGCCAACGTGTTCTGCCGCGAAGGCCTGGACATCGGCACCCGCGCATTCCTGCCGCACCTGCCCAAGGGCCTGGGCAACGCGCGCGTGGCGGACCTGGGCTGCGGCAACGGCGTGTTGGCGATTGCCAGCGCGCTGTACAACCCCGACGCGCAGTACACCTTGCTGGACGAGTCGTATATGGCCGTGCAGTCCGCCGCCGAGAACTGGCAGGCCGCGCTGGGCGACCGCGCGGTGACGGTCCGCGCCGGCGATGGCCTGGCCGGCCAGGAACCGCAGTCCCTGGACGTGGTGCTGTGCAACCCACCGTTCCACCAGCAGCAGGTAGTGGGTGACTTCCTTGCCTGGCGCATGTTCCAGCAAGCCCGCGAAGCGCTGGTGGTCGGAGGCGCGCTGTATATCGTCGGCAACCGTCACCTGGGTTATCACAGCAAGCTGGCGCGCCTGTTCCGGGGTGTCGAGCAGGTGGCCGCGACGCCGAAATTCGTCATCCTCAAGGCACGCAAATAAAAAAACCCTGCCGATCTCGCGAACGGCAGGGTTGGAAAACCGGGCCGCGAGGCCCGGATCGGGATGTCAATGCGTGGTCAGGCCGGCCGCATTCATAAACATGCGCATCAGGCTGGCGACCATAAACAGGGCCAGCACACTGCCGGTCCAGATCATCGCGAGCCACCCAAGGCGCCGCCACAACGGCTGTTTCTCGGCCTGTTCGATATCGTGCAACGTAGGTTTGCCGGACATGCGACGACCCTCCTAGTGATAACCGTCTTCATGGGTGACCTTGCCGCGGAACACGTAGTAGCTCCAGAAGGTGTAGCCCAGGATGAACGGGATGATGAACAAGGTGCCCACCAGCATGAAGCCCTGGCTTTGCGGCGGCGCGGCGGCGTCCCAGATCGACACTGAAGGCGGAATGATGTTCGGCCACAGGCTGATGCCCAGCCCGCTGTAGCCGAGGAAGATCAGCACCAGCGTCAGCAGGAACGGCGTGTAGTGCGCATTGCGCGCCACGGCGCGAACCAGCCCGTACATGGTCACCAGCACCAGGAGCGGCACCGGCAGGAACCAGAACAGGTTCGGCAGGGTGAACCAGCGCGAAGCGATTTCCGGGTGCGACAACGGGGTCCAGATACTGACGATGCCGATCACCGCCAACACCACGAAGGCCAACGGCCGCGCCAGGTTGTGCATCTGCTCTTGCAACTTGCCTTCGGTCTTCATGATCAGCCAGGTGCAGCCGAGCAAGGCATACGCCACGATCAGCGCCACGCCGCAGAACATCGTGAACGGTGTGAACCAGTCCAGCGAGCCGCCGGCGAACTGCCGGTTGACCACCGGGAAGCCGTCAATGAACGCCCCCAGCGCCACGCCCTGGAAGAAGGTGGCGGCAATCGAGCCGCCGATAAACGCCTTGTCCCACAGGTGCCGCTTGTGGTCCTTGGCCTTGAAGCGGAACTCGAACGCCACACCCCGGAAGATCAGCCCGATCAACATCAGGATCAACGGCAGGTACAGCGCCGACAACACCACCGAGTAGGCCAGCGGGAACGCGCCGAACAACCCCGCGCCGCCCAATACCAGCCAGGTTTCGTTGCCGTCCCATACGGGCGCCACGGTGTTCATCATCACGTCGCGGTCGGTCTTGCCCTTCACGAATGGAAACAGGATGCCGATGCCCAGGTCGAAGCCGTCCATGACCACGTACATCATGATCCCGAAGATGATGATCACAGCCCAGATCAGCGGAAGATCAATACCCATCTCAATGCCCCTTGTGCTGGATGTGGTCGTGGTCTTGGTCGGTGCCATCGTCGGCAGCCGACAACGGACGCGCCGGTGTGCGTTTCTGGCCAGGGCCACCGTGGGTCGACTCGCTGCCTTCGTGAATCACCGGGCCTTTGCGCACCAGGCGCATCATGTAGCCCAAGCCGGCGCCGAACAGCGCGAAGTACACCACCACGAACAACACCAGGGTGATGGTCATCTGCGCCAGGCTATGCCCGGAGGACGCATCCGCTGTGCGCATCAGCCCGTAGACCACCCACGGCTGGCGGCCGATTTCGGTGGTGAACCAACCGGCAAGAATCGCGATCAGGCCGGACGGCCCCATCCACAACGCCAGGTACAGGAACGGTTTGGACGTGTACATCTTGTCGCCCCGACGCAGCCACAAGCTGAACAGCCCGGTGAAGATCATCAGCAAGCCCAGGCCGACCATGACCCGGAACGACCAGAACACAACGGTCGAATTCGGGCGATCCTCAGGCGGGAACTCCTTGAGCGCCGGCACCTGTTTGTCCAGCGAGTGGGTCAGGATCAGGCTGCCCAGGTACGGGATTTCCACCGCGTATTTGGTTTTTTCGGCCTGCATGTCCGGCCAGCCGAACAGGATCAGCGGCGTGGGCTCATTGCCTTTGTTTTCCCAGTGACCTTCAATCGCCGCGATTTTCGCCGGCTGGTGCTCAAGGGTATTGAGGCCGTGGAAGTCACCGATCACGGCCTGGATAGGCGCCACGATCAGGGCCATCCACATCGCCATCGAGAGCATTTTGCGGATCGCCGGGTTGTCCTTGCCGCGCAGCAAGTGCCAGGCCGCCGAGGAACCGACAAAGAACGCGGTGGCCACAAAAGCGGCCGTGGCCATGTGCATCAGGCGGTAGGGGAACGACGGGTTGAAGATCACCGCCAGCCAATCGGTAGGAATCACCCGGCCGTCGATGATTTCGAAACCTTGCGGCGTCTGCATCCAGCTGTTGGACGCGAGGATCCAGAACGTGGAAATCAACGTACCGACAGCCACCATCACAGTGGAGAAGAAGTGCAGCTTGCGCCCCACCTTGTTCCAGCCGAACAGCATCACGCCAAGGAAACCGGCCTCGAGGAAGAAGGCCGTCAGCACTTCATAGGTAAGTAGTGGCCCCGTGACAGCGCCGGCAAAGTCCGAGAAGCGACTCCAGTTGGTGCCGAACTGATAGGCCATGACCAGGCCCGAGACCACGCCCATGCCAAAGTTGACGGCAAATATCTTCGACCAGAAATGGTAGAGGTCACGGTAGGTGTCGTTGCGGGTCTTGAGCCACAACCCTTCCAGCACCGCGAGGTAACTGGCCAGGCCGATAGTGATCGCCGGGAACAGGATGTGAAACGAGATGGTGAACGCAAATTGAATTCGGGCGAGATCTAGCGCCTCCAAACCGAACATAAGTTTTCCTCTGTCAGGTAATACCGGCTGCTGGCGGGAGCCTGCACCCACTGCCCCCACGGATATGGAGTGTGGCGAATTTCAATTCGTTTCTTTTTTAAACCAGCCACGTAGGGATTCTGGCCTTGCGGCCGCCCGATCAGTTCCTCTGAAGGTTTTGATCTGGATCAAGCATTGCTCAAAGAGTAGTCCCATTTTGTGTGTGCAGTTATGTGGTCTTTTGCCGCGTGACAGCTTGCCTCATGGGGGCTTTCATCGAATCAGTCTTTGCAACTATTTGTTACAGCTTGATGCTAATCTGGCCATTCCCTCCCGCCTTGACCTGAACTCCCGATGCCTAGTGAACCCGCGTTGCTGTTGCGTCACCACCGCCCTTTCATCGCGTTCTGGCTGGCGCGGATCTTCACCGCCAGCGGCTTCCAGATGCTAACCGTGGCCATCGGCTGGAACCTTTACCAACTGACCGGCAACGTGCTGGACCTAGGCTTGGTCGGCCTGGTGGAATTTGTGCCCCGCGTGTTGTTCATGCTGCACACCGGGCATGTGGCCGATCGCTATGAGCGACGCAAAGTCGCGGCCATCTGCCAGACCGTGCAGGCGTTGATCGCGCTGTCCCTGGCCATCGGCGGCCTGACCGGCAATGTGACCCGCGAGATGATTTTTATCCTGGCCTTCGTGCTCGGCGCCGCACGCTCGTTCGAAATGCCCACCACCCAGGCGCTGCTGCCGAGCATTGTGCCCAGCGCGCTGTTCCCCAGGGCCGTGGCTTCGTCGCAATCAGCCCAGCAACTGGCAACCATCGTGGCCCCGGCCCTCGGCGGTTTGCTTTATGCGTTCGGCAGCGTCTGGGTGTATGGCCCCACGGTGGCGCTGTACCTCATCGCCTGCCTGCTGACCCTCAACCTGCCCGCCCGCCAGACCCCGCTGAACAAAGGCAAGGCGACCCTGGATTCGCTGCTGGCCGGCATCCGTTTTATCCGCAGCCGCCCCGACATCCTCGGGGCGATTTCCCTCGACCTGTTCGCCGTGCTGCTGGGCGGCGCCACCGCGCTGCTGCCGGTGTTCGCCAAAGACATCCTGCTGACCGGCGCCTGGGGCCTGGGCCTGTTGCGTTCGGCACCGGCGGTGGGCGCGTTGTTGATGTCATTGTGGCTGGCGCGCTTCTCGGTCGACCGCCAGGTGGGCCGCGTGATGTTCACCGCCGTCGGCGTGTTCGGCGTGGCGACCATTGCCTTCGGCCTGTCCACCTCGTTCTGGTTTTCCCTCGCGGTGCTGGTGGTGCTGGGCGCGGCGGACATGATCAGCATGGTTATCCGTGCGTCGTTCGTGCAACTGGAAACACCGGACGAAATGCGCGGGCGGGTCAGTGCGGTCAACGGCCTGTTTATCGGCGCCTCCAATCAATTGGGCGAGTTCGAATCCGGCATCACCGCGCACTGGTTCGGCACCGTGCCGGCGGTGGTGATGGGCGGCATCGGTACGCTGGTGGTGACCGGGGTGTGGATCAAACTGTTTCCGACGCTGGCGAATCGGGACCGGATGCATGTGCCGGTGGAAGAAGCCAAAGTCTGAGCGTCACCACGCGACCTTATTGGGTAATAAGCCCCCTCCCACAAGGGTTGTGCGGTGTTTTCAGAGCACCTTATCCAACGTGATCGGAAACTCCCGCACCCGCTTGCCGGTGGCGTGGTAGATCGCATTCGCCACCGCCGCCGCCACGCCGACAATGCCGATCTCCCCCACGCCCTTGGACCCCAGGGCGTTGACGATCTCGTCGTGCTCTTGAACAAACACCACGTCAATCTCGCCGATATCGGCATTCACCGGGATGTGATACTCGGCCAGGCTGTGGTTCATGTAGCGCCCCAAACGGTGGTCGACCTGGGTTTCTTCATGCAACGCCATGCCGATGCCCCACACCACGCCGCCGAGGATCTGGCTGCGCGCCATTTTCGGATTGACCACCCGCCCGGCGGCAATCGCGCTGACCACCCGGCTGACCTTGATAGTGCCCAGGTCTTCGTCGACGCGAACTTCCACAAAAACCGCCGAATGAGTGGCGGTGGCATAGCCCTCGCGTTTTTTGTCGGGCTGGCTGTCCACCTGTGCCTCCAGCGTCGCTTGACCACTGTCCTTGACCAGTTGCGCCAGCGACACACTCACATCACCGGTATGCAGTTGGCCGTCTTCAAAGCGCACAGATTCGGCCTCCTTAAATACCGGGTACGTCTGCCGAGCGATGCCCAGCAGTTTGGCCGTCAACGCTTCGCAGGCTTGCTGCACGGCGGTGCCCACCGACGACACGGTAAACGAGCCGCCCTGCAGCGGCGCGGTGGGCAGTGAGGAATCGCCGAGCAGGAAGCTCACATCACCCATGGCCACACCGCTGGCTTGCGCCGCAATCTGGGTCATCACCGTGTAGGTACCGGTGCCGATATCCGTGGTCGCGCTGCTGACCGTCAGTTTGCCTTCAGTGTCGATACGCGCCTTGGCGCTGGCCTTCATTTGCATGGCCTCCCACACGCCGCCGGCCATGCCCCAGCCGATCAACTGGCGGCCATCGCGCATGCTGCGCGGTTCCGGGTTGCGCTGCTTCCAGCCGAACCGCTCGGCGCCCTCGCGGTAGCATTCGCGCAGGGCTTTGCTCGACCAGGGTTTGTCTTCGTTGCCGTTGCGCTCTGCATAGTTGATCAGCCGCAGTTGCACCGGGTCGATGGCCAGGGCGCAGGCCAGTTCATCCATGGCGCATTCCAGGCCGATCAACCCCAGGGCGGCGCCGGGTGCGCGCATGTCCAGCGGCGTGAACACGTCCAGCGGCACCAGTTTGTAGGTCAGTTGCACGTTGTCGCAGTGGTAGAGCATGCCGCTCCACTCCACCACGTGCTCGCTGAAGTCTTCGAAGCGCGAGGTCTGGCCAATCGCCGTGTGCCCCAGCGCCAGCAACCGACCGTTGGCCGCCGCGCCCATTTGCAGGCGCTGCAAGGTGCGTGGGCGGTAGCCGAAGGTGAACATCTGCTGGCGCGTGAGGGTGACACGCACCGAACGCTTGAGCGCCAGCGCGGCCATCACCGCCAGCGGCAGTTGGTACTGCGGGCGCAGGCCCGAGCCGAACGCACCGCCGACAAACGCGGCGAAGACGCGCACCTGGCTTTTATCCAGGCCGAAGACTTTTTGCACATAGGCCTGGCAGTTCTGCGGCCCCTGGGTTTTTTCATGGATATGCAACGTGCCGTCCGGCTGATACAGCACGGTACTGGCATGGGGTTCCATGGGGTTGTGGTGTTCGATGGGCGTGCTGTAGTGCAGATCGAGGCTGATGGCCGCGCCGGCCCACTCGGCCTGGAAGTTGCCGCGCGGCGCGGGCGGCGTTTGCGGTGAGGGGTGGGCCCGCTCCTGCTGGGTGAGCAGGTCCGTCTCGAAGGCGTCGCGGTCGTACTCGATTTCGACCAGGGAGCCCGCATGCCGGGCCAGTTCCAGGTTGTCTGCCACCACCAGGGCCAACGGCTGCCCGCTGTAGAGCACGCGGTCGTTGTAGAGCGGGCGAAACGGCGAGCCATCGGCGGCATCGGCGTCGGCAAAAGCGTCGTCGTAGCTGGCGATTGTCGGCCGGTTGAGGTGATGGATAACGTCCACCACACCCGGCAGTGCCAGGGCTTTTGAAGCATCGATACGGGTTACCCGGCCTTTGGCAATGCTGCTGGACACCACGCTGCCATGCAGCAGGCCGTCTTCGGGAAATTCCGCTGCATAACGCGCCTGGCCCGTGACCTTGAGCACACCGTCGACACGGTCCAGGGGTTTGCCGATGGCACTCATGGCTGTTCTCCTGCGACGGCGGCGTCGCTCAAGGCGCGAATGATTGCGCGGCGCGCCAGCTTGATCTTGAAGCCGTTGTGTTCCAGCGGCTCGGCGTCTTGCAATAAGGCATCAGCGGCGTTGCTGAAGGTTTCGCGGCTGACGGCCTGGCCGATCAACGCGGTTTCCACTGCGCGGTCACGCCAGGGTTTGTGGGCCACGCCGCCGAGGGCCAGGCGCGCATCGGTGATCACATCGCCGTTCAGTTCAAGCGCGGCGGCGACGGAAACCAAGGCGAAGGCATAGGAGGCGCGATCGCGGACCTTGAGGTAATGGCTGTGCCGCGCCAACTGATCGGCGGGCAGTTCAATGGCGGTGATCAGTTCATCGTCGGCCAATTGGTTGTCGCGTTGCGGTGCATCGCCGGGCAAGCGGTGGAAGTCGGCGAACTCGATCACCCTGGCGCCGGCGCGGCCTTCGACATGCACTCGCGCCTCCAGCGCCGCCAGGGCCACGCACATGTCCGATGGGTGAGTGGCCACACACTGCTCGCTGGCACCGAGGATCGCATGGATGCGGTTCAAACCGCTGCGCGCCGGGCAGCCGCTGCCGGGCTCGCGCTTATTGCAGGGCACCGTGGCGTCATAGAAGTAATAGCAACGGGTGCGTTGCAACAGGTTGCCACCGGTACTGGCCATATTGCGCAGTTGCGGCGACGCCCCGGCCAGGATGGCCTGGGACAGCAAGGGGTAACGCTGTTCGATCAAGGGGTGCCAGGCCAGGTCGGCATTGCTCACCAGCGCGCCGATGCGCAGGCCGCCGTCGGCGGTTTGCTGGATGTCATGCAGCGGCAGGCCAGTGATGTCGATCAGGTGCTCAGGGTGGCTGATGTTCTCTTTCATCAGGTCCAGCAGGTTGGTGCCGCCGGCGATGAAGCGCGACACACCGCTGCTCAGGTGCACAGCTTCCTGCACATTAACGGGCTTGCTGTAATGGAAGGGATTCATCGCTCACCTCCCAGGGCATCTTCAATGGCATCGCGGATATTGGAATAGGCGCCGCAGCGGCACAGGTTGCCACTCATCAATTCCTGGATTTGCGCCGTGTCGTGGGCACGGCCTTCATTGGCCAGGCCGACGGCGGAGCAGATCTGGCCGGGGGTGCAGTAGCCACATTGGAAGGCGTCATGCTTGATGAAGGCTTGCTGCATCGGGTGCAGTTGGTCGCCGTTGGCCAGGCCTTCGATGGTGGTCAGCTCGGCGCCATCGCACATCACCGCCAGGGTCAGGCAGGCATTGATGCGCTTGCCGTCGCGCAACACGGTGCAGGCGCCACATTGGCCGTGATCGCAGCCCTTTTTACTGCCGACCAGGTCGAGTTGTTCGCGCAGCAGGTCGAGCAAGGTGGTCCAGGGCAGGACGTCCAATTGGCGATCCTGGCCATTCAAGCTCAAGCGTATCGAGTGGGCGACGAACGGTTGGGCCGCCGCGCCATTGGGGGTCGCGCTCATAAACACCTCACGGTTGGTGTACGTCCGCGGCGTTCAGGGAAACCGCCGTCTCAAGGGGTACGACTTCCCGGGGTTTTGAGCGTTCAAGCTGATTGATCAGTGGATATTGAGCTGGGTTTTCAGGGTGTTGCGCGGGGGGTTGATCGAGGAGTTGCTGTATTCGAACCAGCCCTGGGCCTCGACGTCCAGGTCAAACACATAGATGTAGCCCATCAAGGTGCCCGCGCCATTGCAGGCCTGGCTGATGTTACCGACCTGGCACACCGCCGTGCGCTGGCCGTTGAGTACCGCGCCGTTGAACAGGCCGACCGGGTTGTTGCCCAGGCCCACCTCCATCACCGACACCTTGGTAGGCCCACGGTGGGTGCACATCTGGGTGCTGCCGGCGCGCTCCGGGATGGTTTCCGTGCACCGCGCCGATTCGACCTTGAACACGCGCACCTCGCTCAAGGCCGGTGCAGTCGCGCTCCACGCTGGTGCCGCGCCCAGCCACAGGCCGAGACAAGGGATCAGGGCTAGACTCCACGCGTTGGCTTTTTTCATGCTGTCGATGACCCGCTGTTGAACGTCGGCGCAGTATGCCTCAAGGCCATGCGCCACACAGCCTCGGCTGCTGGTATGATGCGCCGCTTTTTCCGATCCTCTCTGAAACCACAGGCGCTTGGCGCAGTTTGTGCTTTGACTTAGAGGTCAACAAATCACGACGCAAAATAGCGTCACAGGGAGCCGGCATGCTGGAAAAGCTGTTTCAACTCAAGGCACACAACACCAACGTGCGCACCGAGATCCTCGCGGGTATCACGACATTCCTGGCCATGGCCTACATCCTGTTCGTGAACCCGAGCATCCTCGGCGAAACCGGCATGGACAAGGGCGCGGTGTTCGTCGCGACTTGCCTGGCGGCCGCCATCGGTTCCACCGTGATGGGCCTGATCGCCAACTACCCGATTGCGCTCGCGCCGGGCATGGGCCTCAACGCCTTCTTTACCTACACCGTGGTGCTGCACATGGGCCACACCTGGCAGGTGGCGTTGGGGGCGGTCTTTATTTCGGCGGTGCTGTTCTTCCTGCTGTCGATCTTCCGTATCCGTGAGTGGATCATCAACGCCATCCCCCTGCCCCTGCGCTCGGCGATTGCCGCCGGTATCGGCCTGTTCCTCGCGTTGATCGCACTGCACAACGCGCAGATCGTGGTCAGCAACCCGGCCACCATGGTTGGCCTGGGCGACCTGACAAAAGCCGCCCCCATCCTCGCCACCCTCGGTTTCGTGCTGATCGTCGCACTGGAAGCCCTGGCCGTGCGCGGTGCGGTGTTGATCGGTATTCTCGCGGTCACCATCGCCTCCATCGTATTGGGCGTGACCCCGTTCGGCGGCGTGACCTCGATGCCACCCTCCCTGGCCCCGACCTTCCTGCAGCTGGATATCAAGGGCGCGCTGGATATCGGCCTGGTCAGCGTGATCTTCGCCTTCCTGTTCGTCGATCTGTTCGACAACTCCGGCACCCTGATCGGCGTCGCCAAGCGCGCCGGCCTGATGAGCAAGGACGGCCACATGCCGAAAATGGGCCGTGCGCTGATCGCCGACAGCACCGCCGCCATGGCCGGCTCGCTGCTGGGCACCTCGACCACCACCAGTTACATCGAATCCGCCGCGGGCGTGAGTGCCGGTGGCCGAACCGGCCTGACGGCCATCGTGGTCGCGATCCTGTTCCTGCTGGCGTTGTTCTTCTCGCCGCTGGCCGCCAGCGTACCGGCCTTCGCCACCGCGCCGGCGCTGCTGTTCGTGGCGGTGCTGATGACCCAGGGCCTGGCCGAAATCGACTGGGATGACATTACTGTGGCCGCGCCGGTGGTGATCACCGCCCTGGCGATGCCCTTCACTTACTCCATCGCCAACGGCATCGCCTTCGGTTTCATCGCCTGGACCGCCATCAAGCTGCTTTCGGGCCGCTACCGTGAGCTGAACCCGGCGCTGGTGATTCTGTCGATTCTGTTTGTGATCAAGCTGGGCTGGTTCAACGCATGACTTTTGACGCCGCACACTACACCGCGCAACTGCAAGACAAGGTCACGCGCCTGCGTGACCTGCTGGCACCGTTCGACGCGCCCGAACCGCAGGTATTCGACTCGCCCCTGCAGCACTTTCGCCTGCGGGCGGAGTTCCGCCTGTGGCGCGAAGCCGGCGAGCGCCACTACGCGATGTTTTCCCAGGACGACAAGCGCACGCCGATCCTGATCGAAGAGTTCCCCATCGCCAGCCAGCGCATCAACCAATTGATGCCGCAGCTCAAGGCCGCCTGGCAGGCCAGCGCCGCCCTGAGCCACAAGCTGTTCCAGGTGGAGTTCCTCACCACACTGGCGGGCGACGCAATGATCACCCTGTGCTATCACCGCCCGCTGGATGAGCATTGGCACACGGCGGCGAACAAACTCGCGGCCGACCTGAACGTGAGCATCATCGGCCGCTCCAAGGGCAAGCGCGATGTGATCGGCCACGACTACGTGGTGGAAAAACTCGAGGTTGGCGGGCGCACCTTCAGCTACCGCCAACCTGAAGGCGCGTTCACCCAGCCCAACGGCACGGTAAACCAGAAGATGCTCAACTGGGCCTACGAAGCGTTGGGCGAGCGCCCGGATGACTTGCTGGAGCTGTATTGCGGCAACGGCAACTTCACCCTGCCGCTGGCGACCCGCGTACGCAAAGTGCTGGCCACCGAAATCAGCAAGACTTCGGTCAACGCAGCCTTGAGCAACCTTGATGAAAACGCGGTGGGTAACGTCAACCTGGTGCGCCTCTCCGCCGAAGAACTCACCGAAGCGCTCAACGACGTGCGCCCCTTCCGGCGCTTGCACGGCATCGACCTGAAGAGTTACGAGTTCGGTAGCGTATTCGTCGACCCGCCACGCGCCGGCATGGACCCGGACACCTGCGAACTGACCCGACGCTTCGACAACATCCTGTACATCTCCTGCAACCCGCAAACCTTGGCGGCGAACGTCGCGCAACTGCATGACACGCACCGCATTACCCGCTGTGCGCTGTTTGACCAGTTCCCATGGACGCACCATATGGAATCCGGGGTGTTGCTGACCCGGCGATAAACCCGACGCACACCGCCGCCCGACATGTGAGAGCGGCGCTGTTCCGGCGGCTGATTAAAGGTTCGATAATCGAACACATCCGCCGCCTTTAATTGACCAAATTAACCATTCAGTACATTTTATCCCCACAACGAACAAGACCTGTGGAGATACATCTGATGCCGCCTATCGTGCTGGTGCTCAACGGCCCCAACCTCAACCTGCTCGGCACCCGCGAGCCCGCCACCTATGGCCACGAAACCCTGGCCGACGTCGCCGCCCTGTGCGGGCGCAGCGCCGAGAAACTCGGGCTGAAGATCGAATTTCGCCAGACCAACCACGAAGGTGAATTGCTCGACTGGATCCACGGCGCCCGCGAACGTTGCGCCGGCATCGTGATCAACCCGGCGGCCTGGACCCACACCTCGGTAGCGATCCGCGATGCGCTGGTGGCCAGTGAAGTGCCGGTGATCGAAGTGCATTTATCCAACGTGCATGCACGTGAGGCGTTTCGTCATCACTCGTTCGTGTCGCCCATCGCCAAGGCAGTGCTCGCAGGCTTTGGCAGCCATGGTTACCACCTGGCCCTGGAACATTTCAGCCGGTTGCTCAAGGGTTCAGCTCAATGAAATCGCGCATCCTCGCCGGCCTGATCGGCGCCGGTATCCAAGCCTCCCGCACCCCAGCCCTGCATGAACAGGAAGGCGACGCCCAAGGCTTGCGTTACCTGTACCGTCTCATCGACCTTGAGCCCCTGGGCCTGGACATCAACGCCCTGCCCGACCTCCTACGCGCCGCCGAGCAGATGCACTTTACCGGGCTGAACATTACCTACCCGTGCAAACAGGCGATCCTGCCGTTGCTCGATGAACTGTCCGACGAAGCCAGGGGCATTGGCGCGGTGAATACGGTGGTGTTCAAAGACGGCAAACGCATCGGCCACAACACCGATTGCCTGGGGTTTGCTGAAGGGTTTCGACGCAACCTGAGTGATGCGCCGCGCCGGCGCGTGGTGCAGATGGGCGCCGGTGGCGCGGGCGCGGCGGTGGCCCATGCACTGCTGGCCGAAGGCGTGGAGCACTTGAGTATTTTTGACGTGGATGCCCAGCGTGCCCGCGAGCTTGTGGATAACCTCGCCCAGCGTTTCGGCAGCGGCCGCGCGCAAGTGGGTCAGGATTTGGAAAACGCCCTGGCCGAGGCGGATGGCCTGGTCAACACCACGCCAATGGGCATGGCCAAACTGCCCGGTATGCCGGTGCCGGCAGCCTTCTTGCGGGCGCAATTGTGGGTTGCGGAAATCGTGTATTTCCCACTCGAAACCGAACTGCTGCGCAACGCCCGCGCCCTGGGTTGCCGCACGCTGGATGGCGGCAACATGGCGGTGTTCCAGGCGGTGAAGGCGTTTGAGTTGTTCAGTGGCGAGGTGGCGGATGCGCAACGGATGTTGGCGCACTTCAAGAGCATGAATACCTGACTGTAGAAACCAAATCCAAATGTGGGAGGGGGCTTGCTCCCTCCCACATTTTGAGCCAGTTTTCACATGAGGTTCTGCGGTGAATTCAGGCCTGCAGGTACCGCAACACCGACTCACAGATCATCTCGCGATGCCGTTGTTTAACCGCCTCATCCGACAGCTCGATCTGAAAGATCTCACTGAACGTGTGGCGGTTGGACACCCGG
This sequence comes from Pseudomonas asgharzadehiana, assembly GCF_019139815.1. Lineage (NCBI taxonomy): Bacteria > Pseudomonadati > Pseudomonadota > Gammaproteobacteria > Pseudomonadales > Pseudomonadaceae > Pseudomonas > Pseudomonas asgharzadehiana. The sequence goes on from NZ_CP077079.1 coordinate 5,467,903, forward strand.
TAAAAGCTGAATGAGTTGATCAGCAAGTGCACATCCAACGGCTCCAGCCCTTCCCGGAATACGCCCATTTCAGCCCCGCGGCGCAAGGTCTCCCCCAGCCCTTCCAGGATCTTGCTGTTCATCGCCTTGATCGTGTCGGTGCGCTTCACGTACTCGGCATTGTGGATATTTTCGATGCTGACGATCCGCACAAAATCCACGTTCTGGTCATGGTGATCAAAGGTGAATTCCACCAACCGCCGGATCGCCTCACGCGGTTCAAGCGCGGTGAGGTTCATGCGCGTTTCGGTATTGCGGATATCGCCGTAGAGCTTCTCCAGCACCTCGACGTACAGCTGCTCCTTGCTACCGAAGTAGTAATAGATCATGCGCTTGGAGGTGTGAATGCGCTCGGCGATGGCGTCCACCCGAGCCCCGGAAAGGCCCTGCTGGACAAACTCCGCAATAGCCTCCTGGAGTATGTTTTCGCGGGTCTTTTCCGGGTTGTTCTTACGACTCTTGCGCGGTGCGTCTGACACCGCAGGGAGTTCGGGACTCGAGGTCATGGTGCGCTCACGGCCATTGTTGTGCAGGCGCTGATTATGGGCCGCGGCGCCTGCCGAAGGAAGCGCTCGACTCGCCGTTATAAACGCGCCTGGCGCAAGGCACCGCTGCGCGATTTGGCCATCGCCGCCAGACGCACGGCCACGTTGGCCGCTCCGTAGCCGGCATAGCCGTGCTTGCGCTGGATGATTTCGAAGAAAAACCGCCCTTCGAACGGTTCGGTGTACACGTGAAATAACTCACCGCCCTGGGCGTCACGGTCGTACAACACGTTGTAGTACGCCAGTTCGCTGAGGAACTCATCGTCAAAGTCGAAACGCGCCGCCAGGTCGTCGTAGTAGTTGAGCGGGATGTCCAGCAGCGGTACGCCGGCCTCTTTGGCGCGGCGCACCTCGGCGAAAATATCCGCACAGTCGAAGGCAATATGGTGCACGCCAGAGCCGCGATAGCTCGACAGCGCGTGGGAAATGGCGGTGTTGCGGTTCTCGGAGATGTTCAGGGGCAGGCGAATCGAGCTGCAGCGGCTACGCAATGCGCGGCTTTTAACCAGGCCATACGGGTCGGGCAGCACCACTTCGTCATCGGCTTCGAAATCCAGCAGGCTCTTGTAGAACAGCACCCAACTGTCGAGGCTGTCGGCCGGCAAGGCCATGGCCATATGGTCGATGCGCAGCAGGCCACCGCCATCGGTCGCGGCCGGTTGCAGGTTGAAATCGGTGTCGTACAGCCCGCCTTCGCCTTGGTCTACCAGGTAAATCAGGCTGCCATCCGGCGCGCGCACGGCCGCAAGTTCCAGTTCGTTGGGCCCGACCAGGCCACGATAGGGCTGGCCCTTGTAGGCCACCGCTCGTTCCAGGGCCTTGGCACTGTCCTTGACCCGGATGGCGGTGGCGCACAACGACGGCCCATGGGCTTCGAAAAAATTATGCGCGAAGGAATAGGGCTCGCAATTGAGGATCAAGTTGATATCGCCCTGGCGCAACAGGCTCACGCTCTTGGAACGGTGCTGCCCGGCCTTGACGAAACCCAGACGCTCCAGCCAATGGGTCAGCTTGGCGCCAAGGTTTTCATCCACGGCGAACTCAAGAAACTCAATGCCGTCGTACTCGCTGGCCGCCGGGGTTTCGAAGAGGATATCCAGCGGCGCGGCGGGCTGCTCCTCGGCCAGCCGTTCGCGGGTTTTCTCTTCCAGGTACAGCAGCGATCGCAGGCCATCGGCGGCATTCGCGCGGGTCGGCGCGGCGCGGAAGCCATCGTTGAAAATTTCCAGGGACAACGGCCCGGTGTAGCCACTCTTGATGATCGGCGCGAGGAAGCCCGCCAGGTCAAATTCACCCTGGCCAGGGAAGCAGCGAAAATGCCGGCTCCACTCCAGCACGTCCATGGCTAGGATCGGCGCGTCGGCCATTTGCACGAAGAAGATCTTATCGCCGGGGATCTGGGCGATGGCACTCGGGTCGCCCTTGAGCGACAAGGTGTGGAAACTGTCGAGCAACACGCCCAGGCTGGGGTGATCGACCTGACGCACCAGGTTCCACACCTGCTGCCAGGTGTTCACATGCCTGCCCCAGGCCAGCGCTTCATAGCCGATGCGCAAACCTCGGCGGCCGGCATGTTCGGCCAACAGGCTGAGGTCGTCGAGCAGAATACGTTCATCGCCCACCGAATCCGCCGCGGCGTTGCTGCACACCAGCACCAGGTCGGTGCCCAGTTCCTGCATCAGGTCGAACTTGCGCTCGGCGCGCTCCAGGTTGCGCGCCAGGCGGTCGCGTCGGCAGCCTTCAAAGTCGCGGAACGGCTGGAACAGCGTGATAGCGATACCCAGGTCGGCGCACATTTGCTTAACTTCGCGCGGGCTGCCGTCGTAATACAACAAGTCGTTTTCAAAGATCTCGACCCCATCAAACCCGGCGGCGGCAATGGCTTCGAGCTTTTCCGGCAGGGTGCCGCTCAAGGACACAGTGGCGATGGAACGTTGCATGGGCGACTCCCGGCAATTGTTGTTTGTGGCAAATTATTCGCCGCCAGCCTACGCGCAGCAATTAAAATGTACGAACCGGTTAGTTTTCAGTGCGATTATCGAACACAATGCCCCATAGCGAATTGACGATTTTTTAGCCACTGCGCACCATCGACTTCGCTTCTACCTGTAAGAAAAAGACCCAGAACACACCATAAAAATTTCAAAAAACGGGTACAACCACATGCCTCTGCAAAACTCCGCCCTGGCCTCGCGCCCCGGCACCCCGCACGCCGGCATCGGCGACAAGATCCGCGGCGCCATGGCCGTAGGCAAAACCCGCTGGGGCATGCTGGCCCTGGTGTTTTTCGCCACCACCCTCAACTACATCGACCGCGCCGCGTTGGGCGTGATGCAACCTATCCTCGCCAAAGAAATGAGCTGGACGGCGATGGACTACGCCAACATCAACTTCTGGTTCCAGGTGGGTTATGCGATCGGCTTTGTGCTGCAAGGCCGCTTGATCGACCGCGTCGGCGTGAAACGCGTGTTCTTTTGCGCGGTGCTGCTGTGGAGCCTGGCCACCGGCGCCCACGGCCTGGCCACCTCGGCCGTCGGCTTTATGGTGTGCCGCTTTATCCTCGGGCTGACCGAGGCCGCCAACTACCCGGCCTGCGTCAAGACCACACGCCTGTGGTTCCCGGCGGGTGAGCGCGCGGTGGCCACCGGTATCTTCAACGCCGGCACCAACGTCGGCGCGATGATGACGCCGATGCTGCTGCCGTTGATCCTGCATGTGTGGGGCTGGCAGGCGGCGTTCTTGTGCATGGCATCGCTCGGCGCGATCTGGCTGGTGTTCTGGGGGCTGAAATACTACAACCCGGAAGAGCACCCAACCGTCAAACAATCGGAACTGGACTACGTGCAACAGCACGCCGAGCCGGAACAACCCGGCGTCCCGTTCAGCCGCATCCTGCGCATGCGCGGCACCTGGGCGTTCGCCATCGCCTATGCGCTGACCGCGCCGGTGTTCTGGTTCTACCTGTATTGGCTGCCGCCGTTCCTGAACCAGCAATACAACCTGGGCATCAACGTGACCCAAATGGGCATCCCGCTGATCATCATCTACCTGACCGCCGACTTCGGCAGTGTGGGCGGTGGCATCCTGTCGTCATTCCTGATCGGCCGCGGGATGAACCCAATCAAGGCGCGGCTGCTATCGATGCTGCTGTTTGCCTGCTGCATCGTGGGCGTGATCATGGCGGCCGGTTCCAGCCAACTGTGGGTCGCGGTATTTGCGATCTCCCTGGCCATCGGCGCGCATCAGGCCTGGACGGCCAACATCTGGAGCCTGGTGATGGACTACACGCCCAAGCACATGATGAGCACGGTGTTCGGCTTCGGCGGCATGTGCGCGGCCATCGGCGGCATGTTCATGACCCAGATCGTCGGCCATATCCTCACCGTGACCAACAACAACTACACCGTGTTGTTCACCCTGATTCCGGCGATGTACTTCATTGCGCTGACGTGGATGTACTTCATGGCGCCGCGCAAGATTCCTACGGTAGACGTGTAATTCAACGACGCCGCTGCTGCCAGGCAGCGGCCAACCCGCTCATGCAGATCACCCCGATACCGGCCACCGTGGTCATGTCGGGGGTATGGCTGAATACCAGCCAGCCCAACAACCCCGCAAACACGATCTGGCAATAGCCGAACGGCGCCAGCAAGGCCGGCGCCGCAAAGCGGAACGCCTGGGTCAGCATCAAGTGCGCGGTCATCCCGCACGTGCCCAGCGCCAGCATCAACACGCCGTGCCACAGCGTCGGCACCTGCCAGAAGAACGGCACCATCGCACTCATCACCAGGGTATTGCACAGCCCGGCAAAGAAGTTGCTGGTAGTGGGCGTGTCGTATTGGCTGAGGATGCGTGTGAGCAACTGGTAAAAGCAGAAGAACATCGCCGAACACAATGGCAGCAGCACCGCCGGGGTGAACAGCTCGCCGCCGGGATGGATGATCACCAGCACGCCGACAAACCCGCAGATCACCGCCAGCCATTGGCCGCGCGTGACGTGTTCGCCCAGCAGCGGCACCGAGAGAGCCGTCACCAGGATCGGTGCGAGGAAGTTCACCGCCGTGGCTTCCGCCAGGGGGATGTAATGCAAGGCGCTGGTAAAAAACAGACTGGTGCCCAACAGGCACAACGCCCGCACCACCTGCATACCGGGCCGTTTGCTGCGCAGCACGCGCAGGCCCGATTGCGGCAGGAAGATGCCGGCCATCAGCAAGGTGTGCACCACATACCGCGCCCACACCACCATCACGATCGGGTAGAACCCGGCCAGGTATTTGGACAAGGCGTCGTGGCTGGAAAACAGGAACGTCGCCAGCACAATCAGCAGGATGCCTTTAAAGGGGTGGTTGACGCCGGAAAGTGGGGTACTGACAGTCATGGAATTCTCTTGCGTGGCGAGCGGAACACTGAGCACTGAACGAGGTAGCGCTAACCCGGTAATCTAGCAGCCGGGCCGGAGTCTGCCCCAAGAGCATAACCAAACACCGGGCGAACAGCGCACTAAATCAGCGGATTCGAGTCCAACCCTGCACGCCCGCCCCCGCGCTGCACACTTTTCAACCAAGGCTTTGCTATGAAAAAAATCTTCTTTGTTGTGTCTGCCCTTGCCCTGCTTACCGCCTGTAACGAGCAAGCCAAGGACGCGCCAAAACCCGCGCCGGCGTCGGTACAAGCCACCCTGGTACCGGAACACCCGCCCACCGATAAGTGGGTCGGCCAATGGGTTGGCGTCGAAGGCCTGAACCTGACCATCGCCAAGGACGACGCCATCGGCCGTGGCCATTATCGGCTCACCATGCAATACGGCCTCGACGCCACCGACAGCGGCACCTTCAAGGGTGAAGCCAATGAAGAGGGCATCGCCTTCGTACGCCCGGACGGCCCACAACTGCTGCGGGCCGGCGACGGCGAAGCCACCGGCCTGAAGTGGCTGGCCGATAAAAAAGACTGTTTGATCGTGAACACCGGTGAAGGGTATTGCCGCTAATAACGGCCATACTCCACCCATAACTTTGTAGGACCGTTCATCAAGAGGATTGCCCCATGCTATGGAAAAAAGGCCGACGCAGCGACAACGTGGTGGATGCGCGGGATGACAGTGGCGGCGGTGGTGGCGGCATGCGCTTTGGTGGCGGCAAGGGCCTGAGCCTCACGGCGATTGTGCTGATCGTCGGCATCGGCTGGCTGACCGGCCAGGACCCGCTGCAGATCCTCGGCCAATTGACCGGCCAGATGGAACAGGCGCCGTCGGTCAGCACACAGACGCGCCAGGCGCCGCCGGCCAACGATGAGCAGGCCGATTTCGTGCGTGCGGTGCTGGGCGACACTGAAGACACCTGGGCCCAGGTGTTCCAGGAAAACGGCCTGGCCTACAAGAACCCGAAACTGATCCTGTTCCGTGGCCGGGTCAATTCCGCCTGCGGTGGCGCCACCTCGGCCACTGGCCCGTTTTATTGCCCGGCGGATCAACAGGTGTACCTGGACCTGGACTTCTTCCGGGAAATGTCGCAACGCTTCCAGGCCGCCGGCGACTTTGCCCAGGCTTACGTGATCGCTCACGAAGTGGGGCACCACGTGCAGACCCTGCTGGGCATCTCGTCCAAGATCCAGGCCGCGCGCCAGCAAGGCCGACAGATGCAAGGCGACGGCGGCCTATTGGTACGCCAGGAACTGCAAGCCGACTGCTTTGCCGGCGTGTGGGCCAACCGCGCGCAAAAACGCTTGAACTGGCTGGAGCCCGGCGACATCGAAGAAGCCCTGAACGCGGCCAACGCCATTGGCGATGACCATTTGCAACAGCAGGGTCAGGGCCGCGTGGTGCCGGACTCGTTTACCCACGGCACTTCGGCGCAGCGGGTGCGCTGGTTCAAGACCGGCTTCGCCCAGGGCCAGATCACTCAATGCGATACGTTTGCCGCCAAGAGCCTTTAAATGAATAAACCATGGGGTGTGCTGCTGGGGGTTCTGGTCTCGTGTTCAACCCTGGCCGCCGAGCATGGCGTCGCGGTGGTCAGCCCCGAGCGGTTCCACCTGCAGGCCGGCGACCTCAGCCTGGGCCTGAGCCAGGACTGGCGCCAGCCGCTGCCCCGCGTGACCCGCGCGTTGATCATCGTGCATGGCCGCTTGCGCAATGCGCAGACCTACCTGCAAAGCGGCAAGGAGGCCGCTGAACACGCGGGGGTTGGCGCCGCGACCCTGGTGATTGCACCGCAGTTTCTCAACAACGCCGATGTGAGGCGCCACGCGTTGGGTCAACAGGTATTGCGCTGGAACGGCAACAGCTGGATGGCTGGCGAGCCGTCGGTCGGCCCTGGCCAACTCAGTTCTTACGGCGTGCTGGACCAACTCATCAAGCACCTGGGCAACCGCACACTGTTCCCGGCGCTCAAGGAAATCGTAGTGGCCGGGCATTCCGGCGGCGGGCAAGTCGTCCAGCGCTTCGCCCTCACCGGTCACGACCACCCGACTCTGCAAGCCGAAGGCATCCGCCTGCGCTATGTGGTGGCCAACCCTTCGTCCTACGCCTACTTCAGCCCGCAACGCCCGGTCCAGTTCGACGCAACCCTGTGCCCGGATTTCAACGACTGGAAGTACGGCATGCAGCACCTGCCCGCCTACGCCCATGGCCAGAGCCCGCAACATCTGGAACAGGTCTATGTGTCACGGGACATCACCTACCTGCTGGGCCAGCAAGACACCAACCCCAACCACCCGGCGCTGGACAAAGGCTGCGAAGCCGAGACCCAGGGCGCGTATCGATTGATTCGCGGACACCACTACTTTGACTATCTCACGCTGCGCCATCCGCAACTGCGCCAGAAGCTGGTGGAAGTGCCGGGGGTGGGGCATGACGGGGATAGGATGTTTACCTCGCCGGAGGGGCAAAAGGCGCTGTTCCCCAATAACCCCTGAAGAAACCGGCTCAAAATGTGGGAGGGGGCTTGCCCCCTCCCACATTTGATCTTTATTGACTGGGCTAAATCATTCGGCGCAGTACCGTGCAGTCTGGTGCATGCCAATCCGCCAACTCCGGCCAGGGGTTGTCCGGCAGGTTGACCAGCACCGTGCGGGCGCCCGCCGCCCGACCGCAATCCAGGTCAAAACGGTAATCGCCGACCATCACCAACTCACTCGGCGCCACGTCCCACGCGGCCGCCAGTTTCAACAACCCACCCGGGTCGGGCTTGGGCGGCGCATCCTCTCTGCCGAGTATGTCGTCGATGGCAAAACACTCTGCCAGGCCAATCGCTTCCAGCGTCACATGCGCCAATGCCTGCGCATTGCGCGTCAGAATCCCCAGGCGATACCCACGACTGGCCAATTCGCGCACCAACTCCACCGCGCCAGTGGCCGCCACCGAGCCCAGCGCCAACTCACGCTCATGCTCCAGCAACCAGGCATGCTTGGCCGCCGCAACATCGGCGGGCAATGCGGCCAGATGGGTGAGGATGTCGTCCTCGGGCGGTATCTCCAGCGCCACGCGGATGGCCGCAAAGTCATGCACGGCCACCGTGAGGGTGCCGTCCATATCAAATACCCAGTGCTTAACGTCGCTCAGGCTCATGCCCAATCCTTGCGATGGCGAATCAACCCTTCCTGGGTCACCGATGCCACCAGTTGGCCGGCGCGGTTGTACACACTGCCACGCGAGAATCCGCGGGAATTGCCGGCCCACGGGCTGTCCATGGCATACAGCAACCAGTCATCGGCGCGCAGGTCGGCGTGGAACCACAGCGCATGGTCGAGGCTGGCGACCTGCATGTCTTTTTGCCACACGGTCTTGCCATGCGGCAGTAGCGAGGTGGTCAACAGGCCGAAGTCCGAGGCGTACGCCAACAGGTATTTATGCAGCGCCGGCGTGTCGGCCAGCGCACCGTCGGCGCGAAACCACACGTATTTGACCGGGTCGGACGGCTGCGGGTTGAACGGGTCTTTTTCGGTGACCGGGCGCACTTCGATCGGCTTGGGGCACAGCAGCTTTTCGCGCATGTGCTCGGGGATCAGGTGCGCGCGCTGCTGGGTCAGCTCAAGCTCCGACGGCAGGTTTTCCGGGCCGACCACCACGGGCATGGTGGTTTGATGCTCAAAGCCTTTTTCGTCGTACTGGAACGATGCGCTGCAGGTGAAGATCGGGTGGCCCTTCTGGATCGCCGTGACGCGGCGCGTGCTGAAACTGCCGCCATCGCGCACGCGGTCCACCGAGTACACCACCGGCAACGCCGCATCGCCGGGGCGCAGGAAATAACCGTGCAACGAATGCACGTGGCGTGCTTCTTCGACGGTCTGGCTGGCCGCCGACAACGACTGGCCGAGCACCTGGCCGCCGAACAGTTGACGAAAACCCAGGTCCTGGCTGCGGCCGCGAAAGAGGTTTTCCTCGATCGGCTCCAGGGTCAGCAAGTCCACCAGATCTTCCAATACTTGGCTCATAGAGCAACTCCTACAATCTATGGGGCATTCCGGGCTGCTTATCCGTGCAGCGTGTCCAACCATTGGGCGCGGGTGATGCGGTACAAAACATGCGGGCGCAGCGGGTCATCGGCTGCGACCTTGGGGTGTGCAAAATCTGCCTGCGGATCGTAATGCATACCGATGGCCTGCATGACTTTTTGTGAGGGCTGATTGGCCTCCGTGGTAAAGGCGACAATTTCATCCAACTGCAAACGGTCGAAACCACAGCGCAGTGCGGTCCAGGCCGCCTCACTGGCGTAACCCAGGCCCCAATGCTCGCGAGCCAGGCGCCAGCCAATTTCCACTGCCGGGGTAAAGCCGGCTTCAAAGTTGACGTTCTGCAAACCGGTCAGGCCGATGAACTCACCCGTGTCCTTACGCTGCAACGCCCAAAAGCCAAAGCCGTATTCGGCGAAGTGGCCGCGGATCCGCCCTATCAGCGCAGCGCTTTCCAGGTGGCTGAGCTTGGCCGGGAAATAGCGCATCACCTGCGGGTCGGCGCACATGCGCGCAAACTCCGGCAAGTCGGTGTCGCGCCATGGGCGCAGCACCAGACGCGCGCTTTCCAATTCGAGTATCGGCTCCATGGGTCCCCTCCCCTTGCCATGTGCGTGAGTGTACAGCGCTGGTAAGATCCTTCGCAGTTTCCCGTCAGAAAATCCCATGCCTTTGCCATTGATCTACCACGACGACTACAGCCCCGAGTTCCCGCCGGACCACCGGTTCCCCATGGACAAATTTCGCCTGTTGCGCGACCACCTGGTGGACAGCGGCCTGACCCAGGACAGCCAACTGCTGCGCCCGCCGCTATGCCCGGCGGACATTCTGGCCCTGGCCCATGAACCTGGGTATATCGAGCGCTACATGAGCGGCGAGTTGTCCCGCGAAGACCAGCGCCGCCTCGGCCTGCCCTGGAGCGAAGCCCTGGCCCGGCGCACCGTACGGGCGGTGGGCGGTTCGATACTGGCCGCCGAGCAGGCGCTGGAACACGGCCTGGCCTGTCACCTGGCGGGCGGTACCCATCACGCGCATTACGATTACCCGGCGGGCTTTTGCATCTTCAATGACCTCGCGGTGATCAGCCGCTACCTGCTGGCCAGCGGCCGGGTCAACCGCGTGCTGATCTTCGACTGCGACGTGCATCAAGGGGACGGCACCGCACGCATCCTGCACGACACGCCGGAGGCGATTACCGTGTCGCTGCACTGCGAAAAGAACTTCCCGGCACGCAAGGCCCACAGCGACTGGGACATCCCGTTGCCCATGGGCATGGGCGACGCCGACTACCTCAAGGTGGTCGACGATGCCCTCAACTACCTGCTGCCGCTCTACCAGCCCGACCTGGTGCTGTACGACGCCGGTGTGGATGTGCATAAAGACGACGCCCTGGGCTACCTCAAACTGACAGACGCCGGCGTGGCCGCCCGCGATGAAAGCGTGATGCGCCATTGCCTGGGCCGCGACATTCCGGTGATGGGCGTGATCGGCGGCGGCTACAGCAAGGACCGCCCCGCCCTGGCGCGCCGCCACGGCATCCTGCACCACAGCGCGCAACGGGTGTGGACGTCATCAGGTTGTCATTGAGCTGTGAGCGTTACCCACAATGGCTGTGGAACGGCCTGTGGATAACTTGAGCGTAAGCGGCTGAGAGCGAGCTGCCATAAGGCTTGTAGGAAAGCGTACATTTTTTGATCAGGCAGCCGCCGCTCCGTCCGGTAGAATGCTCGGCTTATTCACAGCCCGTGTAGCCTTGCCCATGCCTCACACCGCACCTCCACACGTCACTATTATCGGCGGCGGCCCAGCCGGGCTGATGGCCGCCGAAGTCTTGAGCCAGGCCGGGGTGCGCGTGGACCTGTACGACGGCATGCCTTCGGTGGGGCGCAAGTTCCTGCTGGCCGGCGTGGGCGGCATGAACATCACCCACTCCGAAGCCTACCCGGCCTTTGTGTCGCGCTACGCCGAACGCGCACCGCAGATGGCGCCGTTGCTGCGTGGGTTTGGTGCCCAGGCATTGTGCGAATGGATCCATGGTCTGGGCATCCAAACCTTTGTCGGCACTTCCGGCCGCGTATTTCCTACCGATATGAAAGCCGCCCCGCTGTTGCGTGCCTGGCTCAAACGCCTGCGCGACCAGGGCGTGGTTATCCACACCCGGCATCGCTGGGTGGGCTGGAATGCCGAGGGCGGTTTACTTATCCACAGCCCGGACGGCGAAAAAGTTGTCCACAGCGCTGCCGTGCTGTTGGCGTTGGGCGGTGGCAGCTGGTCGCGCCTGGGCTCCGACGGGGCGTGGCTTAACCTGCTGGAGGGCAAAGGCGTGCCCTATGTTCGCCTGCAGCCGAGCAATTGCGGCTTCGACGTGTCGGCCTGGAGCGAACTGATGGTCAGCAAATTCGCCGGCGCGCCGTTGAAAAACGTCGCCATCGGCCTGAGGGACGACGCGCCTCGACTGGGCGAGTGTGTCATCACCGCCACGGGCATCGAAGGCAGCCTGATCTATGCGCTGTCGGCGCCGATTCGCGAGACGATCAACCGCGACGGTTCGGCGACGGTGCATATCGATTTGTTGCCGAGCAAACCGTTGGACAAGGTCCGGGCCGCCCTGGCCAAGCCGCGTGGCTCGCGGTCGATGAGCAAGCATTTGCACAGCCAGTTGGGGTTGGATGGGGTCAAGGCCGCGTTGTTGCGCGAACTGACGCCGGCTGAGCACTTCAACGATCCGGCGCAGTTGGCGGTGGATATCAAGGCGTTGCCGTTGAGGCTGGTGAAGACGCGGCCGATAGATGAGGCGATCAGTACCGCCGGTGGCGTGCCGTTTGAGGCGCTGGATGAGCGGTTGATGCTCAAGCAATTGCCGGGGGTGTTTTGTGCGGGGGAGATGCTGGATTGGGAGGCGCCGACTGGGGGGTATTTGCTGACGGGGTGCTTTGCCAGCGGGCGGGCGGCTGGACGGGGGATGTTGGAGTGGTTGAACCCTTGAGACTTCGGTGAACTCAAGTCCGACATCGGGGGCGGTGCGACGGTTCGACTTGCCCCCGATGAAGCCATCAGCCACACCGCAAAATCACTTCTTCTTACGCGGCCCGGTATTAAACACTGGCACCTTGCGCACCGGCTTGATCGACGGCTCCACCGGCGCGGCGTCCCCACTGTCCACCCACTTGCCCAGGTTGCGCTTACCGCCGCCACCGGAGGTTTTAGGCTTCTTCGGTTTTTTCGGCTTCTTCACCACTTGCCCGCTGGCATCGGTGTCCGGCACGCGGTGTTCCGGTTCGAAGTCGGCTTCCATTTTGCGGGTCAGGGTCTGACGAGTGAGCATCTCGATGGCCGACAGCATGTTCACTTCATCAGCGCACACCAGGGAAATCGCCTCACCGGTGTTGCCCGCACGACCGGTACGGCCGATGCGGTGGATGTAGTCTTCGGCGACGATCGGCAGGTCGAAATTGACCACCAGCGGCAGGTCTTCGATATCCAGGCCACGGGCGGCTACGTCGGTGGCTACCAGGATCTGCACTTCGCTGGCCTTGAAACGGTCCAGGGCACGCTGGCGGGTCGCCTGGGGTTTGTCGCCATGGATGCCGTCGGCGTTGATGCCCAAGCCCTGTAACTTGTCCACCAGCGCATCCACGCCGTTGCGGGTCTTGGCGAACACCAGCACCTGCTTCCAGCGACCTTTGCGCATCAGGTGGACGAACAACTCCGGCTTGCGCTTCTTGTCCACCGGCACCACCCATTGCTTCACGGTGTTGGCGGCGACGTTGCGCGGGCTGACTTCGATGCTCAGCGGGTCGTTGAGCATCTGCCCGGCCAACAGGCGGATGTCGTCGGAGAAGGTCGCGGAGAACAGCAGGGTCTGGCGCTTTTTCGGCAGCATGCGATAGATGTTCGCCAGCTCTTCGGAAAAGCCCAGGTCGAGCATGCGGTCGGCTTCATCCAGCACCAGGGTTTGCAGCTGGTTGAGTTTCAGCGCGTTCTGGCGGAACAGGTCGATCAGGCGGCCAGGCGTGGCGACCAAAATGTCGACGCCCTTGCGCAGCTTCATCATCTGCGGGTTGATGCTCACGCCGCCGTACACCGCGTAGGTGGTCAGCGGCAGGTGTTGCGCGTATTCGGCGACGCTGGCGTGTACTTGCTCGGCCAGCTCCCGGGTGGGGCAGAGGATTAACGCGCGCGCCGAGTTAGCGGCGACTTTCGGCCCTTCCATGGTCAGCAGTTGCAGCAGCGGCAAGGCGAAACCGGCGGTCTTGCCGGTGCCGGTCTGGGCCGCGGCCATCAGGTCGCGACCGGCCAGCACCGCCGGAATGGCTTGCGCCTGCACCGGCGTCGGGGTCTGGTAGCCAAGCGTCTCAAGGGCGCGCAGCAAGGGTTCGATCAGGCCAAGGGTGGCGAAAGTCATGTAGTTACCGTAGGAAAATTCAGCGCAAGGTCGCAATTGCGCCGCAGTTTACCTTATTTCCGGCTTCGGCTTGCGCCACTGCGGCAGGCTGATCAGCAGCACCGCGCTGATGATCACCAGCATCGCCAGGGCTTCTTCCACGCCGATGGTTTCGCCCACGAACACGATCCCCAGCAACACTGCCACCGCCGGGTTCACATAGGCATAGCTGGTCGCCGCCGCCGGGCGCACGTGCTTGAGCAGGTACATATAGGCGTTGAAGGCGATGATCGAACCGAACACCGTCAAGTAGGCCAGCGCCAGCCAGCCTTCCAGCGGCGGCATGGCCTGCAGGTGTTCACCGGACACCGCGCTGCCGATCAACAGTGCCACACCGGCCACCAGCATCTCCGCCGCGCTGGCCATGGCGCCCTGGGGCAGCGGCAAATGCCGGCTCCATACCGAGCCGAACGCCCAGGAGGCCGCCGCGAACAACAGCAACGCGGCGCCCATCGGGCTCGATTGCAAGGTGCTGCCCATGTTGAGCATGGCAATGCCGACAATGCCCAGGATCACCCCGGCCCATTCCAGGCGCGTATTACGCGCGCCCCAGAAGTACCCGCACAGCAAGGTGAACAGCGGCACCGTCGCCACCGCTAGCGCGGCCACCCCGGATGACACGCCCGTGTGTTCGGCCACGCTGACCGCGCCATTACCGAAGGTGAGCAGCAAGATGCCGATCATCGCGGCAGCCTTCCATTGCGCCCAGGTCGGCGCCGGCACGCCGCGCCATCTGAGATAGCCATACATCAACGCACCCGCCGTGCAGAACCGGATACCCGCTAGCAACAGCGGCGGCCAGTATTCCACGCCGATGCGAATCACCAGGTAGGTGGAACCCCAGATCACATACAGCGCAAAAAAGGCGGCGATCAACGGTAAGGGAAAGCGACGTGGGCCAGGCATTGGGCGGCTCTATGGCAGGAGTGGGAGGCTTATTCTAGAAACGAAGGAGAATAAACATAAGTTACAAAACCTGTTTAAACCGCCCATACACTTTTCAAAGCATGGTTATGAAGGCTATAACCCGTGCTTTCGAAAGCCACGCGCAATTGGAGCCTTATTATGGACAAATACGATCGTATGCTCCTCAGCGCCCTGCTCGAAGACGGCCGCGCCTCCTATGCGCAACTGGCCCGCACGGTAAACCTCTCCGCCCCCGCCGTGGCCGAGCGCGTGGCCAAGCTGGAGGCCAGTGGGGTGATCACCGGGTACCAGGCCAAGGTGGACTTATCCAAAGTGGGGTTGCCGATTCAATGCGTGATTGAACTGCGGCTGACCAATCATGGCAGCCAAAAGGTCTACGACGCCCTCGCCGAAATCCCCGAACTGACCGAATGCCACCGGGTAACCGGCGACCCGTGCGTGATCATGCAAGCCGCGGTGGGCTCGATGCCTGAGCTTGAGAATTTGATCAACCGGATAGCCAAGTTCGGCTTCAGCAAAACTTCGATTATTTTGTCGAGCGCGATAGAACGGCGCGTGCCGTTGGGGCAGTTGGAGGGCAATGGGAAAAGTGGTGGCTGAGCGATCGCGATCGGGAGCAAGCCCCCTCCCACACTTGTGAACTCCTTCAAAAGGTCTGTTGAAATCGCCCTCGATTAAAAAAACGGAAGGCTCCGATAGCAGTGCAGGACTTAACCTACTGACTGTTCTGACGACACATAAAAAAGCCATCCACCGCGCAGTGTTTCGATGGCCAGCAAGACCAATCCCTTTCATTTGCGGGACGTTTCCGAGAGAATTCCACGGCCTTGTTTCCGTCGGATTCGGTAGCTAGTCTCGCTCCGTCATCGAGTTTTCGGTGATCGGACGTGCAAGTCCGACGACGGTAATACGCATAGCCTTAACTCTCTACGCCTGGGTTTATCTCAGGCGCTAAGTGTCATGGCAGCTGTACGCGGGAGGTCTTCGGATCTACCGGACTCCGTCTCGGTCTTGCACACCCGCGTACTGCTGCCACCCTAATTCGTGTGCAAGCGAACGGTTGCAGCTTCTTAACTGACGGAGAAGTTTCACCATGGTCAAAATCACCCCCGATCCACCCAAGCCCAACGCCAACTTCCCCAGCGAAGACGCCCTGCTCCATCGCCGTGCCATCGACTATTACCGCAAAGCGTGCGCCCCGGATGCGCCGACCTTCATCCTGAATGACAACCTGAGCCTGGAAGACGCCCTCGCCCATGCGGCGGATTTGCTGCATTGCGCGGTGGAAGCGGCGCATGCCTCGGGTGAAGTGATGAAGGCGCCGCAGCGGGCGGTGATGCATTTGGTGGAGATGGCCAAAGGCGTGGTGGACCAAGCCTTGGGCTGTGCGCAGCCTCGATAGGCGCCGCATAACTTAATGTGGGAGGGGGCTTGCTCCCGATGGCGGTGGGTCAGTGACAAATACATTGCCTGACACACTGCTATCGGGAGCAAGCCCCCTCCCACATTTGGACCTCCAGTGTTCTTGAGGTCGTGGCTGGCTTAGAACCCGCGATGTTTCTTCAAATGCTCATTGATCTTCGCCGCCGGCACTTTCTGCAAGGTGCATAGCAAATCGTGGGACAGCTCGCGCAGGCCGTGGGTCTGGCGCAGTTCCCGGGCCAGGTGCGCGGTGAGGTTGGCGGCCATTTCCGCATCCGCCAGCGCCCGGTGAGCCTGGCCGGTGTGGGGCAGTTTGGCGTAGGTGTTGAGAGTGCCGAGTTTGTGGTTCGGTGCCGCCGGCATGAGGCGCCGGGCCAGCAGCAGCGAGCAGGCGAATTTTTGCAGGCGGGTGCGGCGGATCAGGCCCAGCTCAAAGTCCCAGAACTTCTGGTCGAACGCGGCGTTATGCGCCATCAGCGGCGTGGTGCCGACGAATTCGTTGACCTCGTTCATCACCCGCTCGGCCGACGGCGCGCTGCGCAGCATGGCGTTGCTGATGCCGGTGAGTTGTTCGATAAAGCCCGGCACGCGTACGCCGGCATTCATGAGGCTCTGGTAGCGATCAACGATTTGCCCGCGCTCAAGGATGACCACGCCAATTTCCGTGGCCCGGCAGTGGCTGCTCGGGGTGATGCCGGTGGTTTCAAAGTCGATGACCGCTATACGTTCCAAACCTGTTTCAACTCCGTTAACGATTGATTGAGCCGCAGCGCTTACTTGAGCAGCAGCGCGCCTTCGATCGGCACGTAGCGGCTGGCGGCGCGTATCAATGAATTGGCC
The DNA here is from genome assembly GCF_019139815.1 of Pseudomonas asgharzadehiana. Taxonomy (NCBI): domain Bacteria; kingdom Pseudomonadati; phylum Pseudomonadota; class Gammaproteobacteria; order Pseudomonadales; family Pseudomonadaceae; genus Pseudomonas; species Pseudomonas asgharzadehiana. The sequence goes on from NZ_CP077079.1 coordinate 5,484,568, forward strand.
GTGAGCCCCGGCACGCCGTAGGCCACGGCGTGTACGCCATGCTTTTGGATGATGCGTTCGAGCAGCATGTCGAAATCACCGTCGCCGGAGGCCAGCACCACTTCGTCGACATGGTCGGCGGCGTCCATGATGTCAAGCGTGATGCCCACGTCCCAGTCGCCCTTGGCCGAGCCGTCGGCACGCTGGATATACGGTTTGAGTTTTACCGTAAAGCCCAGGTTGCGCAGGATCTGCTGGAATTGCTGCTGCTTGCTGTCGCCTCGGTCGATGGCATAGGCGTACGCCTCGACGATTTGCCCGCGTGCGCTGATGTCAGCCCACAGGGCCGCGTAATTGAAGTGGCAGCCATAGGCCTGGCGCACGGTGTAATAGAGGTTTTGCACATCGGCGAACACTGCAATTTTTTTCACCGCACTTCCCCATGACAGCCAGGCGCCAGCGCCCGGAAAGGGTGCCAGTATGCCAGCCGCGAGAAGGTTTCCGGGAAAAATCAGCCCGGCGCGACGAAGCGCACCGGGCGTGGGGAGGGTCAGACGAAGGAATCGTCGTCGCCAAAGGAGGATGAGTCGTCGGAATAGTCGCTGTCGGCGAAGCTGTCCGAGTTGTTGGCGCCCCAGCTGTCATTACCGGCGAACTTCTGGTCGTCATTGCCCCAGCCACCCTGGTCGCTGGCCGGTGCCGGTTGTTCGATGATTTCTTCCACCACCTGCGGCTGCTGGTTGTGATGGAACAGGCTGCTGATGCCTTCGGCCAGCAACACACCGCCGGCCACACCGGCGGCGGTTTTCATCGCACCGCCGAGGAAACCGCTGCCCACGGGCGCGGCGGCGGCCGGTTGTTGCGGCGGTTGCTGATAGTTCTGCTGCGGTGCGGGTTGGCTGAATGCCGGCCGCGCCGGTTCACGCCAGCCACCTCCCGCGTTGCTCGGCGCAGGTTGCGCCTCTCGCGAGCCACCGCCAAAGATGCTCGACAAAAAACCGCCACCGCTTGGCGCGGCCGCCTGCGGGGATCTGGCGCGCTGCAGCTCCTGCTGCAATTGCTCGATCTGTTGCGCCTGTTGCTTGTTCTGCGCGTCGAGGCTTTTGAGTGCGTGTTCCTGCACCAGGATCGACTGGGTCATGTAGTACCCGGCGGCGGGTTGGCGAGTCATGTGCTCCTTGATCCGCGCTTCGGCCTGGGCGTCGCGGGGGGCTGAGTCCGTTTCGGCTTGCTGCAACCGTGAAAACAGTCCATCGATCAGGGTTTGCTCTTCGCTGTTCATGGCGACCTCGTTAGATTGCCGGTAAAAATCGTGGTCCTGCCTGTGATCAGGCCAGGTGCGCTCTAGTTATGGGGGTGTTACGAGTTGTTTCAATGGTCTTTACGCAAGGTTTACGTTTGCGCCCTACAGACCCTGATCGGTTAAAGTGTCGCCCTTGCTTTTAAGCCAGCGATGAACCCGATGAATCCGTTAGATGTATTGCGCGACTCCTTCCGTTTTACCCGGCATAACCTGGGCGCCATCGTGCAGTTGTGCCTGCCGCTGGTGATCCTCGAGGCCCTGTTGCAACAGGTACTCGACCACACGCTCGGCCCGGATGCCTTCCCGGGTTACAGCGTGGTGGTGGGGTTATTGGTGTACCCGCTGTACACCGGCGCCTTGATCCTGTTCCTCGACGCGCGCACCCGTGGCGAGTCGCCGCGTACCAAAGACGTATGGGCCATGGCGCTCACGCTGTGGCCGCGTTTTGCGGTGTTGACGGCCATGAGCACCCTGCTGATCCTGCTGGGCTTGTCGATGTATTTGCTGCCGGGCCTGTGGCTGATGGTGGTGCTGGCGTTTGCCGAGTATTTACTGGTGCTGCGCGGCCTGTCGGCGCTGGAGGCGATGAAGGAAAGCTTTCGCCTGACACGCGGGCATTTCTGGCGAATCCTGGTGTGCCTGCTGTGCGTGATGACCCCGCTGTGGCTGCTCAAGGGCGCCAGCGTCGCGGCCTATCCCAACCCGGCGCCATGGCTGGGCCTGTTGATGGATAGCGCCCACAGCTTCCTGCAATTGTTTACCAGTGTGGTGTTGTTCCGTTTATTCATGTTGATCGGTGGCGATGCCGACGCACGGTGATATGCTCCGTGCCATTCCTGAAACGCCATAAGCCGAGCCGATGACCCGTTTATTGCGCATCACCTTGCTGGGCCTGTTGATCATCGCAGGCCTGCTCACCGCCCTTATCTACAGCCTGACCTGGCGCCCCGCCGCCAAGGAGACCTTGCCGGTAAGCTGCGTCGCGCCGCGTGCGCCGACCCTGCTGCCGGGGCAGGCGCTCAAGGTGATGACGTGGAACGTGCAATATCTGGCCGGCAAGAACTATGTGTTTTGGTACGACACCGCCGACGGCAGCGGCCCCGATGATCGCCCCACCGTGGAAGACATGGCCGTGAGCCTGGACGAAGTGGCACGGGTGATCCGCGACGAACAGCCCGACATTCTGCTGTTGCAGGAACTCGACGAAAACGCCAAGCCCTCCCACTACCAGGACCAGCTTGCCCTGTTGCAAGAGCGCCTGGTCGACCTCTACCCCTGCAGCGCCCAGGCGTTCGACTGGAAGGCCGATTTTGTGCCCGACCTGCATATCTTCGGCAGCGTCGGACGCAAACTCGCGACCCTGAGCCGTTACCAGATCGAACACGCCGAGCGCCTGCAATTGCCGGCACCGGAGGCCAACCTGATCAGCCGCCAATTCCAACCCAAGCCGGCCTTGCTGCTGACCTACCTGCCGCTGAGCGACGGCGGCCAACTGGCGGTGCTCAACACCCGTTTGGACGCTGGCGCGCCGGGGCGCAGCGCGGTGCAGGAACAGGTGAAAACCACGGTCAAGCTGCTGGATAAATTCGAAGGCCGCGGTACGCCCTGGCTGATCGGCGGCGATTTCAACCTGCTGCCCCTGGGCCAATTCCTGCGGTTGGACGCCAGCAAACGCGGGCAGTATTCGCCGGACAGCGAGCTGCACCTGCTGTGGGATAAATACCCGATGATCCCGAGCAACAGCCAGTCCAGCGGTATCGATCGCGAAAAATGGCTGACGCACTTCCCCAATGACCCAAGCCTGGATGGCCCGGATCGCACCTTGGATTACCTGTTCTACAGCCCGCGGATCAAACGGGTGGACACCAAGGTGCGGCAGGAGGATACCTTGCGTATCTCCAACCATCTGCCGGTGATTGCCCGGTTCCTGTTGCCCGCCGCGCAATAGCAAACAACACACAACCAAAAGTGAGGGGGCCTGCTCCCGATAGCAATGGTTCAGTCAACAATGCAGTGACTGATACACCGCTATTGGGAGCAAGCCCCCTCCCATTTTTGGATCTTTGGCGTTACGGCTTTCGGGGTTTGATCCTGGCAGTCGGCTCTGCGATCAGCGGATCATCCGGCCAATAATGTTTCGGGTACCGCCCCTTCAGATCCTTCTTCACTTCGGCGTAGGTACTGCGCCAGAAGTTCGCCAGATCCTGGGTAACCTGCACCGGCCGCCGCGCCGGCGACAGCAGGTGCAGCTTCACCACCTGGCGCCCACCGGCAATGCGCGGGGTATCCGCCAGCCCGAACAGTTCCTGTAGGCGCACCGCCAGGATCGGCGGCTGTTCGCTGTAATCCACCCGCACCGATGACCCCGACGGCACTTTCACATGCTGCGGCGCCAGTTCGTCCAGGCGCTGGGGCAGCGGCCAGGGCAGCAGGTTGTGCAAGTAGCTGGAAATATCCAGGTGGGCGAAATGGCTCAGGCGCGAGACTTTGCCCAGGTAGGGCATCAGCCAATGCTCCAGGCCGGCGAGCAACGCCTTGTCGCTGACGTCCGGCCATTCGCTGGTTTTACCCGCGTCCAATTGGCGCAGCAGCATCACCCGGGCCTGCCATTGGCGCAGTTCGGGGGTCCAGGGCAGCAGTTCCAGGCCTTTGCGGCGCATCAGGTTGACCAGCGCCTGGCTGCGGGCGTTTTCGTCGAGGCCGGTAAGGGGTTCGCGGCTGAGTACCAGTTCGCCGACTTTGCGCTGGCGCTCGGCGCGCAGCACGCCTTCACGCTCATCCCAATCGAGCTGATCGACGTTGCGCACTTGCTCGGCGAGTACCGTATCAAACAACGCCGGGTCAAAGTCCGCCGCGAGGTAGATGCGTTCTTCGCGCTGGCCCTGGCGGCTGCCGAGGTCGGCGATCACCAGCCAGGATTGTTTCATCAGGCTGTCGGCTTCGGCGAACAGCGCCGCGCGGCCGTTGGCCAAGCGATATTCGGCGCCACCGGGACGACGTTGCTGGGCGACGCGGTCCGGGTAGGCCAGTGCCAGCAAGGCGCCCAGCCAGCGTGGGTGGTCAGGATCGGCCACGGGCTGCACGGCCTGGCCCCGCAAATAACCGCGATATTGCCGCGCCAGTTGCTTGGCCCGTTGCACGCCACCTTGAGTGCCGCGTGCGCGTTCTTCGCCAGACAACAGCGCCAGACGGCTGTGCAAATCCGCACCGCCACCGCGCAAAATATCGCGCTCGCCCAACAACGCGGCGACGTCACAGGCCGTTGCCGCCAGCCCCAAAGCCTGCCCGCGCAGCAGTAGATGCGCGATACGCGGGTGCGCCGGCAGTTCGGCCATTTTGTGCCCATGGGCGGTGAGTTTTTCCTCATTCAACGCGCCAAGGCGCACCAGCAGATCCTGGGCCTGGGCATACGCGGCGGCCGGCGGCACATCCAGCCACACCAGTTGCGCGGGCGTGACGCCCCAGCGCGCCAGTTGCAAGGCCAGGCCTGCGAGGTCGGCGGCGAGGATTTCGGCACTGCCATAGGCGGCGAGCCCTTCGTGCTGGTCCTCGGACCACAAGCGATAACACACCCCCGGCTCCAAACGCCCTGCCCGGCCGGCACGCTGGGTGGCGCTGGCGCGGGAGATGCGTTGGGTGTCGAGGCGGGTCATGCCGCTGCCGGGGTCGAAACGCGGTACCCGCGCCAGCCCGGCGTCGATCACCACGCGCACGCCGTTGATGGTCAGGCTGGTCTCGGCGATGTTGGTGGCGAGCACCACTTTGCGCTTGCCGGCCGGCGCCGGGTCGATGGCGGCGCGTTGGGCGTTGAGGTCCAGTTCACCGTGCAGCGGGCACAGCAGCACATCCTGGCGATCACCCAGCGCGTCGGCCAGTTGCTGATGGACGCGGCGGATCTCGGCCTGCCCCGGCAAAAACACCAGCACGCTGCCGGTCTGGTCTTGCAAGGCTTCGAGGAGGGTCTGCACCACCCGAGGCTCAATGAATTCGCCCGGCTGGTACGGCCGGCCCCAGCGCATCTGCACCGGGAACATACGCCCTTCGCTGCGCAGGATCGGTGCGTCATCCAGCAGGCTGGCCAGGCGCTCGCCTTCGAGGGTGGCGGACATCAGCAGGATTTTCAGCGGTTGTTCATCGCGAAACAGCTCGCGGCCGTTCAGGCTCAGGGCCAGCGCCAGGTCGGCGTCGAGGCTGCGTTGGCAAAGTTGACCGATTGCACCATCCTGTCAAAATACCAAAAACGCCCTAAATAGAGCGTCATAAGCGATATTGTACGAGCAGCCAGAAATTGACAATCATCAAAAGAACCGCATCGTTGGTGAACTACCCTTTCAAGGCCCTAGCACCGGAAGTAGTAGAACTGCTGGAAAGGACAGCTAAGAGGGTTAGCAGCACCGCTAGCCACAGCACCGCCCTTAAGCTACTCGAGTGCTATTGTGACCTGCATAACGCCCAGGTCACCTACCTTGATCTCTCCAGCCCAAAATACCTGGATTTGGTCAGGGGGTTCATGGGTGCCGTGATGAGTGATGACTTTGTTGAAATGCACACCTCCTCGCGCCGCCCCACTGCTCGCCTCATGGCTGTTGTTCATCAGGCTCTTTGCGAAGAGATCCCTGCAATGGAGCGGGTGGAACACGACCGTGTGAGCATGGAGCTATGCGATGGCATCTGGCAGGAGCATCGTTCCAAGCTGTGCCCAGTACGCATGCAATACTGGAATGGGTGGATTGCAGAAAGCTCTAAAGGCCAATCTTATTACCTCGCCCTTGCAGGTATCTGGACAAGCCATGGTCAAAGTTTCACCGAGGATTATTTCCTTCAGTGGCAACAACATTTTAAAAAACTCGCACGGCCTGCATGCACCTTAGTCAACAAACTGGCAGAGTTCCTTTCAGCCAACTGTGAAGACTGGCCTGCTGTAACATTCCAGCATCCTCAAATGATAAAAGCATTTTTCCTTGCTTTCATGAAAGATTTCTTTATGGATGTACATAGTCGTGGACTGAAAATTAATCCTCAGATTTCGTATTGGGCTACTTTCATATCGACCTGTGAAGAAATTTTCATAGAGACAGGTAAGTGGGCGACTCCCTATCAAGGTGGCTTGCCTAAACCAAAGCCGAGGCCTGACTTCGGCCATAACAGCAGGAAAAAAATGGGGGAGGACGGCGTTATCGTGCATGAAAAACTAATCACGCCTATCCCTCTATACCTTACAGATGAGGAAGCAATTGAAATTTTGTTCAGCAGGATTCAGACAGATATTTCAATTATAAAAAGCTGGGCTCTTGAACAGAGCTCAAAACTAATTAGCAGCGCTCGCATGCGAAGAAAGATCGCAGAAACAGGCACGCCAATTGACTCCGGCATGTCAGAAAGAACCATAGCTGAAATCGGCCCAGAGAATATTTGCGCCACATTTGAAAAAGATGGTTTCCAACGAGGCGACGATTATCTGCAAACGCGTTTCGGAAAAGATGGCGTCAGAAAAATTGCCGACTTATTGGGACTGCCAACAGCTAACAGTCTTCATCCTTACATGTTCCTCCTAGTGAGCGAGCACCCGGAAATCACACCAGGATTTCTTAAAAAACTTCAGCTTCAACATGACAACGGAGACTACATAGGCTACGTCAAGTCGGACAACGGCGCAAAGCTAGTAGGTTATAAAGATCGAAAAGGCAAGAAACTGAGTGAACAGGTCATTGATCTCACTGAAAACTCCCAGCGATGGATTGAGGAGATCATTGAAATCACAGCACCGCTCAGAAACGTTCTTCGTGAAGAGGGAAACCCTGTCTGGAAGGAACTTTTCATCACCTGCGGCCAAGGATTTGCTTCTCCATCAAGTTCCAAGCTGCCTCTATGGGGTCGGGCTAGATTTAAGACGAATAACTACTTACGTGAAAGCTTAATTGATCAATTCGCCTCATATGAAAAAATGATGCCCTGCGAGACACTACTTTTCTTAGAAAAGGTTTCCCTCTCATCTCTGAGATCCTCATGCGGTGTTGAGGTGTACCTTCGTACGAAAAGTGTTACGGAAATGGCAAAAGCGCTGGGCCATGCTAGTTATAAAACAAGCCTATTGAGAAGATACCTTCCTGAAGCCATCCTATCCTTCTTCCAAACCAGGTGGATCAGAATTTTCCAACGCAGCATCATTTGTGAAGCCATGAAAGATAGTCCATACCTGTTGGACGCTACAAGTTTTGAAAGCATGGATGAGTTGCATTCTTTCCTAAAAAACCATGCACTTAAGGATATACCTCATCACCTGAGAAACCCAGAGAACAAGCCAAGCGCTGAAAAGGCCGCATCACAAAATAGCCGCGTCTACATATCGATTGATGTAGGGATCATGACGGCTCTTCTTTCGTTAGAGGCCGCCGTTGAAACTGCCGACCAAACACAAAACGTTTGCGGTAGAGCTAGGTATTGGGCCGAAGTCTCAAAATCCGTAAGCGAAGAGATCGAGCGTGGTCATGACAGCTTACTAAAAGAGCACTTGAATACCGCAAAAATTCATTATAATCCAAACCGAATGAAAAAGGTCATTTATGCAACTGCCGCCTGAACTCGACTTCCTGGAACCTTTTTTCGTTGAGCCAAGGATTGCACTAAGGCAAGCAGATTGGTTACTTAGTGAGTTTGATGACAATTTTTGGGAGTATAGCTTTGGCTTCGTAAAGCCGAAAGGTATTGATTGGAACGTCCTGCTTGACGATGGCAGCCGCCTTACTGCCCGTAAAAACAGAGAACTCTTAGACGGATTCAAATACTTCCTTTCAGGTTCTACTTATTCTCTCGATCAGTCTGGCTCCGGCACCGGTTCAGCTGCAACAAGGGCTAGCGAGTTCAATCATGCCTTACACATTATGGATTTTCTGTTACTCAACGCTAAAAATTTCCAATTGGCGAAGCATGGTCTTGCCGGCCTGGGCAGGGATGCACTTAAGATTATTCTATCTGAAGTTTGCTCAAGCACATTCGCAGCGGAGGCAGTATATGGCTGGAGTAAGAGGCTATCGCTTTTCTGCTTAAATCTCACCCTCCAGACCGACGCGAGCCAAATTACCCACGCGCTCAAAGAGCTCCCTCAGCTAAGTAACATCACGCCAGACCAAGCTGAGAACAATACGCTTGAGATTCCGCTGGAGATGATCCCGCGCGTTCGTGCAGCCTTGTATTTGAACGGAATGTATGGACACTCTGAGAAAGGCTACTACGCCAACTCTGTAAAAATCTCTAAAATCATCTACCGCGACACCTTGAAAGGCCGCCATGAATTAAAGCCGACCACCGAAATTCTTAACATCAAAGAGCATGAATACTTTAGCCGAGAACTATTCCCAATACCAGTAAAGACTGGCAACGCAGAAACAATATGTGATTCCGACTTCTACGGGTACAGGAGGGTTCTTTATAGCCTTGGCAACCTTCATGAAGTGGGATTACTTGCACCGTCTGTAGATGACCTAGCCGCCGTGAAGAGATTTATGGTTGAGACTGGTAAGCCAGGTCGGTTTAGGACTATACCTTCACGGGTGGTATTCAGCGCTGTTAGGAATGCGATTGAATTTCATATAAAACATGGCAAAACGCTCATTAATGGCTTATGCAAAATCGCACTTCACTGCAAACTAAATGGCATACAAACTAGCGAGCTTGAAGATCGCTCAGTATGTCGCATTATTGGTGAGGATCTTCGCGAATTCGGGATTAAGCACCTTGGGCTGTCTCGGCGTGCAGTAGGCAGCGGCTACGGTTACCGTGTCAAGAAGTCAGTCTCTGAGTATTACTTAGACCTCCGAGCCAATAAAGGTCTACTTGAACTTATCAGAGTGTATATTGGGAGCACCCAGGTCGTTGTCGGAGCCCTAATGGCTCGTCGAGTCGGAGAGCTTCAGGATCTTCACGCATCCAATTGCCTAGATGTTTCTGAGCAATGGCTTGTATTCCGAAATCGGAAAAGCACTCAGAATCTCTTCGGAATTCGTCAGGTCGAGGTCAGGCCGATTGAGCCCATTGCGGTTCAAATGATTAAAAACCTAGTTCGAATGCAAAAAATCCTTAAACGCTTAGGTTACATTGATGAGCTAATGGAAATCTTCAGCAGCCCATCTATTAATGGCGTATTAACTCTCGCGAGAGCGAACGCACACAACTACAACCAGAATCTTAACTTCTTCTGCGATTACTTTGAAACCGAAACAAATGAAGATGGCAATCGCTACTATATTCGCCAACATCAACTCAGGCGCTTCTTCGCGATGCTATTCTTCTACTCCAGCAGTTTCGGCGGCCTCGAAACGTTGCAGTGGATGCTTGGGCACACTGACGTCCAACATGTTTGGCATTACATTACCGAAGCAATGGACGGAGCGACTCTTGCAGGCGCCAAAGCCCAGTATGTGGCTGAAGCCTTGCACAGTGGCGATATTGAAAGCTACGAGAGCCTAGCTGCATTAGTGACCGCTCGTTATGGCACTGAGAATTTCACGCTCGCTGATACAAACGAACTGGAAGACTACCTCGCAGATCTGATGGAAGAAGGTGCAATTACCATCGAGCCCGAATTTTTCGAAGACGGCGATGGCCAACGCTTTAAAGTAATCGCAAAAGTAATTGGGGTTGACGCATGAAGAAGATTGATTCTCGCGTAGAGCGAAACACCTTGGCATTTAATACACTTATGGAGTTCCTTCATCAAGTCCATAAGTCACCCGATAGTTTCAAGGACAATAAAGAACTGATCCAGGCCCTCAAAAGCCAAGTGGCGACGGCGGGCCTGGAAATCAGCTTCCAGGCAGGAGAGGCAGCAAAGACGACAGCGCCCATGAGCTTAAATACGCTCAAGACTTACGCCGAGCGGCACATCCCGACAGGGTTCGATGGATTTAACAGGCTTCGTGTTTCAGCTCTGGAGGCAGTGGAAGCTGCCCAGCGTAGGGCGGAGCGTTCCAATAAGCGGACTAAGGTAGGACTCACCCTGCGCGTTGAGGAGCTTGAGCACAAGCTCTCTGCGCTGCAAAGGACAAGCATGGTGTTGTTGCAGGCCCTTAATCGTTCCCTTGATGACATAAAGAGTGTTCGAGACGCCTCCTCCGCAGGCGTTAGGGCGCTACGTGCGACAGAGGCGATCAAGGCGCTGTCAGCAATCACGTCGCTCAATGCCCCGCCATTTAACAGGCTTACAAATCCAGATGAGAAGGCCGTCATCAACCTTGACGAGTATCGATGATGAAGAAGGACACCTCTCATCAGCTTTACTCGCTCGTTGATGAGTTAACGCTTTTCTCCCATATGGCGCTGGGTAGAATTGAAACCAATACTTTTAACAGCATCCCATTTATAACATGGCCAGACGGATCGCCATGTATCCCAGCGAATCTCTTCATACTGTCTCTTCTTGAGCGTGCAGGTCGTGGTGGTAACCGTGGCCTATCTACTCGAGGCTCTAAGGGAGGTTCACTTGGAGAATACGCTTCTAAAATAGGACAGTTGATCCGCTATTGCTATTACAAAAACATAGACCTCATTCACCTAACAGATTCGACCTTCACGACTTTCATTGATTCATTGAGAGACGAGAAGTCCCCTATCTACCCAACCGCCAAGAAAAAGTCTGAACCTACCATTCTAGCGATTGGCCGCCTTTGCTTGGACTTCTTGGAGTTTGTAGGGCGACTCAATGGCAACCCGGAGTTTGTGTCCAAGGGTGGTACGATTCGAATAACCCATGAGACTTTCACCATTACATCCCGAAATGGTCGAAGCATTAAGAAGAGCTATATCCACCATCATTCCCTTAGCCTTGGGGGGCGTACCCGAAGCGTCTTCCCCATTACTGATGCCAACATCAAGAAACTGACCGATGCTGTTGACATATTGCCCAGTTCTCGATTCGTTAACATGAGGCGGAAGATTATGCTTCTGCTCTTAGAGCACACGGGGGCACGGCGAGGGGAAATTTCCAGAATCCGGGTCGAGGATATCCTGAATGCACTTAATTCGGACAAGCCAATGCTTCGCTTGGAGACTTGGAAACAAGGAGCTTCAAGCGAACGGTTGATTCCGATTCATAAGATGATCCTCAGCGATATCATTCCCTTCATCGATCTGCATCGCAGGAAGGTTGCCAAAAAATTCAAGAAAGGTAAAAACGATGGCTTCTTGTTTATAGGCGAAACAACAGGTGAAGGGCTACTGCCGGATACAATCACCTCTGAGGTCACAGCTCTCAAAATAGCAGCAGGAATTAAAGAGAAGATATCTCCGCATATGTTCAGGCACGCATTCATCACTAAGAAATTCGTGAGAATGATCAAAGAACATGAGATGTCAAACTCCGATGAATTCCGGCGAGCGCTTCTCGATGTCAAAGGCTTTATCGCGGAAGTCATGATGTGGACAGGACATAAATCGCCGGAGTCAGTAGAGCGCTACATTCATCTTGCCTTCAAGGAGATTGCAGGTTATTCCGCAACGGTTACTTCGGTGCATCTCACAAGTGCCATGGAGCTGTTTGATCGTAAACAGGAGCAACTTGTACAGCGGTTAAAAACTGATTTGACCGTTGAGGAATATGAGGCAGAGCTGCTGGAGCTGAAGCGCTTGAGAGATGAGGACTTTGAGATTGCGCGCAAGCTCACTCCGTCCTCCTGACCCAGCGATTTACCTGGTACTCCCCACTTGGATTGATGAGCCGTTAGGCCATGCGATTCTTGGCTTGCTCCCTCCGGGGGGGGGGGACGGCTCTCGTGAACCAAACCCCAGCTGCGCCTGTCTTTGGCCCTGCGGGCTTCCATCCTCAAGCCGCTCGCCCTCCGTGGGCCGGCGCGCTACGCTTGCGGTCGTGCCCGATAGCTGCTCGTCCCTGTGGTGAGCGGTTGAAAACCGCAGATTTCGCGCCAACCAGTTACTCCCGCTCTACCATCCAGGTCTCACTCCTAGGCGTGATTGTTAATTATCTTTAAGGCGTTGAGATAGATGGACATCCACCATCATAAATAGGGAGTGTACCAATCCTAATATGAAATATATTGATAACCAGAAAGTAAACCAAGACCCGGCAATGAGCAAAACACCATTTGGGAATACCTTCTGCATAACGCCGACGACAATTGCAGCAATCAGCATAATCAGTGGCAGCGCCATTTCAGCATTTAACAGCAATACCGACCCTGGAATACTAGGCTTCCCGGAGCCCTGAAATGTTGCTTGCAGATCCTTAACCAACGACCTGTCTAGTGCAAAAACTAATGCATACACACCGATACCAAAACCCAGAAGATTCGGAAGGATACCCGTCGCAAGATCACCTGGCATCACGGTAACCGTATAGTCAAGTCGTATACAGTGTGACAGGAACATGTTAGGAATACTCGGCGTTAGGAATGCGGTCAACACAACCGAGACAAGTACACCCGCAAAATATGCCTTGAGCCAAGCCCAAACACTTGCGAACCGGTTATCTGCGTCAAAATCGCCATGAAAGGCGTACGCGTTCATTATCTTAATGACCACGCCGACTACAGGTATCTTGACTAGGAATCTATATATCATCCCCTTCTCCTTCAGCAGCCCGGCCTAGCTGACGCAAAGCCTGCATTATCCGCAATCTAATTTGGGCAGGCTGCTCATTCTTCTTCGCTCTCACCTGAATCTTTAAAGGATACTTGGATGATGTATATCGATGCAGCCGCCCCCCAGCCTCCAAAATATAGGACAAGGATGTTTTACCGTAATGCACCGAAGCCTCTACCATTTCCTTCAAGAAGTCTGGCAACGAAGGCATTGCAGAGTCTTTAGATTCAGTTGATGCTTCGACCCTTAGGTGATGTACGTTTTTATTTTTCAGCTCTTGAAGTTGCTTACCTAGACGGTGACCATTAGGGAAGGTTAGGGTCGTACTAACAGCCTTGAAGCCCTCCGCGTTCCTCAGAACGCTCTCAAGCTCTGTCGGATCGGACACCAAGTTTATTTTCAGGACGTGCCTAGGGAAAACTTCAAGAGCAAATTTTGAAAAGATTTCCTCTAGCGCTTCGTTGCAGACTGAAGGCTTAGGTAGGCGTCCACCCGACTCTGAAATTGCCATCCTGTGACTTTCGTAGTCAAATACATAGTCGAATGAAACCCGATTGGCGACAGGGAACGTTCCTTTGGCGGCTTGGAAAAGGGTCGTATTGGAATACAAATCCTCTACCGAATCGCTTTTGTGATACTTGATCCATTCACCATACGCAATCACATCATCACATATAGTGCTCCGTGGCGCGAAGTACGTATCCGACGCTAAGACATAGGACATATCTGTAAGCTTTTTCTTTTTAAATGCCTGTACGGTTCTTTCATGCAAAGCTTCAAAAAGCTTCTTATACCCTTCAACACCAACCTCTTTAGTGCTTTTGGTGTTAGCAGGCAGCAACTGAATATTATAAACGATGAAAGAAGCCATACTCTCGTCCTTGTCAGTGATTTCATAGTGCCATCCTAACAGAGCGCCTTAGCCTGGCCAAGGCCGCTCCAAACCAACGCATGTCATTGTAGCCGCCCTCCATGAGCAAAGGATCGGACGACGACGGCTCTCCCTTATCACACTGCTCCTCAGGTCTAGCACCCTCCTTGGAGATTACTGCAAGCCAACCAATACCAAAGGCAGAGCGTCTTCACTATCGAATTACCCCTAGTCATAGTGCCCAATGTGCCCATCGGGCCGGACAGGTGGGCTGCAGCTCAAACTCAAAAAATATGGCATTATGCCATCTCGTGAATCTGTCGATACTTAATGGAGTGAGATGTGGATAAGGAACTTTTCCGTCACATGTTTGAAGATGAAGTTAAAGCCAAATTCGGTGATGACGCCTCATTTGCTTCGTATGAATACGTTCACCACCGCAAATTTCGAGAGCTTCGGGTGGACGGGAGAATGCTGGGAGGCCGCCCTGAGAGCGTAAGCCAGCTATACGTTATTGTTAACGACCTGATAACTGATAAAGAAAGAGAAATAATATTTCCCGGAGCTTTTGACCTTGGGAATTTCAAGCAGCTTCCCGAGAGTATCCAAACTTACAAGGCACTTGAAGATGAAATCCGTAGCGAAAGCAAGATCGAGGCCCACGACAGGCTAAAAAAAATAAAGTCAATGGCCTTGCCTATCCTCGGCAGAAGTTTTTCCGAGTTCTTCTCGGAGGACAAGACAAAAACACTCAAAGTGCTTAAGACGCTGTACCGATTCCAGACCGAGCATAACAAGATCTTCACTCTTCTAGCACCTCCAAGAATCAGTAAGAAGCCGTCTTATGAAATACGTGACTGCTATGGAATCGAAGGTGCCACGGAAGAAGTTTTGCTAATATCCGACCTCAAAAGCCATGCTAGTTTCGAGATACCGCGTGAGCGAATTGCCTCCATTAACGACACGTATGGGAGGATGCGAGGCCTGCTGGACAACGTAGACTGGAAGCTTTCTCAGGAAGCCAGTTTGGAGTGTGGAGGAAATTTGCAGCGGTTCATGCACGTCATCAACCACTTGGCAACCCGTATACAGGGTGTACTGCATGTCGAGGATCAAGAGCCCGTTCGGCTGCCAATAGATGAACAGCTATATACCTACTTGATCAGGATGGAGCTTGACCATCACACAGAAGGCAATCTACAGCTCCTCAATAAAATTACAGAGCACGAGCCTCCTTTTGGCGAAGCACGGTGCTTGATTGCTGAGTTGGCACACTACATAAAGCTTCCACTCTCCACACCTCAGCATATGTTGATCGATGCAGAAACCTGTGAATCTCAGTTCAGAGACAACGCAGATAAGTTCAAGTGGTTCTATTCCAACCTTCTAGACCGAGAGATCGATAACGACATATTCGAAAAAGCCCTACCGCTATTTGGTAAGCTTTGCAAAGTTCTCAACTTCGCTGAATTCAAGAAAGACATCAGCATGGCCTTGGCCCTCGGAGCTATGGCTTTGGTGTTGTCCGAACTTCAGAAGAGCATCCCTTACAAGCCCTACTGGTATGGGAGGGGCAATATTTCTGGGGGGCTGCAAGAATATCTGAAAGCTGTTCGGTTTGAGCATTGGAACCTTGATACTCCCGAGGGATCCCATCGCTATTGGACAGGACGAGTTGATTACTTCTCCTACGCCATGCTTGGCCAAGGAGATGTGTTCAAGGGCCGCGTACATTTGAGCAACACGATCAATCAGTCATTCATAAAAATTCTTGATACCCAAGATCTGGAGCTCATTGAGAAAAAGCTTGCGCTTTTCGAAGCGACCTTCGGCAGTGTCGAGCAGTAAAACGCAGGAAAAGAACCCGCCTGAGTTGCCTCAGGCGGGTGGCTGGTTAAGGATTGTGACGGTCGTAATAGTCTAGTACCGCAAGGCCCGCTCGGAGCACTCGAGATACATCAACCACCAGACGCCAAACAGATCGAATGAAGTTCTTCATTCTGCTCACCGTTTACTCGGCGTTCACCCTGCACAACCGTCGCTGCCATGTACAGGATCGCTGTCATCCAAGGACGACACTTCGAACGCAGTGGCCTCCAGGCCGACGCCGGAACTCCTTCCGGGGCTTCCCCAAACCCACGGGGAAGGCGAACGGTGTGGGTCGCTCAGAACCCTACCGTCCAAGCGGTGAACCGCAGCTGCACATCCCTGCGCAATTGGACGGTGAAATGTGCCCCCACAGCTTTCACCGGACAGGCCATGCGAGATGGCGTCTGTCTGGATGCGATTCTGAAGACTAACCACAAAGGCCTATAGGGGGACTAAAATAAATCCATATAGATCAATTAGTTAAGAATAAAACCACCCACCAGGAAGCTGACGACTATCGAGCTGAATACCAGCGCTGGTGACACTGCGAGACCTCACACGCAGGCGCCTGGAGCATGCAACACGACTACAGCCCAGTGCCCGAAGATGTTCAATTCCTAGCTGTAGGGGGTGCAGGTGAACGTAATGCCACCCACATCTTTCGGGAGCGTCGGAAGCTGCCCTTCCATCCAGTTAGCATCAAGGCTGACCCTCACCCCGATTTTGATGACGCCGTAATGGGATTCCAAGGCGGTCAAGCCATTGTCATGTGCCCGTCAGTAGGACTGGCATCTCGGGTTCCAGCTTGACCTGCTGCAGGGCAAATTACACACTCGTGGCTCCCCCTTCTGCTGTGATGGAAAACATGCTTCGACTGGTTGGCAGCTCCCTCGATATCACATCAGCCATCAACGACTTCAGGCTGTCCTACCACCAGGACTTCTCAAACGTGCAATCGTTTGCATATCGATATCTCAATGCGCCGTCGGGCCGCGCAAATGCAGCACTACTCGCCCAGGCGTTATCGATAGCGTTACGCAACTGGGGCGCTTGCAGACGGAGAAGCCCAATTCTTCGCCCCGTCCCGCAAATCGTAAGTGCTCTGAAGGACAAGCGGCTTCATGAGCGCCTACTCAAACTGAGCCAGCAAAGCCTTGCGGCATTCAGCCTCAATCTGCAGGAGCATCGTCTCCTGAACAGCGATGCACCACTCAATGATGTTGGAGCCTTCGACCAGGAAATTCTGGGGATCCTGAATACGCTGGCGGATGTGCTGTTTTTCAACAACACCAGCATCACTTATCCCATGAAAGCCCTGCTTCTCATCACCGGGCTGATTCCTGCACTGGATAGCCAGGTAAGGGGTGGGCTAGCTCGAGCGGGGAAAGCGGGCTTCACGGGACAGCAACTCCTGCCGAGGAACGTACAGCAAGCAGCAGGCCGTCGAATCTGCGAGCTACCGTTTTATCTGGGGCACTGCTGGAACCTAAACCGGGAAGTATTCGAGGAGGGGATTCTGACGAGCAACCACAAGGGACTAGAAGACACCCCAGGCAGGGTTTTCGACATCCTGCTGTTCATGCAGAACCAAGCTAGCCGGAATCAAATCCTCGCCCTTTAAATGGAGCGTGAATGGCCATAACAGCCATGCCTTCCACTACTCCAATTAAGACTGAAGGGTTGGGTAGTCGGTGTTCCACCTGCGGTCAGCTTCATTGAGTGGGCATCAGTAATGTTCAAGACCACCGGCACCCTAGTCGGCAATTGAAGGATGTTCAGCATGTTGTCCCGTACAGTGGCAGCAATTGTCACTGGTTGCCGCAATCCATCCCTCATCCCAATGTACCCAAATAGGGCCATTAAGCCTAAAAATGATGGTTAATGTGCCTTATTGGGGACATTAAATATGTATCTCAGAGCAACATACCACTAGCGCTCGATTCTAGGAGGGAAGTAGATTCTCTGATTCGCTGGCCTCATGGCGAGCCCAGCGCAAGGTAGCTATCGACATGAATTGCCTAATCGCCAGAGCTCCCCGTTCATTTCTGGCTTTCGACCCTGGCAGGGTCAGCGCTGCCTCTACTTTGGCACGACTCGCTTCGTACATTGCAAATGCGTTGAACTCAGAATCAAGCAGCACTAAGAGCACAATATCGAAGGGCTGTCGTAGATCAATTGCGCCCATACGGCCCGTAATCTTTAGCGGGTTCAGGATACAGCGGCCCTTGATCTGGATTCTCGCGACGCCATCTTCCAGCGTCTCTGTAGCGTCGTAACCTGCCTGCCTTGCAGGATGTAGTAACAGGCCGAGTCGAGTAGCAGCTTCGTACTCTGCGACCTCGCCTGTCACGCCCAGCGGCTTGCCGGTCAAGCGATAGTATCTACGCGCAAGTACCTTGGCTTCTTTCAAGATCTCTAGGATTTCATCCTGGATCAATGCAGCCTGCTGAGGTTCGTTGCCATGACTGAGTTCAGTCATCTGCAAACGCCTCGAGCGCAGTGAGCAGCTTGGCAAGCTCAGCCAGGTTGGCTGCCGTCACGATGTCATATTCTCCTCGACTACTTAGCCGATATACCTCTCGAGCCTTTTTGACCCGTTCCAGTAGGGGAACAACAATGCCTGACGCTCTTTCAAGAAACTCGTTTATGTCTGCCCGTGTTTGAGGGATCTTGTAGCCTTTGGCCGCGCTTGTGATGATGACGTCCGCATCCCGAAGCTTGGCAATGCCACTGGATCGGATTCTCTGGCCGTTGACCTCTCCCAATCCGCTGTCCTTTAAATGGGCCATGATCTCCGTAGTCAGCACGTAATCCTTGGTGACGAATTCGCTTTGAAATCTTAAGAACCGCAGGATGCTCAATTGCAGGCGCTCATCCTCATCAGGGTGCTCACCAGCCCGCTCGCTAAAACGATCAGCCTGGCGGAGAGCTTCTTGGTGTACCTGGTAGTCTGCATACCTAGATTCATCTGTCGGCGGTGGCAGAAGAGACTGGTACTTGGATGGCCACTCAAGCATTCCAAGAGTCAGGCTGCGTAGGATCTTTTTGTAGGCAAGAACGGCTTCTTCCGATGCTTTACCTTCGTAGATCTGAGCGACTGAGCCCGCAAAAAAATCTGCAACCTGAACCAAAACGTTGTCCTTACTGGCCATCGTCTGGAAGGCATCCTTATCGCCAAATAAGTCGTCCACGAATCGTTCTGCAACGTAGCTCTTGAGGCTCTCCTGAAATTCCTGGCCACCATGCTCGTCTACGATCATCTGGAGGTCAGGGTATGCGCGGAATAAACGTTCATAGAGCAACCCGTTCACGTATTTTATGAACGAGGTCTTGATACGGAGGCCGCCGTCTTTGTGAATTCGGGACTTATCAACGACGGTGAAATAGAGCTTGAATGGCAGCTCGGCTAGCTCGTTGAGGATTCGGGCACGGCGATCTGAATCTTTTGGCTTCAGATTGCTGGATTTGATCTCGCCTGTTTGAAAATGACGCATGCGGAGTGCTTCAGCTTGGGCATAAGCAGCTTCCAGGTCTTTCTCTGCCACCAGAATGGAGCACACGATGAAGAAGCCCGAGCTTCCTCCCTTTGACGTATCAAGGTCGGAATTCCCGGACTCATCCACGAAGGCATAGGTTCTGTCCATGAGCTTGCTCCATCAACAACGTACTGAGCGCGGTGGGTCGCACAATGGCAAGGTGGCGAACTTAGTTCGTCGCAGTGGTCGTGCCCGGAGCGGGGCCTTCGCTGAAGGTGTAGTTGATGACCACGTCATTGCGGATCAGGACATCAAGCGTTTTCTGTGTGCCAGTAGTCGTCACCTTCATGGTGACCACGTAGCTTTGGGCGTGGGCTGAGCCATTGGTGTAGGTGTAGATCCACTTCTCATCAGTCTCGCTGACTGCGCTTTTGGCGTAGGGCTCACCAAACAGTGACCTCAACTCAGTAGTCGTGGTTTTGCCTTTGGTGATGCTCGCTACACTGGCCGACGGAAAGTCTCGTCCTGCGGTGTAGTGGGACGTAGCGCATCCGCCTAGTGCGACAGAGATACCCATTACTGCGATGAGCTTTTTCATATCCTTCCTTGATCGTAGAAAGCTCCAAATCTAGCTGGCATTGGGGCCAAAAGCCACTATCCCTGCGGATCGACTTTCAACAGCATCGTTCAGAAACCGGCCACTCTAGCCGCCGGTTGTCTGGACGCTCGCACTAATGATGCAGCGCAATGTCACAATGATGTCATGTGGGAGGCAGCGAAGCCTCCCCACCCCTCCCATAATATGCGTGACACCATGCCTACGACCGACGATTTCCGATTCAACGCCCATCACCTCCTGCTAGATCTGGATGCAGCTACAAGTCACCTAATGATGCTTGTAGTGTCACGTGAGGTGACAGGCAGCCGTTGGGATGACGCTGTGTCTCGTCATAAGCAAGCGTATACAGCGTGGGCCTCCATCCTCACGGGAATTCAAATCGATCCAATGCCTGCCCTTGATGGTCGACCGGTAGAAGGGAGCAGCTCTGCCGCTGAGTAGCATGCAAGGGTTGAAGATCTTCAGAAGTCTCGATCCGTGTGTCCTTCCCGAGTCGAAACAGCCTTTTTTTGGCAAGAATCGTCATGAGCTCTCCGCTTCTAGCCGAAAACAGCCGTTCAAGACGGTTGGTTTTTTAGGCGGTAGATGCTCATCGCGTCTTTGCTACTTGGCTCTCACTGTCCACAACTGGTCTAGCTTCGTCGTGTAACTCTGGCTCATAAGCTCCCGACGCATCGCCCATCCAGGTGCTGTAGGCACGCTGGCTAAACGCAGCACTCCCTTTCCCCAGCGAACGTTAATCTCATCCAGCACACCCATCACCTTGTCTGCCAACGCCGGTTGGGATTGCGCGAACAGGTCATCAGTGAATTCGCCGGGCTGTCGCAGATCCATCAGCAGAACCTCCGCCTTGCTGTATTTGTAGCCCGGACGGAAGATGCGATTGACCGCTTCAGTTGCAGCCTTCGTCATGAGTCGCACGTCGTTTGTTGGGTACGGCAATTCCACCAAGGCGCCATTCGCATATTTCGCTTCCTGGGGATTGAACATGCCGGTTCTAATACTCACGCGGATCTTCTTGCATAGCGAGTTTTGTGCTCGGAGCTTTTCCGCCGCGCGTTGCGTGTAGGTAGCGACAGCTTCCTTTATGGGCTCAATCTCGGTGAGCCGCGTGCCGAACATCCTGCTACAGCAAATCTCCCGCTTGGGAGGATCAGCCTCACCCAACTCGAGACTTGGGGTGCCGGCGAGTTCGCGAGCGGTTTTCTCGACCACCACACTGAATTTTTGGCGAAGCATCCACGGGTCGGCTTTTGCCAAGTCCATCGCGGTCTTGATGCCCATGACTTCCAGGTGAGCTTTCATACGCTTGCCAATGCCCCAGACCTCGCCGACATCGGTATTGCGCAGCGTCCAGTCCCGTTTGAACGGGTCGCAAAGATCGACCACACCGCCGGTGATATCTAACAGTCGCTTGGCGGTATGGTTTGCGAGCTTCGCCAGCGTCTTGGTGTGGGCAATACCCACACCGACTGGGATCCCGGTGCACTTGAAAAGAGTGGAGCGCATACGGCGCCCAAAAGCAGATAGATCACCTGGGACGCCAGTGAGGTCGGCAAACGCTTCATCGATGCTGTAGACCTCGAGCGCTGGCACCATCGATTCGATAATCGTCATGACGCGTTCGCTCATGTCGCCGTACAGGCTGTAATTACTGCTGAAGGCCACGATTCCATGCCGGCGTAGATGGTCTTTGATCTGGAAGTATGGCTCGCCCATTTTCACGAAAGGCTTCGCGTCGTAGCTGCGCGCAATCACACAGCCGTCGTTGTTGGACAGCACCACGATAGGCGTCTTGGCGAGGTCAGGTCTGAAAACGCGCTCGCAGCTCGCGTAAAACGAGTTGCAGTCGATCAGGGCGAAGACAGGCTCACGTATTGTCATGATCGCGGACGCTGTACTTCACGACACCCCAGATCACAAGCTCATCACCTTCCATGACATGTCTCGCCGGATATTTTGGGTTCTCCGACAAAAGCATCACGGCGTTCTCGCGCAGAAGCAGGCGCTTGCAGAACGGTTCCGAATTCAACGCGGCTATGACGATATCGCCACTGACCGCATCAATGCTCCGATCAACCACCACCAGATCCCCTGAGTAAATCCCGGCGCCCTGCATACTGTCCCCATCGATCCTTACCAAGTACACGTGCGGTGCACGGATATCGAACAGCTCATCGAGGGAAATGTGTTTCTCAATGTGGTCAGCAGCTGGCGAAGGGAACCCCGCAGGCACCTTGGAAGAATAAAGAGGCAGTTTCTTACCGCCAGGTGCGAGTGGGCCGAGGATGGTGATGCTCATGATGCAAGCCTTAGAGTGGTGAGCTGTACATATATACAGTTAACGATTTGCTTTGCTTGCGGTCAATCTCATAGGCACGACAATTCGACGGGTGACAGCATGTGCGGACGATACTCAATCTACGAGTCGATGGATCACTACCTCAAGGTGCTAGCCCCGAAGCGGCTGGTGATCAATGGCTATGACCTCTGGCCCGTCGACCGATACAACGTCGCGCCATCGACGCGAGTGGAAATCATCCGGCCCGTTCTGGAAGGTTTAAGTGTTAACAAGGTCAAATGGGGATGGGCGCCTTTCTGGGCGAAGGGGAAGCGTCCAGACCCGATCAACGCGAGAGTCGAGACCGTCATCACCGGCAGGTTTTTCAATCAGCTTTGGCCAAACGGTCGTGTGCTTGCCCCGGCGAACGGCTGGTTTGAATGGGTTAAAGACCCCGATGATGCAAAGAAGAAGCAGCCCTACTTCATCACCTTGAAAGAGCAGATTCCAATGTTCTTCGCAGGGTTGGCCGAGGTGCACGAAAGCCTGGAGCCGGATGATCGCGATGGTTTCGTCATCATCACAGCTGCGAGTGACCAGGGCATGGTCGATATCCATGATCGCAAGCCTCTGGTCTTGTCACCTGAGCACGCTCGTGAATGGATTGATCCCGACACTCCACCTGAACGAGCACGCGAGTTAGCGATGGAGCATTGCCGGCCAGCAACAGACTTTCATTGGTACAAGGTTGGTAAGGATGTCGGAAATGTTCGAAACCAGGGCCCGCATCTGATTGAGCCGCTTTCCTTGGCCTCGGATGCCGATGATTGAGCGCAGATGCGACAACCTTGTCTTGAAGGAGCGTCACGCTCTGCTTAGGCACGCGGACACCTATCTAAATTAGCTCACCCCATTTTTTTTATCGGTTTAACCGAGACCACTTCCACGTACTTGTACTTCTGTCTGGCAGCCTTCACAGCATCTTGCTCAGCCAGCAACGAGCTCAACGTGTCGGCGTCCTGGATGAGCTCGTGCATCTCCCCCTCGTATTCGTTTCCAACCCGAAGCGTGACCCTGATCCTAGGCGTAAACGCTTTCGCCGCTTTTTTCGTAGCTATAGGCGCCGCTATCGCCTTTGTGAATACGACTTCTGTCACAGGCTCCGGTACTGGAGAGGCAGGCACCTCTCCGGGTTTAGCCGTACCAAACAAGGCGCGGCGCATCTCTTCTTCAGTTAAATCAGCTTTCATAAATCGTCTCTATAGAACAGCAATTAGCTCAACAAGTTGTTCGGGAAGGCTTAAGCCAAGAAGAGCTGTGGAGCAGGAGGAGATTTCAAATACCTAGGTCAATTTCGAGACAAGAACCCCTCCAGGCTCGGGAAAGTTGCCCCTTCGGCAGTCGCGTAATGAGCCCGTCTGCTAGGTCACTGGCGTGCCGGGAGTACAGTGTTACGGTGTCCGGAACCGGTGTCCGACCCGCAACGAATGCACCCACTCGCTCTTGGGCAATTTTCAGTATATTCAGGACTTCTTGGCTCATCTCTTTGGTGGACAGGTATTCCACGACTGGCTTGGGCGGAGGCGCAGCTTGACTCCACATTTCTATGACCACCTTGAGGAGCCCGTCCGAGCCAAAATGCTTGAGGGCCATTTCCCACAGCTCACCTTCCTGCACCATATCCAGGCGAGGCCTAGTCATAACGGAGTTCTGTCAAATGAGGCTCTTTCTTGATTGCGAGTTCACCCGGCTCTCAGCTACAGCGAAGCTAATATCACTCGCACTGGTAGCTGAGAATGGACGCGAATTCTACGTGGAATTGCTCGACACATGGCGAGAGGAAGATTGCAGCGACTTCGTCGTAGAGATCGTTCTTCCGCAGCTCTGGGGCAGTGACAATGCACAACCCATTATTGGGGCAAGAACTGCCCTGCTCGATTTCCTAGCGTCGTTCGACGAAGTTCTAGAAATTGTCACAGACGCACCACAGTTCGACTGGGAGCTTTTCTGCGAACTTGCATATAACGACGGTAAATGGCCAGGGAACGTTCGGAATTACCCCACCGACGCAACCACTCTGGATGCTACAAGTGACGGGGTTCCGCTTCCGCATCACGCTCTCCTCGATGCCCGTATCATCGCTGGCATGTTCACCAACAGCAATCGAAAGAAAGAGTGACTCTGAGAAGGGCAGTCAATCAGTAGTCTGTATGGGCCAATCGCCTGGAGCGAAATATGAAATGGAAAGCGCGCACGACCAAGCAAGTCGCCGAATTGATTTGTGGCGACAACACGAAAGGTTATTTCCTCTACCTTATCCGTGCGTGCAGCAGAGGCAACCGTCATTATTCGCTCAGCTTAATGTGCCCGGATAGGGCCATTGAGCCCAAAAATGATGGTTAATGTGCCGTATTGGGGACATTAGCTCGCACCTCATACGGAGAAGTGCTTTGCATCCGGCTTCAAGACGGCAGTTGATTCTCTGAGTCGCTAGGCTCATGCCTAGCCCAGTGCAACGTAGCTACCGCAGCCCTCCACAGCAGCCCTTCCTGTGACATTTTTAGCAGGGAGCTGGTCATTGAAAAATCACTCGGAATTAATTCGCTCAGACGTGGTTGTTTTCAGATATCTGCGGACAGTGGATCTCGACAGATCCAGCCTCTCTGCGATTTCGGACACCGCTACTCCGGCACTGCGGAGGCGATCCGCTTCAGCCGCTTTTTGCGCCGCATCGGATCGGACGGGTCGACCAGGCGCCGGCTTTCCGTCTCGTGCCATTGACTTCATTTCCTGGTCAACGCTTTCTTTTTTAATTCTGTTCAGCTGTTTGGAAATGCGTTTAAGGCCCTCCCCGAACGGCTCATTAGATTGCAGGGATGTTGCCATGAGAATCAGCGAGGCCGGTTCAACTTCCATTATCGCTGCAAGACGAATGAGCACATCAATCGTGATATTCACCTCGCCACGCTCTATCCGTCCCCAGTAGGAACGGTCAATCGTGATCAGGTTTTCCTGCGTAAAACCCTTTCTTCTACGCAGTGCTCGTACCACTACAGCTAGGGCTTCTGCGGCCTCCATGACATTTCCCCAAGCAAATCGAGGATGAGGCCATATTGCGAAGCACCATAACACGGACTATCATCCTCATTATGGTGCTCCTAGCGCTTTCAGGTTGGCTTCCCTTGATCTGATTGACGTCTCCAACCCCACACAGCTGGCGCGCGGAGAGGTTCCTACGAGGGGCGAGCGCAGACAAACGGGATTGAATTGTCAATTTCCGGGTAATTAATTGAGGTGAACCCTATGGCTAGCGTCCAAGAGCCCGATTTTATGAAAGGGCCTAGAACGTCCCTAGAGGGCCTGACAGGTACTTCCGAAGCTCGAGCTTTAGCAGTCGAACGATTGCCTAAAAAGCCTTACTGCCTAGTTCGCGACTGGACAATATTTCGCATTGAAGTCACCCGTGACGAGCTCTTCAAATGCAATGCAGCGGGCCAGCTCCCGATGATCCTGTTTGCCCATAACGTGACAGAGGACAGTCAAGGCCGTTTCGAAAGGGGCGACTGGGTTCGTTCAAGCATGTGCACCGGTTTCCACGATGGTGTTGTGTTCGAAACCAGAAACACGATTTACGTGTTGATCGGCCCAGGTTATGAACAGCTCGCAAGCCTGAAAGACGTTTTCTCCCTCTTCTAACCTGCGCTCTGTATTGGAGCCCCTTCAGGCCAAGGACATACGATGTTTAGAACACACGACAGCGACATGCTGGGCCTACCGGGCATGTTCGGTGAGGGTCAATACCAATGGCATCAGGTATCCAAAGTGCTTCGTAATCACTGGTATCACGTAACTGTCCAGGCCATGTACGAGGACAGAATTTCAGAGGCGGTTCTGATGATCGACAGCGAACCACAGCTTCAGCAACTGCTGATTGCCCAGGACGCGGAGACGATCATCACAGAGGTGCAAGTAGTCACACCTGCTC
Organism: Pseudomonas asgharzadehiana; assembly: GCF_019139815.1. NCBI lineage: Bacteria > Pseudomonadati > Pseudomonadota > Gammaproteobacteria > Pseudomonadales > Pseudomonadaceae > Pseudomonas > Pseudomonas asgharzadehiana. The sequence goes on from NZ_CP077079.1 coordinate 5,510,543, forward strand.
ACATGAATGGCACGGGAGTTTGGCGGATGGAGAAACTGACCAAAGTGACGCTTGGTGAAGACCAAAACGAGTGTGTTGTGTGCCTGCTGGAGGTCGAGACAGGCTCCGAATATCACAGCTCACACCAGCCTGGCTTCAGTTGCGATGCTCTGAGCAACCTTCGTCCGATCTATCACGCAAACATGATTCGATCAGCCTGAAATTTACCAGGATTCTTGCACGCTACCAGTGCGGATGGTTCCGTGTGGAATTCCTGGTTAGGCCGTATATACCGCCAACGGAGTGCAACAATGCTGAACATGATTGGCCGGGATTTTTATGGTAAGCGCCACACAGAATTTGACCTAATACGAATCAAAAAAGCCCAGGCGCAAGGCTTCGATAGACCGATCACAGCGTATCTTTGCAGCGCCTCCATCAAAGCCCGAACGGGCATAGGCGTAGTGTTTGGTCACAACCGTAAAGACCAATATGGACGGTTTGGCGATGGCCACCTAATCCGAACATCTGACGTGATTAAAGCGGAGCGCGAGGGCAGATTTTGGGTGCTGACCACAGTCAACTCTAGGTATGTTCTCGCTACATTCCAGAGGGGCAATGGACGTGCAAGTCTGCGTGAGTTTCTGCGGCTTTCACAGGGGATGCACCACTTCACCCCGCGAGGGTTACAGTAATGACCGTGGTCTTCTTCCACTGGCAAAGCCTCCTGAATGGCTTCGAGGTGGTGTCATGATCGTCAAGGCAGGCGAAGTCATCTGCATTGCCTCGGGCATTTTTGAGAATTACGACCGCGCAGGGCCCTTTGTTGCAACGCAGGACTTCGACCTCGATTCATTCATAGCAGAGGCAATGAAGCCGCTCACAGAGAAATGGGAAGTGTCGAGCTTGTTTGCGGATATTCCCAGGGTGCTTTTCGATAACGGGCTCATCACCAAGCTTCCTTGTCGCAAAATTTACCTAGGAGCGATGGGCGAAGTCGACATTTGGGAAGAGCAGGATGACCTTCGATGACGACGCTTCAAGTATTTGACAAAAGCCTAATGAAGGTAGCGATAGAGCTGAGATTCTTTGCCTTGCAGCAGCCGCACTTAGGATCGCGGTAAATGTTGATGACTTCAGCGCCTTGTGCCGCTCCGGTCATGAGTAGTGTCGTGAACGCGGCAATTCGCAGACTGGCAGCCCTGACTGTCGAGCAATCGCCCGAGCAAATCAGGGCAGCAAATCAAAGTTGCTTAACCGATCAATCGCCGTACCTCAGTTAATCGCTTATAGCACTGCCTTCTGACTAGGGTCGCCTTAGCGCACCCTGAAATTCGAGGAAATCTAATCTAATTTTTTACGATTTCTTTACGGTAGGTTTTATCGCTCATCCCGATACTGGCCGTGATTTTTGATCGTCCACGTGCCTGCTCAGCAGTTGGCCCTGGAAAAACGTAATGCCCAAGGACGGCATGCAGTTACTCCCCGCTAATTGAGAGGGCGCCACCTTGAGTGAGACCGCAACCGCTACACACGTAGACTCCCCATCCAAAGCATCAGGGGTGGGCTTACTCGTCGCTGCTGTAGGTGTGGTTTACGGAGACATTGGCACGAGCCCCCTCTACACGTTGAAAGAGGTCTTTTCCGGGCATTACGGTGTTCAGGTGAATCACGATGGCGTGCTTGGCATTCTGTCGTTGATCTTTTGGTCACTGATCTGGGTAGTCTCGATTAAGTACGTATTGTTCATTTTGCGTGCCGACAACCAGGGCGAAGGCGGCATCATGGCTTTGACTGCGTTAGCCCGCCGCGCAGCTGCACCTTACCCACACATGAGCAAGATACTGGTTCTGCTCGGCCTATTCGGCGCGGCACTTTTTTACGGCGACAGCATGATTACCCCGGCTATTTCGGTGCTCTCTGCGGTCGAAGGATTACAGTTAGCATTTGATGGTATCGAGCACTGGGTCGTGCCTATATCAGTGGTCGTGCTCGTCGCCCTGTTCTTGATACAGAAACATGGCACAGCTCGAATCGGCATACTGTTTGGCCCTGTCATGGTGCTGTGGTTTGTGGTGCTGGGCGCCCTCGGTATCCACGGCATTTTGCAGCGGCCCGAAGTGCTGCAAGCGCTAAACCCTGTTTGGGCAGTGCAGTTCTTTGTTGCTCATCCAGGCATGGGTGTAGCGATTTTGGGCGCCGTCGTGTTGGCATTGACCGGTGCTGAAGCACTGTATGCCGACATGGGCCATTTTGGCCGCAAGCCGATTTCTCGGGCATGGTTCATGTTGGTGTTGCCGGGGCTGGCACTTAATTATTTTGGCCAAGGCGCCTTGATCCTGGAAAACCCGGAGGCTGTGCGCAATCCGTTCTACTTGCTTGCGCCGAGCTGGGCACTGCTGCCGATGGTCGCGCTTTCCACACTGGCGACCATCATCGCTTCTCAAGCCGTAATCTCCGGTGCTTTCTCCCTGACGCGCCAGGCCATCCAGCTAGGGTACGTCCCTCGGATGTTCATCCAGCACACCTCCAGCCAAGAGCAGGGGCAGATCTACATCGGCACGGTTAACTGGGCGTTGATGGTAGGTGTTGTACTGCTGGTGATCGGGTTCGAGTCATCCAGCGCCTTGGCTGCCGCTTATGGGGTCGCGGTGACAGGCACCATGTTGATCACAACGATCCTGTCTTCGGCTGTCGTCCTGCTGCTATGGAAAACACCGCGCTGGCTGGCGATCCCGATGCTGCTTGGCTTCTTGCTCGTCGACAGCTTGTACTTTGCGGCCAACGCTCCGAAGATTTTTCAGGGCGGAGCATTCCCGGTCATTGCCGGTGTCGCTCTTTTCATCCTGATGACGACTTGGAAGCGGGGTCGAAAAATCATTGTTGAGCGGCTGGATGAAACCGCGCTTCCTTTGCCCTTGTTCATCAGCAGCATTCGCTCGCAGCCTCCACATCGAGTGCAAGGAACAGCAGTCTTTCTCACAGCGAGGGCTGATGCCGTACCTCATGCGCTGCTGCACAACTTGCTGCATAACCAGGTCTTGCATGAGCAAGTGGTGCTCCTCACCGTTGTGTCTGAAGACAGCCCACGCGTCAGTCCTGCGCGTAGGTTCGAGGTCGAAGCTTATGGGGAAGGTTTTTTCCGAGTGAGCCTTCACTTTGGCTTTATGGAAGAAGCCGACGTTCCTCTGGCATTGAGTCTTTGCCACTTGGCTGACCTTGATTTCAGTCCGATGCGCACAACGTATTTCTTGAGCCGAGAGACCGTGATTCCTACTAAACGAATCGGCATGGCGCGCTGGCGAGAGAGTCTTTTTGCCTTCCTGCTGAAGAACGCAAACAGCAATCTCAAATATTTCAAATTGCCCATCAACAGGGTGATCGAGCTGGGTACCCAGGTGGAAATGTAAAAAACATCTGAAGCCGCATGTGTCATTTAAAATGGCAAGGCTTTGGTTCGGGAAACGGCTGCTCACGACTTGTTCGTGTTGATCTTCCCAGTGTCTATTTTCGATGGAGGCTTGGGCAAGCCGGATTCGAATAGGAAGCGATGATCAAGAAAACTAATCATGCTTCCTACCGCCGCAATCACAACCATCATCAACATACCGATATCCGAAGATTGCATCGTGTGCTCCTGACCGAGATACCCATTAAAAAAGCGAATTCGTTAGGCCATACGCCGCAATGCGTAAACCATTCCCGCACCGACGAAACCCATGCACATGATCAGTACGGGAAAGGACATCCACCAGGGAACACCGGACGTCATCATGCTGAATTCCGACATCCCGCCGATGCCGGCGATAAGGTTTAACGGGAGGAAAACGACATTGATGAGCGTAAGTTTGCGAAGGGCTCGATTCATGCTGTTGTTTGCAAGGTTGCCGTGCGACTCGATCAGGTTTGCGAACACCTTCGCGTGAATTTTGGCCTGCTGATAACTTTGCTCGTTTTCTATGATCAGGTCGTTTAGCGAATCTAGCTGTCTGTCACTGAAGCCTTGTCGCTGGCCATGGTTTCGCAGCAGGGTCAAAACCGCGCCGTTACCTTGAATCGCGTTTACGTAGTAAACAAGGCTTTCGCTCAGGTTGTACATTTGAGCCAGCTGCTGGTTATCCATCGCTCGGGTGAATTGGTGCTGAATCTCTCGAGCAATTTGTTTCACTACCCTCAAATGCCCGAGGTAGTGATGAACGCTTTCAGCGAGTAGCGCCATCAACACATCCACTGGGCCAGTCATTTGCAGATCGTGCTCAAGACTGGACAGCAGCGAATTGCTTGCACAAATCACCACCAGCCGCTTTTCACTCGACACCACGCCGAACGATGAGACATTGAATGCTCGCCCGTCAAAGCTTTCCGGGCGCTTCCAGATCAGGAACAGGTGATCTGGTTTGATCTCGATTCGAGCCACCTCATCAGGATCGAGGGACGATTCCATCGCTTGAGCGCTAATGCCCAAGCGACTCTGTAGCTCGGATTGCTCGGCTGCGTCCGGGGCGACAGACAGCCAAATACACGCGTCGTCTTTTGATGCGCAGCACAGGGAGCCAGACTGTATAGAGTAACCTTCAACCATCGGTCACCACGCCTGGCCACGGTGTTTCAGTTCCAGCCTTTGCGTGAAGGCCAGCAATACGCGCCGATACAGTTCGTCACCCAGCACGGCATCTTCGATACCAGCGTCGAGGTTGGGGTTGTCGTTCACTTCGATCACCAGTACCCGATCACCTGCCTGCTTGAGGTCGACGCCGTAGAGCCCATCCCCAATGAGACGGGCCGTTTGTACGGCAAGCTGCACGACTTCGGACGGGGCTTGATCTACAGGCACCGCCTCACACATTCCGTTGATTTCCCCAGCAACCGCCTTGTGGTTGTAAATCTGCCAATGCCCTTTGGACATGAAGTATCTACAAGCGTAAAGCGCCTCGCCGTTGAGTACACCGACGCGCCAATCGTATTCGGTGTAGCAATATTCCTGGGCAAGCAGCAGCACGGAATGCTCAAACAACTCCTGGGCAGCAGTGGCCAATGCTTGAGCATCGGTGACCTTGATCACGCCTTTTGAGAAGCAACCATCGGGAATTTTCAGCACCAAAGGAAAACCCAGACGGCGCCCGACATTCTCGAGCTCCTGGGGACGATCTTTGTAGAGTATCTCCGTTGCCGGCATGCCCAAACCCCGACGCTTCAACAGGTCGGCGAGGTAAACCTTGTTGGTGCAGCGAAGAATGGAAGATGGATCGTCAATAACGACCAAGCCTTCACTTTCAGCCTTCTTGGCAAATCGATAGGTGTGATCATCCACCCGTGTCGTTTCGCGGATGAAGAGCGCATCGAATTCGGCGAGACGCGCGTAGTCCTTCTTCTCGATCAATTCGATATCGATGCCTAGCTTTTTACCGACATCGATGAAACGCTCCAAGGCCATGGGATTGGAGGGTGGTAGCGCCTCAGCAGGATCGTACAGGATGGCCAGGTCGTATCGGGCAACGCGTTTGGATGCGGGCTCCCGCCATGTTCTGCGGTTGAAGGCATCCAGCGCATCAGCGAAAACATGTTGTTGTTCGTCCCGAAGCTTGTGCAGTGCACCAGCCTTGATACCAGCAATTTGCCAAGTGTCACTACGGCGGAATTCCACCAACAGGATGGGACAAGGAAAGGCCTCAAAAAGCTGGCGACCGATCTCCTGCAGCGGTTCAATCGACGCCTTGCCGAAGTACAACGAGAGCGTGAAGGCTTCTGTTTCGCCGTATGGGTGATTTGGCCACCTATGCAAAGACCGAGTGCCGAGGGGTGATATTGTCTCAATACCATCATCTACATCTTGGACTGCTTAAGGCTGTTGACCAGATGTCATGATTGCACCGAGAACAATCTGCGCGTTGGGCCTCCGCAATGTGCTGAGGGCAACCGCAATTTACGCAGCAGAACAGGGCCGTCGCAGGCGCAGTTTCAAACTCAGCACGATGTTCTAATGGTAGGACGGACAGCCCAGGGCGCAGATCTTTCTGTTCGAAAAAATAAAGGCTGATGTCGCCGTCGGTCTCAACGAGACCGAGTCTTACTTGTCCGAGATGTTCAACACCTTGCTGTCGTAACTCCATCAACAATTCGTTGGATGAGATGTTCAGCGTGTCTAAAGACTTAAGCTCATAGAGACCGTCACGGATGACAGTTACCGGAAGCCCATCCATCCAGGCTTCGAATCTTTTGCTCTTGGTCATCACTAAGACGGTAAGCCGGTAGAGAAGCAGGAGCGTGAGAAATACTACGGCGACCGGCAGCAGCGGAACGTCATGATAGAAGGACACATCTCCTGCTGCTGAGCCCAATGTCAAAATTACGACCAGCTCAAAAAGTGAGAGCTGTCTGATCCCTCGTCGACCGCTGGATTTCAAAAAAAGAAACACTGCGAGAAAAGCGAAGGTGGCCCGGAAACCCACCTCCAGCAAGAACGTTAAAGGAAATTCGTCTATGAGCATCCGCTGGATATCAAAAGGCGACATCGTGACCTCGATTTTATTGTGAGAGCAGCCGACGGATCGATTCAACATTTGATTCCAAAAGCTGGTACCAGAGTATTCAGCGGGGAATCGAACTTTGCGGTGGGGCTGCGACGCGTAGCGGCTTTATCAAAGGTTCGCGCCATATCACGCGCTACTACGTTGAGCTGGCTCGCCAAGTGACATCGGTAATGCCGTATTTTTCGGCTTGAGGTTTGGACACCATCTTCAGTGGCGGGCGTCCAGGCTTGGGAATTGGGGCTGCGCCCGCATCGCAGCTAGCCCAGTGCCAGGCATCAGCGTTTTGCATCGCTTTGCTACGGATGATGAAGGACTTGGGCACACCATGAAGCTTGTAGTTGATGACGAATAGATTGTTTTCCATGACTTACTCCGTCTGCTCTGATCTAACGGAGTCATCGGGCGCGGAAAAATTCAAAAAATTCAGGGACTTCTCCCCCATATTGATTTAGGGCAGTGGAGATGCAGACTCATCCGCTGAGCACCAACTAAGTCCTGCATGACCTCACGATTTCGAAGCCAGGCTCAACGTTTGCTAATCGGGTTTCCTGGCTGGAGAAGCTCCGCCACTGCCACTACCATGTCATCCAGCGACCAAGGCTTGTGCAGGTAAATGGTATGAGCTGGCACTGCGGTGCTCTCGATCAGATATCCCGAGGTAAGTATCGCAGCGATGTGAGGCCACCTGCCCTTAACCATTTCTATGAACTCGATGCCTTGGACTTGTCCGGGAACGCCATGATCGGCGATCACCAGGACGCATTCACCATGCGCTTCCAGCAGGTAGGTCAACGCATCATCCGCCGTCGCGAACGGGACAGTCTTCGCGCCAATCTCATCCATGATATCGGTCATGAGCGACTGCAGAGTTGGGTCGTCCTCAATGACGATGATCTCACCGCGAATCGGCAGCAGTCCTTCCCAATTTACGTCCAAACAATCCTCCTCTAATCAGGGAAACCGACCAAACAGACGGAACGGTTGGATGAGTGTAAGCGAAAATATCGCGTTTGCCGTGAAAGCGCTTGGAGCACGCGGGACACTCGACTCATGTCATGTCCCCTGCAGATGTCCTCGAAGCACATTGAAAGAGCGTCTGGCGCCTCGCTTTTTGTGATCGCGCGAGCATCGCAGTTAGATTCAATTGTGCGCGTAGAGCTATGAATGCTGCTTAGCAATCCCTTGATCTAGATCAAACTTTGCGCATTTTTTCGAACCTTCCCCCCTGGTACCTATCGAAACCAGGAAGAGAGTCAACGCATCGCAGGGAACATAGACCAGCACTCATTCGCAAAAGTAGATGAGGCAGCTGAGTCAAACTGGAGCATGTAATCTAGGATCGATCCATGCAGAAAGAAAGCCACAACCACCAAGTGATCGTCATCGGCACTTCAAGCGGCGGGCTCGCTGCATTGCGTGAGTTTCTTGCCGAGCTTCCGTCGGATTTAACTGCGGCAGTCTTTGTCACGATGCATATCGGAGACCAACCTAGCGTTCTCCCAAACCTTCTTGCCCAGACGAGCCCATTGCCTGTCGGCTTCGCCGTGGGTGAAGAGCCGATACAGACGGGTCGTGTATACATAGCGCCTCCGGATAAGCATCTGCTTGTCAGAAAAGGAGCTATTCAGGTCGTTCGAAGTGCAAAGGAAAACCACTCGCGACCTGCGATTGATCCGATGTTTAGATCGGCTGCCATCAGCTACGGAAGCAATGCCATAGGGGTGTTGATGACTGGCGAACTTGATGACGGTGTAGTTGGACTCCAGGCGATAAAGGCCTATGGCGGACTGGCCTTCGTACAGGATCCTGAAACTGCCGAAGCTCCCTCAATGCCGACGAGCGCTCTTCGTCATGTAACTGTTGACGGATGCCTGCCGCTCACTGATTTGGGTAGGAGGCTCGTACAGATCATCAATCAACGCATAGCCGGAGCGACAGCGCCTTCTGAATCAAAACGTATCGAGCCATTCGCTACGGAGAATGATCTGGCTGAGGATTTCAGTAAGGGTGGTTCTTACGCGCTGGATGAGATCGGCCAAGTCGCAGCCATTTCCTGTCCTGAATGCGGAGGCGCTCTGTGGGAGATAGACGCGTCATCACCACGGTTTCGCTGCCATACCGGTCATGCTTATACCGCCGCCGCATTGTTTCATGCCCAAAATGAAACGATTGAGGAGGCACTCTGGGTGGCCATTAGAGCCTTGCATGAAAAACAGTTGCTCTTGGGTCGGCTCATGCAGAGCAGCAAAGACGGCGGGCGCTTGGGCGCGTTACGAGAATACGAACTTGCGGGTGAGGGACTCGAAGGTCATAAGGCGACCCTACGCGCATTGCTTACTTCGTTACGTCCCGCTTGAGAACGTGCCGATTTGGATCTTGTTGTCGTATCGCCTAGGAACGTCCGAAGCGGATTTCCGAAAGCATTCAGCGTGCCGCAAATCCGTTCAAACTCTCCGGATCTCTAATGGTCAACTTGATAGCAGGTATCGATACGTCATATCAGAGGCGAGCCAATGGATAACTATCACATCAAGAAAACAGGAAAGCTTTGGGAGCTCGTCAAAGAGGGCGCGCAACGCGCCTCCAAGACCGCATCTACCAAAGCAGAAATTACCGAGATAGCGAGCGAATTTCTTCAGGGCAAGACAGCCTCTCTCAAAATTCACAAAGAGGACGGCACGATCCAAGAGGAGCGTACGTTTCCTCGATCAGCAGATCCTAGTAAAACAAAAGGCTGAACCGGGCACATGAAAATGGTTGCGGCGCGCATTTCACTGGCACTGCTATGCAAGCAACCGACCTGAAGTCTCGGTCATCCCAAATGGACTTCGCTTCAACTACAGGTGCTGATGATGGTCATTGCATGTCTAGGATGGGGATCTTTGATTTGGAAGCCGGATGCCTTACCGCTCGCGAGCGAGTGGTTTATGGATGGCCCCGTGTTGCCCATCGAGTTCGCGCGAATCAGTGACAACGGAGATCTTACGACGGCCATATGCGCGAATGCGCCTGGGTGCACAGTGCTTTGGGCGATACTGGATCTGGACAACCTTGATGAGGCACGCGAGGCCCTTAGAATTCGGGAGGGGGTACCTCAAGATCGGGAGGATGGCATCGGTAGTTTCATGGTTGGGAAGACCGTAGCGGGGGTCATTGCTGAATGGGCGATCCCCCGCCAATTGGACGCGGTAATCTGGACTGGATTGCCACCAAGGTTCGGAGGCATTGAAGGTTTAGTTCCCGCAGCTGAGGACGCTGTTGCCTATCTTGCCGGCTTAAGCGGAGAAGAACGTGAACACGCGCGCGACTACATCAAAAATGTGCCGTCCCAGATCGATACACCCTACCGGCGCCAGATCATGACAGGGCTTGGGTGGCATTGATTCGGTAGAACACCAAGTAAAAATCGCCGCCATCACTCCGAATTGGTGGCTCCGAGAAACTGGCTGCAAATATCTTCACCAGACAAAGGAGGTGAGTTGGTCGATCTTCGCAAGCATCAGGATAGACCGTTTGGGGTTTGTCCGGCGTTTCACAAAGTGCAGGAGCCTTCGAATTTTCTACGCTCTGGCGATGTCCGCTGCGTCCCGGGGTGCTCAGAAGCCACCGGCGAATGCTTTGATCTTTCTTTAGATGTACGGTATGAAGATTGCTCTATGAAGCCCACCGCCAATTTGACGACGCGCACATGACGCTCTCCTTACCGATCTACACAAGGCTGACACCTAAAGCGTTGTCCCTTTCGCTGATAGGTTTCATTCTTCTGGTCTGTTTTTCGTTGATCCTTGCTACTGTTTGGCAGATGGCGAAGTCGTCCGGTGAGCGAGTAGACGCGGCCAAAATAACTGTTTCGAACATCGTGCTTGCCGCTGAGCAGCAGGCCCGTGACACGATGCTGCAGGCCGACAATACCTTGCGAGATCTTGCTGAGCGTGTAGCGCACGATGGAAGCGGCCCTGATCAACAAGAGCGATTGGCGAAGCTGCTGGCCCGACAGGTGAATAATATTGAAGGTGTTCAAGGGCTTTTCATCTTCGATGCTCACGGCAACTGGATGGCGAATTCATTTTCGGAAGGCCTACACACCAAAAACAACAGCGACCGAGCATACTTCGTTTATCACCGCGAGCACGATGATCAGTCCATCCACATCGGCTCCATAGTCGAAAGTCGAACGACTGGCGAGATGGTGATCCCTATCAGTCGGCGTATCGAAACAGCCGATGGAGCATTTGCAGGAGTTGCGTTAGCCACGGTTCCGGTTTCATATTTCCAAAGCTTTTTCAAGCGTGTGGACGTTGACGACGAAGGAGTAATTTTCCTAGCACTCGATAACGGCGAGCTACTCGCCCGACGCCCGACAGTCGCAGCTTTGATGACGACCAATCTTTCCAAAGGTGAGATTTTCAGCCGGTACCTACCTCAGAGCGACAGTGGTACTGCAGTCATCAAATCCATTGTAGATGGCATTGAGCGGATCTACGCCTATCGTCGCTTGGCAGGGTTGCCTATCGTCGCTGCAGCCGGAGTGTCGTACGAGCATGTATTTGCTCCTTGGTGGTCATATGTTTACCAATCGGTTGCACTGGTAGGCTCCATCATATTGGCTTTGGCGTTTTTAGGTAGCTTGCTATATCGGCAGATCCAACAGCTGCTTGTCGCAGAGCGTGAGCTCAAAGCAATCCGAAAAGAGCTAGAGGTGATAGCCCATACAGATGGTCTCACTTCTCTAGCCAATAGGAGAAATTTTGACTTGGCTATGGATAAAGAATGGAAGCGTGCCACGAGAAATCAGACAAGCATATCCGTAATCCTTTTGGATATAGATTTGTTCAAGCAATATAATGACCATTACGGCCATTTAAGTGGTGATGATTGCCTTGTGCGCGTAGCGAACCTTATTGCAGCTAACGTCAATAGACCAGGTGATATCGCTGCTCGCTACGGTGGGGAAGAATTTGTAGTTCTGCTTCCGGACACTGAACTCGCAGGTGCGGTTATGGTTGCAGAGAACATTAGGCTTTCCTTGTTGGATGCAAAAATTCCACATTCAGCGAGCCCATTCGGCGTAGTCACCATAAGCTCTGGTGTAGTCTCGACTGCTAAAACAGGAGAGGAGAATCATAAAGAATTTCTGATCAAAGCTGACCGTTTGCTTTACAGCGCTAAGGCTCAAGGACGGAATCGAGTAGCAAGCTGAACACCGATAGCCTACAAAACGCCTCGAACGTTATCTCCAACTTCACCGCTACCTTGGGCTTCGACATGGAGCGTTAATTCCATCAGTGCAGCCTCCAGGGCGAGCTGATTTGATATCCTTTCCAGCGCTTTCGATAACGGATATTCGCTTGCCATGAGCTTCCTTTATCCTTGAAATTGTCTGAGCGTAGCAGCGGGTTCGGGTTGGGCATGAGGTGTGCCGCAACCGTTGCGAGGCGTAGCTCAGCATCTCTTTTTTTGGATCCTTGACTTCGAAACTATTCCTGCGAGACGCACATAGGAGGAGGTTATGAACAAAGCAGTCTTTACTGTGGGTCATTCGACAAAGCCTATCAATGTCTTCGTCCAGATGCTCCAGAGCTTCGATGTTGACGCCGTGGTAGACATCCGGACTGTGCCTCGCTCCAGGACGAATCCTCAGTACAATTTGGATGTGCTGCCAGAGTTATTAGCCAAATCTGAAATCTTGCATTACCAGATCGAGAGCTTAGGCGGATTGCGAAAAAAATCCAAAAACGTCCCGGATGACATCAATGCATTTTGGGAAAATAGAAGCTTCCACAACTACGCTGACTACGCTTTATCGGATGAGTTTGAAGACGGTTTGCATCAACTGTTGAAGCTGAGCGACACCAAGCGTTGCGCCATCATGTGCGCGGAAGCGGTCTGGTGGCGATGCCATCGTCGTATAGTCGCTGACTACCTGCTGAACCGAGGGGCGGAGGTCTTTCACATTATGGACATTGGCAAGTCCACGAAGGCGATACAGACTCCTTCTGCCGAGCTAGTGGGAAGCAAGCTTACCTATCCGAAAAAAGGCGAATCGAAAGAATAGCCTCCGTTTTGCCGAATTTTCCGTCGTTGTACGTGTAGGGCTTTCTCCAGCCAGGTGACACCTCTTGCTAACGTCATTCCCCTCGCATTCCGCTACAGTTTTCTACCAGGAGGGTGTGGGGACGATAGGCTTATAGCCGCTTTAGACTCCTGCAACCATTGTTCGGCGTACATAGCCGAATCGTCATCTGGCAGCGGATAGCCTGCGGCTGAGAGAGCTTCGGCTCGCTCTTCAATGAGCAGGCGCTCAGGATCGCGGGCGACTTGATAGGCTCTGCCCGGCACGCGCCAGGTGGCATCCATTCGTGACTCGGGGGCTGACCGGCTTACTCTCCACCCGTCTTCGTCGGGATCTTTCGAAAGCAGGCACTCACCACAATTGGGTACGTGGTTCGCGATCTCATACTCACGCCAGTCCACCATAGCTCCGCCATCCATGCTGAGCGGCTTGCGCTCAATAAGCCAGGCTACGGCGTTGATAACCTGACCATGCGAAAACGCTACGATGTCTTGAGCTGGATGTTCAGCAAGGCGTTCCATGAACACTTGAGCTCTAGCTATGAAATCTAGAAATGACTCAGCGCCTTCACCATCCGTGAAACCAGAATCTGCTTTTGCCCAATAGGCATCCACCCATTCGCGTCTCTGGGCGACGGTTGTGTTAGTGCACCGTGCAGGTTGAAGGTAAGTGAATTCTTGGATGGGCCAAGTTTCAAAAGGGGTATGAGGAAAGACCGCTGCGGTCGCCATAGCGGTTGAATGCGCTCGGCTGAACGGCGAGGCAACGATCAGAGCCGGAGGATGTTTGAACGATAGAGCCACCAGGTGCGCTTGCTCAAATCCTTTCGGAGTCAGAGGAATGGTCGCGTGATCTAACGTGGCTTGGCCTGCGTTCGCAGCGCTCTCTCCGTGGCGAATTAGCCTGACATGCTTCATTAACCAACTACTCGCACAGGTTCGGCCATCATTTCACTAACATCCCCAAGATTACTGTACTCAACCTTCAATCAAGAAGCCTCGAAAGCAATCCCTCTATCTGGGTGCCTGAATGCTTGAATTTCAGCTCTTCGAGCTTAGCTGCCCTTCGTTCCCCGGTGAGCAGGCTGAGTCCGTGAAGCGCATTAAGCAACTTCTGAGACTCACCAATTTCCGAACGCAAAGTCAGCCAGGTAGTGTTCACTCGACGAGTCAGCTCGTCGGCCTCATGGCTCAAGCTTTGCGACTCAATTAGCCTATTAGCGTGGATGGTTGCTTTCAGATTACCTACCGTCTGCTCAAGTTCTTCCAATAGCTCGGTAACGACGTCCGCTTGGTCAAGTGACACTGGACGCCCTTCGACGTAAATCGTGTCGTCCTGAACGCAATAGATAGCGAGTGGCCCTTCCCCCCCTCCCGTACAATCGAGTGCCAGAACGTTTCCTAATCGAACCGGCGCTGGAATCCAGGTGTGGCCCGTGCACACACGCCAGGCCCCTTTGATACCTTCTCGATGGTGCTTTTTGATCCGCTCGCGCCCCCATAGCGCAATCTCTTCGACAGCAGGGATTGATATGTCTCGAGTGAACTCGACCCATGACATCCCGGAAGGAATGTCCGCGTGAACAACGCCAACCAAGCCGCGAGGCGACTCGATTTCTATGACGGATGGAAGGCTCTCAAGCTTTCCAACTATCATCTCTTTCGATTCGTCGGCTATGGTCGACCACCAGCCTGCGCCATGAGCTACGTAACGAGCGCTGGGGTCTTCCCTGTAAGCATTGATAAGCATCTGCTCATGGTTACCTTGAACGGTAAAGAACCACGGCTCACCAAGAAGCTTCAGACCGTCGAGGACTCCAGGCCCGCGATCTATGAGGTCGCCCACCCCGATGACTCGGTCGATAGCTTTGTCGAAACCTAGCTTCAACAATCCTTTATGAAGATCAATCGTCTTGAAGTGGATGTCACCGACGACGAAGTCGCGACCGACCTCGTTCCGGGGAAGCCTCAGGACTTTCTGACTCATGCGCGGGGTTCCTTCCTGAATGGCCAGCTACCAGGTGACCAAACCCGTATTGTCCACCCAGCAACCGCACCTTCCAACATAAATATCGCCTGACAGGATGACCACACTCCATTGCGCAGGGCTGAGGTATACCGAGTTTCTTCCGACGATGAAAATAACTGGAGCAAGCGGAGCGCGCAGGCCATTAAGGCCGGAGGCGCGAGGATGGAAGCCCAAAGGGCCATGACTTGGCGTCAGCCATGGCATGGTTTACGACAGCCGACCCGATAGGGCGCGCCAAAACCGCGATTTGCTTAGATTGCAGGATTGCTGATGTTCTGCAGGTTTATGTATTCCAATATTTTTGGACAGTGCTTCGCGCAACGCCGAGCTTTTCGGCGATTGTTTTCCTGTCGAAACCTTGCGCTTTCAGGGCTCGAATGTAAATCGCATTAACGGGCCGCTTTGGCTTGCCTTGGGAGCGCTTGATGAGCTTTCCGTCACTGAATTGCTCCTCTACCAACTCCCACCCTCCAGACATCTCGAATTCCCTGACACGCAAGGCAGTACGCTGTAAAGCCTCTGACGGGAGCTCTTCACCCTGCGCAGCAATGGCGAGAGTGACCATCGTCAAAAGGTCGAGTCCTAGGTAGTCAGCGATCTCGTCCAGCTTCTCCAGCGTCGGCGTCGTCCTGGCCTGCTCAAGCTTCCCTAAATTCGTTCTGTGCGTCGCACCTGCCAGATCCTCGTAACTCAACCCTTGGTGTGCACGGGCTCCGCGTAATGCCCCCGCCAGCGCTTCCTTCAGATTCATGAGTCGGATCCTCAAAAGCGAGGATAGAGCCACGGCAAGTGTGTTTCGATAAACAGACCATAGTGATATTATCGTGACATATGGTTTGCCAGGCCGTCGTTTGATCATAGCGGCGCGATGTCTGGATTGGTGATGGATTGGTCATCAGAGCAGCACCTAAGACACGGCCAGGGACGTCTCGATGGGAGACGCGCTCATCAAGTCCGGCGTTTATGGCCCGCGTGAGCCCGCCTGCAATAGTCACTGAGCGACGTCTTGGCAAGAACCAGATCCACTTTTTTGAGCGAAGGCAGGGATAGTGAGTGATGAAGTTCGATTGCGTGAAAGTTTCAGGAAAAGTTGACTACGTTCGATCTGTTGATCGAATGAACGGCGGACATAAAGCTAAAGTCAGCATTGACGGTGCAGTTATCCCGAATTTGCAAGTATCGAATAAGCTTTACGAAGAGTTAGAAGTCGGCGAAAACGTAACTTTGTATGGCCTTTTCAAAAGAAGTAATGACAAGGAAAAAAACACAGGCATCTTGTACGGCCTAGCGAAGCAAAACGGCGAGAAATCATTTGCAACCCAGTACAGATATCAAGTCCCGCTTTTCCTGATCGTCACTGCGGCCATCGCATTTTGCTTAACTTTCGTCGCCGGCTGGATAGCTTCGATATTTCCAGTGCTTTTCTTATTCGGAGAAAATTCAGATTATATGTATACCACTACGGTATTTGCAGTAATTGAGTCGAGCTTGGTTGCCGCTTTTTTCCTGTGGAGGGCATTGGTGATGTTCAACGCTACGTCTGATCCTGAAGCTTGGGAAACTACCGAAGCCGCAGCGCTATCGAGTCGCTTCAGTAAGCTCCACAAGTAATAGGCCTATACGTAGGGCAAGCTTACACCCGCCCCGGCTTCAGGATCGCTGCGCAGGACTATCCTTACCGTGCAGTTCAGAAGGCAAGCGGAGCGCGCAGGCGTGCGGGATGAAAGCCCGTAGGGACGAGACGTGGCTTGCCACGGCTCGGTTCACGCCAGCCATCCGCCGAAGGCGGCACGCCATAACCACCGCCCAGCGTTGTGAAGAGGAGGCTTAAATGAGCTGCGATTTACTCCGCGAGCGTGAGAGAACTAGGCGAAGGGTTCTGTGGGCGCTTGCCACCTTCGACCCTGGTGATCCCAGCGCATCTGACCTCCTTGCCATCCTCGATGTTCTCGACGACCAAGAGCGAAACGACACCCCCTGTAGCGATAGGCTACTTGAGCTCCCTGAGGTTCGTAACTCTGTCTCGGTTATGCGCCACAACTCCGGAATCGACATCATTTTGGAGCGGTCTATTCCGCAACCCTGGAGAGAGCGTTTCCACCAAGCAAGCATCGGGTCGACCAGAGTTCCTGATGGGCCCTACTCCACAGACTGGGATAAATTTTTGGTTGAATGGGAGCGTGAGATGCAGCATGTGAAAAATCACCGAGCTGCACAGGCTGCTACCAGCTAGAGCGGCTAGTTCGCGCGATGGCGGCGCAAGCACACAAGCAGTCGGTGTAGCCTGGTGAAGTCGCACCCTCAAAACAGGAGCAGCAGAGTGGAACGGCCTTCTTTTTTTATCGATTTCGAAGCTTCAGGTATAGCCCCGGATAGCTATCCTATCGAAGTCGCCGTCGTGTCGAGTGAGTTCGCCTTCAATACGCTGATCAAACCAGCAAGGTACTGGACGCACTGGTCATTCGATGCGCAAGACATGCATGGTCTCACTCAGGATCATTTGCTTCAGGAAGGTGATACCCCACACACCGTGGCGGAACGAATGAATCAGCTGTTTTCAGGGCAGGTGCTTTGCAGCGACTCACCTCAAGACGTGTTTTGGTTCGATGTCCTTTATGAAGCAGCAGATCTGAGACCTACCTTCGAGTTGAAGCCTTTGGAGGTGTTGGTGGGCCGCGAGGCGGCTAGTGACATTTATCGCCTACTGCCAACATCTAGTCACCACCGAGCTTTGAATGACGCAACTGCTTTGATGAACGCCTGTCGTGCTTTTTTTGAAGCTGAACTTTCGAAGGGTTTAACCCAGTGAGCTTTGGATCTAGCTCAGTCTGGGTGTCCGCTCGAACCGAAGGAAGGTGATCACACGGCTGGATAAGCAATGCAAGCGGAGCGCGCAGGCGTGCGGGATGGAAGCCCGAAGGGCCGAGACGCAGGCTCGGTTTACGACAGCTCGCCCCCGAAGGGGCACGCCCCAACTGAACGCTCAGGGTCATTAAAGCTCCGCATCCCAAGCATTCATCGCCTCACTCAAAGTCGCGTACCAATGGAGTCCACCGCTCTGAAGTGCATTTGCAACTTGCCTGTTGGTATTGCCATCGACCCAAGTCGGGAGACTCTCTATGGCCTCTGTGAACAGACTGGCTGTAGCGACAGCGAATCGCCGCGTACTCGTAGACTGGAGGCACATGTAGCGCACAGTAGCGCCGCTCTGCAACCGACGCCAAGCCACTACCTCGATACAGTCCATGGTGCTCACCGGAGCCTCTACGGTGGAACTCACTAACGTTTCCACTTGGGCATCTTCCGCTGCTCTGAATGATCGGTTAGGCGCTTCTGGCCTGTGGACAAGATGCTTCAACTGCTCACGCGAGGCGACTATCTGGTCGCGGAGCTCTTCGGGGTCGATAGACATGCCACCCCGGTCGGTGACCGAAAGAGTCTTTAATCCGTTCGCTGCCAGGATGAACTCACGCTCGCGCTTCTGCTCCCAATCGGGACGGCGGTCGGGATAGAGGACGTTAAAAACGCATTTTAAAAACTTCAGCATCATTCCTAGCCTGATTTGAGGGAGACAAGCTCTGGCGATCATACCTCACAGCTTCAATGATGCTCACACCGCCATTGGTTGCCCCTTCCTCAAAAGGCGGGGCTTAGCTATACCGGCGATGATGGCAAAATGGTATGTTGCGCGAGACAAGTGGAAATCAGGCACAGGGAATGTGGAATTTTAAACAGGCAACCTGCGAAAGCAGGATGTCTTTATCACTAGGCACAGCCGCACCGTTGGCTGACAGCGTCTTGCTGCCCTCACAATCACCCGTAGGTCAGGCGTTCTTGTTTTGCCGCTTGGAACCTATACCTGCGCCTCTTCATTACTCTTCCATCAGCCAACCGGGGCACTGCTCAGCCCTGAGTGGCATGCAGACAACTTAGGTTTTATATGGCGAATGTAAGGACAACTTACCATCCTGAAGAGCACAGCATGCTTTATGCGGAAACAGGTGGTATCTGTCCGCTTTGCGCTCGTGTAATCATAGATAAGAAGCCAGGTTCCAAAAACCCTAGAAAGTTTTATGAAATCGCTCACATCTACCCTCTGAATCCAACTGCCGCTCAAACTCTGGCACTGATAAATCACACGATTCCTATCGACATAAACGGTCTCGGCAACGTGATCTGCTTGTGTCCTTCTTGTCACCGGAAGTATGACAAGGACTTTAAGATTGAAGAGTATGATCGGTTACGGGAAATTAAGGATGGCTTCATCCGAGATACCGAGGCAAGAAAGTCGATTTCTGAACACAGCCTCAGGATTGAGATAAAAGAACTGATTGAGTCATTCGCT
Source organism: Pseudomonas asgharzadehiana (assembly GCF_019139815.1). Classification (NCBI taxonomy): domain Bacteria; kingdom Pseudomonadati; phylum Pseudomonadota; class Gammaproteobacteria; order Pseudomonadales; family Pseudomonadaceae; genus Pseudomonas; species Pseudomonas asgharzadehiana. Next base: position 5,529,498 of record NZ_CP077079.1, read on the forward strand.
GATCTAGACGACGAAAGCCTCGTCGCTTTTGACTTAGAACTTAATGCCTACACCTTAAAAGAGAAACTAAAGAAAGGCGCTACCAACATCCTGAAACGCAACATACGAAACGACGTGGTTGGCTATTTCGTGACAATTCGGGATGAACTGCGGCTGCTTGAGCAAAGGGATCAAGCATCAGTCAAGATGCTGCTCAACCAAGTAAATACCTATTTTTGGGCGATGCATAGAGAGCACCCTGACAACAAGGATGTAATTTTCAATTATATCGCTCAATGGATTAGCGCCAAAAGCGGCAAATCGCTGGATGTTTCGAAGATCATAACTTCATTCTTTGTTCAAAACTGCGAGGTTTTCGATGTTAGTGCCTAGTAAGTTTACGAAGCTGGAGGAATCTACGATTTTCAAGATGCACGTAATCCTAGCAGAGAAGGAGGCTGGCGAAACAGTAGCCCAAGCCCTCGCGAAGACTCGCGATAAATTCTTAGACACTTCTGAATTTCTTGCTGCGATGGATGTTCTTTTTTTTCTAGGTTATTTAGATATTCAAGATGAAACTGGAGTGATTGAATATGCTTAAACAAGTGAAGTGCAGCCTATTCAATCAAACCCCTATTGAATTCCATGCTGGACTAAATATTGTCCTTGGTGATGACGAAGCCAAGAACTCCATTGGCAAATCCTCAGCTCTCTTGGTGATCGACTTCGCAATGGGCGGTAATAGCCTATTGGTAGACGACGCCGGAGTTATTAAGGTGCTGGGGAACCATTCATACGAAATCACATTTGACTTCGGTGGCGCCCCCCTATTCGTAACTAGGTCTACTGAGCAGCCAGACGTTGTTGATGTCTGCGACTCCAACCATGTTAAACAAGACGAAATATCACTAGAAGCGTATAGAGAAAAGCTAAAAAGCCTCTACGACCTATCTGAGCTAGAGAGCACCTTTCGATCCATTGTTGGCCCATTTGCTCGGATATGGAACAAGGGCGAAGCCGATCCAGATCACCCATTGGCGGGAGCTTCAAAAGAAAGGCTCAGCGCCGGGGTGGCCAGGCTGCTCGATATCTTTGAACGCACCGGTGATGTTTCCGTGGAGCGGGCTGTACTTCAGACCTTGAAAGATAAAAAAGATCTGATGAGAAAGTCGATGACTGCGGAAATCATTCCACGGATCACGATGACCAAATACAAATCCAACAACCAGCTAATTAAAACTAATGCGCAAGCTATTAGTGATATCAAGGATAATTTCGCTGGAGCTATCACCGCATACGAAGCCCTGTTCGACGAAAAATTAAGGGCCATCCAACAAACCAAAAACGAAATGATAAATCAGAGAAATCTAATTTCAGCTAGAAGAGAAAAGCTTCAGAGGGACATATCTGGCGTAACACCTCGCCTCGCTGCAAACATAGCTCTCGTTGCTGAATTTTTCCCAGAAGCCAACCTAGAAAGACTCGAACAGGTAGAGCAATTCCACGCAAAAATTGGCAAGCTAGTCAGCAAAGAACTTAAAAGCGAACTTGAGCTTTTGGTCGCAAATGAATCTGAGATTACCGGACTTATCACCGACTTGGATCAACAAATAAAACTCACCCTTAAAGCCAAAGGCACCCCCACAGATCTATTCACGAAAGTCTTTGAACTTAAAGAGGTTACCGACAAGGCTAGGGAAGAGAATAAATTCTTCGAGCAGAAGGTTTCCATTGATGATAGCGAGGCCGCTTCCAAAACTCGACTAGACGCTATCTACGACAAAATATTTCTTGAGATTGAAGGCACCATTAACCAGAAGCTTGAGAAATTTAACAATACTGTTTATGGGCCTGAGCGCAACCCGTCACAGCTTCGCATTAAGAATGCAAACTCTTACAGCTTTACTTCGCCATTGGATACTGGAACAGGAAAATCGTATGCAGGCTTGGTTGGATTTGATTTGTCAATGCTTTCGCTCACGCGTCTGCCATTTGTCATCCATGATTCGATGATCTACAAAAACATCGAAATTGCCGCCACTGAGCATATCATTCGAATTCTCGCCTCATTTAAACAAAAGCAAATTTTCCTAGCTTTTGATGAAGCGAAAAAGTTCAGCCTCGCGACTCAGCAGATCCTGCAAAACAATAAGGTATTACAATTGCATCGCGACAAGCTGCTCTATACCAAGGACTGGCGGGCAAAAGTGAAGAGGACATAAAGAGGCCTGTCGGGTACATGTCGTGTCACCGCGATCCGCGCCTGTTCATACTCGGTTCATCACATCAGCCTAGTAGCAGGAGACACGATATGAGCACCTTTGACACCACTGAAACACGCACTCTGAGCAAAGCCGAACTGGGGCGGGTAATCAGGTATCTGAGAGAACTTCGCCAATGGTCTCAAGAGACGTTGGCGGAGCTCGCCCAGACGACAACCCGCACCATCCAGAGAATCGAAGCCGGTTCGGGCACGAGTATCAACACCCTACGCTCCATCGCCAGTGCATTTGAATTCCGAGACATCGACGCTTTCAGTAAACCGATGGCCATCCCTACCGATGAACAAATGAAAGCTGCACGCGAGCAGTTTGAGAATGATTATGTGGTACGTAGGGCTCTCAAGCCCGCGTCGGGAAGGTGTTTGGCTAGGCTTGCAGCTGAGACCGTCGGCGATTACATCGAGCCCGCCTTCGAACCCTCATGTGATCAAGCACTAGCATTCGCGGAGCTGACTGATTACCTACGCGACTATCGCGACTGCGCCGAGCACTACTCAAGCACCGCCCGCCTTGAGGTTTTTGATCAGTTGCAGGAGCTCCTAGACCGGCTCAGTGCTCTGGGCGTAACGTTACGCTACGCGACCAGACAGATAGTGCAGAAGGACGCCTCCGAACCGCAGCAGAAACCACAGCCAGTGGGTCAGGTGCTTTACCTCTTGGCATTCATGCATGGAGAGGCTCCGGAAGAACTCGGACTGCCAAGGAAGCTTAATTTTCGGTAAACCTTATCTAAAGGCAACTCGACAAAACATGAAATACCCATCCAAGATTGCAACAGGCGATGCTGGAGAATATTTTTTTGCCTACAAGATTTCGTATGTTCTCGGTTGGCCTTGTCGGCTCTTCGATATCGACATTGGCATTGATGCACAAGTCGAAATACTGGACGAGAATCGAAATAGCACCGGGCGATTTGTCGCCTTCCAAGTGAAAACTTCTGCAGATGAGGAGCCTCAGCCTTACTGGTACGTTTCGAAAAATCAGCTCGACTACTGGCGCGACATGGACATACCGGTATTTGTTGCATTGGTCTCGCTAAAAAAGCAGACTATTCACTTGCATCAAATAAAGAAAAAATCCCGCTACCACATAACTGAGAAAGACTCAGTCCGGATTGATTTTGATTTAGTTAATGAGCACTTCACCGAATCAAGCGGCAAGCGAATTAAGGCGGCAGCCGAAGAAAGCACCATGTCGGCAATAGAGGAACATTTGTCTAAAGTCCAGATTAAGATCGACGAAGTCAAATCAGCAATCGAAGAGATGGACGATTACTCAGACCCACCCAGCTTAATTGATATTATGAACAGTAGGTGGGGGGCCTACAATGACTTATTACAAGCCAAAACTCTTTCCGCCAGTTATAAGGTCGGGGCACCCGAATGCAAGAAAATGGAAGAAATCTTAGAGGCAGCCCTGAATGAGCTGAGAACTTTCATGGAAGACTGGAATATGCATATCGATTGGGATGACCGAAAGTACGGGGACGGCGAGATTCAAAAATTCATTGATGAGGCTTAATACCTCACCAACACATTTATCACCCTGTTAGCGTCTTGTTTGACACATGCGAAACAAGAGAAGCATGCGGGTTTTGGTTCGCGGATCACGGTTCAATGACTGCCGAAGGCAGCCTCACAATGCCGCCAGCAACATTCTCATCCCTCATCAGGATTTTCTGGGCTTGGCTCGCGCGGTTGGCTCAGCCACCAATGGGTCTTCGGGCCAATAATGCTTTGGATATCGGCCCTTAAGATCCTTCTTTACTTCCACGTAGGTGCTGCGCCAGAAATTTGCGAGATCTTGGGTGACTTGCACCGGCCTGCGGGCCGGCGACAGGAGATGCAAAACCAGCGATTGCTTACCAAGGGCAATGCGTGGGGTTTCTGCTAGGCCAAAAAGCTCCTGCAGGCGCACTGCGAGGACTGGTGGATGCTGCGAGTAGTCGATACGAATATTGGAGCCGGAAGGCACCTGGATGGTCTGAGGTGCCTGAGTCTCCAGTTCCTGTGGAAGCGGCCAAGGCAGAAGACTTCTGACAATCGAAGCCAGATCCAGATGACTGAAGTGGCTGAGCCTCGCGACTTTGCCCAAGTACGGTGTGAGCCACTCTTCCAACGTGGCCAGAAGATTGGCATCGCTGAGGTCAGGCCACTTGCTTTCTGCTTGGCCATTGTGGATATCCAGCTGACGCAGCAGATCGACCCGCGCCTGCCATTGGCGCAGCTCAGGGTTCCAAGGCAGGAGCTCGAGGCCCTTACGCCTCACCAGGTTGACCAAGGCCAACGAACGGGTTTGCTCATCAAGATTCGGCAGGGGTGTCGTCGACAGGATGAGATGCCCAACCTTCAACTGCCGCTCAGCCTTAAGCACCCCTTCCCTTTCATCCCAATCGACCTCATCGACAGATCTCACGAGGTCATCTAGCTCGTCATCGAAAAGGGCCGGATCGAGGTCACTCGCCAGGTAGATCCGCTCCTCACGCTGGCCTTGCCGGCTACCCAGATCGGCTACCACCAGCCACTCGTGCTTGGTGAGAGCATCAGGCTCTGAGAACACGGCAGCCCGACCGTTGGAGAGACGGTACTCGGATGCACTTGCACGCCTCTGGAGACCGATTCGGTCAGGGTAGGCGAATGCCAGTAGACACCCTACCCATCTTGGGTGATCGGGTTCGCTGACAGGGTGAACGACACTCCCTCGTAGCAGGGATCGATACTGCCGAGCAGACTGCTTCACGCGCTGAAAGGAGCCACCGTCTCGACGTGAATGTTGCTCGCCGGATAATGCACTCAATCTGGCGTGAAGATCGGCACCTGCACCGCGCAAAATATCCTTCTCACCCAGCAGCGCCGCGATGTTGCAAGCAAGGTCATCCAGCCCCATCGCGTTGCCTTTAATGAGCATGTGAGCGATCCGTGGATGCGCTGGGAGCTCGCTCATGGCTGATCCGTGTGGTGTGAGCTGTCCACCATCGTCGAGTGCGCCCAGGCGCTTCAGCAGGTCTCTACCTTGGCCGAAGGGAGCTGATGGAGGTTGGTCGAGCCAGGCCATCTCCTCTGGCTTCATTCCCCACCGCGCCAACTGGAGTGCCAAGGCTGCAAGATCAGCCAGCAAAATTTCAGGGGTACTGTAGCCAGCCATTTGCTCGTGCTGCGACTCAGACCAAAGGCGATAGCAGATACCTGGTTCCAATCGCCCTGCCCGCCCTGCACGCTGAGTAGCACTGGCCTTCGAAATACGCTGTGTGTCGAGCCGGGTCATTCCACTGCGAGGATCGAACTTCGGCACTCGCTCGAGACCACTATCCACCACCACTCTGACACCTTCGATGGTCAAGCTAGTCTCCGCGATGTTCGTGGCCAGTACGATCTTCCGGGAGCCTTTGGGTGCCGGGTCTATCGCAGCACGCTGAGCATTTAAGTCGAGGTCGCCGTACAGAGGACATACGATTACCTCTGGACGACCACTCAACTGCTCCTTGAGCGCCTCAGCCACCCGCCGAATCTCTGCCTGCCCAGGAAGGAAAACCAAAACGCTTCCCGACTGTTCGTTGATGGCAGCCAAACAGGTGTCAGTGACTCGCGCATCCATACGCTCGCCCGGCTGATATGGACTGCCCCAAACCGGTACGACCGGATACATCCGGCCCTCACTGGTGACCACAGGCGCATCATTCAGCACCTTTGAAAGACGAGCACCTTCCAGCGTTGCGGACATCAGAAGCAACTTCAGTGGCGGCTCATCACGCAGAAGCTCCCGAGCACTCACGCACAAGGCCAGCGCAAGGTCGGAGTCGAGGTTTCTAAGGTGGTACTCATCGAAGATAACCACGCCCACTCCATCAAGCGCGGGGTCATCTTGAAGTCGGCGAGCCAAGATGCCTTCGGTCACCACTTCAATCTGGGTGCGAGGGCCTACCTTGCTTTCAAGGCGAATGCGGTATCCGACAGTCTCACCAACCTTCTCACCAAGCTCACTCGCCAAACGTTCAGCGGCGGCCCGAGCAGCCAATCGACGAGGCTCGAGCATCAGGATCTTCTGATCACCAAGCCAAGGTTCACTCAGTAGTGCTAGGGGCACTCGAGTGGTCTTGCCCGCACCAGGAGGAGCTTCAAGGATTACTTCGTGGCGGTTGGCCAGGGCCTCTCGTAGGTCTGGCAATACGAGGTCAATAGGTAGTGAAATCATCGAGGCTCCCAAATCAGGGAGGCAGTATACGACGGGCTCTGTGGAGAGGTGATTCAGCTCAAAGGCTGCGGACGGAAGGATAGGAGTTTTTGACAAGAAAGGGATGATTTCCGTGCAATCGGCAAAACGTGGAATTCGTCGAAGATCAAAAGCCCCACGCCGTCCAGCGCCGGGTCGTCCTGCAGGCGGCGGGTGAGGATGCCTTCGGTGACCACCTCGATCCGCGTATTGGGGCCGACTTTGCTATCCAGGCGGATGCGATAACCCACTGTCTCACCGACTTTTTCCCCCAGTTCGCTGGCCAGGCGTTCAGCGGCGGCGCGGGCAGCCAGGCGGCGCGGTTCGAGCATCAGGATGGTTTGCCCGGCCAGCCAGGGCTCATTTAACAATGCCAAGGGCACGCGGGTGGTTTTACCGGCGCCGGGCGGTGCTTCCAGCACGGCTTCATGGCGGTTCGCCAAGGCGTCACGCAGGGCGGGTAAAACATCATCAATGGGCAACGAATTCATACTGGCTCCAAAGCAGAGCCGCGAGTATAACGGCGAACTGCCGCATGCCGACGCTGGTCTCAAGGTCAGTGTTATATAGTCGCGTACCAACCGAGTTCAGGAGAGTTTCCATGCGTATCGCTTCCCGTGTTATCGGCGGTGTTTTAGCCGTCACCCTGTTGAGCCAACTCACCGCCTGCGGTTCGATTTTCTACCCGGACCGCCGTGGCCAGATCGAAGGCAAAATCGACCCGACCATCGCCGTGCTCGATGCCGTAGGCCTGCTGTTTTATGTGATCCCAGGCCTGATTGCGTTTGGCGTCGACTTCGCCACCGGCGCGATTTATTTCGAGCCGGGCAAGACCGCCCAAGTCGCGCCGGAAAAACTCCACGAAGCCATCGGCGCCGACGGCCAGGTCGACAACGCCAAGCTGCAATCGATCATCCAGAAAGAAACCGGCCACAGCTTGCCGCTGGACGACCCGCGCCTGATCCAGTTCAAGGGCAGCGTGCAGCAACTCGCCACCCTGGGCCTGCAACCTGCCGCGTAAGGACTGCTTATGACCAGCAGTCCCGAACACGCCAGGCTCCTGCGCCTGGCCACCCGCGCCTCTGTCGGTGTGGCCTGTGTGCTGATCATTACCAAGGCGATCGCCTGGTGGTTCAGCGGCTCGGTGAGCATGCTCGCCGGGCTGACCGACTCGCTGCTCGATGGCGTGACCTCGTTGCTGAACCTGCTGGCGGTGCATTACGCGCTACGCCCGGCGGACGATGACCACCGCTATGGCCACGGCAAGGCGGAGTCACTGGCGGGCATGGCCCAGGCGTTGTTTATTGGTGGCAGTGCGGTGTTGATCGCGCTGCAAGCCTACGAGCGGTTGCACAACCCGCAACCGGTCGGTGCGCCGTGGTTGAGCATAGGGGTGATCGTATTTTCGCTGGTGCTGACCGTTGCGCTGCTGATGCTGCAACACCGGGTAATCCGCGAAACCGGCTCCAACGCCGTGCGCGCGGACTCGCTGCACTATCGCTCGGACCTGCTGCTCAACGGCAGCATCCTGGTGGCGCTGGTACTGGCCGCCATCGGTTTGCATCAGGTGGACGCCTGGTTCGGCCTGGGCATCGCGGCTTATATTTTGTGGAGCGCGATCCACATCGCCAAGGAAAGCTTCGCGGTGCTGATGGATGAGGAACTGCCGCCGGACGTAAGCCAGCACATGCTCGAACTGGCCCGTGGCGTGCCGGGGGTATTGGGTGCCCATGACTTGCGCACGCGCGTGTCGGGCAACCATTGGTTTGTGCAACTGCACCTGGAGTTGCCGGGCGAGTTGACGCTGTCTGTGGCCCATGGCATCAGCGACCAGGCCGCCGATGCCATTCACAACGCCTACCCGCGCGCCGAAGTGCTGGTACACGCCGACCCACGGGAAGTGGTCACCGGCAACAAGGCTTAATACTGCACCTGGTAACCGCGACTGCTCAGGCAGTTACCCTGGGCCTGGCGGTAGGTTTGCACCACCGCCGGGTCCGGGGCGTACGTGGCGGCCTGCGGGTCGAAACCGCTTTGCTGCACGGCCCAGCGATAACAGTCGTAACCGTCCTGCTGCACTTGGGCCGGTGACTGGCCGTTGGCGGGATAAGCCACCACGTCATAGCCGTTGCCTTGCGGCGCGGGCGGTGGCGACGGCACTTGCGCCGGCGGTTGCACCACCACGTATTGCTGGGAGCTTTCTTCGTAGGCGTAGTAGGCACCCGCGGCAAGAAACAACAACGAGCCCCCCACCCACACTTCACGCGCATAGTCCGGCAGGTAATGCACGCGGATGCCATAGGGCGGCGCCACTACGACGTAGCGCGGCCCCTGTGGACGGTACCAGTAGCCCCCGGAAAAAAAGTAGTCCTGCCCGCGATACGGCACGCGGAAATTGCGCTCGGGGAAACGATCCACCACATAGCCGGGCCGATACTGCGGGCCCGGCCCCCAGCCATTGCCATGACCGTCGGGGCGACCGGGCCAGCGATGGTCATCGGGGCGGCCATTGTTGAAACCGCCGCCGTTATTGCCGGCGCGCTGGCCAGGGCCGCCAGCCTCCCAATGTCGGTTGTCGTCATTGCGCCGGGGGATGTCGCGGTAGTAACCCTGGCGCGGCTCCTGGGTCTGACGCACGGTGTCGGGCCGGCTCTGGATCGGCAGGTTGTTCGACGGTTGCGGTTGCGGTGCCGGCCGGCTCGGCTCATTGCCTTGCGGGCGACCTTGCCACTGGCCGGCGCGTTCACCGTGAGGGTTCTGCGGGCGTGGCTGATTGTTCTCGGGGCGTGGCGGCGCGTTTTCCGGCCGTCGCCCGCCTTCGGGACCTCGCTCATGCTGGCCCTGCGGCCCTTGGCCCTCGCGAGGTGCGTTATCGCGCTCATCGGCCATTACCTGCGCGCCGACGCTGACCACCAGCAAACCAACACCTGCCATACGCCAGATGCGCTTCATGCTTTTCCTCACTGCGGGTTAGGGCTTACAGATGAGACTGGAAAAGCCTCGCCCGGTTCTGAGACAGGTTATCAGTCACGAGAAGTATTTTCTTAAAGGCAAAAAGAAAAGGGGCGACCCGTCGGCCACCCCTTGAGAACTTCGTCCATGCTCAACGCTTTTGACGTCGGCTCACCTCACGCCGTCTGGTGGACAGTGTGCAGCCTGGAGGCCGGCTCAACCCTGCTGGGGTGGCGGCCGCAGCGGGCCTGATTGGGCGCGCTGCGTGGACTGTTGTCCAGGCGGTGATTCTGTTGATAAAGATACCCGCCCGCGCCCGACAGAGGATTGCGAAGATTGCGTCAATAAACAGTGCTTGCGCAATTTTTAACCCTTCATGGATAATTCATCGCAATAGTTACGACAAAGGCTAACCCAATGAGCAAGCTTGACCGATACGATCTGAGTATTTTGGCGGAATTGCAGCGCGACGCGAGGATCTCCAACCAGGAGTTGGCCGAACGCATCGGCCTGTCACCGTCGCCCTGCTCGCGCCGGGTCAAGCAACTGGAGGACGACGGCTACATCGCCCGCCAGGTCGCCCTGCTCGACCGCAAGATGCTCGGCCTGAGCCTCACGGCTTATGTGCTGATCGGCATGGACCGGCACACTCCCGAGCGTTTCGAGAACTTCGAAGCGGCCATCCGCACCCTGCCCCAGGTGTTGGAGTGCAGCCTGGTGACCGGCATGGATGCGGACTATCAACTGAAGGTGGTGGTCCCGGACATGGATCACTACCAGAAACTGCTGCTGGGCCACCTCACGCGGATTGAGGGCGTGACCAGCGTGCGGTCGAGCTTTGTGCTCAACCAGGTGCTCAACAGTACCGAGCTTCCCCTGACCCACCTGCGCACCTAAGATCAGTGAAGGTCAAATGTGGGAGGGGCTTGCCCCCTCCCACATTTGGATTGCGCTTCGATCCAGATCAATGTTGCGCCTGTAGCGCTGCCCTATACTTGCCGCCTGCCCCAACGGAATAGCCCATGGACAACATCGACCCCGCCCTCTTCGAAGAATGGATGATGACCGGCCTGGTCACGATCCTGATCATTTTCATGGGTTTTATCGTCTGGGACCTGGCGAAGAAGTCCAAGGCCGGGCGCTTTGGTTCGTTCATCCTGTTTTTTGTGCTGGGGCTGGGCGTGGCCGCGTTTATCATCAAGAGCGTGGTGATCGGCCTGATCGAGTCCGGCGCCTTATAAGCGCGCCGGCACGGCTTTCCATTGGCCCTGATCGAGGCCTTCGATCGACCAATCGCCAATGCGCACGCGCACCAGGCGTAACGTCGGCAACCCTACCGCCGCCGTCATACGCCGCACCTGACGGTTGCGCCCCTCGCGAATCACCAGCTCCAGCCAATGGGTCGGCACGCTTTTACGAAAGCGCACCGGCGGGTTGCGTGGCCATAACTGGGGCTCTTCCAATGGCCGCGCTTCGGCGGGCAAGGTCATGCCGTCATTGAGCTGCACGCCGTCGCGCAGGCGTTGCAATTGTTCTTCCGTCGGCTCGCCCTCGACTTGCACCCAGTAGGTTTTCGCCAACTTGTGCTTGGGGTCGGCAATACGCGCCTGCAACTGGCCATCGTTGGTCAGCAACAACAGGCCTTCACTGTCACGGTCCAGACGGCCCGCCGGGTAGATGCCGGGAATATCGATGAAATCCTTGAGAGTCGCCCGCCCGCCTTCGTCGCTGAACTGGGTCAGCACATCGAAAGGCTTGTTGAACAGGATCAGCTTGGGCTCGGCCGGCGGCGCCTTGGCGACACGACGAGCAGCGGAGTGCGGAGGTTTCACGCCAGGGCGGCGCGAATCAGGGCGAGCAGGACGGGACATGGCAAAGGAACATCTAACGGTCAGGGCCGACAATGCTAGTGGCCTGACCGTTAAATAACCATCCCAACCGCTTAGCGGAACGGGGGCTCGTCGAAGCTGCGCAGTTTGCGCGAATGCAGCGAGTTGAGTTCGGTGCGCAACAGGTCCACCGCTTCAATGCCGATCTTCAAGTGCTGGCTCACCGCACGCTCATAGAACGCGTTGGCCGAACCCGGCAGCTTGATCTCGCTGTGCAACGGTTTATCCGAGACACACAGCAACGTGCCGTACGGCACACGCAAACGATAGCCCTGCGCGGCGATGGTGCCGCTTTCCATGTCCACGGCCACGGCGCGGGACAGGTTGATCAGCGGCCGTTCCTGGGCCCAGCGCAGTTCCCAATTGCGGTCGTCGTAGGTCAGCACGGTGCCGGTGCGCAGACGTTTTTTCAGCTCTTCACCTTTTTCGCCGGTGACATTCGCCGCCGCCTGCTGCAACGCCATCTGCACTTCGGCCAGGGCCGGGATCGGAATGTTCGGCGGCACCACGCGGTCGAGGATTCCGTCGCGGCGCATATAAGCGTGGGCCAGTACGTAGTCACCGATGGTCTGGGATTGGCGCAGGCCGCCACAGTGGCCGATCATCAGCCAGCAATGTGGGCGCAGCACGGCGAGGTGGTCGGTGATGTTCTTGGCGTTGGACGGGCCTACGCCGATGTTCACCAGGGTCACGCCGTGGCCATCAGTGGCCTGCAGGTGATAGGCCGGCATTTGGTAGCGGTGCCAGACCACGCCGGCGGCGATGGCCGACGCTTCGCCGTGGTCCATGCTCTTGTCGATCACCACGTTGCCCGGCAACACCATGCGGATAAACCGCGGGTCGCTGCGCAGTTGCTCCAGGCCATGCAGGATGAACTGGTCGACATAGCGGTGGTAGTTGGTCAGCAGGATCCACGGTTGCACATGGCGCCAGTCGCTGCCGGTGTAGTGCACCAGGCGGCGCAGGGAAAAGTCCACGCGCGCCGCATCGAACAACGCCAGCGGCAGGGGGTCGGTGTTTTCCCAGTCATAGAGGCCATCGGCGATGCCATCGGTGGCGGCCGACAAGTCGGTGCTGGGGAACACGCGGGCCAGGGTCGCAGCGGTCACGCCGGAACCGGCCAGTTCGTCGCCCTGCTCCACCACGTACGGGTAGGGAATGTTCTGCTGGCTGACGCCCACTTCGACCGTCACGGTGAAGTCGTGCATCAATGGCACCAGTTGCTCCAGCAAATATTTACGGAACGCCGACGGATGGGTGACGGTAACGCTGTAGGTGCCCGGCAATTGCACCTTGGCATATGCCCGGGTGGTCTGTGGGACTTCGCCGTGGCAGTGGTAGGTCAAACGCAGTTCCGGGTAGCGAAACAGTGCGCGTTGCGCGGCGTCGGGTTCGACGCGGTCCTTGAGATATTGCTTGAGGGCCTGGTTGAGCGCGCCGGTGGCCCGCTCATGCAGAGCGGCCAGCCGGTCCACGGCTTCTTCGGCGGTTTGAACGACAACAAAAGCTTCGGTCACGGTAAGCATCCTGTGTTCTGACGTGCTGGCCTTTATCTTGCCTGTATCCAGGGCTCACCGAAACAGCAGAGTTGGAATGCAATCCAATGTGGACCGTGTTTACATAGGTGAATGAGGGGTTGAGCGGGCGACGATGGCTGCCACATCCACACCACGCGGCAACGCCCCATACACCCGCCCGGACGACTCGCCCAACCGACTGGCAATAAACCCATCACTGACCGCCGCATTCCCGGCTTCCAGCAACAACTTGGCCTGCAACGCCACGGCAATATCCTCGGTCAGTTGGCGTGCACGGTATTGAATATCCTGAGTGTCCATAAACGCCGACTTGAGCTGCTCGATACGCCGCGCCAGTTGCCTGTCGCCGTGTCCATCACCAAGCTCGACAAACAACACCTCCAGCACGCCCGGCTCTTTCGACAGCGCACGCAACACGTCCAGGCACTGCACATTGCCGGAACCTTCCCACGTGGAATTCACCGGCGCCTCACGGTAGAGGCGCGGCAGGATGCTGTCCTCCACGTAGCCGGCACCGCCCATGCATTCGGCAGCTTCGTTGATCATCGCCGGCGCGCGCTTGCAGATCCAATACTTGCCCACCGCCGTCACCAACCGGGCGAACTTGGCTTCCCGCTCATCGCCCAAGTGGTCCAGGGCGCGCCCCATGCGCATGCTCAAGGCCAGCGAGGCCTCGCTTTCCAACGCCAGGTCGGCGAGCACGTTTTGCATCAGCGGTTGTTCGCTGAGCACGCGCCCGCTGACCGAGCGATGGGCACAATGATGGCTGGCCTGGGTCAACGCCTGGCGCATCAAGGCGCTGGAGCCGACCATGCAATCGAAGCGGGTCATGGCGACCATCTCGATGATGGTGGGTACGCCACGGCCTTCTTCACCCACCATCCAGGCCAGTGCGCCACGCAATTCCACCTCGCTGGAAGCATTGGAGCAATTGCCGAGCTTGTTTTTCAGGCGTTGGATGTAGAACTCGTTGCGAGTGTCATCCGGACGCTGCCTGGGCAGTAGGAAACAGGTAAGGCCCTTGTCGGTCTGCGCCAGGGTCAGGAACGCATCGCACATCGGCGCCGAGCAAAACCACTTATGGCCAACCAGTTCATAGGCTTGCCCAGGGCCGCTCGCGCCTACCGGATAGGCGCGGGTGGTGTTGGCGCGCACGTCGGTGCCGCCCTGTTTCTCGGTCATGGCCATGCCGATGGTGGCGCCCGGTTTGTGGGCGATGCCGACGTTGCGCGGGTCGTATTCGGTGCTGAGGACTTTTGGCAGCCAGGTCTTCGCCAGGTCCGGTTGCAGGCGCAGCGCCGGGACGCAGGCGAAGGTCATGGTCAGCGGGCAACCGGTGCCGGCTTCGGCCTGGCTGTGCAGATACGTCAGGGCGGCGCGAGCCACGTGGGCGCCGGATTGCGGATGGGCCCAGGGCAGCGACGGCAGGCCGTGTTCGACGGCGGTGCGCATCAGCTCGTGGTAGGCCGGATGAAACTCCACCAGGTCAATGCGATGGCCATAGCGGTCATGGCTGCTGAACACCGGCTTGTACTGATTCGCCAGGAACCCGGCCGCCATCAACGGCCCACCGGCCAGTGCACCGTAGGCATTGATGCGTGGCTCTGCCCAGCCGGCACCAAAGCGGCGCGACCAGTCTTGCAAGGGCAGATCGATGCGGTACAGGTTGGTGCCGTCCAGGGACGGCGGCTGGTTGGTGACGTCGTGGGTTTCGGCAAACGGGTGCGGGTGCATGACGGGCCTCCTGGAAAAAAGGCCGCGTTTGGATGGGGCCTGAAGGTCAGTTAAGCACCGTAACCTGGCTTAAAAAAGTGGCATACCCGCCGAATTGACGGCGCTTTCACCCTCCATTACAGCCAGAACCCGGCGCTCCAATACCCTCTGCAACGCGTCGAAGCGTACGGGTTTGGCGAGGCGCTCGGAGATGCCGATGCCCTCGCAGTGCTCACGCTCAGCCACGTTCAGCGATGGGCTCACAGCGATCACCGGCAGCTCGCCGCAGCCCGGCAGTGCACGGATCTGGCAGCACAACGAGAAATCACCTTCAGGCATATCCAACAGCACGCCGTCGAAATTGCCCGCCTGCAACGCCCCTAAAGCACTCGGGCCGCTGTCCACGGTTTTCACCCGGTAACCAAGCTTGAGCAACATGCCGCGCACCACCAGTTGCCCGACACTGTTGTCATCTACCAACAGCACCGTGCACTCCTGGGGCGAGCGCTGGTGATCGGGCGCGGGTTTAGGCTCGGACGCCACCGGGCTGACGCACAGGTCCAACTGGAACCGGCTGCCTTTGCGCGGTTCGGAGTGATGGGTGAGCCGCCCGCCCAACAACTCGATCAGTTGCCGGCAGATGGCCAGGCCGATACCTAGGCCACCGTATTCGCGGGTAGTGGAACCATCAAGCTGGAAGAAGCGCTGATACAGCGTGGCCTCGTCGAGAAAGGCAAAACCGATACCGGTGTCCGTGACGATAAAGCTCAGGCGCAAGCCGCCATCACTCTCCGGCACCCCCACCACACGCAGGCGCACGGCACCTTGGTGGGTGAACTTGAAGGCGTTGTCCAGCAGGCAGTCCAGACACTGAAGCAGCTTGTCGGCGTCACCGCGCACGCGGTCCGGCAGTTCATCGGCCACGTCGATGGAAAACGCCAGGCCTTTGCTCTGGGCGCTGGCATTGAATTGCTGGCGCAGGCTGTCGAGCACGCCGCGCAGGCTGAACACCTGAGGCTGGGCACTCAAGCGCCCGGCCTGCAATTCGGTCAGGGTGAGGATGCCGTTGACCATGCGCATCATGTCCCGCGCCGAACCGGCGGCGGTTTGCTGGTACTGCGCCAGGTCGCTGTCCAGGGGCACGGTTTGCATCAGCTCCAACGAGCCGATCACCCCGTTCATCGGCGTGCGCAGTTCGTGGGTCAGGGTGGCGAGGAATTCATCCTTGAGCCGGTTGCTGCGCGCCAACTGTTGGTTGAGCACTTCGAGCTTCTGGCTCGCGTCGAGCAGAATCTGCGCCTGTTGTTCACGCATTGCGTTGATGCGGTCGGCCAGGGCCAGCGACAGCAGCGCCACTTCAATTGCCGAGCCGATCTGGCTGGCGTACATCGTCAGGAACACATTAGGCAGGTAGCCCAGCACCATCAGTGTGTTCACCACCCCGCCCAGCAGGAACGCCGACCAGGCGATGATGAAATAGCGCGCCACCCGCTGGCCGCAGTACCAGGCATTGATGGCGGCCACAAAAATGCTCAGGGTGAAGACCAGCGCCAGGCCCGTAGCCAGGCGCAGCGCCAGTGCGTAGCTGGTCATTAGCGACAGCAACATCACCACCGCGCCGCAGGCCACCAGCGCCAGCAGCAGGCGGTTGATCCAGCGACTGTGTTGCGCGGTGTGCAGGAAACTGCGCGCAAACAGGCTGCCAAACAGCGCCGATGCACCGATCAGAAAAGGCGTCGCGGCATTCGCCCACCAGGGGTTGTTCGGCCAGAAGTACTCCACCGCCGCGCCGTTGACCGACAACTGGTACATGCCGAACGAGGCGATATAGAAGATGTAATAGAGGTAGCTGGTGTCGCGCACGCTGAGGTAGATAAACAGGTTGTACACCAGCATTCCCAGCAGCACGCCATAGATCAGGCCCAGGACGTAAAGGCGCAACGGCTGTTGCTCAAGGTACGCCGTGCTGGACCAGAGGGTCAGCGGCGCCTGGATCGAGCCTTCGCTTTGCAGGCGCAGGTAAACGGTTTTCGCCTCGCCGGGGGTGAAGTCGAGCTTGAACAGGTAGTTGTTCTGGCGAATCTCACGGGCCGAAAACGGCAACGCATCCCCGGTGCGCCCGGCCAGGCGATAGGTGCCGGTGCTGTCGGGCTGGTACAGGTCGAGGTGGTCCAGCGGCGGGTAAGCCAGTTCCAGCAACCAGGTGCGCTGGGCCTCGCGGTTCTGAGGCAGATAGTGCAGGTCGACCTTGAGCCAGAACACCGAGCGCGAGTAGCCGGCATTGAGCGTGTCTTTATCGTGGGGCTTGAACTGCCGGGCGGCGGAAGGTGCGCTGACCTGGGCAATGGTGAGGGCATCGGTCGGGTCTTCGAGCACTTGCATGGCTCGGCCCAGCGGCAGGCTGCGCGTGTCCTGGTTGAACTCGATGGCGCTGGCGAGCATCGGTAGCCCGCACAACAATAAAATCAGCAAATAGCGCATAGAGCCCCAGCGTGGCCTGTCCGGTCGTGTCAAAAGCCCCCATTCCTTTTGAGCAGACGTACACCGGCAATACAGTTAAGTTGTTTGGATCCACTCTAGCATAGCCGGCAAAGGCCATTGGACACCATTGAAGATTTCCCACAAAGGCTCTAGTACAAGGCTTACAGAGCGCTGTAACGATTAATTGCGCATCCAAAAGCACTATTTCCCGTCAAAAATCCCCCTTCGCCCGACAGCCACGCAAAAAGCGTTTGGTGGTAAGCTCGCGCACCATGAATATCTACAGCTCTCGCCCTGTTGTTCTCTGTCTCTCCGGCCATGATCCCAGTGGTGGCGCCGGCTTGCAGGCAGATATCGAAGCCCTGCTCGCGCAGGGTTGCCACGCGGCTCCGGCCGTCACCGCGCTGACCGTGCAGAACACCGTCAATGTCAGCGATTTCCGCGTGCTCGACCGCGAGTGGGTGCTGGCCCAGGCCAATGCCGTGCTCGGCGACTCCGAAGTGGCGGCGGTCAAGCTGGGCATGCTCGGCTCCACCGCGATGGTCGACACCGTGGTCGAACTGCTGCAGGCGCACCCGCACCTGCCGGTGGTATGCGACCCAGTGCTGCGGGCCGGCGGCGGCGGCAGCCTGGGCAAGGATGAAGTGGGTTACGCCATGCGCGAGCGGCTGCTGCCCTTGTCGCTGATCGCCACGCCCAACCTGCCCGAAGCGCGCATCCTTGCCGAACTGCCGCACGGCACGGCGGACGAATGCGCCGACAAGCTGCTGCCGTTTATCAAGCACCTGTTGATCACCGGTGGCCATGGCGATGAGCATGAAGTGCATAACCGCTTGTACAGCCGCGATGGCACGCGCCAGACCTTTACCTGCCAGCGCCTGCCGGGCAGCTATCACGGTTCGGGCTGCACGTTGGCCAGCGCCCTGGCCGGGCGGATCGCCCAGGGCGAAAGCCTGGCCAGCGCGGTGCAATCGGCGCTCAACTACACTTGGCGCACCCTGCGTGACGCCGAGCAACTCGGGCAGGGCCAATTTGTACCGCGCCGCCTGCCACTGGATTTCTGCTCCTGATACCGAGAGGCCTGCACGATGAAATTACGTGGCCTTTACGCCATTACCGACAGCCAACTGTTGGCCGGCAAATTCCTCGCCTACGTCGAAGCGGCGCTGGAAGGTGGCGTGACCCTGCTGCAATACCGCGACAAAAGCAGCGATGACGCCCGGCGCCTGCGTGAAGCGCAAAAGCTCAAGGAGTTGTGCGCGCGCTATAAAACCCAGCTGATCATCAACGACGACGCCGAATTGGCCGCGCGCCTGGGCGTCGGCGTGCATCTGGGCCAGACCGACGGCCCATTGACGCCAGCCCGTGCGCTGCTCGGGTCCAAGGCGATCATTGGTGCCACCTGTCATAGCCGGATCGAACTAGCCGAGCAGGCCGCACAGGAAGGCGCCAGTTATGTCGCCTTCGGTCGCTTCTTCAATTCCACGACCAAGCCCGGCGCCCCGGCCGCCACCGTTGAAATGCTGGCCGATGCGCGCAAGCGCCTGCACCTGCCGATCTGCGTGATCGGCGGCGTCACCCTGGAGAACGCCGAACCCCTGGTGGCCCACGGCGCCGACCTGCTCGCGGCGGTGCACGGCCTATTCGGTGCCGACACCACCCAGGAAGTGACGCGCCGCGCCCGCGCCTTTAACGACCTTCTTAAATATTCAGTTTAGAGAGCCCGCACATGTCACGTTCCGAAACCCTGTTTGCCAATGCCCAGAAGCACATCCCCGGCGGTGTGAACTCGCCCGTGCGTGCGTTCAAAAGCGTCGGCGGCACGCCGTTGTTCTTCAAACATGCCGAAGGCGCCTACGTCACCGACGAAGACGACAAACGCTATGTGGACTACGTGGGTTCCTGGGGCCCGATGATCCTGGGCCACAGCCACCCGGACGTGCTCGATGCGGTGCGCAAACAGTTGGAACACGGTTTGTCCTATGGCGCGCCGACTGCCATGGAAACCGAAATGGCTGACCTGGTGTGCTCAATCGTGCCGTCGATGGAAATGGTGCGCATGGTCAGCTCCGGCACCGAAGCCACCATGAGCGCGATCCGCCTGGCGCGCGGTTTCACCGGCCGCGACAGCATCATCAAGTTCGAAGGCTGCTACCACGGTCACTCCGACAGCCTGCTGGTCAAAGCCGGCTCCGGCGCGCTGACGCAGGGCGTGCCAAGCTCGGCCGGCGTGCCGGCGGCGTTCGCCAAACACACCCTGACCCTGCCCTTCAACGACATCGGCGCCGTCGAGCAGATGCTCAGCGAAGTGGGCCAGGAGGTGGCGTGCATCATCGTCGAGCCGGTAGCCGGCAACATGAACTGCGTACCGCCGGCGCCGGGCTTCCTCGAAGGCCTGCGCGCGCAGTGCGACAAGCATGGCGTGGTGCTGATTTTCGACGAAGTGATGACCGGTTTTCGTGTTGCCCTCGGCGGCGCCCAGGCGCACTACGGCGTCACGCCGGACCTGAGCACCTTCGGCAAGATCATCGGCGGCGGCATGCCGGTCGGCTGCTTCGGCGGCAAGCGCGACATCATGCAGCACATCGCGCCGCTGGGCCCGGTCTACCAGGCCGGCACCCTGTCCGGTAACCCGTTGGCCATGGCCGCCGGCCTGACCACCCTGCGCCTGATCAGCCGCCCGGGCTTCCATGCCGAGCTGACCGACTACACCACGCGCCTGCTCGACGGCCTGCAACTACGTGCGGATGCAGCCGGTATCCCGTTCGTCACGACCCAGGCCGGCGGTATGTTCGGCCTGTACTTCAGCGGCGCCGACGATATCGTCACGTTCGATGACGTAATGGCCAGCGACGCCGGCCTGTTCAAGCGCTTCTTCCACCTGATGCTGGAAGGCGGTGTGTACCTGGCACCAAGCGCCTTTGAAGCAGGCTTTACGTCAATCGCCCATGGTGATGCCGAGTTGAAACTGACTCTGGATGCCGCTGAACGCGCGTTCGCAGCCCTGAAATAAACAGCCGCGCAGGTTTGACACCGCCCATGCGGTGTCAAATTTGCTACCTTGCTTACAGATATTTCCCTATTTGTCTGAGAATTCACCTGTAATCCGGCAGATAACTTGCCTGACCAGCAGAAAAACGAGTAAAGACTTTGTAAGCAGGGGCCTGCTTATTTCATAATGCGCGCTTATTGGACCCTACGAGGGTCCGCGTGCCCCGTCAGAGGTAAGTCGATTCCCATGAAACGCACCGGCCGCACCCTGGTTCTGGGCTGCCTGTTGCTCCTTCAGCCGCTGCTGGCACATGCACAAGCAGGCGGCAACTCGTTGTTAATCCCAGCGATGGGTCGTTGCACCCTCAATACCCAGCCGGACAGCCAGGCCGAAGCCCTGAGCGCGTGCCAGAAGCAGGCCGACGGTGGGGATGCGCAGGCGCAATACGAGTTGGGCGAGTACTACCACGACAGCAAAAACCCCGCCCGTGACCTTAACAAGGCCTTGAGTTACTTCGAGAAAGCCTCGTTGCAGGGCCACGCCCAGGCACAGTTCC
The DNA here is from genome assembly GCF_019139815.1 of Pseudomonas asgharzadehiana. Taxonomy (NCBI): domain Bacteria; kingdom Pseudomonadati; phylum Pseudomonadota; class Gammaproteobacteria; order Pseudomonadales; family Pseudomonadaceae; genus Pseudomonas; species Pseudomonas asgharzadehiana. The sequence goes on from NZ_CP077079.1 coordinate 5,550,089, forward strand.
AGCTCGGCACCATGTTCTTCAAAGGTGAAGGCGTACCGGCCAATAACGTTCAGGCGTACATCGTGCTGAAAATGGCCGCGGTCAACGGCGCCGAAGACGCGCTGGACACCGCCGACGAGGTCGCCGAGCACATGCAACGCGATGAACTGGAAGTGGCGACCCAGGTGCTGGGGCAGATTTTCCGCAACTACCTGCAGGAATTGCAGAGCGCCGATGGGCGCTCGCCCTTCTCGCCCCTGCCCTGACCCACCAGCCTTACTTCTCAGGCATCGGCATCGGAAACGGCATGACATTGCTCACGCCCCGCGCCTCGCTGATTTTCGGCGTGCCCAGGCGCTCCACTTCGTCGATGCGCACAATTGAATGCATCGGCACAAAACTGCGCACAACGCCTTCGAACTGAGCCTTGAGCTTTTCTTCGCCCGGGTCGACGACCAACTGGGTGCGCTCGCCAAAGACGAACTCTTCCACCTCCAGGAAGCCCCACAGATCACTTTGATAGATCTGCTTGGCGTACATTTCGAACACCTGGCCCTGGTTGAGGAAAATCACCTTGTAGATTGGAGCTTCACGTTTGGTCATGGTGGGCGAATAACACATCGGGGATATAAAAGAGGGCGCGAACTATAGCATGGCACCCGATGCACAACGCTAGGAACCAATGGGCATGCCCCCTATAATGCGCGGTTCTTTACCACCAGTTGACGATTCCCATGGCCAAGAAGCTTTATATCGAAACCCACGGTTGCCAAATGAACGAGTACGACAGCTCGCGCATGGTTGATCTGCTGGGCGAACACCAGGCCCTGGAAGTCACCGCCCGCGCCGAAGATGCCGACGTGATCCTGCTCAATACCTGCTCGATCCGCGAACGGGCCCAGGACCGTGTGTACTCGCAACTGGGTCGCTGGCGTGAACTGAAACTGGCCAACCCGGACATGGTGATCGCTGTCGGCGGTTGCGTGGCCAGCCAGGAAGGCGCCGCCATCCGCGATCGCGCCCCCTACGTAGATGTGGTGTTCGGCCCGCAAACCCTGCACCGCCTGCCGGAAATGATCGACGCCGCCCGCGTTACCAAGCTGCCGCAGGTTGACGTCTCGTTCCCCGAAATCGAAAAATTCGACCATTTGCCCGAGCCACGCATCGACGGGCCAAGCGCCTATGTGTCGGTCATGGAAGGTTGCAGCAAGTACTGCACGTTCTGCGTGGTGCCCTACACCCGTGGCGAAGAAGTCAGCCGGCCGTTTGACGACGTGCTGTCGGAAATCATCCACCTGGCCGAAAACGGCGTGCGCGAGGTGACCCTGCTCGGCCAGAACGTCAACGGCTATCGTGGCCAGACCCATGACGGGCGCCTGGCCGACCTGGCGGAACTGATCCGCGTGGTGGCGGCGGTGGACGGTATCGAACGCATTCGCTACACCACCTCGCACCCGCTGGAGTTCTCCGACAGCCTGATCCAGGCTCACGCCGAGGTACCGGAACTGGTCAAGCACCTGCACTTGCCGGTGCAATCGGGTTCGGACCGCATTCTGTCGGCGATGAAGCGCAACCACACGGCCTTGGAATACAAATCCAAACTGCGCAAGTTACGCGCAGCGGTGCCGGGCATCTGCATCAGTTCGGACTTTATCGTCGGCTTCCCCGGCGAAACCGAGAAAGACTTCCAGCAAACCATGAAGCTGATCGAAGACGTTGGTTTCGACTTTTCCTACTCGTTCGTCTACAGCCAGCGCCCAGGCACACCGGCGGCCGACCTGCTGGACGAAACACCGGAGGCGCTGAAGAAGGAACGGCTAAATGCGCTGCAACATCGCTTGAACCAGCAGGGCTTCGAGATCAGCCGACAAATGGTCGGTTCGATCCAGCGCATTCTGGTGACCGATTACTCCAAAAAAGACCCCGGTGAATTGCAGGGCCGCACCGAGAACAATCGCATCGTCAATTTCCGCTGCGACAACCCGACCTTGATCGGCCAGTTTGCCGATGTGCATATCGATGCGGCGCAACCGCACTCGTTGCGCGGCTCGCTGGTGCAATAAATGTGATCCAGTGTGGCAGGGGGCTTACTCCCGATAGCGGTGTGTCAGTATCAAATGTACTGACTGCCCCATTGCTATCGGCAGCAAGCCCCCTCCCACATTGGAACCGTGCAGCATTGCGATGACGTAAGTGCTTTCGCACCCGCGCCACTGGCGTTATTCTCTCTTTCACATCAACAGCCAAAGGGCGGCTAAAAGCGACCTTGAACGCACCCATAGTAGAACCCCATCGTTTTCTCCTCGAGCCGTTTGAGGCTCGCCGTTTCGCCAATCTGTGCGGACAGTTCGACGAGCACCTGCGTCTGATCGAACAACGCCTGAGCATCGAGATCCGCAACCGCGGCAATCAGTTCGAGCTTATTGGTGAACCCCAACACACCACGTCCGCAGAGAACCTGCTGCGTCGTCTCTATCGCGAGACCAAAGGCAGTGAACTGTCGCCGGAAACGGTGCACTTGTACCTGCAAGAGTCCGCCGTGGAAGACCTGGCCAACAATCCCGTGGCCGAAGCCAGCGTGGCCCTGCGCACCAAAAAAGGCATGATTCGCCCTCGCGGCTTGAATCAGCAGCGCTACGTCAAGGAAATCCTCGGCAACGACATCAACTTCGGCATCGGCCCGGCCGGTACCGGCAAGACCTACTTGGCCGTGGCCTGCGCGGTCGATGCCCTGGAGCGCGAGCAAGTACGCCGCATCCTGCTGGTGCGCCCAGCGGTTGAAGCCGGTGAAAAGCTCGGCTTCCTGCCCGGCGACCTGGCCCAGAAGATCGACCCGTACCTGCGCCCGCTCTACGACGCGCTCTACGAGATGCTCGGCTTCGAATACGTGGCCAAGCTGATCGAGCGCCAGGTGATCGAGATCGCCCCGCTCGCCTACATGCGCGGCCGTACGCTGAACAACAGCTTCATCATCCTCGACGAAAGCCAGAACACCACCGTCGAGCAGATGAAGATGTTCCTGACCCGCATCGGTTTCGGCTCCACTGCCGTGATCACCGGCGACATCACCCAGGTCGACCTGCCCAAGGGCACCAAGTCGGGCCTGGGCCAGGTGATCGAGGTGCTCAAGGACGTGCCGGGCATCAGCTTTACGCACTTCATGCCCAAGGACGTGGTGCGCCACCCGTTGGTGCAGCGCATCGTCGAGGCCTACGAGCGCTTCGAACACCGTGATGACGGGCTGTCAAAGGACGTTCGCCGCGATGCTTGAGCTAGACCTGCAACTGGCCAGCGACGCGCCCGCCCCCAGCGAAGCGCAGTTTCGCCAATGGTGCGAGCTGGCCCTGCGCCAGCGCAGCGCCGACTCGGAACTGACCATCCGCCTGGTGGACGAGCCAGAAGGCCGCGAACTCAACCACACCTGGCGCCAGAAGGACTACGCGACCAACGTGCTGTCCTTCCCCGCCGACGTACCCGATGAGTTACTGGACATTCCCTTGCTGGGCGATCTGGTGATCTGCGTCGCGGTCGTCGAGCGTGAGGCGAAGGAGCAAAACAAGGAACTTGAAGCCCACTGGGCTCATCTAGTCATTCACGGTTGCTTGCATCTCTTGGGTTACGACCATATAGACGATGAGGAAGCCGAGGAAATGGAAGCACTGGAACGAACGTTGCTTGCAGAACTGGGTCATCCCGACCCGTATGCAGCTGACGAAGCTTGAACATCACCTACTAACTGTAACGATAAAGGATTCAGAGTAATCGCTATGAGCGAAGACCGATCGAGCAACGGGCAGAAGTCGTGGCTGGGTAAACTGACCCAGGCTTTTGCCCACGAGCCGAAAAACCGCCAGGAGCTGCTGGAGCTGCTGCGCGAGGCCCATCAGAACAAGTTGCTGGACAGCGAAGCGCTGGCCATCGTCGAAGGCGCCATCCAGGTGGCTGACCTGCAAGTGCGTGACATCATGGTCCCGCGCTCGCAGATGATCAGCATCAAGGCGACCCAGACTCCACGGGAGTTCCTCCCGGCCGTGATCGACTCGGCGCACTCGCGCTACCCGGTCATTGGTGAAAGCCATGACGACGTCATGGGTGTCCTGCTGGCCAAGGACCTGCTGCCGCTGATCCTCAAGGAGAACGGTGACAGCTTCAACATCAAGGACCTGCTGCGTCCGGCCACGTTCGTCCCCGAATCCAAGCGCCTGAATGTGCTGCTGCGCGAATTTCGCGCCAACCACAATCACATGGCCATTGTGATCGACGAATACGGCGGCGTGGCGGGCCTGGTGACCATCGAAGACGTGCTGGAACAGATCGTCGGCGACATCGAAGACGAACACGACGTCGAAGAAGACAGCTACATCAAGCCGCTGCCCAGCGGTGACTTCCTGATCAAGGCGCTGACGCCGATCGAGAACTTCAACGAGTTCTTCGACAGCGAATTCTCCGACGATGAGTTCGACACCGTTGGCGGCCTGGTGATGAATGCGTTTGGCCATCTGCCCAAGCGTAACGAAACCACCGAGATCGGCGCCTATCGCTTCCGCATCCTGAATGCGGACAGCCGCAGGATCCACTTGATTCGCCTGACACCTATTGCCCGCTAAGGACTGACATGCGCCGTTTGATCGCACCCGGCTGGCCCGGTAACTTGCTGGCCGTGGTGGCCGGCGCCATCACCACCCTGGCGCTGGCGCCGTTCGATCTGTGGCCGTTTGCACTGGTGGCGGCGGGATTGTTCTACGTGGGCTTGCGGGAACTCACCCCGCGTCAGGCGCTTGGCCGTGGCTGGTGTTTCGGTTTCGGCCTGTTTGGCGCCGGCACCAGTTGGATCTACTACAGCATTCACCACTTCGGTGGCGCTTCGGTGCTGCTGGCTGGCTTTTTGATGCTGTTGTTTACCGCCGCCATCGCCTGGTTCTTCGCCCTGCCAGCCTGGTTATGGGCACGCTGGTTACGTCGCAATGAAGCGCCGTTGGCGGATGCGCTGACGTTCGCCGCGTTATGGGTGGGCCAGGAAGCCTTTCGCGGTTGGTTCCTCACCGGTTTCCCGTGGTTGTATTCCGGTTACAGCCAACTCGATGGCCCGCTCACCGGCCTGGCGCCCGTGGGCGGCATGTGGCTGATTTCCTTTGCCCTGGCACTCACGGCCGCCTTGCTGTGCAACCTGCCGCGCCTGCTGGCCGCCAAGCGCAATGCTTTTATCGGTGCGGGCCTGGTGCTGTTGGTTGCGCCGTGGGCTATCGGCTTGGCCCTCAAGCATCACGCCTGGACCAGCCCTTCCGGCGCCCCACTCACCGTGGCGGCCATTCAGGGCAACGTCGAACAAAGCATGAAATGGGACCCGCAGCAGCTCAACGCGCAATTGGCCCTGTACCGCGACATGAGCTTCACGTCCAAGCCCGTCGACCTGCTGGTTTGGCCGGAAACCGCCGTGCCGGTGCTCAAGGAATCGGTAGAGGGCTACCTGGGCATGATGGGCAAGTTCGCCGCCGACCGGCATACCGCGCTGATCACCGGGGTACCCATTCGCCAGGAAGTGCATCATCAGAAGCGCTACTTCAACGGCATCACCGTGGTGGGTGAAGGCGACGGCACCTACTTGAAGCAGAAACTGGTGCCTTTCGGTGAGTACGTACCGCTGCAGGACATGCTGCGCGGGCTGATCGCCTTCTTCGATCTGCCGATGTCGGACTTCGCCCGCGGCCCCGCTGACCAGGCCATGTTGCAGGCCAAGGGCTATCAGATCGCGCCGTTCATTTGCTACGAAGTGGTGTACCCGGAATTCGCCGCCAGCCTCTCGGCCCAGAGCGACCTGCTGCTGACCATCAGCAACGACACCTGGTTCGGCCGCTCGATCGGTCCGTTGCAACATTTGCAAATGGCGCAGATGCGCGCGCTGGAGGCCGGCCGCTGGATGATCCGCGCCACCAATAATGGCGTGACCGGGCTGATCAACCCGTTTGGGCAGATCACGGCGCAGATCCCGCAGTTCGAACGCGGCATCCTGTATGGCGAAGTAGTGCCGATGCACGACCTCACGCCGTACCTGCAATGGCGTTCGTGGCCGTTGATTATTGTGTGCCTGGTGCTGTTTGGCTGGGCGCTGCTGGCGGCCCGGATGGCCAAAACTGTCTGACTCAATGTGGGAGGGGGCAAACCCCCTCCCACATTTTTTGCATTTTAATCAGTAGGGTCAGCGATAGAACAACCGATAACCCACCTGCCCCACCGCCTCGTTGATCAACTGCCCGCTCTGCCACACCGCCTTGAACTCCGGCATCCAGCCGCCCAGCGGCCGGGCGTTGTCCACGCCCAGGAACCCCACAGGCGCCGGCACCACGGTGAGGCCAGCCTTTTCAAAACTCCAAACCGCCCGCGACATGTGCCAGGCCTGAGACACAACCACCACGCGCTTGACGCCCGCCGGCAATAGGATTTCAGCGCTCATCTGCGCGTTTTCCCAGGTGGTGCGGCTGCGCTCTTCCTTCCAGCGCACGCTCACGCCGAAATCGTCCTGCATCGACACCGCCATCAACTGCGCCTCGCTGGGCGGCGTACCGTAATGCAAGCCGCCTGTGGTGAGCACCGGCAACCCGGAGGCCTTGGCCAGTCGCGCGGCATAGCGCTGGCGCTCCAGGCCGACACCGGTAGGCTGGTCGCTGCCCCACGCCGGGTCCCCACGCTCGCGCCCCGACCCCAGCACCACAATGGCGTCGGCACGCTGCGCCAGTGTCGCCCACTGCTCGGGCGCCAATGGCGGCTCGGTCTCCAGGGCACGCGCGCCCCACTCCACCATCACCGGCAAACTGACCAACCACATGCCGCCCAGGCCCAAGGCGAAGCAACAGCCCGCCAACCGTGGGCGACTGCGGCGAAACCACCAGGCAAACGCCAGCAGCAGCAAAAGAATGCCGGGCGGCAGGAGCAGTTGTTTGATGAAGTAACGAATAGGCATCGGGCATCTCCAAAGATGCCCGAAGCCTAAGGTGTAACGGGGTTTAGCGACAATCTTTACAGTGACATACACGCGGGTGCGGCTGCGCGGGGAGTGAATTACTTGTAGCGGGCGGACCGGAGTGTTTCCGGGCCACGGCCGGCCGGCAAGTCCTTGAGCCACACCACCTTGGCAGAGTGCGTGGGCTCTTTGGCTGGCGGGGTTGCCACCCAGGGAGGCGCACTGCGCTTGTTGCGTTCCAGATAAGCCTTGATCAACTCCAGCTCCGCGCGGCTCAACCCGCGCAGTTCCAACTCCACAGGCCGCTCATCACGCAATCGGCCCGCAGTCCTCGCTGCATCCAATGCACGACCCAATCGGTCGATCAATCCTTCGTAGATTTCCGGTTTCGTTGCGGTTCGCTGCGATTCAACCATCCCCTCACCTCATTGAAGAAAGACTTGCTCCCCAATAAACAGCGTAGTCCCCGTGGCTGCGCCTGCCTGGCGCCGCGACAGACGGCCTCGACCGCGCAATCAGGGTTTCCCTCGATAGAGTGGGGTCATGTATGCTACGGCGCTTCCTGTAACTCCACTTCCCGCAAGGTTTGGGCACGGACGCGCCGCTTTTTGGTGTCGATCTACCTGGACAATGCTCCGAAGAGGATTAGGCCACCCCTATTCAGTTCAAAAGTAGCCATGCACGAACAATATCAGCCCCGTGAAATAGAAAATGCCGCCCAAACCTTCTGGGACGAGCAAAAGTCCTTTGAAGTCAGTGAACAGCCGGGCAAGGAGACTTACTACTGCCTATCGATGTTCCCTTACCCCAGCGGCAAGCTACACATGGGGCACGTGCGCAACTACACCATCGGTGACGTGATTTCCCGTTACCAGCGCATGCAAGGCAAGAATGTCCTGCAACCCATGGGTTGGGACGCCTTCGGCATGCCGGCGGAAAACGCCGCGATGAAAAACAACGTAGCTCCCGCCAAGTGGACCTACGAGAACATCGCCTACATGAAGACCCAACTGCGCAGCCTGGGCCTGGCGGTGGACTGGTCCCGCGAAGTGACCACCTGCAAGCCGGACTACTACCGCTGGGAGCAATGGCTGTTCACACGCCTGTTCGAAAAAGGCGTGATCTATCGCAAGAACGGCACCGTGAACTGGGACCCGGTCGACCAGACCGTACTGGCCAACGAACAGGTGATCGACGGTCGCGGCTGGCGTTCCGGCGCGGTGATCGAAAAGCGCCAGATCCCCATGTACTACTTCAAGATCACCGCCTACGCCGATGAGCTCTTGTCGGGCCTCGATGACCTGCCGGGCTGGCCTGAACAGGTCAAGACCATGCAGCGCAACTGGATCGGCAAATCCAAGGGCATGGAAGTACAGTTCCCGTACAACGTCGACTCGATCGGCGAGGCCGGTGCCCTCAAGGTCTTCACCACCCGCCCGGATACCCTGATGGGCGCGACCTACGTCGCCGTGGCCGCCGAACACCCGCTGGCCACCCAAGCCGCACAGAACAACCCTGAGCTTGCCGCGTTCATCGCCGAATGCAAAGGCGGCAGCGTGGCCGAAGCCGACGTCGCCACCCAAGCGAAAAAAGGCCTGCCGACCGGGCTGTTCGTCGAGCACCCATTGACGGCGGAGAAACTGCCGGTATGGGTCGCCAACTACGTGCTGATGCACTACGGCGATGGCGCCGTCATGGCCGTACCGGCCCACGACGAGCGCGACTTCGAATTCGCCACCCAGTACAACCTGCCGATCAAATCGGTAGTGCGTACCAGCTCGGGCAACACCAACCCGGCCCCGTGGCAGGACGCCTACGGCGAGCACGGCACTTTGATCAACTCCGGCGAGTTCGACGGCCTGGACTTCCAAGGTGCCTTCGACGCCATCGAAGTGGCGCTGATCAAGAAAAACCTCGGTGCCTCGCGCACCCAGTTCCGCCTGCGCGACTGGGGTATCAGCCGCCAACGCTACTGGGGCTGCCCGATCCCGATCATCCACTGCGACACCTGCGGCGACGTGCCGGTACCGGAAGACCAACTGCCGGTCGTGCTGCCGGAAGACGTGGTGCCGGACGGCGCCGGTTCGCCACTGGCGCGCATGCCTGAGTTCTACGAGTGCAGTTGCCCGAAATGCGGCGCGCCGGCCAAGCGCGAAACCGACACGATGGACACCTTCGTCGAGTCGTCGTGGTACTACGCGCGCTACGCCTCGCCGCACTACGAGGGCGGCCTGGTCGAGAAATCCGCGGCCGACCATTGGCTGCCGGTGGATCAGTACATCGGCGGTATCGAACACGCCATCCTCCACCTGCTGTACGCGCGCTTCTTCCACAAGCTGATGCGTGACGAAGGCCTGGTGACCTCCAACGAACCGTTCAAGAACCTGCTGACCCAGGGCATGGTGATCGCCGAGACTTACTATCGCCGCGAAGCCAATGGCGCCTACACCTGGTTCAACCCGGCGGATGTCCAACTTGAGCGCGACAGCAAAGCCAAGGTCATCAGCGCCAAGCTGATCGCCGACGGCCTGCCGGTGGAAATCGGCGGCACCGAGAAGATGGCCAAGTCGAAGAACAACGGCGTCGATCCGCAGTCGATGATCGATCAGTTCGGTGCCGACACTTGCCGCCTGTTCATGATGTTCGCCTCGCCGCCCGACATGAGCGCCGAATGGTCCGACTCCGGCGTCGAAGGTTCGCACCGTTTCCTCAAGCGCGTCTGGCGCCTGGCGCACGCCCATGTCAGCCAGGGCCTGCCGGCCAAGCTGGACGTGGCGGCCCTGAACGACGAGCAGAAAGCCATTCGCCGCAGCACTCACCTGGCCATCAAGCAAGCCAGCCAGGACGTGGGCCAGAACCACAAGTTCAACACCGCCATCGCCCAGGTGATGACCCTGATGAACGTGCTGGAAAAAGCCCCGCAGGTCACCGAACAAGACCGCGCACTGGTACAGGAAGGCCTGGAAACAGTCACCCTGCTACTGGCGCCGATCACGCCGCACATCAGTCACGAACTGTGGAACCGCCTGGGCCACAGCGACGCGGTCATCGATGCGCGCTGGCCGGTACAGGATGACAGCGCCCTGGTACAGGACACGCTGCAACTGGTTATCCAGGTCAACGGTAAACTGCGTGGCCATATCGACATGCCGGCCAGCGCCAGCCGCGAAGAAGTCGAAGCGGCCGCACGCTGCAACGAGAACGTGCTGCGCTTCACCGAAGGCCTGACGATCCGCAAAGTGATCGTGGTGCCTGGCAAACTGGTCAATATCGTCGCTAGCTAATCGGATCGGGCGCAGGGCTTGAGCCCTGCGCCGAACAAAGCCTTCAGGGCCTCGATAAGGCCCACATGGTTTCAAGGGGAGCAACAAAATGATCAAACGCAACCTGCTGGTTATGGGCCTGGCCGTACTGCTGAGCGCTTGCGGCTTCCAGCTGCGCGGCACCGGCACTACCGACCTGACGATCAAGGAACTGGACGTCAGCGCCCGCGACGCCTACAGCGAGACTGTCACCCAATTGCGCCAGGTCCTAAAAAGCAGCGGCGTGCACGTCTACACCGGCGCGACCTACAAGCTGTTCCTGGCCAACGAGAAAGAAACCCAGCGTAACCTGAGCTACGCCAGCGCCGGGCGTGCGTCCGATGTCGAAGTGAGCACCGAACTGAACTTCGAGATCCAGGGCCGCGACCATCAGCCATTGATGGGTGACAAGATCCAGATACAAAAAATCGTCAGCCACGACGGTAACAACCTGGTGGGTTCGGATTCCGAAGTCACCCAGGTTCGCAAGGAAATGCGTCGCGAGCTGGTGCAACGCCTGGTCCTGCGCCTGTCGATGCTGACCCCGGAACAACTCGAAACCTTGCAGCAAGCGGCTGACAACAAGGCCAAGGCTGATGCCGACGCGTTGAAGGCCGCCAAAGAGTACGAAGACAACACGCCGAAACAATCGCCTGTTGAAGTCCCTGTCGAGTAAGCCAGACGGGGCGCCACAGGCGCCCCGTTCGCCCTGCCTATGAAACTCGCACCCACCCAACTCGCCAAACACCTGCAAGGTGGCCTTGCGCCCGTCTACATTGTCAGCGGAGATGACCCGCTGCTGTGCCAGGAAGCCGCGGACGCCATCCGCCTTGCCACCCGCCAACAAGGCTTTGATGAACGCCAGGTGTTCAGCGCCGACGCCAGTTTCGACTGGGGCACGCTGCTGCAAGCCGGCGCGAGCATGTCGCTGTTTGCCGAAAAGCGCCTGCTGGAACTGCGCCTGCCTTCGGGCAAGCCCGGTGACAAAGGCGCGGCGGCCTTGATGGAATACTGCGCACGCCCCGCGGACGACACAGTGCTGCTGATCAGCCTGCCCAAGCTCGACGGCAGCGCGCAGAAAACCAAGTGGGGCAAGGCCCTGGTGGAAGGGACACAGACCCAGTTCATCCAGATCTGGCCGGTGGACAGCAATCAGTTACCGCAATGGATTCGCCAGCGCCTGTCGCAATCGGGGCTGTCCGCGACTCAAGACGCGGTCGAGCTGATCGCGGCCCGGGTCGAAGGCAACCTGCTTGCCGCCGCCCAGGAAATCGAAAAGCTCAAGCTGATGGCCGAAGATGGGCAGATTACTGTCGAAACCGTCCAGGGCGCCGTGGCAGACAGTGCGCGTTTTGACGTGTTCGGGTTGGTGGATGCGATCCTTAACGGCGAACCCGCGCATGCCCTGCGCATGCTCGAAGGCCTGCGCGGCGAAGGCGTGGAGCCACCGGTGATTCTCTGGGCCTTGGCGCGCGAGTTACGGGTGCTGGCCAATATTTCCCTGCAATACAGCCAGGGAACGCCGCTCGACAAGTGCTTCAGCCAGGCCAGGCCGCCGGTATGGGACAAGCGCAAACCCTTGATGAGCAAAGCCCTGCAACGGCACTCGGCGCAACGCTGGGCGCAGCTCTTGCTGGAGGCTCAGCGCATTGATGCGCAGATCAAGGGCCAGGCGGCCGGTTCGCCATGGATGAGCCTCAGCCGTTTGTCGCTGCTGATGGCCGGTCAGCGCCTGGCACTGCCTGCCGAGTAACCTCAAGACAACTGCCCCTTCTACATTTTTGATTGTGTTTACCATTCATGGGCTTTACAGCGACCTGACTTAGGCAGATTATTTGCGCCGTTCAAACCACCCCATGAGAGTAATCAGCATGAGCAAAAAGCCATCCAAGCATGGCCCCAACAAGGCCAAATCCATCATCGCCCAGCCACTGTTCCGCAGCCGTCAGGAACGCGCCGGCAAGGGCAAAGGCAGCTACCGCCGCGAAGCCTTCCAGTCTAATAGCTGGGAGGCTTCTTACTTTCTGGCTGCCTGAAGGCAAGCGCCCCTCTGGCATGATAAGGTCTGTACCTGATTTGTAATCCCTGGACCTGTGCATGCCCTCTAGTCTTTCTCGTCGTTGGCACCTTCGCCAACTGATCGCTGCCTCCAGCCTCATTCTGCTTGTCGCCTGCGCCGAAAAACCCACCGCCGCCGACGCCCAACCACTCCCCAAGCTCCAGGCCGCCCCGGTGGTAGCACCCGCTGTCGTAGCCCCGCTGGCCGTGGACAATCTCGATATCCAACCGACCCAGACTTTCGCCGAATGGCAGGCAGGCTTTCGCGTGGATGCGCTGAAAGCCGGGATTACCCCAGCCGTCTTCGATAACGCCTTCGCCAACGTCACCCCGGACATGGCGGTGATTCGTGCCGACCGCAGCCAACCGGAATTTTCCCGCCCTGTGTGGCAATACCTCGACGGCGCCCTGTCACCAGTGCGTGTGCGTAACGGCCAGGCACTGCTGATCAAGTACGCCGACATCCTGCAAAGCATCGAGCAACGTTATGGCGTGGACCGCCAGGCGCTGGTGTCGGTATGGGGCATGGAGAGCAACTTCGGTCAGTTCCAGGGCAATAACTCAGTGATCCGATCGCTGGCGACCCTGGCCTATGAAGGCCGTCGCCCGGCATTTGCCCAGGCGCAACTGCTGGCGGCGCTGCAGATCATCCAGCACGGCGACATCCAGGCCGACCAGATGAAAGGCTCCTGGGCCGGTGCGATGGGCCAGACGCAATTTATCCCGACCACTTACAACACCCACGCCGTGGATTTCGACGGCGACGGCCGCCGCGACATCTGGAACAGCCCAGCCGACGCCCTCGCGTCTACCGCGCACTACCTGCAAAGCTCCGGCTGGCAGAAAGGCCAGCCGTGGGGCTTCGAGGTGCAACAACTGCCAGCGAACTTCGATTACGCACTGGCCGACGGTGGCGTGCGCAAAAGCGTAGCCGAATGGCTGAAACTGGGCATCCAGTTGCCAGCCGGGGCCAGCCTGCCGCCCAACGTCGACCAACTGTCGGCCGCCCTGCTGCTGCCTGCGGGCTACCGTGGCCCGGCGTTCCTGGTATTGGATAACTTCCGGGCAATCCTCAAGTACAACAACTCGTCGTCCTACGCGCTGGCCGTTGGCCTGCTGTCGGAGCGGTTTGGTGGCGGTGGTGTGATTCGCGGCGATTGGCCCAAGGATGAGCTGCCGCTGAGCCGCTCCCAGCGTATCGATTTGCAAACGGCGCTCAGCGCCAACGGCTACGACGCGGGTAACCCGGACGGGATTATCGGCGCCAATACGCGTAAGGCGATTCGTGCGGCGCAGCAGGCACTGGGCTGGCCGGCGGACGGGTATCCAACGGTGAAATTGCTGGAGTCGTTGCAGGGCCGATAGATTGGCTTATGACGCCTACTGCTATCGGGAGCAAGCCCCCTCCCACATTGACCGCATCCACAGTGCGCGCGTCCATGTGGCAGGGGGCTTGCCCCCGATGCGGTTCAGCAGTCAGCAACCGATTCAGGACCTCACGACCACGTCCTGCTCCAACACCACCCGCTGCTCCCCCGCATCCAACCGCACCTGCGCGCCCAGCGGCAACGTCAGGTTCGGATCACAATGCCCGCTGCGCCAGCCGGACAACACCGGAATGCGCAGCGGCGCGAAGGTCTGTTTCAGCAGCCGCTGCAACGCGGCGTTATCCACACCGGCAACATCGCCCACCAGCACACCGGCGATCTGAGCGAACTTGCCCGACAGGCGCAGATGCGTCAGCAAGCGGTCGATGCGGTAGATCGGCTCGTTAACGTCTTCGATAAACAGAATGATGCCTTCAGCGTCGATTTCGTAAGGCGTGCCCATGACGGCCGCAATCATCGACAAGTTGCCACCCAGCAAGCGCCCACAGGCGATGCCCGGCTCAAGGGTGGTCAACGGGTAGGCAACCGGGTGCGCGAGCACACTACCGGCGCCAAGGTCACCGCGTAGCAGGCTGAACAGGGATGACTCGGTGGGGGGCTGTTTGTTGCCCAGCAGATCGGCATTAAGCATCGGGCCGTGAAAGGTCACGAACCCGGCGTAGCGGTTGATCGCCAGGTGCAAGGCGGTGATGTCGCTGTAGCCCACCAATGGTTTGGGGTTGGCGCGCAGCAGGTCGAAATCCAACGCGTCGAGCAGCCGTGGCGTGCCGTAGCCACCACGCAGGCAGAAGATCGCATCGATATCGGGATTGGCGAAAGCGGCATGCAGGTCGCGCAGGCGCACTGCATCGCTGCCGGCAAGATACCCGTCGCGCTCGTAGACGCCAGGAAAGATATGCAGGTCGTAGCCGCGGGCGCGCATCCATTGCCCGGCCTTTTCAACGTCCAGCGCGGCGGGGCCGGCGGGCGCGATCAGTGCGATGGTGCCTTCAGCACGAAGGGCTGGAACGGCGGCGGTCATACACAACTCTCCCTAATTAACGCGCAACGAAATGTGGGAGGGGGCTTGTTCCCGATAGCGGTGTATCAGTGACAGATAAGTGCCTGACACCCTGCTATCGGGGGCAAGCCCCCTCCCACATTGGATCTGCGGTGTGGCACAGATTTTTTACGAAACCAGGCTCGCCTTGACCAGCTTGGCCTGTTCGTCGGCGTGGTACGAAGAACGCACCAGCGGGCCAGAAGCGACGTTCTTGAAGCCCATCTTGTAGCCTTCCTCGGCGAACCAGGCGAAGGTGTCCGGGTGCACGAAACGCTGCACCGGCAAGTGGCTGCGCGACGGTTGCAGGTACTGGCCCAGGGTCAGCATATCGATGTCGTGCTCGCGCATGCGCTTCATGACTTCGATGACTTCTTCGTCGGTTTCGCCCAGGCCCAGCATCAGCCCGGACTTGGTTGGGATGTGCGGCATCATCTGCTTGAATTTCTGCAGCAGGGTCAGCGACCACTGGTAGTCCGAACCCGGACGCGCGGCCTTGTACAGGCGCGGCACGGTTTCCAGGTTGTGGTTGAACACGTCCGGTGGCTCGGCGGCGGTGATTTCCAGCGCCACGTCCATACGGCCACGGTAGTCCGGGACCAGGGTTTCGAGCATCACGTTCGGCGACAGTTTGCGGATTTCGCGGATGCAGTCGGCAAAGTGCTGGGCACCGCCGTCGCGCAGGTCATCGCGGTCTACCGAGGTGATCACCACGTATTTGAGTTTGAGGTCGGCGATGGCGATGGCCAGGCTTTCTGGCTCGTTGACGTCCAGTGGCTTCGGCCGGCCGTGGCCGACATCACAGAACGGGCAACGACGCGTGCAGATATCACCCATGATCATGAAGGTCGCGGTGCCGCCGGAGAAGCACTCGCCGAGGTTCGGGCAGGACGCCTCTTCGCACACGCTGTGCAGCTTGTGTTTGCGCAGCAGCGCCTTGATACGGTCGACTTCCGGCGAAACCGGGATGCGCACGCGGATCCAGTCGGGTTTCTTCGGCAGTTCGGTGGTCGGAATGATCTTCACCGGGATGCGTGCAACCTTCTCGGCGCCGCGCAGCTTGACGCCGGCTTCCACCTTGGCACGCGGGGCCGCAGCCGGACGCTCGGTGACGTCCAGCGTCGGGATCATGGTTTGCACTGCATCAGTAGTCATAGTCAGTCGATTCCGCCCGTAAGGGTCGTCTGCTCAGCATAGTCGAGGTGTTTGACGAGCTGCGCGCGCAGCCGGGCACTTACCTCGGCAAATTTAATCGGTGTCGCGTGGTCGCTCAACTGTGTCATCGCCAACCCGGCATAGCCACACGGGTTGATCCGCCGGAACGGCGCCAGGTCCATGTCCACATTCAGGGCCAGGCCGTGAAAGGAACAACCGTGACGAATGCGCAGCCCCAGGGAGGCGATTTTCGCGCCGTCGACGTACACACCCGGTGCATCCGGCTTGGCCATGGCGGTCACGCCGTAACTGGCCAGCAGTTCAATCAGGCAAGCCTCCATGCGGCTCACCAGTTCACGCACACCAAAGCCCAGTTTGCGCACATCCAGCAACAGATAAGCGACAAGCTGACCGGGGCCATGGTAAGTCACTTGGCCACCTCGGTCGACCTGCACCACCGGAATATCGCCCGGAAGCAGCAGATGCTCGGCCTTGCCGGCCTGCCCCTGGGTGAACACCGCAGGGTGCTCCACCAACCAGATTTCATCGGGGGCCGACGTGCCGCGTTCATTGGTGAAGCGCTGCATGGCGTGCCAGACCGGCTCGTAAGCCATCTGGCCGAGCTCGCGAAAGCCCAGGACCTGTGACATCAAAGCACCATGTGCACGAAGCCGGTGGCCCGCAGTTCGCTGTTGATGTCGTAGAGCTGGTCTTGACCGGTCGCAACGATGTGCAACTGGATCGTGGTGTATTTACCGGTCGAGCTGGATCGCTCATCCACACGGTTATCGTTGATCGTGGCGTGTTTACGCACGATGTCGAGAATCTGGTCTTTGCGGCCCACACCGGTGTCGCTGATCACCTTGATAGGGTAATCGGTTACCGGGAATTCGATCTTTGGCGCCTTTACTTCTTTATCGGTCATGGCGTAACGGCCTCGTAAGCGTAAGCCGTGGCGACGGGCAAAGCCCCGTGTCGGATCAACACGGGGCTCTGCAGGTGCACACTATCAGTTGAACAAGCCGTAGAAGAATAGACGGATGCTATCCCACACGCGGCGGAAGATACCACCTTCGTCGACGGCGTCCAGCGCGATCAGGTCGGCGCTGTGCACAACCTTGTCGTCCAGCTTGACTTCGACTTTACCGATCACGTCGCCCTTGGCGATTGGCGCAACCAATTGCGGGTTCATGGTCATGCTGGCAGCGAGCTTTTTCAGCTGGCCTTTAGGCATGGTCAGGGTCAGGTCTTCGGCCAGGCCGGCCTTGACTTGCGAGGTGGCGCCTTTCCACACCGGCGCGCTCGCAAGCTCTGCACCCTTCTGGTAGAAGGTCTGGGTTTCGAAGAAGCGGAAACCGTAGGTCAGCAGTTTTTGCGTCTCGGCCGCACGGGCCTGCTCGCTGTTGGTGCCGAAGACTACGGCGATCAGGCGTTGGCCATCACGCACGGCGGACGACACCATGCAGTAGCCGGCTTCGTCGGTGTGGCCGGTTTTCAGACCATCGACGGTCTTGTCGCGCCACAGCAGCAGGTTGCGGTTAGGCTGTTTGATGTTGTTCCAGAAGAACTCTTTCTGGGAGTAGATCGCGTAATGCACCGGGTCGACACGAATGATCGCGCGGGCCAGGATCGCCATGTCGTGAGCCGACGAATAATGCTCAGGGTTCGGCAGGCCGGTCGGGTTCATGAAGTGGCTGTTGGTCATGCCCAGGTCGGCCACGGTTTTGTTCATCATGTCGGCGAACGCGTCTTCGCTGCCGGCGATGTGCTCGGCCAGGGCGACGCTGGCATCGTTACCCGACTGGATGATGATGCCGTGCAGCAGGTCACTCACGGTGACTTGCGAACCCACCTTGATGAACATCCGCGAACCGCCGGTACGCCAGGCGTTTTCGCTGACGGTCACCGGGTCGTTTTCACCGATCTGGCCGCGACGGATTTCCAGGGTGGCAATGTAGGCGGTCATCAGCTTGGTCAGGCTGGCCGGCGGCAGGCGCTGGTCACCGTTGCTCTCGACCAACACGTTGCCGCTGGCGGCATCCATGAGCACCCAGGCCTTGGCGGCCAGTTGCGGTGAAGCCGGCACCATTTCAACCGCCCAGGCGGCGGGGGTGATGATCAGCGAAAGAAGCAGGCACGTGCGTTTGGCTAAGGTGGTGATGTTCATCCGTCTCTCGAAATTGCTTATGGAAACTTGCCCTCGCGGGCAAAACTTATTCAGACAGCCCGCTACCAGACTGTCACGTGTTCGGTTGCCCGCTCTCCCCTTGCCTTCGGGTTTTTATTGTTCAAAGAGCCAACAACCAGGGTTCGGGCACGCGCACGCGCCCGCACCATCAATCTTTTTATTCGGCGGTCACTACACTGGGTTGCCCCAGGTTGGCCAGGCGCACACTGTTCTGTACCTGGGCGACTTCGCTCGGCGAACCGATCGGCCCCATGCGCACGCGGTGCAGGGTCTGCTGGTTACGCACGATAGAGCTGATGAACACCGGGGCATTGACCATGCCGCTGAGCTTGGACCTTAACAGCTCTGCCGCATCCGGGTTGGCGAAAGCGCCGACCTGCAAGTACTGCCCACCCGCTGCCGAGGCACCCGGTGCCGCATGGGGCACAACCACCGTGTCCGGCGCGTGCTGCTGCGGTGGCGGCGTCCACTGCTCGATCTTGCCGGTCGACGCGGTCACCTGCGGCTGCGGGGTCTGCGGTTCGTTGAGCATCAACGGTGCCGGCTTGCCACGCTGGGCCCAATACTGCGCCGGGTCGATACCTTCGACCTTGACCCGCGCGGTACCGGTTTCGGCATAGCCGAGTTTCTTCGCGGCAGCGTAGGACAAGTCGATGATGCGGTCCGAATAGAACGGCCCGCGGTCGTTGACCCGCAGGATCACCGTGCGGTTGTTGTCCAGGTTGGTCACCCGTACGTAGCTGGGCAGCGGCAGCGTCTTATGCGCCGCGCTCATGCCATACAGGTCATACACTTCACCGTTGGCGGTGTTCTGGCCATGGAACTTGGTGCCATACCAGGACGCCGTGCCCGATTGCACGTAGGTCTTGGAATCCTGCAACGGGAAATAGGACTTGCCCAACACCGTATAAGGGTTGGCCTTATAGGGGCCGGTGTGCAGGGTCGGGGTGGCATCCGGGATTTTCGACACGTCGACATCCCACCACGGCGCGCCGTCTTTGTGCGCGCGGTTGATGTCCAGGCCCGGCTGTGAACGCACTGCCGTGCCGCCGGACTTCTGCGTCGGCGCCCGGCTGGTGGAGCAACTGACGACCAGCAGGGACAACGCGGCGAACGCCACCAGCTTGAGCGGTTGATTGAACAGCGATGCCCGCATTACTTGTTGCCCCGTGCTTGGATAAGCATGTCTGACAGCTGATGCACCGCCATGGCGTACATCACACTGCGGTTATAACGCGTGATTGCGTAAAAATTCTTCAGGCCCATCCAGTATTCAGGGCCATTTTCGCCTTCCAGGCGGAACGCCGTGACCGGCATGTCATCGCGTGGCGCATTCTGACTCGACCAGCCCAGCGCCCGCAACTCCCCGACCGTCTTGGCCGGTTCGATACCCTGGGTCAGCCCTTCATCGGCGCGGTCCCCGGTCACCTCGGCGCGGATCACGACCGGCTCGCCGGCGACCCAACCGTGGCGCTTGAAGTAGCTGGCCACGCTGCCGATGGCGTCGTCAGGGTTGCTCCAGATATTGATATGGCCGTCGCCGTCAAAATCCACCGCATAGGCGCGAAAGCTGCTCGGCATGAACTGCGGCAAGCCCATCGCACCGGCGTAGGAACCCTTGAGGGTCAGTGGGTCGAGTTGCTCTTCGCGGGCCAACAGCAGGAACTCGCGCAGTTCCTTGCGAAAGAAGTCGGCGCGCGGCGGGTAGTCGAAGCCCAGGGTCGACAAGGCGTCGATCACCCGGTAACTGCCGGTATTGCGCCCGTAAAAGGTTTCGATGCCGATGATCGCGACAATCACCTGGGCTGGCACGCCATATTCCTGCTCGGCGCGGGCCAGCACGGCCTCATGCTGGCGCCAGAAGTCCACACCCCGGGCCACACGGGCGTCGGTGAGGAACATCGGGCGATATTCTTTCCACTGCTTCACGCGCTCGGCGGGACGGGAAATGGCATCCAGGATCGCCTGCTTTTTCTGGGCTTCGCGGAACACGCCCATCAGTTGTTCACCGGCGAAACCGTAGTCGCGGGTCATTTCACCGACAAATTCGGCGACCTGGGGTGAACCATCGTAGTCACCGGCCAGCGCCTCTTGCGTTGCGCCCAGCAGCCCAATCAGGCTCATCCAGGACGCATGCCGAGTCGCCCAGCCGCGCATTACTTGCATTGACATCTTCACCTTATTCAAACCTGCGCGATCCACTTGCGATGCGTGTGAATCGACATCAAAACCCCAAACGCTGACAGCAATGTCACCAGCGAAGTTCCGCCGTAGCTAATGAACGGCAACGGCACCCCAACCACCGGCAACAGGCCACTGACCATACCGATGTTGACGAAAACGTAAACAAAAAAAGTCATGGTCAGGCTGCCGGCGAGCAATTTGCCGAACAGCGTCTGCGCCTGGGCGGTAATGACCAGGCCCCGCCCGATCAGCAGCAAATAGATCAGCAACAACGCGCAAATGCCCACCAGGCCGAACTCTTCGCCCAGCACCGCAATAATGAAGTCGGTGTGGCTTTCGGGCAAAAAGTCCAAATGGGATTGGGTGCCCAGTAACCAGCCCTTACCAAATACTCCGCCAGAACCAATGGCGGCCTTGGATTGGATAATGTTCCAGCCGGTACCCAGCGGGTCGCTTTCCGGGTCGAGGAAGGTGAGGATCCGCTGCTTCTGGTAGTCGTGCATGAAAAAGAACCACATGGCCACCGCCACAGGTACCGCGGCGGCCAGCACGCTGAGGATCCAGCGCCAACGCAGCCCACCCATAAACAGTACGAACGCACCACCGGCCAGGATCAGCAGCGAGGTGCCGAGGTCCGGCTGACGCACAATCAGCACAAAGGGAACGCCGATCAGGATCAGGCTGATACCCACGTGCTTGAGCTGCGGCGGTAGTGTGCGCTTGGACAAATACCAGGCAATAGTGGCCGGCATCAGGATCTTCATGAATTCCGACGGCTGGAAGCGAATCACCCCTGGAATGTTGATCCAGCGGGTCGCCCCCATCGCGTTGTGGCCCATGACATCCACCACCACCAGCAGCAACACGCCGGCGACATACCCCAGCGGCACCCAACGCGCCATAAAGCGCGGCTCCAACTGGGCGATGACCACCATCGACAACAGGCCAAGGCCAAACGAGGACGCTTGCTTGATCAGCAGGTCCCAGTTTTTACCACTGGCCGAATACAGCACGAACAGGCTGCCGGCGGCCAGGGTCAGCAGCAGGATCAACAACGGGCCATCAATGTGCATGCGCTGCAGCAACGTCGCGCGGCGACGCATCACGTCTTCGCTGGAGAGGATGCGGTCAAAATTACTCTTCACTGGCCGTAACCTCGGGGGTTGAAGGGGGGCCGCCATATTCGGGCTTGAGCCTGCCGTCGGGGCCCAGCAGCCAGGCGTCCATCACCTGGCGCACCACGGGCGCGGCGACGCCGGAGCCGGACTCGCCGTTTTCCACCATCACCGCCACGACGATTTTAGGGTCGTCCGCCGGGGCAAAGCCGACAAACAACGCGTGGTCGCGGTGGCGTTCCTGGACCTTGGAGCGGTCGTATTTCTCGCCCTGCTTGATCGCAACCACCTGGGCCGTACCACTCTTGCCGGCAATGCGGTATTGCGCGCCGATCGCCGCTTTGCGCGCGGTACCACGGGCACCGTGCATCACTTGCTGCATGCCATGGTTGACCTTGGTCCAGTCGGACGGGTCACGCAGCACGATGTCCGGAATCGGATTGTCATCCACCGGCTTTTCGCCTTCGATGGTCTTGGCCAGGTGCGGTCGATTCCAGATGCCTTTGTTGGCCACCAGCGCGGTCGCCTGGGCCAGTTGCAATGGCGTTGCCTGCATATAGCCCTGGCCAATCCCGAGGATCAGCGTTTCACCGGGGAACCACGCCTGACGTCGGGTGGCACGCTTCCATTCCCGCGATGGCATCAGTCCGGGGGACTCTTCGAACATATCCAGGGAAACTTTCTGACCAAGGCCGAACTTGCCCATGTAGGCAGACAGACGATCGATCCCCAGCTTGTGGGCCAGGTCGTAGAAATAGGTGTCGTTGGACCGCATGATTGCCGTATCCAAATCGACATAGCCGTCACCGGTGCGGTTCCAGTTACGGTATTTGTGATCATAGTTGGGCAGCATGTAATAGCCGGGGTCATAGACCCGGCTCGATGCGGTCACCACACCGGCATCCAGGCCGGCAATCGCCACGGCCGGCTTGATGGTCGAGCCGGGCGGGTAGAGGCCGCGCAGCACGCGGTTGAACAATGGCCGGTCGATGGAATCGCGCAACTCGGCGTACGCCTTGAAGCTGATCCCGGTGACAAACAGGTTGGGGTCGAAACTCGGCTGGCTGACCATGGCCAGCACTTCACCCGTCTTCGGGTCCAGCGCCACCACGGCGCCGCGCCGACCGCCCAGAGCCATCTCGGCCGCTTCCTGCAACTTGATGTCCAGGCTCAGCACAATGTCTTTGCCGGGCACCGGATCGGTGCGCTTGAGCACGCGCAATACGCGGCCGCGGGCGTTGGTCTCGACTTCTTCGTAACCCACCTGGCCGTGCAGCTCGGGCTCGTAGAAACGCTCGATGCCGGTCTTGCCGATATGATGGGTGCCGCTGTAATTGACGGGGTCGAGGCTTTTGAGCTCTTTTTCGTTGATGCGCCCCATATAGCCGACCGAGTGGGCAAAATGCGGCCCTTGCGGGTAGTGGCGCACCAACTGCGCCACCACTTCCACACCCGGCAGGCGGAACTGGTTGACCGCGATACGTGCGATCTGCTCTTCGGTCAGCTCGAACAGGATCGGCACCGGCTCGAATGGCCGCCGCCCCTGCTTCATGCGTTTTTCGAAGACCACTCGATCTTCCGGGGTCAACTGCAGCACCTCGACAATCACATCGAGTACCTGCTGCCAATCGCCGGAGCGTTCGCGGGTCATGCTCAGGCTGAAACTGGGCCGGTTATCCGCGACCACCACGCCGTTGCGGTCGAAGATCAACCCACGGGTCGGTGGAATCGGTTGCACATGCACCCGATTGTTTTCCGACAGCGTGGAGTGATAGTCGTACTGGACCACTTGCAGGAAATACAGGCGGGCGATCAGCACCCCAATCAACGCCACCACCATGATCGCGCCAAACACCACGCGCGCACGTACAAGACGTGCGTCTTTCTCATGGTCCTTGATGCGGATCGGCTGGGTCATCGGGAGGGGCGCAGATTATTTGTGGTAAGGGTGCCCGGACAGAACTGTCCAGGCGCGATACAGCTGTTCACCGATCAGAATCCTTACCAACGGGTGCGGCAGCGTCAGCGCCGAGAGCGACCAGCGCTGATCCGCCCGCGCGCACACTTCCGGCGCCAGCCCCTCGGGGCCACCGACCATGAAGTTGACCGTGCGCGAATCCAGGCGCCAGCGATCCAGTTCCACCGCCAGTTGCTCGGTGCTCCAGGGCTTGCCGTGCACTTCGAGGGTGACGATGCGCTCGTTGGGGCCGACCTTGGCCAGCATGGCTTCGCCTTCCTGGCGGATAAAACGCGCCACGTCGGCATTCTTGCCCCGGGTATTGAGCGGTATTTCCACCAGCTCAAGCGACAGCTCGGCGGGCAGACGCTTGGCATACTCGTGCCAGCCTTCTTCCACCCACTTGGGCATGCGTGAACCGACAGCGATCAGACGCAGGCGCACAGCCGTTCCTTATTCCTGGTCTTTGTTGAGCTTGTCGAAGTGTGCGTGGCCCACTTCCGGGCTGTGGTGCTTGCCATCGGCGGCACGGCTCTGCTCGGCGCCTTTCCACAGACGCTCCAGGTCGTAGAACTGGCGGGCGTTGGAGGTCATCATGTGAACGATCACGTCGTCCATGTCCAGCAACACCCAGTCGCTGTCGCCCTTGCCTTCTTCACCCAGTGGCTTGACGCCCTGGGCTTTGACGGCTTCGCGAACCTTGTCCAGCATCGCGCCGATCTGGCGGTTGGAGGTACCGGTGGCGATGATCATGAAGTCGGTGATGCTCTGCTTGTCGCGTACGTCCAGGACCTGGATGTCCTGGGCCTTCACGTCTTCCAGGGCGGCAACGGCGACTTTCACCAGCTCTTCGCCAGCCAGTTCCGGGCCAACATGGGCTTCGACCGGCAGCGGGGCGCTTTTGAAGGTGCCTTTGCGCTTAACTTTGCTTACGTCTTTGTTCGTCATATAAAACTCGTTTTGCTCGTATGTTCGGGCGCTCGCTGCACGACTGTTCGTGCGTTCAAGCGCGCCTTTTCAGTTCGACGCACGGTAAAGCCCGTGCGCATCGATGTAGGCCAGGACCGCGTCAGGCACCAGGAAACGTACCGACTTCCCGCTGGCCAGCAGTTGACGGATCTGGGTGGCAGACACCGCAAGCGGGGTTTGCCAGACGAATGCAATATTCCCGTTCGGCCCGGTCAGGGCCAAGGGGTCACTTACCGACCGCGCGGCCAGCAGGTTGCGCAAGGCATCCGGCGGTTCGCTGTCGGCATCCGGGCGTTGCAGCACCAGGATGTGGCAATGCTGGAGGAGTTCCTCCCAGCGATGCCAAGAGGGCAGGCCGCAAAATGCGTCCCAGCCCAAAAGCAGAAACAGCTGGTCATCCGCGGCCAACTCGGCGCGCATCAGTTCCAGGGTGTCGACAGTGTAGGACGGTTTATCGCGCTTGAGTTCACGATCGTCCACCACCAGCGGCGGTATGCCCTCTACGGCCAGGCGTACCATTTGCAAACGTTGTTGCGGTGACACTTGCGGCGTGTCGCGATGCGGCGGCCGGAAATTGGGGGTCAGGCGCAGCTCATCCAGCGCCAGGGCATCCGCGACTTCCAGGGCACTGCGCAAATGGCCGATGTGCACGGGGTCGAAAGTACCGCCGAGCAGCCCGATGCGTTTAGCCATCAAGTGCGCACATGACCGTCGCCAAACACCACGTACTTCTCGCTGGTCAGGCCTTCGAGGCCAACCGGGCCACGGGCGTGGAGCTTGTCGGTGGAAATACCGATCTCCGCCCCCAGGCCATACTCGAAGCCATCGGCAAAACGCGTCGAGGCGTTGACCATCACCGAAGCGGAATCCACTTCGTTGAGGAAACGTCGCGCATCGCTGAAATGCTCGGAAACAATGGCGTCGGTGTGCTTGGAACCGTACTTATTGATGTGTTCGATGGCTTGGTCCAGGTCGTCAACGATGCGGATCGACAGGATCGGCGCCGTGTATTCGGTGTACCAGTCCTGCTCGGTCGCCTCGATCACGTCCGCGCCCAACAGCGCACGGGTGCGCTCGCAGCCTCGCAACTCGACACCCTTATCGCGGTAGATGGCAGCCAGCGGCGGCAGCACGCGCTCGGCAATGCCGGCATGCACCAGCAGGGTTTCCATGGTGTTGCACGGCGCGTAGCGATGGGTCTTGGCGTTGTCGGCGATACGGATCGCCTTGTCGAGGTCGGCGGCGATGTCGATGAACACGTGGCATACACCGTCCAGGTGCTTGATGACAGGCACCTTGGCATCACGGCTGACACGCTCGATCAGGCTCTTGCCACCGCGCGGCACGATCACATCGACGTACTCCGGCATGGTGATCAGCGCCCCCACGGCGGCGCGGTCGGTGGTCTCGACCACTTGCACCACTTCGGCCGGCAACTCGGCCACGGCCAGGCCCTGCTGGATGCAGGCGGCAATGGCACGGTTGGAATTGATCGCCTCGGAGCCGCCACGCAGGATGGTGGCGTTGCCGGACTTGAGGCACAGGCTCGCGGCGTCGATGGTCACGTTCGGACGCGACTCATAGATGATACCGATCACGCCCAGGGGCACGCGCATCTTGCCGACCTGGATGCCGGACGGCAGGTAGCGCATATCGCGGATTTCACCGATGGGGTCAGGCAGCTTGGCCACCTGACGCAGGCCTTCGATCATGTCGTCGATACGTGCCGGCGTCAGTGCCAGGCGGTCCAGCAGGGCCGGCTCCAAGCCATTGGCGCGGCCGTTGGCCAGGTCCAGCTCGTTGGCGGCGGCGAGCTCGGAGCGCGAAGCATCCAGAGCATCGGCGGCCGCCAGCAAGGCGCGGTTCTTCTGCGCCGTGCTCGCACGGGCGATCAACCGCGAGGCCTGCCGGGCAGCGCGACCCAGGCGGGTCATGTAGTCAAGAACGGACTCAGTCATGGTCAGGGAGTCTTGGCAAAGAGGAAAGCGGCAGATTATAGCCGTGACGCCGCTCGACTGACAGCGGTGAGGGGCGGATGGTCGAAATGAACTGTAAAAACTTGGGGTTCAGCGGTAATTAAGGTGGGAGTTGTTATGATTCCGTCACATTTAGCCGTATTTCTCCTGACCACCATGCCCAGCCCATTGCCCAAACGCCCCGCCAGCGCCCTGCCCGACAGCTTCTTCGACCGTGACGCGCAGATACTCGCGTGCCAATTGCTCGGAAAAGTCATACGCCATCGCGTCGGCGAAATCTGGCTTTCGGCGCGAATTATTGAAACCGAAGCCTATTACCTGGCCGAAAAAGGCAGCCACGCCTCACTCGGCTACACAGAAAAGCGTAAGGCTTTGTTTCTGGATGGTGGCCATATCTACATGTACTACGCCCGTGGCGGCGACTCCCTGAACTTCAGTGCCCATGGCCCGGGCAATGCGGTGCTGATCAAATCGGCCTACCCGTGGGTCGATAATGTCTCCGGCCCCGCCAGCCTCGCGCAGATGCTGCTGAACAACCCAAACGCCGACGGCAGCCCGCGCACCTCGCAAAAGCTATGCGCGGGGCAGACGCTGCTATGCAAGGCATTGGGGCTGAAAGTGCCCATGTGGGATGCCAAGCGGTTCGACCAGGAGCTGCTGTATGTAGAAGATGTGGGCCAGGTGCCCACGCAGATTATCCAGACCACGCGGCTGGGTATTCCCAGCGGGCGTGACGCGCATTTGATGTACCGCTTCGTCGATGCTGGCTATGCGCCTTACTGCACACGGAACCCGCTGCGTCGGGGCCAGGTCGAAGGCCGCGACTATTTTTTGATTGGATGAATTGAACACAGCTGTTCGTGCTGCACATGGATACCCGCAGCGCTGAAGAGCCTGTATCGCATTGATGGAGTGGATCGTATGAGCCAATGGCTCGATAGCATTACCGGCTGGCTGACCCTGAACCCCCAATGGCTGGCCATGGCGGTGTTTGTCGTCGCGTGCGTGGAGTGCCTGGCCATTGCCGGCTTGATCGTGCCCGGCACGGTGTTGTTGTTCGCTATCGCCGCGCTGGCCGGCAGCGGTGCGCTGTCGTTGAGTGAAACCTTGCTGATGGGCTTTCTGGGAGGCTTATTGGGCGACGGGGTTTCCTACTTTTTAGGGCGCCATTTCCATCAGAACATCCGCCGCCTGCCCGGCCTGCGCCACCATCCGGAATGGATGAACGGCGCCGAAACCTACTTCCACAAGTACGGCATTGCCAGCCTGCTGGTCGGACGTTTCATTGGCCCATTGCGCCCCATGCTGCCGATGGTAGCGGGTATGTGCGATATGCCATTCCCGCGCTTTGCCCTGGTCAGCATGCTCGCCGCAGCCGGTTGGACGGTGGCGTATCTGCTGCCCGGCTGGGCCACCGGCGCCGCGTTCCGCTTGCCGCTGCCTGAAGGTTTCTGGCCTGAAGCGGGCGTGGTCACGGCGTGTCTGGCATTGCTGCTGGGCCTGAGCCTCAACAGCAGCCTGCGCGAACATCGACGCGCTACCTTATGGGTCGGTTGCGCCAGCCTGGTTCTGTTGATTGCGCTGTTTATCGGCTACCCGCACCTGAACGACTTCGACCAGGGCCTGAGTGCGCTGGTGCAAGAACATCGCAGCCCGTGGCTGGATGAAACCATGGTGAGGGTGACGCAGCTGGGCGAGTTCAAGAAGATGTTTATCGCCAGCGCCGTGTTCACCGGCCTGCTGTTGCTGGCTCGGCAGTGGCGTCACGCGATCTTTGTCGGCGCAGCATTGGCGGGTACGGCGGTCATCAACACCGGCACCAAGCTGTTTTTCGCGCGTGGCCGCCCCGAAATCCTGACCGACCCACTGACCAGTTTCAGCATGCCAAGCGGCCATGCATCCGGCGCCTTCGCGTTTTTCCTGGCGCTGGCGGTGTTGGCGGGTCGCGGCCAACCGATACGGCTGCGCCTGACCTGGATACTGCTGGGCTGCATTCCCGCCGCGTTTATCGCCTTGTCCCGCGTGTACCTGGGCGTGCACTGGCCCAGCGACATCCTCGCCGGCACGTTGCTGGCGATGACCGTGTGTGCGCTCAGCCTGACCGCTATCCAGTACCGCAGCCCGTTGCCGGCAATGCGCAAGAAAACCTGGTGGCTGCTGTTGCCGGCGATTGTGGCGGTGTTCAGTTTTATCGCACTCACCGGCACTTCCCACGCACTGTTGCGTTATGCCTACTAAGTGAAGAGTTCACCCTGCAACTCGTCGAGCAGCATCTGGATCGCGTCCAGGCGCTGCTGCGGGTCATCGAGTTGCAACAGGTCGATCTTGTCGGCTTCGGTGAAGGGCAAGAGGTAAGCCAACTGATTGCCCAAGGCTTGCTGGCCTTCGGCACTGGCGTCCATGTCCAACGATGCGACCATCGGGTGCTCCGCCAGTGCTTCAAGCAAGGCCAGCAAATCAGCATCTTCTTCGTGCAGTGGCTGGTCCGGCAACTCTTTAAGCCATTGCACGTCAGCCACCAGCAGTTGGTCCTTCTGCACCCCGGCCTCCCGCACGCGGAAACGGCGGCCGCCTTCGACGCGAATGCCGAGCAGGCCGTTGTCCTGCTGCTTGAAGTCGCGAATCAGCGCTTCGCAGCCAATCAATGCATAGCCATCCGCCGCCATGCCGACCTCCTTGCCGCCAAGGATGCAGACCACGCCGAAGCTTTCGCCCTTTTTCATGCAGCGGCTGATCATATCCAGATAGCGCGCCTCAAATATTTGCAGGTCGAGGGTGCAACCGGGGAACAACACGGTATTGAGCGGGAACAGCGCCAGACTCATAAAGGCTTCCTTAAACCTGGTTTAAACAATTACCGACACGGCCAGCGGTAGGAAGACCGCCGTAGCCACGCCCATCAGACTCATGGCCAGCGCCGCAAAGGCACCGCACTCTTCGCTTTCCTGCAGGGCCACCGAGGTGCCGACCGCGTGGGCGGTCATGCCCAGGGCCATGCCACGCGCCTCGGGGCCGTGTACGCGCAGAAGCGTCAGCAGCGCCGGGCCGACCATCGCGCCCACCACACCGGTTATCAGTACGAACACGGCCGCCAGGGCCGCCACGCCGCCAATCTGCTCGGCCACCAACATGGCAATCGGCGAGGTCACCGACTTGGGCGCCATGGTCATCAACATCATGTGTTCGGCGCCAAACCACCAGCCGAGCAGCACACACAGGCCGGTGGCCAGCACCCCGCCTATTACCAGCGTAGTAAAAATCGGCCAGAACAATTGGCGAATCCGTCGCAGGTTCAGATAAAGCGGCACGGCCAGGGCCACTGTCGCAGGGCCGAGCAGAACCCCCAGGATCTCGGTGCTCTTGCGGTACTCGGCGTAACTCAAGCCGCAAGTGAGCAACACCCCGATCACCAAAAGCATAGAGACCAGCACCGGTTGCAGGAAGATCCAGCGGGTTTTCTCAAAGCCCGCCAGCACCAGCTGATAGGCGCCGAGGGTGATGCCGATGCCGAACAGCGGGTGATGGATCACCGCCGTCCACGCGCCGTGCCAGTCGAACATCATTGGTCCTTCTCCTTGCGCTTGACCATCTGCTGCATCAGCACACCGACAAAGGCCATGGCCACCACCAGCGACAACACCAACGCGCCGACGATGGCCCAGAAGTCGGCGGCGATATCCTTGGCGTACACCATCACCCCCACCGCCGGCGGCACCAGCAGCAACGGTAGGTAACGCAGCAGGCTGCTGGCCGCCAGGCTCAGGGGCTCGCCGACTTCGCCACGCCACACCAGATAACCCAGCATCAGCAGCAGGCCGATGATCGGCCCCGGCAGCACCGGCAGCAATAAATGATTGATGGCCGTGCCGATCAATTGAAACAACACCAGCCATGTCAGCCCGCGTAACAGCATCCGCTCTCTCCCCTCAAGACCCGCCCGCATTATAAGCACGCCCGCGCTATGCATCGGCATTCGCCAAAAGCATGGTGGGTTGACCGGGCCGGGTGCCCATGATGATCTACATTGGTTCTCTGTAACCCCTAAAAACAGCATCGATGGACCAAGGAGAGACGCAATGCCCTATGTACCCGTAGCGCAGCTCAACGATTATGTCGGCAAGGAACTGGGACGTTCCGAATGGCTCACCATCGACCAGGCCCGTATCAACCTGTTCGCAGAGGCCACCGGCGATCATCAGTTCATCCACGTCGACCCGGTCAAGGCCGCGCAAACCCCGTTCGGCAGCACCATCGCCCACGGTTTCCTGTCGCTGTCGCTGATGCCCATGTTGATGGAAGACATTCTGATCATGCCCGAAGGCCTGAAGATGGCGATCAACTACGGCCTGGACAGCGTGCGCTTTATCCAGCCGGTGAAGGTCGACTCCAAGGTGCGCCTTAACGTGACCCTGACAAGTGTCACCGAGAAAAAACCTGGCCAGTGGCTGTTCAAGGCCACCGCCACCCTTGAGATCGAGGGCCAGGAAAAACCGGCTTACATCGCCGAGTCGCTGTCACTCTGCTTCGTATAAGGTTTTCCCTGTGGTGAGGCACTGAAACTCACCACAGGGTATGTAAATTTATGTATGAAACCTGCAGCTGCGGCATACTCGGCGCTCAATTATCCGGATCCCGCTATGCGCCCACTCGCCCCCCTCGCCCTTGCCCTGTTGCTCACCGCTTGCGGAGACGGCGAATCGCTGTTGCCGCCCGATGCGCGCCTGCCCGATGGCGGCCGTTACCGGGGCGATGTGGTCAATGGTTTGCTGCAAGGCCAGGGCCGCGTCGACTACCCCAATGGCAGTTGGTACGCCGGTGAGTTCGATAAGGGCCAGTGGCACGGCCAGGGCGAATGGCATGGCAGCAACGGCGAAGTCTATAAAGGCCAGTTCAAGCAGGGCCTGTTCGACGGCCAGGGCAGCCTGACCACGGCGGGCAGCCACTATGTCGGCGGTTTCAGCAACGGCCGGCGCAACGGCGAAGGCACCCTCAAAGAGGGGCAGATGACCTATCGCGGCGAATTCAAGGACGACCAGTATTCCGGCCTCGGCCGCCTGGAGCTGGCCGACGGCAGCCAATACCAGGGCCAGTTCGCCCACGGCAAGCCGAACGGCGAAGGCCAGCGCAACGACGACAGCGGCAACCAGTTCAGCGGCCATTTCGTCGATGGCCAGTTGGAGGGCAACGGCACCTTCAACAGCGCTGACGGCGACATCTATGTCGGCCAGTTCAAACAGAACCAACTCAACGGCAAGGGCCGTTATGAAAACGCCGACGGCGACGTGTGGATCGGCCAGTTCAAGGAGGGCGCGCTCAGCGGCAAGGGCGAGTTGATCGGGGTGGATGGCAGCCACTACGTCGGCCAGTTCAGCGACTGGCGCTTCACCGGCGAAGGCCGCCTGAACCTCACGGACGGCAGCTTCTACATCGGTGGCTTCGACAGCGACAACTATCAAGGCCGGGGCACCCTGGTACTCACCGACGGCACCGTACAGGCCGGCACATGGGTCAACGGCATGCGCGTGCGTGACGCCGACGGCAAGCTGCTGCCCGACCCTCTGGAAATCGGCGTATTGGCCCAGGGTCGCCTGCTCGATGCGGCACTCGCCGCCGTGCCCACCTCCACGCCGGCCGTCGAGCTGTATACCCTGGCGCTGGCCGGCGATGGCAAGCAAAGCGTGTTCCTGCGCGAAGCCGACTACGTCAGCAACATGCTCGCCTCACGCTTCGGCGCGCGCGGGCAGATCCGCCTGGTCAACCACCGCGACCATATCGCCGATCGCCCGCTGGCCACCCGTGAAAGCCTGCGCCGTGCCGTGCAAACCCTGGCCGAACGCACCGGGCCGGAAGACCTGGTGTTTATTTACCTGACCAGCCACGGCACCCACGAACACGAACTGGTCCTGGACCAACCGCGCATGGAACTCGCCGACCTGCCCGCCGACGAGCTGGCGGCCGTACTCGCCCCGCTGAAGAACCGCGACAAAATCGTGGTAATTTCCGCCTGCTACTCCGGAGGGTTTATCCCCGCGCTCAAAGACGATCGCACGCTGATCATGACCGCCTCGCGAGCCGACCGCGTGTCCTTCGGCTGCTCCGAAGAGGCTGACTTCACCTACTTCGGCGACGCCCTCTTCGCCCAAGCCTTCAACCAGACCGACGACCTGCAGCAAGCCTTCAAGCTGGCGCAACTGCACGTGACCGAGCGCGAACAGGCAGACAACTTCGAGCCCTCCGAACCGCAGATGTGGGCGCCTAAAGGGGTGATCGCTCACTGGCAACTATTACGCAAGCAGCAGGCACGAAAGGCGCTCGAAAGCGTCTCAATGAATAGCAAGGAAGCCAAAGGCAACTAAGCTGTAACGTGTAACAAGGGGGAAACACTATGTACCTGACACCTCAGCATATTTTGCTCGCTGGCGCCTCTGGCCTTACCGGCGAACACCTGCTCGATCGCCTGCTCAACGAACCCACCGTCACCCGCGTACTCGCGCCCAGCCGCAAGCCCCTGGCCGAACACCCACATCTGGAAAACCCGGTGGGTGACCCGGCGGTATTGCTGGCGCAACTGAGCGGTCGCGTGGATATCGCTTTCTGCTGCCTGGGCACCACCATCAAGAAGGCCGGTTCCGAGGCGGCGTTCCGGGCTGTCGACCTGGACATGGTCGTGACCTTCGCCAAGCGCGCACGGGAAATGGGCGCGCGGCATCTGATCGTGATCAGTGCGATTGGCGCCGATCCGCAATCCTCGGTGTTCTACAACCGGGTCAAAGGCGAAATGGAGCAGGCGCTGAAGGCGCAGGATTGGCCGCAACTGACCATCGTGCGCCCGTCTCTATTACTGGGGGAACGGCTGGAACCCCGCCTGGCCGAGCAACTGGCCGGCCCGTTGTCGCGCTTGATTCCGGGCAAGTACCACGGCATCGAAGTGTGCGAACTGGCCCGCGCCATGTGGCGCCTGGCACTGGAAGAGCAGGATGGGGTGCGGATCGTCGAGTCGGATGAGCTGCGCAAACTCGGTAAGTAATGCGATCTAAAAACCTGCACCTATCCAACTGTGGGAGCAAGCCCCCTCCCACATGAGTGATGTGGTGCCTTTAAAACCCAGGCTAGAGTCCGCCGGTTGCGTTGAATCCAACTCCCAGCACCGTCAACACCGACAACGGCAACAGCA
This sequence comes from Pseudomonas asgharzadehiana, assembly GCF_019139815.1. NCBI lineage: Bacteria > Pseudomonadati > Pseudomonadota > Gammaproteobacteria > Pseudomonadales > Pseudomonadaceae > Pseudomonas > Pseudomonas asgharzadehiana. Next base: position 5,583,531 of record NZ_CP077079.1, read on the forward strand.
GCGTATCGAGCAACGCACTGGCCGGCAGGTCGACGCCGGGGTAGCTCGGCGCCTCGGCGCCAAACCGGTCCTTGGCGCAGCAGCCACCATTTATCGCATACACGTCCAGCCGCGTGCCGGCATATACCACCGGCGCGCCCGGTTGCGCCGCGTCCAGCGTGCGCGCGGTGGCGCAGCCGCTCAGGTGCAGCGCCAACACCAGCAGCAGCGCCTTATTCATCGCTGCTCAGATGGTGCTCGCCCCAACGCGGCAGCATGTCCTGGGGGATGCTCAGCAGGTTGAGAATGCGAGCCACCACAAAATCCACCAGGTCATCGATGGTTTGCGGCTGGTGATAAAAGCCTGGCGATGCCGGCAAGATGGTCACGCCCATATTCGACAGCTTGAGCATGTGCTCCAGATGAATACTCGAATATGGCGCCTCGCGCGGTACCAGGATCAACTGGCGACGCTCCTTCAACGTCACGTCCGCCGCGCGCTCGATCAAATTATTGCAGGCCCCCGTGGCAATCGCCGACAAGGTGCCGGTAGAGCACGGCACCACCACCATCGCGGCCGGCGCACCGGAGCCCGAAGCCACCGGCGACATCCAGTCCTCTTTGCCATACACCTTGATCTGCCCCGCCGCCGCACCGGTGTATTCGGTGAGGAAGGCTTGCATCATCTGCACCTTGGGCGGCAGCTGCACCTCCGTCTCGGTAGCCAGCACCAATTGCGCCGCTTTGGAGATCAGGAAATGCACCTCACGGTCTTCACGCACCAAACAATCGAGCAGGCGCAGACCGTAAGGCGCGCCCGAGGCGCCGGTCATCGCCAGGGTAACGCGTTCCGGCCCGCTCACTTGAGCGCCTCGGCCAGCTTGCCGTGCAGGCCGCCGAAGCCGCCGTTGCTCATGATCACCACCTGGGTGCCGGGCTTGGCGTGGTGCTTGACGTCTTCGATGATGGCGTCGAGGGAATCACACACCTTCGATGGCACGGTGCACAGCGCGGCAATGGCCGGCAGGTCCCAGCCGAGGTTGGCCGGGGCGTACCACACCACCCGATCGGCGTCATTGACGCTTTGCGGCAACCCATCGCGGTGCGCGCCGAGCTTCATGGAGTTGGAGCGCGGCTCGACAATCGCGATCACTTGGGCATCCCCGACGCGCTTGCGCAGGCCATCAAGGGTGGTGGCGATCGCCGTGGGGTGGTGGGCAAAGTCGTCGTAGAGGGTAATCCCGTTCACATCGGCGACTTTTTCCATGCGCCGCTTCACGCTTTTGAACGCGCTCAAGGCCGCGATGCCCATGGACGGCACCACACCCACATGGCGCGCGGCGGCCAAGGTGACCAAGGCATTGGCAACGTTGTGCTGACCGGTCATGTCCCACTCGACGACGCCCTGGGCCTGGCCTTCGAACAGCACTTCAAAGCGCGAGCCGTCGTCGCTGAGCAACTTGACCTGCCACTGCCCGCCGACGCCGGTGGTTTGCACCGGGGTCCAGCAGCCCATGTCAATGACACGCTGCAAGGCCGGCTCGGTCGTGGGGTGAATCACCAGGCCTTCGCTGGGGATGGTGCGCACCAAATGGTGAAACTGCCGCTCAATGGCCGGTAGATCGGGGAAAATGTCGGCGTGATCGAACTCCAGGTTATTGAGGATCGCGGTGCGCGGACGGTAATGAACGAATTTGGAACGCTTGTCGAAGAAGGCGCTGTCATATTCATCCGCCTCAATCACGAAGAACGGCGTATCGCCCAGGCGCGCCGACACCGAGAAATTCTGCGGTACGCCGCCGATCAGGAAACCCGGGCTCATGCCCGCGTGCTCCAGCACCCAGGCCAGCATGCTGCTGGTGGTGGTCTTGCCATGCGTGCCGGCCACAGCCAGCACCCAGCGGCCTTGCAGCACATGATCGGCCAGCCATTGCGGGCCGGACACATAAGGCAAACCTTTGTTAAGCACGTATTCAACAGCAGGGTTACCACGGGACATGGCATTGCCGATGACCACCAGGTCAGGGACCGGGTCGAATTGCGCCGGGTCGTAACCCTGGGTCAACTCAATCCCCTGGGCCTCCAGTTGCGTGCTCATGGGTGGGTAAACATTGGCATCGGAGCCGGTCACGTGATGGCCGAGTTCCTTGGCCAGAACGGCCATCGAGCCCATGAATGTGCCGCAGATACCGAGAATATGAATGTGCATGGTTGACCTCTTAAACATCGAGGCAGGTTAGCGCAGGGAGGGGCAAATCGCACCTTTTATACGGTCAGCCGCCTGGTAAAATGCGCCAACGTTAACGCATGCACCGATAACCGCAGCGTGACTTTATGGCATGAACAACACGATAAGCAGTTGCCCCCCTGTTAAGTGAGCAACTGCTTATGAGCGGTTCAGTCGGAACCGCCCATTACACCGTGTATGAGGCGCGAATTAACTACACCTTGGGTTTTATGGCGCTCAACAGACCGTTGATGTATGCCATTCTGGACTCCATGCCAGTGGCCCGGCTCTTGATATCCTCTTCTTGCGCGCCGATTGACGGAGGCTGAGTTTGAATACCCCGCGAGTTCGCTTCTACAGCAAACTCCTTTTCAAGGTAGTCCAGCATCTCATCCAAGTAATCCATGCGTTCATCATTTGTTTTTGCCAACCACTCCACACTGGGTTTGACGCCCTCTTCCGAACGAAGACTACCCAGCGTATTTGCTAACAGAAATACGTTCCGTTGAGCATTATCAACCAGCCGCGACTCCATCACATGCTGCTCTGTAGCTGGCGTCTGCGCTGGATTGATTTTGGGTTTGAGACGTTCCAGAACGACGTTCGCGGCAAGTGTCGCGGTCGCCGTTATGGGTGCTGTGATCGCCGTCGTAATCGCGGCGGTCTTGGCTATATTTCGCGCCTCAAGCGGAAGCGCCCGATTCGCTTTCGCAGTTTTAGCCTTTACTACCACCTCGGCGTTGTCTTCAAGGCCACTCTGCGAAAAAGGCTCAGCCTCCCTTCCGTCTACTCGACCTGGGGTCGGCTGATCAAACAACTTATCCCGGGCTTTAGCATCTTGTTCAGCCTGCCACTTCTTCCTGTTCGCCTCTCTGTATTGAGTGATTTCTGGAGAATCAGGAGTATCTGCATCGGGGGTATCCCCTGGCTGGCGCTTGCCACTGACGTGCCCCGGCCCTTCAAAGCCACTCACTTTTTTATCGACGAAGTCCTGATCGAAATCGTGCTTGCTGCTGCCTGCAGACTTGGGCCCGGCCTGGACTTCTATCTTTGTAAGTTCAAACCCCTTGATAGGGGGTGGGGTGGGGGTCCTGGTCCACCCCCCACTAAAAATATCCCCAACTTTTGAGAAAGCTACCCGCCGTGTCACTGAATTTGAAAATATCATAATGCCCTACCTAATGATTGATTTACATTAGAAAGCCATCCGTTTCTTTCACCCACTGTGTAACTAAAAGAGCTTTAACGGTTCCAAATTAAAATTAAAAATTCATCACTAACACATAACGCGCCAACATTGACCACTGACACTGGAGCGTGTGAGGAGCAGTTAATTGGCCACCCGCAAATCATTTCGGTTTATTCGAGGACTGCAGTGCGCTCAACGTACCAAATTGCACTAACTGAGGGCCAAACGGGGTATTGGTGACACTACTGTACGCATACCACCCCCCCTTTTTAAGTATCGCGACGATGGGCTTATACACGCCGTCAGATTCTATTTGATAGAACCCCTTGACAATATCACCTTCCTTATAAGTCCTAGTCACTTCATAAGATCCATAATTCCCTTTTAATCGAGGGAGCACCTCATCTGCATGTTTTTGCAGCGATCTTGCATCCTGACCCAATGCTACTGCCCCCCGCTTGAGGTTTTTCGGAAGCTCAATAGTATCGGTGACACCCGTAGAAGCGCCAAGGCCAGCAAAGAAAGAGCTTTTGAGTATTTTCCCGGTTGATTTTCCAAGTTTCGCCGCTCTGCTCGCGGCGCGCGCCCCAGGAAGAAAGAACCCTAAGAGGTCAAACCCGAGATTAAAAACCGAGCCCGCAACATTACCCTTGATCGCATCTTTGATGCCGTCATAAAAAGGGACAAGCGAAAGAATAAAATCATTGATCGCCTTAATTTTTCTATTATTCTTTTCAATAATTGTTTCACCGGCAGCCCGTGCCTTTAAGTCGCCATAATCTTTGGTGAAGAATTTACCCACGACGGTCGCCAGCCTACCCGTCCGTCGAGAAAAATAAGGTGCGCTTTCTTCACCCGCTACGTCAGGCGAGGCTGGGTTCGGATCAACAGCATCAAATATCGTAAACACATTATTAGTACCCGGCACACGCGGCGTTGAGTCCGAGGGAAAATACTTGCTATCGTCAAAGTTAGACTGTTCTTCCGGCACGCCCTGTTCCTTAACTATTTTCCCTAGGCCTGGAAAATAACTGTAGTACTCCACCTTGCCATCCGCTGCCTTCACTTTCATAAGTAAACCGCACACCCCGTCTAGTTCTTTGAGTTCATGCGGGGTCGGCGTTCGTGGTATGCGCTCAGGGAACAGGCCGCCGCGACTATTTAGCTTCGTTCCCAAAAACGGGCGAGACACACCGACGAACGTTACCTCAGAGTTTTTTATACGCTCCTGTTCCACCCATGGTAGCAAAGACACTTGATACTTGAACTGAATAGCCCAGGCAGCTGCTTGAGTCTTCGTATACACTTCAAACTCATCAGAGAACTTTTTATCGATATTGTCATCAAGCTCAGAAAAGCGAGCTTTCACCTGTTCCCACGAAAATTCCTTTTCATTTCGCGACTTCCACCAATCCAAATGCTGAGGCTTCGTCATATAGACATCCAGGGGCGATACGACATACCCGGCTTCATGAACACTCCGTAACGTCGCCTTCGTCGGATCAACCTCAGGGAACACCCGTTTGAACTCGGCCAACGCCGCTTCCTGCCGAGTAGGCGTTGGTTTCATTAGCTCGACGCGCGCCCACTCCAATTCCTTTTTCTGTTTTTTTAATACCTTTAATGATTGTTCAATCTCTTCGGACGTGTACTGCCCTTTTGGATTGCATTTAATCACCTGATTAGCGAGGCCCCACGCAATAAGCGGATCGGTTGACGCTGCGGCTAACGCCTCCCTCCCTTCAAGAATACGAAGTTGCGCATCCGCATAGCTCATGACTTGACTGAACGTCATGTTCCCCGACGCACCGGGTGCCTCATGCTCTACCAATGCAACCGCTATAGAGAACTCCGCCCACGTATGAGATCCATACACAAGGTTCGCAGGCGTGTTCTTCACCAGCAGTTCAGGAGCGACGGCTGATAGCAATAGTTGCGCAGCAAGCGGGGCGGCTTCAACTCCCACTTTACTTTCAAGGTGAGCAGTAAAGCGTTTGACGATTTCAGCAGCGCAGGCACCCACATTTTCGCTTTTATAAAGGTTATAGCCCGCCACGTTGAAACGTGACCGCTCTGGGTTAGGATCGAGCTCTTGCAAGAGCGCCGCAGTCAAGGCCTCAAGCGCACCGGTCGGCGATGCTGCTAGTTTGATACGCGTTTGTATAGCGCTGCCCAATGCCTGAGCATCGGGCGACCGAATGAGCTGGTCCACTCCCCATGAAGGATTGTCGGCAATTGCCTTCTTCTCAGATGCTGAAAGCGTGCTAATCAGGCTACGTAACAAGCTACCTGCCCCTGCCCCCACTTGCGGTTCAGCAGCTTGACTTGCATGCGCCAACTTCCACTGATCCACCACCGCTTTCATCTTGCGCAATGAGGTTTTGTTCAGCAGCCCAACAATATGCCTTACCCCCCCAGCATCGGCACCAGGCACCCGGTGGGCAAGGTCAAAGGACATAGCGTTGGCCAAGTCATGCGCCAGTTCGCTGCTCGCAGGTGGTTTCTGCCCTTGCTCTTCGAGCAGTTGCGCAACACTTATTTCCCGGCGCTGTTCGCGAAGGAACAAACTCGAACGTGGGTCAATCGCAACCCTGACGTTACTCAGGTCGATCTTCCCTTCGGCGTCGTCTACCTGTGACCTCAGCGCAGCAAGAAGCGCATGACGATTTGCTTCATTCCCCAGCGCCTCCTCGTGCCCCGCCAGCGCCTCTACAGATCGCTGCAGTGCCTGCTTTACAGGCGCAAACTCAAACGCGCGCCCTTCTTTCAATTGCTTAATGTGTGAGGCGGCTTGTGAAGGCGAGAGGTCGACAGGTTCGCCATAAAACCTCCCCACCGTGTACAACGGCACCTTCCCTTCGGGCCAGGGATAATCGAACGCCTGCCCGGACATTGGGGCGATCGCCTTTGCAATGGATAACAGCACTCGAGAAATATCTGACCAACCCGAATCGTCGGTCAGGGAGAACGTTTGCAACTGGCCATTTACAATTGCAGTCAACTCCCCGAGGAACGGATCCAGTTTGAGTTTTTTGGTATCAAGCCCCTGCTCTTTTGCCCACGATATAAATCCGGGGCTCTTGAAAGCACTGTCCAATTGGGTACGCCAGCGCCCAAGCGTCGACTCGGGAGCAACTGGAACATCGGGAGGGGAAATTGAGGTGTGGTAAGAGCGCGTCGCCAATGCGATCGCGTAGGGCTTGGCCAATTGAGCGTCAGCAGTAGCTCGCGCTTCGGGGGTGTCCGGTATTTTCGCGGAGGGGGGGTTGGTAACGAATGCATTATCGTTAGTCGCCCTGGCGGCAACCAATGGTAATTCGCGCGCCATGTTATTCGAAAAGGACGGTGTTGCTTTTACACCTTCAAAATTCGTCATCTTTCCACACTCGGGTACGATTAAATTCAGTAACTGTTCGTACCCTGAGTGGTGTGATTTCATACAAGTAATTCAAAAAAAATTCGAAAACTCTTATCCAATTATTTCGGCCCTACCCCCTCCCTCAGGCTTCGTAAATTTTGTGGCGACAAGGTGGCGATCATACTTGTGAACAACGTTCGATTCCGTGTTTGCGCAGCTTCCTGTAAAGCGTATTCCGGCTTACCCCTAAGCTCTTTGCCGTATGGGACATGTGCCAATGTTGCTGCTTCAATGCGTTGAGCAACGCCACCCGCTCTGCATCGTCCAGTGCGCGCTCTTGGCCAGACTCGACAACCGTCACCGCTCGCGCCTGGCGAATGATTGGCGGCAGGTCTTCAAAACCGATTTGCCCGTTCTCGCACAGCGCTGCCAACGTGCGAAGTACGTTGCGCAATTGCCGAACGTTGCCAGGCCAAGCGTATTCGAGCAGAGCGTGGTGCGCCGCCTCATCAAGCGACACAACCTGTCCTGCAGCTTCATTTGCAAGCAAAAACGCCAGCAATTGTGCTTTGTCGCTACGCTCGCGTAAGGGGGGCACCGCAATTTCAAGGCCGTTGAGACGATAGTAAAGATCTTCACGGAAACTGCCATTGGCAACACGTGCTGACAGGTTACGATGGGTGGCGCTGATAACTCTGACATCCACCGCCTGCGGCGCGCCGCCGATGGGCACCACCACTCGATCTTCCAACACCCGCAGCAGACGGGTTTGCAAGGCGAACGGCATGTCACCGATCTCATCGAGAAACAACGTGCCGCCATCGGCCTGTTGCAGCTTGCCGCGCATCCCTTCTTTGAGCGCACCGGTAAAACTGCCACCGCGATAACCGAACAACTCACTTTCAATCAGGTTTTCGGGGATGGCGGCGCAGTTGAGGGCCACGAAGGGCTTGTCGGCACGCGAGCTGGCCTGATGCACGGCCTTGGCAAAAGCTTCTTTACCGCAGCCGGTTTCGCCGTTGATCAATAACGGCACGTCGCGCTCAAATACGCGCAGTGCTTTACGAAAATCATTTTGCAGGGCCGGGTCGCCCAGGCAGATATCTGCAAGGCGCGGCGCCACGGGCTTGGCGGTGGCGACCGGCACATTGCGTGCCTGCCCCCGCAACGCCGCAAATAAATGCCGGCCATCACGGGTGCGCAGGGGCCAACTGGCGGTCGCATTGGCGCTGGAGCGAGCGAGCAATTGGTCCAGGGAGCACTCGAAAAACGCTTCCACCGGCTGGCCCAGCAACCCCCCACGCACCTGCCCCAGCAGGTTCAACGCACTTTGGTTGACCGCGCACACCCGACCTTCGCCATCGAACGCCAACAGCCCTTCACTGAACAACCCCACGGACTCGGCCTGCAAATGGAACCGCAGCAGCCAGTGGTTCTCAAAATGACGCAGGAAGTAACAGCTCTCGATCATCTTCGCGGAGAGATTGACCAATGCCATGGTGTGAAACTGGCTCTGGCGCGACACCGCCTCCCGCGCCGACGACACATCCAGCACCGCCAGCAGCTCACCGTGAGGGTCGAACACCGGGCTGGCCGAACAGGTCAGCCCGGTATGCCGGCCGCGAAAGTGTTCATCGCGGTGGATGGTCAGGGACTGGCGCTCCACCAGGCAGGTGCCGATGCCATTGGTACCTTCGCAGGCTTCACTCCAATCGGCACCGAGCCACAGCCCGGCGCGCTCGAAAATCTTGCGCTCGGACGGCGCGGTGACACAGTTGAGGATCACCCCGCGCGCATCGGTCAGCAGCACCGCGTGGCCGGCGCCGGAGAGTTGTTGGTGCAGGCTGTTCATTTCGCTGCCGGCGATGTGCAGCACGTGCTGCAGACGCTCGCGGCTTTCCAGCAGACGCGCGTGTTCAAGCACGGTGGGAGCGATGGTCAGCGCAGGGTCGAGGTGGTAGTCCTGAAGGCAACGCAACCAGGAGCGGGCGATGGACGGGTCGCTGCCGGGGCCCTGGGTCAGGTCTTGCCCACGGGTCACGGTCAAGACTTGCTGGGCATGGCGACTGAAATGATCGTTGTGCATGTTCTTATTATTCTCCCGGCGTGAGAGCGCCCAGCATCCCCCAGCCCTGCGGCAGATGCAATCCCGCGCCGACCCACCGGTCACAGGCTGTACCGTTTATGGCACAAACTGTCACGCGCCTGTACCGCGCACGTGACAACAACGCCTTGCAACAAACCCCAAGCCCTTGATTTAACTGACCCGCAGAGCACTGGCCCAACCTTTGCTCTACGCTTTATCAAGCGCTTGAGCGCTGCACTCCAATAAACATAAAAGCCAGGAGATACCCACCATGCGTTACGCACACCCCGGTACTGAAGGCGCGATCGTTTCGTTCAAGGCCAAGTACGGCAACTTCATTGGTGGCGAGTTCGTTGCGCCGGTCGACGGCAATTACTTCACCAACACCTCGCCGGTCAACGGCAAGCCTATCGCCGAATTCCCGCGCTCCACTGCCAAAGACATCGACAAGGCGCTAGACGCCGCCCACGCCGCCGCTGACGCCTGGGGCAAGACCTCGGCGCAGGACCGCTCGCTGGTGCTGCTGAAAATCGCCGACCGCATCGAACAAAACCTCGAACTGCTGGCCATCACCGAAACCTGGGACAACGGCAAGGCCGTGCGTGAAACCCTCAACGCCGACATCCCACTGGCCGCCGACCACTTCCGCTACTTCGCCGGCTGCCTGCGCGCCCAGGAAGGCACCAGCGCCGAGATCAACGAGCACACCGCGTCCTATCACTTCCACGAACCCCTCGGCGTGGTCGGCCAGATCATCCCGTGGAACTTCCCGCTGCTGATGGCCGCCTGGAAACTCGCCCCGGCCCTCGCCGCCGGTAACTGCGTGGTTCTCAAGCCGGCCGAGCAGACCCCGCTGGGCATCAACGTGCTGATGGAAGTGATCGGCGACTTGCTGCCACCGGGCGTGCTGAACGTCGTGCACGGCTTCGGCAAAGAAGCCGGCGAAGCCCTGGCCACCAGCAAACGCATCGCCAAGATCGCCTTCACCGGCTCCACCCCGGTGGGCTCGCACATCATGCATGCGGCGGCCGAGAACATTATTCCGTCGACCGTCGAGCTGGGCGGCAAGTCGCCGAACATCTTCTTCGCCGACATCATGAAAGCCGAGCCGTCGTTTATCGAAAAAGCCGCTGAAGGCCTGGTGCTGGCGTTCTTCAACCAGGGCGAAGTGTGCACCTGCCCATCCCGCGCGCTGGTGGAAGAGTCGATCTACGACGACTTCATGAAAGTGGTGATGAAGAAAATCGAACAGATCAAGCGCGGCGACCCGCTGGACACCGACACCATGGTCGGCGCCCAGGCATCCGAGCAGCAGTTCGACAAGATCCTGTCCTACCTGGAAATCGCCAAGGGTGAAGGCGCGCAACTGCTCACCGGTGGCAAAGTGGAAAAACTCACCGGCGACATGGCCGGCGGTTATTACATCCAGCCGACCCTGCTCAAGGGCACCAACGACATGCGCGTATTCCAGGAAGAAATCTTCGGCCCGGTGGTGAGTATCACCACCTTCAAGGACGAAGCCGAAGCCCTGGCGATTGCCAACGACACCGAGTTCGGCCTGGGCGCCGGCGTGTGGACCCGCGACATCAACCGCGCCTACCGCATGGGCCGGGCGATCAAGGCCGGGCGCGTGTGGACCAACTGCTATCACCTGTACCCGGCGCATGCTGCGTTCGGTGGTTACAAGAAGTCCGGCGTGGGCCGTGAAACGCACAAGATGATGTTGGACCATTACCAGCAGACTAAAAACTTGCTGGTGAGTTACGACATTAATCCGTTGGGCTTCTTCTAACCCATCACCCCACCCACTTTGAAATGCGGTTAAACCTGTGGGAGGGGGCTTGCTCCCGATTGCATTGTGTCAGCCAATGTTTATATCACTGGCCCACCGCCATCGGGAGCAAGCCCCCTCCCCCAGGTTTGGATATTCATAAGTACTTGCGATGTGCATCCGGCACAAAGATGCCGAGTTAAAAACAATAACAATGAAAGGTACTTTCCCATGCCTAGCGAACCCACTGGCTCTTCCGTCGACTTTGAAAAAGTCGGCACCGACTACTTCCAACAACGCGAACTTAAAAAAGGCGCCGCCGGCTGGGTGCTGCTGGTCGGCCTCGGCGTCGCCTATGTGATCTCGGGCGACTACGCCGGCTGGAACTTCGGCCTGGCCCAAGGTGGCTGGGGCGGGATGTTCCTCGCAACCTTGCTGATGGCCACCATGTACCTGTGCATGTGTTTTTCCCTGGCCGAACTGTCTTCCATGATCCCCACCGCCGGCGGCGGCTACGGTTTTGCCCGCAGCGCCTTCGGCCCCTGGGGCGGGTTCCTCACCGGCACCGCGATTTTGATCGAATACGCCATCGCCCCGGCCGCCATCGCGGTGTTTATCGGCGCGTACTGCGAATCGCTGTTCGGCATTGGCGGCTGGATGATCTACCTGGCGTTCTACATCATCTTTATCGGCATCCATATCTTCGGCGTCGGTGAAGCCTTGAAGCTGATGTTTGTGATCACCGCCGTCGCCGCGATTGCCTTGGGCGTCTTCCTGGTGGCGATGGTGCCGCACTTCAACGTCGCCAACCTGCTGGACATCCCGGTGACCGAAGCCAAGGGCGCCAGCACCTTCCTGCCCTTCGGCTACGTTGGCGTGTGGGCGGCGATCCCCTATGCCATCTGGTTTTTCCTCGCGGTAGAAGGGGTGCCACTGGCCGCCGAAGAAACCAAGAACCCCAAGCGCGACCTGCCGCGTGGCTTGATCGGCGCCATTGTGGTGCTGACCAGTTTTGCTCTGTTGATCCTAGTGATCGCACCCGGCGGCGCGGGGACTTATGCGCTGATCAAATCCGGTAACCCGCTGGTAGAAGCGCTGGCGTTGTCCTACGGCGGCTCGACCTGGATGGGCAGCTTCGTCAACCTGGTGGGCCTGGCCGGGCTGATTGCGAGCTTTTTCTCGATTATCTATGCCTATTCGCGGCAGATCTTTGCCTTGTCGCGCGCCGGTTACCTCCCACGCAAGTTGTCGCAGACCAATAAAAGCAAGGCCCCGGTGCTGGCGCTGGTTATCCCCGGCATCATCGGTTTCGGCCTGTCGCTGACCGGCCAAGGTGATTTGCTGATCCTGGTGGCGGTGTTTGGCGCGACCATTTCCTACGTGCTGATGATGGCCGCACACATCACCCTGCGCATCCGCCGCCCCAAAATGGAACGTCCTTACCGTACGCCGGGCGGCATCTTTACTTCCGGCGTAGCGCTGGTACTGGCCTGCGTGGCCGTGGTGGCGGGCTTTCTGGTGGACCCACGGGTGGTGATTGGCGCCGCGATCATCTATGGAGTATTAATTGCTTACTTTGCTTTCTACAGCCGGCATCACTTGGTAGCAGGCACGCCCGAAGAGGAATTCGCGGCGATCCAGGCCGCGGAGGCCGCCTTGCACTAACTGCCGTAAACCTCGGCGCGGGCGCCTTGCCCGCGTCGCCAAGGAGACACTGTATGGCAAGCTTTTCCCACGCGGTGGGTACACAAACCTACCGCTTCGACAGCCTCAAGGACGTGATGGCCAAGGCCAGCCCCGCGCGCTCCGGGGATTTTTTGGCCGGCGTGGCCGCGCAAAACGACGGTGAACGGGTGGCGGCGCAAATGGCGCTGGCGAATATCCCGCTCAAGCACTTCCTGCAGGAAGCGCTGATCCCCTATGAAAGCGATGAAGTCACTCGGCTGATCATCGACACCCACGATAAACAGGCGTTTACCCCGGTCAGCCACCTCACCGTCGGCGGGTTACGCGACTGGCTGCTGAGCGACGCGGCCGATGAGCAATCCCTGCGCGCCTTGGCGCCCGGCCTGACGCCGGAAATGGCCGCCGCCGTCTCCAAGATCATGCGCGTGCAGGACCTGGTGCTGGTCGCGCAGAAGATCCGCGTGGTCACCCAGTTTCGCGGCACCATGGGTTTGCGCGGGCGCCTGTCGACCCGCCTGCAGCCCAACCACCCGACGGACGAACCGGCCGGCATCGCCGCGAGCATTCTCGACGGCCTGCTGTATGGCAACGGCGACGCCATGATCGGCATCAACCCGGCCACCGACAGCATCGCCTCGATCTGCGCCATGCTCGAGATGCTTGACGCGATCATCCAGCGCTACGAAATCCCCACCCAGGCCTGCGTGCTGACCCACGTCACCACCTCCATCGAGGCGATCAACCGTGGCGTGCCGCTGGACCTGGTTTTCCAGTCGATTGCCGGCACCGAGGCGGCCAACGCCAGTTTCGGCATCAGCCTGAGCGTGCTGCAGGAAGGCTACGATGCGGGCTTGAGCCTGAACCGCGGCACCCTGGGCCAGAACCTGATGTACTTCGAAACCGGCCAGGGCAGTGCCCTGTCGGCCAACGCGCACTTTGGCGTCGACCAGCAAACCTGCGAAACCCGCGCCTATGCGGTGGCCCGACACTTCAAGCCGTTTTTGGTCAATACCGTGGTCGGGTTTATCGGCCCCGAATACCTGTACAACGGCAAACAGATCATCCGCGCCGGCCTCGAAGACCACTTCTGCGGCAAGTTGCTCGGCGTGCCGATGGGCTGCGACATCTGCTACACCAACCATGCCGAAGCCGACCAGGACGACATGGACACCCTGCTGACCCTGCTCGGCGTGGCCGGCATCAACTTCATCATGGGCATCCCCGGCTCCGACGACATCATGCTCAACTACCAGACCACGTCGTTCCACGACGCCTTATACGCCCGCCAAACCCTGGGTTTAAAACCGGCGCCGGAGTTCGAACAGTGGCTGGCGAAAATGGGCATCTTCACGCAAGCCGACGGTAAAGTACGCTTCGGCAACAGCCTGCCACCGGCGTTTCGCCACGCCTTGGCGCAATTGGGATGAAGGAGCCGACCGTGCACCCAGAATTGCCTGACAACCCGTGGTTGGAACTGCGCCGCCTGACCCCGGCGCGTATCGCCCTGGGCCGTACCGGTACCAGCATCCCAACCAGCGCCCAGTTGGACTTCCAGTTCGCCCACGCCCAGGCGCGCGATGCCGTGCATTTGCCCTTCGACCCTGCAGGCCTGAGCAGCCAGTTGGCCGAGCGCGGCCGCGACAGCCTGTTGCTGCACAGCGCCGCCGCCGACCGGCACAGCTACCTGCAACGCCCAGATTTGGGCCGGCGCTTGAGCGATGAATCGGCGCAAACCCTGCGTGACCATGCGGCGGCCAACCCTGGCGGCGTGGACTTGGCGGTGGTGGTGGCCGATGGCTTGTCTGCGCTGGCGGTGCATAAACACACGTTGCCGTTTCTGACACGCATGGAGGAACAGACCCACGCCGAAGGCTGGTCCTTATCACCCGTCATACTGGTGGAACAAGGCCGCGTGGCCGTGGCCGATGAGATCGGGCACTTGCTCGGCGCAAAGATGGTGGTGATCCTGATCGGCGAGCGGCCAGGGCTCAGTTCGCCGGACAGCCTGGGACTGTATTTCACCTACAACCCCAAGGTCGGCCTCACCGATGCCTACCGCAATTGCATCTCCAACGTACGCCTGGAAGGCTTGAGTTACGGCATGGCGGCCCATCGTTTGCTGTACTTGATGCGCGAGGCATGTCGCCGACAGTTATCAGGGGTCAATCTCAAGGACGAGGCGCAGGTGCAAACGATCGAGTCCGACGATCCGGACCTGATGAAGGGTAATTTCCTGCTCAGCCCACCCGCAGACTGATCCCGGCACGATTGCGCTTTTTGGCGTCTTTAGGCAGCATCGAGTCACGGCCGCGCGCGTGGTCATACCCCTTTGGAAGTCGAGGCCTGGCATGCGGATTACTCAAGCGACCCTGGAACACCTGGACCTGCTGACCCCCCTGTTCGTCAAATACCGTGAATTTTACGGGGCCTTGCCCTTCCCGGACTCGTCGCGGGCCTTTCTGGAAAAGCGCCTGCGCCGCAAGGAGTCGGTGATTTACCTGGCCCTGGCCGATGATGACGACAAAAAACTGCTGGGCTTTTGCCAGCTGTACCCAAGCTTTTCGTCGCTGTCGCTCAAGCGGGTGTGGATCCTCAACGATATCTATGTAGCCGAGGACGCACGCCGGCAACTGGTGGCGGACAACCTGATGCGCACAGCGAAAAAAATGGCCAAGGAGACCCACGCGGTGCGGCTGCGGGTGTCTACCAGCAGTGACAATGAAGTGGCGCAGAAGACCTATGAGTCGATCGGTTTTCGCGAAGACACGGAGTTCAAGAACTACACCCTGCCGATCAGCGAGGATTAAGTTCGACAGACCAAACACCGCATATCCCCGTGGGAGAGGGCTTGCTCCCAATTGCGCTGGGCCAGTCAGACTATTTATAACTGACCCACCGTAATCGGGAGCAAGCCCCTCCCACAGTTGAGTCTCCAGCGGTTCCCACGCCGTGCACCACGACACTCTTCGCTACAAAACCCACACGCTTTTCACAGTTCAATCCGTATAATGCGGACCTTTCAGGGTTGTAAGAAAATACGGCATACCGGTGTAGCCTTATTACCCGAGCTTCCGCACAGGCCTGCAGAGCCGGGCCGTTCACACAGGTGTCATCCATGGATTTCAACCCGCTCGACCTTATCCTGCATCTCGACGTTTACCTCGACCTGCTGGTAACCAATTACGGTCCGTGGATCTACGCCATCCTGTTTCTGGTCATCTTTTGCGAAACCGGCCTGGTGGTCATGCCCTTCCTGCCGGGTGATTCCTTGCTGTTTATCGCCGGCGCCGTCGCTGCAGGTGGTGGCATGGACCCGGTGTTGCTGGCCGGTCTGTTGATGTTGGCGGCGATCCTCGGTGACAGCACCAACTACGTGATCGGGCGAACCATCGGCGAGCGCCTGTTCAACAACCCGAACTCGAAAATCTTCCGCCGCGACTACCTGCAAAAAACCCACGACTTCTACGACAAGCACGGCGGTAAAACCGTGACCCTGGCGCGTTTCCTGCCGATCCTGCGCACCTTTGCGCCATTCGTTGCCGGCATTGCGAAGATGCCCTACCCGCGGTTCTTCGGTTTCAGCGTGCTGGGCACCATCCTCTGGGTCGGCGGCCTGGTGACCCTGGGCTACTTCTTCGGCAACGTGCCGTTTATCAAGAAAAACCTGTCGCTGCTGGTGGTGTTCATCATCCTGCTGTCGCTGGTGCCGATGATCATCAGCGTATTGCGCAGCCGCTTTGGCCGTACCTCCTCCGAAGCCAAGCAGCAGTAACCGGCCATGTGGTCCTTCAGCGCTTGGCGTCGCCGGCGACTGCTGGCCAAGAACCCGATTGCCGATGACACCTGGCAACGGGTGCGCCACCACCTGACCTTCCTCGACGGCATCAGCGCCGAGCAGGACCAGTGGCTGCGCGAAGCCTGCGTAGTATTTCTCGCCGAAAAACACCTCACCGCACTGCTCGGCGTCAAGCTGCACCAGGAGCAACGCCTGCTGCTCGCCGCCCAGGCGCAACTGCCGCTGATGCACCTTGGCGATCTCGATTGGTACCAGGGCTTCCACGAAATCGTGCTGTACCCCGACGACTTCCTGAGCCCCCAGCGCCATCGCGATGCCAGCGGCGTGGAACACGAGTGGGACGGCGAACACAGCGGCGAAGCCTGGCAACAAGGCCCGGTGATCCTCGCCTGGCCCGGCGTGCTCGCCAGCGGCCAGTGGGAAGGCTACAACCTGGTGATTCACGAACTGGCGCACAAGCTCGACATGCTCAACGGCGACGCCAATGGCTTGCCGCCGCTGCACAGCGACATGCGCGTGCAGGAGTGGGCCAGCGTGATGCAAAGCGCGTTTGATGATCTCAATCGCCAGTTGGACGCCGACCCGGATGCCGAAACCGACATAGACCCGTATGCGGCGCAAGACCCGGCGGAGTTCTTTGCCGTGACCAGTGAATATTTTTTCAGTGCCCCGGATTTACTGGTCAACCGTTATCCACAGGTGTACGCCCAGCTCAGCCGCTTTTATCGCCAGGATCCCCTGGCCCGCCTGATCCATTTGCAGGCGCACGACCCACGTTATCAGCCACAAGACGAATGACCGTACGACGTCTGGCGCATGGCATCGGCGTCAGAATATGCCTATAATCGCCGCCACTTTTAGGCCAATCCGGCCATGTCATATGGCCAACTACGGGGGCAACGCCCAATGAGCTACAGCAAGATTCCGGCTGGCAAAGACCTGCCGAACGACATCTACGTCGCCATCGAGATTCCGGCCAACCACGCGCCGATCAAATACGAAATCGACAAAGACAGCGACTGCCTGTTCGTTGACCGTTTCATGGCCACCCCGATGTTCTATCCGGCCAACTACGGTTTCATCCCTAACACCCTGGCTGACGACGGTGACCCCCTCGACGTGCTCGTGGTGACCCCTTACCCGGTTACCCCAGGCTCGGTTATCCGCGCACGCCCAGTCGGCATCCTGAACATGACCGACGACGGCGGCGGCGATGCCAAAGTGATCGCAGTCCCGCACGACAAGCTCTCCCAGCTGTACGTGGACGTGAAGGAATACACCGATCTGCCGCCATTGCTGCTGGAACAGATCAAGCACTTCTTTGAAAACTACAAAGACCTCGAAAAAGGCAAATGGGTGAAGATCGACGGTTGGGGCAACGCAGACGCCGCCCGCGCCGAGATCATGAAGTCGGTCGCTGCCTATAAAGGCTGATACCTGCTCCTCTTGCCCAGGCAAGTTAAAAAGCCCCGACTGCTCGGGGCTTTTTTATGAAAAAAATTAAACTCCCAGTTAAACGCGTAACACATAACGTTGACCTAAGTTGCACAACTGAAAGATCAAGCCACAACTAAGTAAAAACCTACACGCGCAATTCAACGCATGGTTTATTTGAATGGTTTTTTCGGCCAGTAAACTCTGCGTTTATGAATACATCAGGTGATCGATTAAAAGCGCTGTTACGGGAAGTGCATCTTTCCGCCTCCGACTTCGCCAAGAACCGCGGCGTCACGCCTCAACACGTGAACAACTGGTTCAAACGCGGCGTGCCCATGGGCCGACTCAACGAGTTCGCAGAACTGCTCTGCGTCTCCAGCCGTTGGCTGCGCACCGGCGAAGGCCCCAAACACCCACCGGCCAACTTCCTCCTGGAAGGCCCGGAAACACGTAAAGGACTGCCCACCACCCGCGAAGGAAGCGGAAAGTACCTCACAGGCCCTGCCTGCCCTCCAGAAAAACTCGACGTGGAGATCCCCCTCCACCAAACCTTCACCTCAACCGAACGCATCCGCGTCGCCCTGCACACCCTCGACGCGCTCAACGTAAACCCCGACCGCGCGCTAGGCGCCTACATGGTCGACAACAGCATGATCGACATCATCCAACAAGGCGCCACCCTCGCCATCGACAAAGGCCGCACCCAAATCATCGACGGTGAAATCTACGCCGTCGAACACGACGGCATGCTGCGCATCAAATACCTCTACAACCGGCCGGGAGGTGGCCTTCGCATGCGTAGCCACAACGCCGGCGAACACCCGGACGAATACCTCACCTACGAGGAACGCTTCGAACAGAACTTCACTATCGTCGGCTGGGTATTCTGGTGGTCCACCCTCAACAACCGCCGTCCACCCGTGCCGCTGGATGAGCATCTTTTGGGCTGGGAAGGCTCTAAGTCGGATCCGGAGGTGGGCATTTGAAATGAATGTGGGTATCATGCGCCGCACATTTGGCAGGGGGTGGCAAACGCTTATCCACCCTGCTCGGCGAAGCGGAGGAGTTCCCGCGGATGCCCCTACTATTCAGCCCGACGCAACGTGGGCTGAGCGATTTGAAGGCTGGTGAGGCTTGTCAAAAACAAGCTGAGGCAGTCCCCGAGAAGCCGGCCACAAGCCGGCTTTTTAATGTCTTTTTGAAAGCCACTCTCGTAGCTCCCCTTACCTGCCCAGTCAGGAATATCGCAATTTGCGAATGCGTGCTCACCCGCCAACAGATGCCCACTCTGCGGGCTATCACCACTTATACGTAACCGAACCAATCAAGCTACGCTCATCGCCATACCGGCACGTGGTATTGCAATACAGATACTTCCTATCAAACAGGTTCTGCGCTTTAGCCTGCAGCTGCCAATGGCTGTCCAGATCATAACTAACCAGCGCATCTACCAGCGTGTAAGCCGGAATTTTCCCGTCATAAACACTCGGTGTCGTCCGCGTAGTTCCTATGTAGCGGGCGCCAGCACCCACGCGCAAGCGCTCAAGACCAAGGCTCGCCAAGCGGTAGCTGGCCCACAGGCTCGCGGTGTTGTAGGGCACGCCCTCGATGCGCTTACCTACGTTACTCGCGGTCTTGTCTTCCAGTACGTGGGTATCGGTGTAGGCGTAGCCGGCACTGAGTTGAAGGTTCTCGGTGAGGTTGCCCTTGGCTTCGAGCTCCAGGCCTTTAGAGCGGGTCTTGCCATATTGCACGTAGGTGTTGGTGAGGCTGTCGAGGCTCAGTGAGTTGTCCTGGTCGAGCTGGTAGACGGCGGCGCTGAGCAGGGTATCGGTGCCGGGAGGCTGGTAGCGCAGACCGATTTCGTATTGTTCGCCTTCCAGCGGGGCAAACGCGTTGCCGAAGGCCGGGTTGCTGACGCTGGCCGGCTGGAATGATTGGCTGTAGCTGATATAGGGCGCCAGGCCGTTGTCCGCGAGGTAGACCAGGCCTACACGGCCGGTGGCTTTTTTGTCGTTGCGGGTGGCGCGAGCCTCAGTGGCGAAGGTAGTGGTGACGCTCTCAGCCCAGTCCTGGCGGCCGCCGAGCAGCAGTACCCATTTGTCGTCAAAGGTGATCTGGTCTTGCAGGTAGATGCCGGCCTGGCTGCTGTGCAGGTCACTGCCGGTATCGGCGGCGGTGTTGGCACCGACACCGGTGTATTGCGGGTTGGCCAGGTTCAGCGGCGGTGCCAGTTGGGCCACGGTCGAGCTGATAAAACGGTGCGAATCGTAAGTCTTGTGGTAGTAGTCGACGCCCAGCACCAGGTCGTGCTGCCAGCGCCCGCTGTCGAACGTGAAGTTGAGGTTATTGTCGCTGGTCCAGCCAGTGGAACGCTCTTCGCGGGCGCTGTAGCGGCGCAGCAGTCGGCTGCCACTGACCGACACAGGAATCAGG
This sequence comes from Pseudomonas asgharzadehiana, assembly GCF_019139815.1. Lineage (NCBI taxonomy): Bacteria > Pseudomonadati > Pseudomonadota > Gammaproteobacteria > Pseudomonadales > Pseudomonadaceae > Pseudomonas > Pseudomonas asgharzadehiana. Next base: position 5,603,496 of record NZ_CP077079.1, read on the forward strand.
TAGTCCCAATTGGTATTGGCCTGGAAGTAACGAAGACTGTGGTTGACGGCGAGGTTGTCGTTGAAGCGGTGCTCGAAGAGGTAGCCGAGTGTGTCCATACGGTTGGTGAAGTGGTCGTAGCCGGGTTCACCCACGAACTGGTTGCGGCCGATCTTATAGCCGGCGGTGTTGCTGTAACTGCTGAGTGCATAGCTCATCGGCGGCGAGAAACCGGTATAGGTGTCCTGGTGGCTGGCGAGGACGGTCAGTGAGGTATCGTCGTCGGGTTTCCAGGTCACGGCCGGGGCAATGTAACGACGGTCATCATCGACGTGGTCAACCTGGGTACCGCTGTCGCGCCAAAGGCCGGTCAGGCGGTAACTGAACTCACCCTGGTCATCCAGCGGGCCGCCGAGGTCGATGGTGTACTGGCGGCGGTCGTAATTGCCTAGTTCCAGGCCGATTTCGTGCAGCGGCGTATCGGTAGGACGCTTGCTCACGGTATTGATCATGCCGCCCGGCGAGAGCTGGCCGTACAACACGGACGAGGCGCCCTTAAGTACCTCGACGCGCTCCAGACCATAGGCTTCGACGCTGCCATCGTAAGGGTTCGATTGCAGTTTCATACCATCGCGCAGGATACCCCCGGTACCGGCGCCGACGTTGAAGCCGCGTAGGGTGTAGTCGTCGGCGGTGCGGCTGAAACTGGCGGGCTGGCTGCTGAACCCGGGGGTGTACTTGAGCGCGTCGGAGAGGTTGTCGCTTTTGCGCGTGTTGAGCTCTTCGCGAGTCACTACCGACACGGATTGTGGGACTTTTACCAGTTCCGTGCGGGTTTTTGTGCCGACCGAGGAACGTTGAGCCACATAGCCGGCGTCAGCGGTTTCCCCGCTCTGACGGATTGCATTAATGGTGGTGGCATCCAGGGTCAGGCCGTCACCAGTTCGTTGCACGCTCAAGGCACCGCTTGCGGTGACCAGCACACTCAGGTCGGTGCCCACCAGGCTCTGGCGTACCGCTTCACGCGCGCTCAGGAGGCCGCGCACCCCAGGCGCCTGACGACCTGCCACATCAGCCGGAATAAACAGCACCTGCTGGCCACTCACCTGGCCAATCCCTATCAGAGTCGCGCCCACGGCGCCGGCGGGCAGGTTGAAGTCATAGACGGTTTCGGCCGCTTGCAGGGTAAAGCTGGCCAGGCAGCCGGCAAACACCGGCAAAAGGAGGTTGGGATGCATGAGCGGGCTCGCAGAAGTACGGAAACGAGTGCGCGGAATACGCGCGTCTAACAGGTATGTGACGCAAGCCCGGGATATTTTCAGGGGTGTGGGAAAAAAAACTCAAACACGCTCGATTCGCGTCCATACGCCCAGCCAGTTATCGATGCGCAACGGCAGCACATCCCTAAGCGCGGCCAGCGCGCCACGCGTGTCATCCAGGGCGAACACCCCGGAAATCCGCAACACCGCCGCCGCTGGCGAAACATGCAGCAGCCCTTGGTGGTAAGGCGCCAGGTGCTCAACCACCTGGCCCAGAGACTGGTCATGCACTTCGAGCATCCCTCTGGTCCAACTGCGCTCGTCAACATAACGCGACGGGAGGTCCCGCCAGCGGTGGCCATCGAACGCCAGGCCCTCGCCGGCGGCGAGGTGTTGGCTGTCATGGGGCGTGCGCAACTGCAAGGAACCTTCCAGTGCCCACACTTGTGGCTGGCCGGCCTGCATCGCCAGCAGGCACTGCCCACTGTCGAGCCAGACCTCGCCCCACGGGCACGCCAGCACAAACGGCCGCGCCGGATCACTTCGCACCTGGGCCTGGGCCGCGCCGCGTAACAGCTGGACGTGACGCTGCAGAGGGTTGAAATTCACGTCGACGGAACTCTGGGCGTTGAGTTGCAAGGTCGAACCGTCTTCGAGGGTGAAACTACGGCGTTGGGCCGTTGACGTGCGCAGGTCGGCGCGAAAACGTGCGTGTAACGGCCCACCCGGCATGGTCAACAACTGCCCACCGACAGCCATCGCGCCCAGACCGAGGGCGCCACGCAGCAAACGTCGACGACTGTGCCCGGCATCGCACAGCGCATGGACGGCGGCCTGCTGCTGCACCAACGGTGCCACCGTACGGCTCAACTGCCGCTGCAAGGTCTGCCAGGCATGCAGATGACCAGGGTCGGCTTCGAGCCACAGCATCAATTGCTGTTGCTCCTGCTCAGTGAACACGCCCGAAGCACGCCGTGCATACCACTCGATCGCCTGTGCCGCCGCTGCGGACACTGTCGTCACGGAACGGCTCGATAACATGCAGTCAGTCCCTGCACCACGTACTGATGCACCCGCGTCACCGACACTCCCAGCTCATCGGCGATGCGCGCGTAAGTCAGGCCATCAATCTGGCTATATAGAAACGCCGCGCGGGCCTTGGACGACAAGCCATCGAGCAACTGATCGACCGCCATCAACGCCTCCATCACCACCCAGTGTTCCTCGGGCGAAGGCACGGTCGGCTCGGGCAAAGAGGTAAGGGCGTCGAGATAGGCTCGTTCGATATCATTGCGTCGCCAGCGAGCGAACATCAGCCGCTTGCCAATGAGGCTCAACAACGCCCGAGGCTCGCGAATGGCATGGGGATCCGGCAGCGCCACAACCTGGGCAAAGGTTTCGGCGGCCATATCGGCAGCATCTTCACGACAGTGCAGGCGCAGGCGCAGACGTTCGAGCAGCCAGCTGTGGTGCTCGCCGAACAAGCGGTGGAGCGCCTGCTGGCGGGGATCTTGGTTTGCCGAGCGAGTAGGAAACACAGCGGGAGGCGTCCGTGCTAATGAAAACTATTCTCAATAGTGGCGTGATTGGAGCCTGATTGCAAGAGTGGGCCGGGCTTGGCGGTGCAGGAGCGACTGGTCATCGATGCCAATGCCTGTACAACAGCTCATTCACCTCGCCCACGCCAACACCATCAGCTTACGCACATTGTCGCTTTTAAGTTGACAGTAAGACACCTACCAGCCGATTTATCCCCCCTCGCTCACCCATTAATCTATGCCCATGTTGAACGCAACGCCCAACCAACCTAAACAAAAAAGGATTCAACCATGAGCGCTCCAACCTATAACCGCTTGAACAAAGACGACGCCGTAGTTCTGTTGGTCGACCACCAGACCGGCCTGATCTCCCTGGTGCAGGACTTCTCGCCCAACGAGTTCAAGAACAACGTGCTGGCCCTGGCCGACCTGGCCAAGTTTTTCAACCTGCCGACGATCCTCACCACCAGCTTCGAACAAGGCCCCAATGGCCCGCTGGTACCAGAGCTGAAAGAGATGTTCCCGGACGCGCCCTACATCGCTCGCCCTGGCCAGATCAACGCGTGGGACAACGAAGACTTCGTCAAGGCGATCAAAGCCACCGGCCGCAAACAGATCATCATTGCCGGCGTGGTTACCGATGTGTGTGTAGCGTTCCCGACCTTGTCGGCGCTGGCGGAAGGGTTTGAGGTGTTTGTGGTGACGGATGCTTCCGGCACGTTCAACACCACCGTGCAGCAAGCCGCGTGGAGCCGCATGACGCAAGCCGGTGCGCAGTTGATGAACTGGTTCTCGGTGGCGTGTGAGCTGCATCGCGACTGGCGCAACGATATCGAAGGCTTGGGCAACCTGTTGTCCCAGCGCATTCCCAACTATCGCAACTTGATGAATGGGTATGCGGCGCTGACAGCTCATCAGAAGTAAGTCAGCCGAGATCCGCGATAAGCCTGCCCTGAAAAGCAGGCTTTTGCGCATCTATGCAAGGGCTTGCATAGATCTGAACGCAGACCGAACAACGCTCCCCCCTCCCACCTTGGAAAGCCCTGTTTCCTATGTGCAATGTCGCTATTTTAAGTAGCCCTTGCCCACCAGTTGACGCCGACTTTTACATCCTGCTCGTCAGCCTATTCTGACTTTTCCAACCGTTCATCCAGCCGCTTTTTGCTGCGGCAGACTCCGACGCCTTGCCCTCTGCCGAGACGTCACGGATGACACACGCCTCCCACATTGCCTCTATCGAACATGAGCTGGATGGCTTTCATCAGAGCCTGATGATTTATCGCCAGCAGATGGGCGCCTGGTATTCGCGGGCGCTGGATTCGGTGAGCCACGCGGCAGATATACCGTCCTTGTTGGGGATGGATCGGGTGGTGCGGGTCGGGGACTCGCAGCGTTCGGTAAGTATTTCCGATGCGGATTTTTCCACCGTGGCCCGCTGCCGTGCGGGCGGCGAGCTGAAGATCGAGAGCAAATTCGAGTCGCTGTATGACGTGCCGATTGGCGGGATTGCGGTCGAGGTGGTCGGGCTGGATGACGGCAGCTCCACGCCAGTCATGCTGGATGAGCACGGCAAGGGCTCTCACCACTGCGCTGCCGGCGGGCGCTATCAAGTGCGGGTGCAGGGCGGCGTGTCGGCAGAACAGGTCGATGCACTGTTTGCCTCCTATGCCGGGCTGACAGCGGACCTGGAGCAGTGGCTTCGCGAGCAGTGGCGAACCTTCAAGCCCTATTGGGAACAGTCCACCGCGAGTGCGATTGGCAGCGGCGTGCTGGCGGGCAGTTGGGCCGCGATCATGGACGTGTGGGACAGCGTCAAGCGGGTGCAGGCGGTTCTTGAAGACCCGCTTAAATACGTCGAAGAGCTCGGTGATCAGGCCGCCAAATTGGCGCAAATCGCCACCGACGCGCCCAAGGTCATGGAACAGGCGATGTTGCTCGCCAGTGACGAGGCGGCGCTGTTTCTGCTGGTGCGCACGGCGATGATCTGGTTGGACGCATTGCCGCCCAGTGAGATTGCGCAAGTGGCCGCTGGGTTTGTGGTGTCGCTGCTGATTGACCTTGTGATTGGCGCGGTGCTGACCATCGCATTGCCAGCGGCGGCTGTGGCGTATCTGAGCCTGCGGCTGGCCAGGTACGGCGCGCAGATTGTGAAGGAGGCCGTTGGTTTTGTTCAGAGCGTGCTGGCGATTCTTGCGAAGTTCATGCAAGCGGTGGGTCGCTACAAAGCGGTGGCGGTGCGCGGGGTCGTCGGTGGGGTGAAGCAAGGCAAGCTGCAGATGCGCTGGCGGGCGCGGCAGAACGCGGTGCTGAAGCAAAAAGAGCATGTCGACGATGCGCCTGTTTCGGGGAAAAACCCGAACGGAGATGCGGCGGCTTCGGCGGACAAGACCGTCACCAATGGCTGCCCGGTGTCGATGGTCACTGGGGAGGAATTGCTCACCCTCACCGATGGTGTTTTAGACGGGATATTGCCGTTTGAGTGGACCCGTTTGTACCGCACCAGCGCGGTGGAAGTGGATGTTGGGCTGGGGTTTGGCTGGAGTCATTCGCTGGCGCAGCGGCTTTCTGTTTCGGGCGATTCGGTGGTGTGGACCGACCATGAAAACCGGTCGACTGAGTTTCCACTGCCGACCGAGGCGCGACCGGCGATCACCAACAGCCTGGCTGAAGCGGCGATCTATTTGGGGGCTTCGCCGGATGAGTTAGTGCTGGCCCAGGCCTCGCGGTTTTATCACTTTCGTGACGGGGTGCTGGTCTCGATCAGCGATGCGTATGACAACCGCCTGCGGATTTCGCGGGATGTGGTGGGGCGTATTGCACGGCTGGATAACGGCGTCGGGCGCTCGTTGTGTTTGCGCTATGAACTGGGCCGCATGGTGGCGGTGGATTACCAGGTTCAGCGGGCCAAGGGGTATGAGCCTTACGAATGGATCACGGAACAGAACGTTGTTTCCTACGCCTATGACGACGCGGGACGACTGCTTTCGGCAACCAACGCCGTCGGCGAAAGCGAGGTTTATCGGTACGACGAGCAGCACGTCATTCTGGAGCGGGGCTTGGCCGGCGGGGCGAGTTTCTTCTGGGAATGGGAACGCTCTGGCAAGGCGGCGCGGTGTGTCCGGCACTGGGCCAGTTTTTCGCAGATGGATACGCGGTATGTCTGGGAGGACAACGGCCGCGTGGTCGTGCATAACGCCGATGGCAGTCAGGAAGTGTATGTCCACGATGACCGCGCACGGCTGGTGCAGCGCATTGATCCGGACGGCGCTCAGCACTTCAAATCCTACGACGCCAAAGGCCGGCTGACGGTCGAGCAGGATCCGCTCGGGGCGGTGACGGCGTATCAGTACGACGATGCCGGACGCTTGGTGGCGGTGTTTCCGGGGGATGACGCGCCGACGTCCTACGAGCATGACAACGGCTTCGTACGGGTGGTGCGGCGTGGTGAGGCGGTTTGGAAGTACGAGCGTAACGATCAGGGCGACGTAACGCGTAGGACCGATCCCGATGGTGAGGTGACGGACTACAGCTACAACAAATATGGGCAACTGACGGGGGTTTGGTATCCCGACCACAGTTGTCACCGCCTGGTGTGGAATGAACGCGGTCAGCTCATTGAAGAACAACGGCCCAATGGCGGCGCCAAGCGCTATCGCTACGATGATCTGGGCCGCCAGATTGCCCGCGAGGATGAACAAGGCGCGCTGACCCAATACCAATGGGACAGCGTCGGCCGGTTGATTCGCATCGTGTTGCCAGGCGGTGCCACGCGAGAATACAGCTACAACCCCTACGGAAAAATCACCACCGAACGCGACGAACTCGGCCACGTCACCCGCTACGAATACGCCGACGGCCTGCACCTGATCAGCCGCCGCCTCAACGCCGATGGCAGCCAGGTCAACTACCGCTACGACAACGCTCGGCTGTTGCTCACCGAAATCGAAAACGAAGTCGGCGAAACCTACCGGCTCAACTACCACCCCAACGGCCTGATCCAGCAGGAAATCGGCTTTGACGGCCAGCGCACCGCCTACGTCTACGACCTTAACGGCCACCTGCAGGAAAAAACCGAACACGGCGACGATGGCCGTCAGCTAGTTACCGTTTACCAGCGCGACCACGCCGGCCGACTCGTACGAAAAACCCTGCCCGACGGCAACAAGGTCGATTACACCTACGACCGCCAGGGCAACCTCCTCAGCGTCGACGACGGCCACTGGGCGCTGGCCTACGAGGACGACGCCCAAAATCGCCTCACCGCCGAGCATCAGGGCTGGGGCACTTTACGCTATGGCTATGACGCCTGCGGCCAGCTTCAACATTTACGCCTGCCGGACAACAACCGACTGGTGTTCAACCACGCCAAAGGTGGTCATTTGGCGACAGTTGAGTTGAATGGCGAAACGCTGACCTCGCACCTCTTCAAATCCGGCCAAGAACACCAACGCCAACAAGGTCAACTCCTCAGCCACTACCACTACGACGACCAACACCGCCTGCACGCCCACACCGTCACGCAACAGGAAAACCACCTCTACCAACGCCACTACGATTACGACAAATCCGGCAACCTCACCCGCCTGAACGACACCCGCAAGGGCGAACACCGCTACCGCTACGACCCACTAGCCCGCCTCACCCGCGCCGACCATTCGCAAGACCTGCAAGAACGCTTCGGCCACACCCCTGCCGGCAATCTACTGATGCACGACCGCCCCGGCCCGGACATTGTGGCGGGCAATCGGTTGATGATTCAGGGCGACCGGCATTACGACTATGACGCCTTCGGCAACCTGATCCGTGAACGGCGCGGCAAGGGCCATCAACTCGTTACCGAGTACCGCTACGACTGCCAGCATCGCTTGATCGGCCTCACCCAGCCCAACGGCCAAACCGCGAGTTACCGCTACGACCCGTTTGGGCGACGCATCAGCAAAACCGTCGATGGCATAACGACCGAGTTTTTCTGGCAAGGCGACAAACTGATCGCCGAACACCATGCGGATCGCCATCGCAGTTTTATCTATGAACCGGACAGCTTTCGGCCGCTGGCGCTGCTGGAAGGCTTCGGCCCACAAGACACCAAGCCCTACCACTACCAACTCGACCACCTCGGCACGCCGCAGGAACTCACAGCTCCTGATGGCGAAATTGTCTGGTCCGCCCACTACCGCGCCTACGGCCAAATCAGCCGCCTCGACATAGGAAAAATCGACAACCCGCTGCGTTTCCAAGGCCAATACTTCGATCCGGAAAGCGGACTGCACTACAACCGCCATCGCTACTACAATCCGGATATTGGTCGTTACCTGACGCCAGACCCGGTGAAGCTGGCGGGTGGGATCAACGCCTACCAGTACGCGCCCAATCCTACGGGGTGGGTGGATCCGTTGGGATTAACTTGCGTCTCCGGGAGGTGCCCTGGACAAAGAGACGAAGCGTTAGCGAAAAAACATGGCCCCACCTCCCCGGAGACTAGTGGCGCTATCCGCTCATCAACATATGAACAGGCCGCAAATAAAGCACTAGATTGGCTGCTTGAAAATAACTTCCGCGCAGAAAAGCCAACTCCAAGAAGATTCGGTCCACGCAAAGGGGAGCCAGTGGGAATGCAGACAGCCGACGGTAAGACTGGTTACCGGGTTGAGCATGACAATAAGAATGGCGCCCATATAAATGTTTGGTCTGCGAAGAAAAAAGGACCACACTACCTTTTTGACGCCAGCCCAAAAACCGTATTCAAATTGACTAAAAGGTTCGCGAAAAAATGAGTTACTTTGATGACGAGCTAATTAAAGAGCTTAAGGCCCACAACATCCCCTTTAATATTCTATCTGTGAATAACCACAATTCTATCGTTAGAGAAATCAATGAGCGCATACCTTTCTCAGGAAGCAAAATCGCTTGGAGCAAATTAAAAAAGAGCATTAGCTTTGAGGATGAACTTCCGCACGCAGCGAATTCGCAACTCGCCAAGGAAATAAAAAATGTAGCAACCGACGAAATAGTTATTTTAGGCGATTCGGTTTGTGATGAGGCTTACATCATACATTCCGAAGACTTAGAAGAAGCACTCAGATTTTTTTCAGAAATACCACAGCACACCTATATAACATCTAAGTCATTGGAATGGATTGCATGCATCTCATTCGAAGGACAATTGAACTTCGCTAATCTTGTCTCAGAATAAAAATTCGGGCCCTTGTTAAATCACTCCCATGGCTTGAGCCACAAAGATGGTCGCAGATCTGAACAACCATGAAACATGAAAAAGTTAGAATACTGCAGCACACCAAAACAAAAAAAACAATAGCTAGACGCTTTCCAAAGCTCGTGTCAAGGCACGCCATGAGCATGACAATTCCTGCCAGCAAACCCATCCGCTTCCTGAGAGACCGCCGCAGCACGCGTTATCAGGTCGATACAGCGGACCGCTGACACCCCACTCATTTGCCCCCATCCCCCATGTCTGCTAGTGTCGCGCCGGTTTACCGTCTACCGGAATAGCCGCCATGGCCCGCAAAAAAGTTGCACTCGATTTCGAACAATCCCTCGCCGATCTGCAAACCCTGGTCGAGCGTCTGGAGAACGGCGAGTTGTCGCTGGAGGACTCGCTGACAGCGTTTGAGCAAGGCATCGGCCTGACCCGTGACTGCCAGAGCGCGTTGGCGCAGGCCGAGCAAAAGGTGCAGGTGTTGCTCGAGCGTGACGGCGAGTTGGCCGAGGAACCTTTCGATGCGGAACAGCCGGAATGATCGACGCGTACCAGGCCAGTAGCCAAGCCCGGGTGAATGCGGCGCTGGAGCCCTTGTTTGTTGCGCCAAGCCCGGAAATGAAGCGTTTATACGAGGCCATGCGCTACAGCGTGATGAATGGCGGCAAGCGTGTACGCCCGTTGCTGGCGTATGCGGCCTGCGAAGCACTGGGCGCGCCCGCCGAGCAGGCCAATGGTGCGGCGTGTGCGGTGGAGTTGATTCACGCCTATTCCCTGGTGCACGACGATCTGCCGGCGATGGACGATGACGATCTGCGTCGCGGCCAGCCGACCACCCACAAAGCCTTTGACGAAGCCTATGCGATTCTGGCCGGCGATGGCCTGCAAAGCCTGGCGTTCAGTGCCTTGCTGGACCCGCGCCTGAGCAGTGTCAACGCCGAGATCCGTCTGCGCATGGTCACCGACCTGGCCCTGGCCGCCGGTCCGGCCGGCATGGTCGGGGGGCAGGCGATCGACATGGGCTCGGTCAGCCTCAAGTTGGATCAAACCGCCCTCGAACACATGCACCGCCACAAGACCGGCGCGCTGATCGAGGCCGCCGTGCAGTTGGGCGCCCTGGCCAGTGGTCGTGCCGACGCGGCCCAATTGGCGGCGTTGCAGACCTATTCCCGAGCCATCGGCCTGGCGTTCCAGGTGCAGGACGACATTCTCGACGTAGAAAGTGACACCGCAACCCTGGGCAAACGCCAGGGTGCCGATATCGCACGGGATAAACCGACGTATCCGGCACTGCTCGGCCTGCAAGCCGCCAAGGCCTATGCCCTGGAACTGCGCGATCAGGCCCTGGACGCCCTGCGACCATTCGACGCGGCAGCCGAGCCATTGCGTGACCTGGCGCGGTATATCGTCGAACGCCGCCACTGATAAAGGCCGCATATCGGCCAACTTCGGTGCTCTGCGTGGGCAGTTTGCGATGCTTGAGGTAAACTGCCGCCTCTTCTTATACCTATAACGATTCGCCTGATGCCCACGACGTTTCAAGAGATTCCCCGCAAGCGCCCGTCCACGCCCCTGCTCGACCGTGCTGCCATGCCGGACGGCCTGCGTCGACTGGGTGAAGCCGAGCTGGAAACCCTGGCCGATGAACTGCGCCTGGAATTGCTCTACACGGTCGGCCAGACCGGTGGGCATTTCGGCGCGGGCCTGGGCGTCATCGAGCTGACGATCGCCTTGCATTACGTGTTCGACACCCCGGACGACCGGCTGGTGTGGGACGTGGGCCACCAGGCGTATCCGCATAAAATCCTCACCGGCCGCCGCGAGCGCATGGGCACTCTGCGCCAGAAGGACGGCGTCGCCGCCTTCCCACGTCGCTCCGAGAGCGAATACGACACCTTCGGCGTCGGCCACTCCAGCACCTCGATCAGCGCAGCACTGGGCATGGCGATTGCCGCCCGTCTGCAAAACAGCGATCGCAAGGCGATTGCAGTGATCGGTGATGGCGCGCTGACCGCCGGCATGGCGTTTGAAGCGCTGAACCATGCGCCGGAAGTGGACGCCAACATGTTGGTGATCCTCAACGACAACGACATGTCGATTTCGCGCAACGTCGGTGGCTTGTCCAATTACCTGGCAAAAATTCTCTCCAGCCGTACCTACGCCAGCATGCGCGAAGGCAGCAAGAAAGTGCTGTCGCGCCTGCCCGGTGCGTGGGAAATTGCCCGGCGCACCGAAGAATATGCCAAGGGCATGCTGGTACCCGGCACGCTGTTCGAGGAGCTGGGCTGGAACTACATCGGCCCGATCGACGGTCATGACCTGCCCACCCTGATCGCCACGCTGCGCAATATGCGCGACCTCAAGGGCCCACAGTTCCTGCACATCGTTACCAAGAAGGGCAAAGGCTTCGCCCCGGCGGAAGTCGACCCAATTGGTTACCACGCCATCACCAAGCTCGAACCACTGGACGCCCCCGCCGCCGCGCCGAAAAAGCCCAGCGGGCCAAAGTATTCCGGTGTGTTCGGCGAATGGCTGTGTGACATGGCCGCCGCCGACCCGCGCCTGGTAGGCATCACCCCGGCGATGAAGGAAGGCTCCGACCTGGTGGCGTTCAGCGAGCGTTTCCCGCTGCGCTACTTCGACGTGGCCATTGCCGAGCAGCACGCGGTCACCTTCGCCGCCGGCATGGCCTGTGAGGGCGCCAAGCCGGTGGTGGCGATCTACTCCACGTTCTTGCAGCGCGGCTATGACCAGTTGGTACATGACGTCGCGGTGCAGAACCTCGATGTGCTGTTCGCCATCGACCGCGCCGGTTTAGTCGGCGAAGACGGCCCGACCCACGCCGGCAGCTTCGATTTGTCTTATCTGCGCTGCATCCCCGGCATGCTGGTGATGACGCCGAGCGACGAAAACGAACTGCGCAAGATGCTCAGCACCGGTCACCTGTACAACGGCCCGGCCGCCGTGCGCTACCCGCGCGGCAACGGCCCGAATGCCGTAATCGAAAAAGACCTGGAGCCAATCGAGATCGGCAAAGGCATCGTGCGGCGCCAAGGCAGCAAGGTCGCGTTCCTGGTGTTCGGCGTGCAATTGGCCGAAGCGCTGAAAGTCGCCGAGAAGATCGACGCAACCGTGGTCGACATGCGCTTCGTCAAACCGCTGGATGAAGCCCTGGTTCGTGAGATTGCCGGCAGCCATGAATTGCTGGTGACCGTCGAAGAAAACGCCATCATGGGCGGTGCCGGTGCGGCGGTCAGTGAGTTTTTGGCGCGGGAAAACATCCTCAAGTCGGTGCTGCACCTGGGCTTGCCGGATGTGTATGTCGAACATGCCAAACCGGCGCAGATGCTGGCGGAATGTGGGCTGGATGAAGCAGGGATCGAGGCTTCGGTGCGCGAGCGCATGGCGATGCTGGGCCTGTAGAAACCGGGACCTGAAAGGTGGGAGGGGCTTGCCCCTCCCACCCTTGGTTTTGTGTCAATTTTAAAAGCCACGTACAACCCATGAACCGCCTGCGCCTCGCCCTGCCCCTGCTGCTTCTCCCCGCACCCGACCTGCTCGCCGACACCCGCGACGCCGCCCTCAAACTCCCCGATGTGGTCATCAGCGCCAACCGCCAGGTCCAGGCGCGCAATGACAGCAGTGCGGCCAACACCGTCTTCACCCGCGACGACATCGACCGCCTGCAACCCACCAGCCTCGCCGACCTGCTCAGCCGCGTTCCCGGCGTACAAGTGGCACCCACCGGCGGGCGCGGCAGCCTGCCGGGGATTTACCTGCGCGGCACCAAATCCGCCCAAAGCCTGGTGCTGGTGGACGGCCAACGCATCGCCAACGCCACGTCCGGCGACAGCGGCCTGCAATACCTGAATGTCGACCAAATTGAGCGTGTGGAAGTGCTGCGCGGCTCACGTTCGGTGATCTACGGCAGCGATGCAATCGGCGGGGTGATCCAGCTGTTCACCCGGCGCAACGCCGAACAAGGTCTGCAACCGCGCCTGAAACTGGGTGTTGGCAGCCGCCAGACCTGGGAGCGCAGCCTGGGGCTGTCGGGCGGCGACGCACGCACGCGGTTCAACCTCGGGGCGAGCCTGGATGACACCGCCGGTATCAACTCAACCCACCGATCCTTCCCCAGCGACGGCGACCATGATGCCTATCGCAACCAGTCGATCAGCCTGAACCTCAGTCATTCGTTCAGCGATGAATTGGAGGCGGGATTCAACCTGCTGGATAACCGTGGCAAGTCGGAGTATGACAACAGCTTCGGTCGCTATGACGCCGCCAGCGGGCAGACGTTGGGGCAAAAGCCCTACACCGATTACGCCGTGAGCAGCGCCAGCGGCTATCTGGACGCCACGCTCAGTGAGCGCTGGCAGTCGCGCCTGGAACTGGGCCACAGCGAAAACCGCGACACCAAGCGCGATACGCTCAGTGATGAATTCAGCGTATTCAACACCTACCGCGACTCGGTCAACTGGCAAAACGATGTGACGCTGGACGAGCAAAACCGCCTGATCCTTGGAGGCGACTGGTACGAAGACCGCTTCCACGGCTCTACCACCTTCAGCGAAAACAGCCGCTGGAACCGCGCCGCATTTGTGCAGCACCGCTTCCACAGCGAGTGGTTCTCCACCGAACTGGGCCTGCGCCGCGACCAGAACCAACAGTTCGGTGGCCAGAACAGCTGGAGCGGCACCCTGACCTTGCCAATCAACCCCGACAATGACCTGCTGCTGACCTACAGCGAAGGCTTTCGCGCGCCGACCTTCAACGACCTGTATTACCCGGACACGAAGTACAGCAACCCCAACCTGCTGCCCGAAACCTCAAAAAGCTACGAGCTGCAATGGCGCAGTCAACTGACGGATAGCACGCAGCTGGAAGCCTCGCTGTACCGCACCGATTTGAGCGATGCGATTATCCTCGACAGCTCCGGCAAGCCGCAGAACGTGGCGTCGGCGCGCATCAATGGCTTTGAAGCGGCGCTTAAGCAGACGTTATTCGGCTGGCAGGGCAACCTCGGGCTTTCGATCATCGACCCGCGTGACCGCGACAGCGGCCATACCCTGGCCCGCCGCGCACGGCGCACGTTGAGCCTGGACCTGGACCGGCAATTCGACAGATTCGGGGTGGGCGCCAACTGGCAGGCAATCAGCCGCAACTATGACGACGAAGACAACCGCAACCGTCTGGGCGGCTATGCGCTGCTCGGTCTGCGCAGCAGTTGGGCGATCAATCATGATGTCAGTGTGTCGTTGAAAGTCGACAACCTGCTGGACCGCCGCTATGCGCGGGCCCGCTACAGCTATGACGCAGCGGACTTTTCCAACAACCACGACTACCGCGAAGAGGGCCGCACCTGGCTGTTGGGGCTCACGTGGACGCCCCACCTGTAGCGACTCGACTCAATAGACCTGGCGCATAGGTTCGTTGTCGCTCAGGTAACCCGCTTTGATTGCCTCGGCACAGGTGATGAAGCCTTAGGCGCGCCTGTCGGTGAAGCCGACGTTCAGGTCTTAATAACCCGTCGGAAAATGCCCAGGCTCAGGCTAGCGCTGTGGCGCAATCAATTGGCACAGCTTCGCCACTGCGTCGACCATCTGCGCACTGGGCCGCTCCAGGCCTTTGTCCGTCACAAGCCGCACCCGCCCCGCCATCGCCGGCCAGACCTTCCAGGCATCCGCCTGAGCCTGGTCACCGACCAGAATCACCTCGGGATCGCGCTGCAACACCGACTCAATGCTCACCTGCGGCGCAGGCAGCTTCAGGTCATCAAACACATTGCGCGCACCGCATACCGTCAAGGCATCGCTGATGATCTGCCCGCCGCCCACGGTATAGAGCGGCTGGTTCCAGACTTGGTAAAACACCCGCACCGGCTCGGCCCGCTGATAACGCTGGCGCAGCTCGGCCAGACGCTGGCGCAGTTGAGCGGCCAATTGGCGGCCGGCATCGGCACGGCCCAGTTGCCGGGCAATCGCTTCGACCTGGGTGGTCAGTTGTTCAAGGCTATGGGGTTCGGCCACGTAGACGGGGATATTCAGGCGTTGCAACTGCTCACGCTGGGCCGGGCCGAGGCTGCCGGGCCACAGCAGGATCAAGTCGGGCTTGAGGCTGAGCAGGCGCTCGATGTTCAACTGGCCGTATCGGCCCACCGACGGCACCTGCGTCAACGCGGCCGGCCGCTCACCGCCATCGAGCACGCCCACCAGCAGGTCGGCGGCCCCCAGTTCAAGCACAATTTCCGACAGCGACGGCGCCAAGCTCACCACCCGCTCCGCGGCCGAGGCCTGGGCACTCGTTGCCAGCAGCAGAACCGCCAGCCAGTGGCGCATCATCCCAACTGACGCGGAATGCGATAGAGGTAAAACAGCACCAGCGTCGACAGCGCCAGCAAAAACAGCGGTACCGCCTCCAGGCCGACAAACACCGCCAACGCGCCGACCCAGGCCGGGAGCGCCGCCACCAGCAACGCCATGCGACGACGCGCCGCCAAGGTGATCCAGGCCGCCGGTTCTTCAGGGGTATCGAGGGCTTTGGAGGTCGCGATCAACGCGTGTTTATAGCCGTTAAAGAAGCGCAGGCTGAGAAACATCGAAGCCATGCCGGCGATAAAGAACGGCATGGCCAGCACCGGCAGCAGGGCTTCGGCGCGGCCGAACACCAGGTTGATCACGAACAATGGCAGCAGCGCGAGGGCCAGGTATTGCCACCAGTTGAAGGACAGTCGTCGCTTTACCTGGCCACGGGTCACGCGCGATCGACCTCGCCTTGGTGCTCATTGCCCATCATGTGGTCGAGCTTGCTGGCTTTAGTGGCCAGGTAGAGCTTGTTGTGCGGGTTGTGCCCGGTGTGCAGCGGCACGCGCTCGGCCACGGTGATGCCCATTTCGGTCAAGGCTTTGACCTTGCGCGGGTTGTTGGTCATCAGGCGCAGGGATTTCACGCCCAGATGTTCCAGCATCGGCAGGCAGATCGCGTAGTCACGCTGGTCGGCGGCGAAGCCCAGGCGCTCGTTGGCCTCAACGGTATCGGCGCCGCCGTCTTGCAGTTCGTAGGCGCGAATCTTGTTCAACAGGCCAATGCCACGACCTTCCTGACGCAAATACAGCAGCACGCCACGGCCTTCATGGGCGATGGCGCGCATGGCGGCTTCCAGTTGCGAGCCGCAGTCACAGCGCTGGCTGAACAACGCATCGCCGGTCAGGCACTCGGAGTGCACTCGCCCCAGCACCGGCGCGCCATCGGCGATATCGCCCAGGCTGAGCACAACGTGCTCGCGGCCAGTGGCTTCTTCGAGAAAGCCATTCATGGTGAACGTGGCAAAAGGGGTAGGCAGCTTGGAAGCAGCGACGAAAACGACGGGCACCGTGTGCTCCTGATTTCAGATTTCACAGAGGCGGGCATTGTAACAGCAGGTTCCTACAGACGCTTAAGCTGAATGATCGCTGATAAAGATCAATCGGTTTGATTGGCCTTCGTCCCGGTTCTATGCAGGTTAGAACGGATACGGCAGTTTCCAGCGCTGGAAGATCGGCTTGAGCTCGCCACTTTTTACCAGGACGGCCATGCGCTGGTCGAACACCGTGCGCAATGCCCGCCCGCGTTCGGTATCGGCAAAACCTACGTAGAGCGGCAAGTCGATGATGTGAGTAAGCCGGAATGTGGCGGGGTCTTGCGCCTGGCTGAGAACCTCGTTGGCTTCGGCGAGGGCATCGATGTAGAAGTCGGCACGGCCATGCTGGAGCATCGGCAAAATGCCCTCGCGCCGCTCGATCTGTTTAAAGCGCCGCATGTTAGGCAAATACCCTTCGTACTTGTAACCGCGCATCCAGGCCAGGCGGTAGTCGCCCAGCGTTGCCGCGCTCGGCGTCGGTGAGGAGGCCAACCCGAGGGCATAGATCCGGTCGGAGTCGAAGTTCCAGCGCGGGTACAGCACGCCCTTGACCTCATCGCGGTAAGAACCGACCCAGCCGTCCACTTCACCGCACTGGGCCAGGCCCACGGAGCGGGTGTAGGGCTCGATGCGGGTGTGCAAGGTGATCCCGGCCGGTTCGAATACCCGTCGCAATACGTCCCAGGCCAGGCCGCTGCCGTCGGCATTGGTGTAGTCGTCCCAGGCCTCACTGGCCAACATGACGTTGCCGGGAGGCACCGCGCTATCCTCTGCCCGCCCACAGGTCGAAACGACACACAGCAGTATCAGCAGCCAGCGGCGCACGTGCATCGGTACGACCTCCTGCAAAGCCTTGCATCGGTAATGACGTTATAGAGGGTAGCCCAGCACACCGATTCAGGGCGTCTGGCCAAAATGTTGATAACCACGCAGAGCGGGAGTGATGTCTTGCCCGCCGGCATCAAGCAGCGTTACGCCCTGCCCGGCCTCGACGCGGCCGATAACATGCACCGGCCAGCCGGCGGCCAGTAACGGCGCCAACTCGACGGGCGGCAGGGTGAACGCCAGCACATAGTCGTCGCCGCCGCTTAACGCGGCCACCCTGGCCTGCTCATCCCCCAAAAACGCGAGCAAGGCCTCGGACAACGGCAAGCGCTGACGCTCGATCAACAGGCTTACGCCCGACGCCTTGGCGATATGCCCGCAATCGGCCAACAAACCGTCCGAAATATCCATGGCGGCTGTCGCCCTGCCCCGCAGCGCCAGGCCCAGCGCCAATTGCGGTTGCGGCGACCAGTAATGCGCCAGCAGCGGGTCGGCAATGCTCGCATCGGCATTGCGTTGGCCCAGTACCAGCGGCAAGGCACCTGCGGCGTTGCCCAAGGCGCCGCCGACACACATCAGGTCGCCCGGTTGCGCACCGCGCCGCGTCAACGCTTGCCCGGCCGGCACACGGCCGAACACCGTCAGGGTCAGGCTGAGCGGCCCGCGCGTGGTATCGCCGCCCACCAGGCCCACACCGCAGCGTTGCGCCATGGCGTTCAACCCTTGGGCATAGCGTTGCAGCCAGTCGGCTTCGACCGTCGGCGTGGTCAGGGCAAGGGTGAATGCGAGGGGGTTGGCGCCCATGGCAGCCAAGTCGCTGACCGCCACGGCCAGCGAGCGCTGGCCGAGCAGGAACGGATCGCAAGGGTCGGCAAAATGCACGCCGGCCACCAGGGTATCGGTGGAAATTGCCAGTTGCTCCCCAGGCGGGAGTACCAGCAAGGCGCAGTCGTCGCCGATCCCCAGGGCAATGCCTTCGCCACCCTGCGCACAGGGCGCGGCGGCGAAGTAGGTGCGGATCAGCTCAAACTCACCCATTCGGGACTCAAGCGCAACTTAGCGCTTGTGTTCCTTCACTTCGGCTTCACGCAGGCGCGGGGCCAGCTTGTCGAGCACGCCGTTCACGAACTTGTGGCCGTCGGTCGAACCGTAGACTTTCGCCAGTTCGATGCCTTCGTTGATCACCACGCGGTACGGCACGTCGACGCGCTTGAGCAACTCCCAGGTGGACAGGCGCAGTACGCACAGCTCAACCGGGTCGAGTTCTTCGAGGGTCAGGTCCAGGCAGGGCGCCAGGGCTGTATCGATCTCGGTCAGGTTGGCATGCACACCGTGCAGGATGTCGTGGAAATAGCTCTGGTCGGCGAAGGTGAAGTCGTTATCGACGCGAAACTGCGCCTCGATTTCGTTCAGCGAAGCGCCTGCCAGGTGACGCTGGTACAGCGCCTGGGTCGCGAGCTGACGCGCTTTACGACGCTTTTCGCTCTTGGATGGCTTGCCGGCATCCGCAGGGCGCGGGTCCTGAGGGTTGAACTGATCGCTCTCGTCGGAAATCACTTGGCCTCCAACTGCGACAGCAGGCTGACCATTTCCAGGGCGGACAGGGCAGCTTCAGCGCCTTTGTTACCGGCCTTGGTGCCGGAACGCTCGATGGCTTGCTCGATGGAATCAACGGTCAGTACGCCGAACGCGACCGGCACGCCGAACTCCATGGACACCTGGGCCAGGCCCTTGGTGCATTCACCGGCCACGTATTCGAAGTGCGGAGTACCGCCACGAATGACCGCGCCCAGGGCGATGATCGCCGCGTATTCGCCCTGTTGGGCAACTTTTTGCGCAACCAGTGGAATTTCGAAGGCGCCAGGGGCGCGGATGAGGGTGATGTCGCTTTCGCTCACACCGTGGCGAACCAGGGCATCCACGGCACCGCTTACCAGGCTTTCAACCACGAAGCTGTTGAAGCGGCCAACCACCAGGGCATAGCGGCCTTTGGGGGCGATGAAGGTACCTTCGATGGTCTTCAGGGTCATTCGACAAATCTCTTAAAGAGCCGGGACGCGAAAAGTGCGCCCCTCAGTGATGATTTAACCGCGAACAAGGGGCAAAAATAGCCGGCCTTTATTCGGAGGGCACGTATTCTACAACTTCCAGATCGAATCCGGATATCGCATTAAATTTCATCGGTGCGCTCATCAGGCGCATTTTGCGCACCCCGAGGTCGCGCAGGATCTGCGAACCGGCACCGACGATGCTGTAGGTGGTCGGTGTTTTCACCTGGGTCTGCTCGGCAGTTTCGCGAATATGCGCCAGCAACACGTCGCCATCCACCGGGTTGCCCAGCAGCAGCACCACGCCGCTGCCGGCCTCGGACACCGCAGCCATGGCGGCGCGCAGGCTCCAACGGCCGGGTTGCTTGACCATCAACAGGTCGCGTAGCGGGTCCATGTTGTGTACGCGCACCAGGGTCGGTTCTTCACCGCTGATGGCGCCCAGGGTCAGTGCCATGTGCACATCGCCTTCCACCGAATCACGGTAGGTCACCAGGTTGAATTGGCCCAGTTCGCTGTCCAGCGGCTGCTCGGCAATCCGCTGAACGGTACGTTCGTGGATCATCCGGTAGTGAATCAGGTCGGCGATGGTGCCGATCTTGATGCCATGTTCGGCGGCAAAGGCTTCGAGTTCGGCGCGACGGGCCATGGTGCCGTCGTCGTTCATCACTTCGCAGATCACGCCGCTCGGCTCGAAACCGGCCATGCGCGCCAAATCACAGGCGGCTTCGGTGTGGCCGGCACGGGCCAGGGTGCCGCCCGGCTGGGCCATCAGCGGGAAGATATGGCCGGGGCTGACGATGTCTTCGGCCTTGGCGTCCTTCGCGGCCGCGGCTTGCACGGTGCGGGCGCGGTCGGCGGCGGAAATACCGGTGGTGACGCCGGTGGTCGCTTCGATCGATACGGTGAACTTGGTGCCAAAACCAGAGCCATTGCGCGGCGCCATCAGCGGCAGCTTGAGCAGCTCGCAGCGTTCGCGGCTCATGGGCATGCAGATCAGCCCACGGGCGTGCTTGGCCATGAAGTTGATGTGCTCGGGCTTGCAGGCCTCGGCGGCCATGATGATGTCGCCTTCGTTCTCGCGGTCTTCGTCATCCATCAGGATGACCATCTTGCCTTGGCGGATGTCTTCAACCAGTTCTTCGATGCTATTGAGCGCCACGTGGCACCCCCTTGGTCAGGATTTCAGGTAGCCGTTAGCGGCCAGAAAACTTTCAGTGATGTTCCCGGACGCAGGCTCTGCGGCCTTGTCGCCCATCAGCAGGCGTTCCAGGTAACGGGCAAGCAAGTCGACTTCCAGGTTCACCCGGCGACCCGGCTGGTACGACGCCATGATGGTTTCGCTCAGGGTGTGGGGAATGATGGTCAGTTCGAATTCGGCGCCATTCACGGCGTTCACGGTCAGGCTGGTGCCGTCGACGGTGATCGAGCCTTTGTGGGCGATGTACTTGGCCAGCTCTTTGGGCGCGCGGATGCGAAATTCCACGGCGCGCGCGTTTTCGCTGCGCGCAACCACTTCACCGACACCGTCGACATGGCCGCTGACCAGGTGGCCGCCCAGGCGCGTGGTGGGGGTCAGGGCTTTTTCCAGGTTGACCGGGCTGCCGGCCTTGAGGTCGTTCATCGCGGTGCAGTCCAGGGTTTCCCGGCTGACGTCGGCGGCAAAGCCGTTGCCAGGCAGCTCGACGACGGTCAGGCACACACCGCTGACGGCGATGCTGTCGCCCAGCTTCACGTCGCCGAGGTCGAGTTTGCCGGTTTCAACCAGCAGGCGCACGTCGCCGCCTTTGGGGGTCATTGCACGGATGCTGCCGATGGATTCGATAATGCCGGTGAACATTTCGTTCTCCTGAAAACGGGGGGCTGACGCTCAAGCGCAGGCCGGGAATTATACGCTCGCTGCTGGCACAGGGATGGCAGTGACTCGCCAGTCATCGCCTACAGCGCGCATTTCAGTGATCTTGAGTTGGGGGGCATCGGCCAGTTTCTCAAGCGGCCAGTCGAGCAACGGCCGCGCAGCGGAACCGAGGAACTTGCCGGCGATGAAAATCACGTATTCGTCCACCAGGCCTTGTTGGGCAAAGGCGCCTGCCAGGCTTGGGCCGGCTTCCACCAGCACCTCGTTGACGCCACGCGCAGCGAGGGCGACCAGGGCCGAGCGCAGGTCGACCTGGCCGTCCACGCCGGGCACCACCAGGCACTCGGGGCCACGGGGAAACTGGTTTTCCGGGGTGACGCACGTAATGACCAGTGCCGGGCCGGCCTTGAAGAATGGCGCATTGAGCGGCACGCGCAGGCGGCCGTCGATCAATACGCGCAGCGGCGGGCGCGACATGGCCAGGGCCGTGGTGGCGGCATCCAGGCCCAGCTCGGCGGCGCGCACGGTCAGGCGGGCGCCGTCCGCCAACACCGTGTCGGCGCCGGTCAGTACCACGCTGGCCTCGGCACGCAGGCGCTGCACCGCCGCGCGGGCAGCGGGGCCGGTGATCCATTGGCTTTCGCCGCTGGCCATGGCGGTGCGCCCGTCCAGGCTCATCGCCAGCTTGACCCGCACAAACGGCAGGCCATGTTCCATACGTTTGAGAAACCCCGGGTTCAACGCCCGCGCCTGAGCTTCCAGCACGCCGCTGCGAACCTCGATCCCGGCCTGGGCCAGACGCTGCATGCCGCGCCCCGCCACTTCCGGGTTCGGGTCCTGCATGCCGGCCACCACGCGCGCGACGCCGGCACTCACCAGCGCATCGGCGCAGGGCGGCGTGTGGCCGTGGTGGCTGCACGGTTCGAGCGTCACGTACACCGTGGCGCCACGGGCCTTGTCACCGGCGGCGCGCAGGGCGTTGGGTTCGGCATGCGGTTCGCCGGTGCGTTCGTGCCAACCTTCACCGACCACCTGCCCATCGCGCACGATCACGCAGCCCACTCGCGGGTTGGGGTGAGTGGTGTACAGGCCGTTGCGCGCCAATTCTAGGGCGCGGGCCATGTAGTGGGCGTCGAGCACTGCCTGTTCAGAGGTCATTGTTTGGCAGGCTCACGGGCCAGGCGGTCGATCTCTTCGCGGAACTCATTGAGGTCCTGGAAGCGTCGATACACCGAAGCGAAACGGATATAGGCGACTTCGTCGAGCTTTTGCAGCTCGCTCATCACCAGCTCTCCTACCACCAGGCTCTTGACCTCGCGCTCGCCGGTCGCCCGCAGCTTGTGCTTGATATGCGCCAGCGCCGCTTCCAGGCGCTCGACACTCACCGGGCGTTTTTCCAGGGCGCGCTGCATACCGGCGCGCAGTTTTTCTTCGTCGAAGGGCTGGCGGCTGCCGTCGGACTTGATCAGACGCGGCAATACCAGTTCGGCGGTTTCGAAGGTGGTGAAACGTTCACCGCAGCCAGAGGCCAGGCATTCGCGCCGGCGACGCACTTGATCGCCCTCGGCGACCAGACGCGAGTCAATGACCTTGGTGTCGTTGGCACCGCAGAAGGGACAGTGCATGGTGGCAGGCAACAAAAAAAGGGAGGGCCATGGTAGCGCATCCCCGTGGCAAGACAAGCCATAGCCTTTCCGGTATACAGGCGGGCTATTATGTTTGTTACCTTTCACGTCACGGATTTTGTCCTTTTTGGAGCCGTACATGCAGTTACGACCCTTTGTTTTGCTCGCTTTGTTCAGTGTTCTGGTCGCCTGCAGCAGCGAAGCCCCCAAACCGTCCACGCCTCAACCCGTGCCCGCGCAAGAGAAAAAAGTCCCAGGGATCGAAGACCTCGGCCCGTTGCCGGCGTACCAGCGTGAAATCAATGGCAGCCTGACCAACGTGCCTGCCGGCGCGGAAGTCGAGATGGCCCTGCTGGTGATCGACGACCGTTCACGCCCACAACAATTGCTCGCCAGCAGCGTGCTCACCGGCAACGGCAAGCCCCTGGCGTTCCGCCTGCGCTTCAACCCCGAGGCCTTCCCGGCCGGTGCGCGGGTCGAACTGCGCGGCCGCGCCAGCCAGTCTGGCCAGTTGATCCTGCACCTGCCCGCCGTGCGCATTACCCAGGCGATCACCCAGACCACCGGCCCACTGGAACTCGTCAAGGCACCATGACGCCACCGTTGGACTTGCAGCGCGCGCTGAGCGAGCTGATCGGCGACGCCCACTTGGTGCCCTGCCCGCTGCCGGGCACGCAGCTGTCGTTGTGGCTGCTGGATGCCGACAATATGGACCGCGCCTTCAGCCCCGAAGAAACCCGACGCATCCTGCACGAACCGCCCTACTGGAGCTTTTGCTGGGCGAGCGGCCTGGCATTGGCGCGCTACCTGGCGGCCAACCCCGAGTGGGTCGCCGGCAAACGCGTGCTGGATTTCGGAGCAGGCTCCGGCGTGGCTGCGATTGCGGCCGTCAAGGCAGGCGCATTGGAAGTGGTGGCCTGCGACCTGGACCCGCTGGCGTTAGCCGCTTGCCGCGCAAATGCCGCGCTCAATAACGTGGCATTGACCTATTCGGCGGACTTTTTCGCCGAGGCTGACCGCTTCGACCTGATCCTGGTGGCCGATGTGCTCTATGACCGCGCCAACCTGCCGCTGCTGGACCAGTTCCTCACCCGTGGCCGCGAAGCGCTGGTGGCGGATTCGCGAGTGCGAGACTTCCAGCATCCGAGCTATCAGCGCCTGGAAATCCTGGATGCCCTGACCCTGCCCGACCTGGCCGAGCCTTGGGAGTTTCGCAAGGTGAGCCTGTACCATTCGCGGCGCCAGCCCTTATAGTTGCCCCATTCCCGCTTTATTCGAGACGCCCCATGAGTGAGCCCACGCCGTACATCTTCGACGTCACCAGCGCCAACTTCGACCAGGCCGTGATTCAGAACTCTTTCGAAAAACCCGTATTGGTGGATTTCTGGGCCGAGTGGTGCGCGCCGTGCAAGGCGTTGATGCCGATGCTGGCGCAGATTGCCGAGAGTTATCAGGGTGAGTTGCTATTGGCCAAGGTCGATTGCGAAGCCGAGCAGGATATCGTCGCGCGGTTTGGCATCCAAAGCCTGCCGACCGTGGTGCTGTTCAAGGATGGCCAGCCGGTCGACGGTTTTGCCGGGGCGCAGCCCGAATCAGCGGTGCGCGCGCTGCTCGCGCCGCATGTGCAGATGCCACCGCCCGCGGCGGCAGATCCGTTGGAACAGGCCCGGGCATTGTTCACCGAAGGCCGCATCAGCGATGCCGAAGCCGTGCTGGTCGCGCTGCTGGGCGAGGACAACAGCAACGCCGCCGCGCTGATTCTGTACGCCCGCTGCCTGGCCGAACGCGGTGAGCTGGGTGAAGCCCAGACCGTGCTCGACGCGGTGAAAAGCGATGACCATAAAGCCGCCCTCGCCGGCGCCAAGGCGCAAATCACCTTCCTGCGCCAGGCTGCCGACCTGCCGGACGCCGCCGACTTGAAAAGCCGCCTGGCGCAAAACCCGCAGGACGATGAAGCCGCCTATCAACTGAGCATCCAGCAACTGGCCCGCCAGCAATACGACGCGGCGCTGGAAGGACTGCTCAAATTGTTTATCCGCAACCGCAGCTACAGTGAAGGCCTGCCGCACAAGACCTTGCTGCAGGTGTTCGAGTTGCTGGGCAACGATCACCCGCTGGTCACTGCATACCGCCGCAAATTATTCGCTGCGCTGTACTAATCGCCGACCCAGCTGTACAGCGGCGTATCCCCGCCGCTGGCGACTTTGACCTTGGCACTGTGGCGCAGGCGCACGAGCAGGCGCTTACCCGCCGAGGCGTCGCCGGCCAGGCCTTCGAGCCGGTCGAGCAGTTCCAGGCCGCTGAGCTGCCCGGCGTTGCGCAACAGGTCTTGGGCGCTCTGCCACAATTCATCGTTGTGTTTAGCCGGTGCCGCCGGCGCGGTGGCCGTGTTGGCCGCGGGCGCCGTCTGCAACTGCGCGCCCAGCCGTGCCCAATCGCCGTCGTCCAGCTCCAGGGTCAAGTCCACCGGCAGGTTGCCGACGGTTCCACGAATTCGCAACATCGTCCTCACTCCTGCATTTTTCTGACGGGCATGCTCCCATGCGGCTTGCGCAACGCCAAGCAGGCGGTCAAACTCTCGGGCATATTGTTATAAGATCACATAACAAAACTTTCATCTTCTGGAGTGTACTCATGCGCCGTCTGTTGCTCGCTTTGCCGTTTGCCCTGCTGCCACTGGCCATTGCCCATGCCGCAGACGAACATGATCACGACCATGAGCACGGCAGCCTCGGTGCCCACGAACATGGCGTGGGCCGCCTCAACGCGGCACTCGACGGCCAGGCCCTGGAGCTGGAGCTGGACAGCCCGGCAATGAACCTGGTGGGCTTCGAACACCTCGCCACTAGCGCGGCGGACAAAGCCAAGGTCGCCGCCGTGCGCAAACAACTTGAAAACCCACTGGCCCTGTTCAACCTGCCAGAGGCCGCCGGTTGCGTGGTCAGCAGCCAGGAACTGAACAGCCCCCTGTTCGGCGACAAACCCGAGGCCGACCACGACGACGATGATGATGACCATGACGCCAAGGACGGCGCCCATGAGCATCACCACGACCACAGCGAAATCCACGCCCACTACCAGTTCACCTGCGCCACGCCGACCGCGCTGAGCAACCTGGACCTGAGCCAGGTCTTCAAGACCTTCCCCGCCACCCAGAAAATTCAGGTACAACTGATCGGCCCAAGCGGCCAGCAGGGTGTTGATGCGACGGCCCAGGCAGCCACCCTGAAGTTCTGAGATACCCAATGACTCAAGCCTTAATCGAACTGTCTGACCTGGGCTTCAACTGGCCTGGTCACCCACAGTTGCTGGACATCCCCACGTTCCGTCTGGAACGCGGGGAAACGCTATTTCTCAAAGGCCCCAGCGGGAGTGGCAAGACCACCTTGCTGGGTTTGCTCGGCGGGGTGCAAAAACCCAGCCGGGGCAGCATTCGCCTGCTCGACCAGGAGTTGACCGCACTGTCGGCCGGCGCCCGCGACCGTTTCCGGGTTGACCACACCGGCTATATCTTCCAGCAGTTCAACCTGCTGCCGTTTCTGTCGGTGCGCGAGAACGTCGAGTTGCCTTGTCACTTTTCCAAGCTACGCGCGCAACGCGCCAGGCAGCGCCACGGCAGCGTGGCCCAGGCCGCCGCCGCCCTGCTTGCGCACCTGGGGTTGAAAGACCACGAGCTGCTGGAGCGTCGCGCCGACTCGCTGTCCATCGGCCAGCAGCAACGGGTGGCCGCCGCCCGCGCGCTGATCGGCCAACCGGAACTGGTGATTGCCGATGAGCCCACCTCGGCCCTGGACTACGACGCCCGCGAAGCCTTCCTGCAACTGTTATTTGCCGAATGCCGCGAAGCCGGCGCGAGCCTGTTGTTTGTCAGCCATGACCAGAGCCTGGCGCCGTTGTTCGACCGCAACCTGTCGCTGGCCGAACTCAATCGCGCCGCCACGCCCGCAGAGGTTTGAGATGTATTTGTTTCGTCTAGCCATGGCCAGCCTGGCTAACCGCCGCTTTACCGCGATCCTCACCGCTTTCGCCATCGCCCTGTCGGTGTGCCTGTTGCTGGCGGTGGAGCGCGTACGCGTTGAGGCGCGCAACAGTTTCGCCAGCACCATCAGCGGCACCGACCTGATCGTCGGTGCGCGTTCCGGCTCGGTGAACCTGCTGCTGTATTCGGTATTTCGCATCGGCAACGCCACCAACAATATCCGCTGGGACAGCTTCGAGCATTTTGCCGCCAACCCCCAGGTGAAATGGGCGATCCCGATTTCCCTCGGCGACTCTCACCGCGGCTACCGGGTGATGGGCACCAACGATTCCTACTTTGCGCACTACCAGTACGGGCGCAAACAACACCTCGAACTGGCCAGCGGCCGCGCCTTCGCCACCGACCCGTTCGAGGTGGTACTCGGCGCCGAAGTCGCCGACGCGTTGCACTACAAACTCGGCGACAAACTGGTACTGGCCCACGGTGTGGCGGTGGTCAGCCTGGTCAAGCACGATGACAAACCGTTCACCGTGGTCGGCATTCTCAAGCGCACCGGCACGCCGGTGGACCGCACGTTGCACATCAGCCTGGGTGGCATGGAAGCCATCCACATCGACTGGCACAACGGCGTGCCGGCCCAGGGCAAAGGCCGCATCAGCGCCGACCAGGCGCGCAACATGGACCTGACCCCGCAGGCCATCACCGCCTTCATGCTCGGCCTGAACAACAAGATTTCCACCTTCGCCCTGCAACGGGAGATCAACGAATTTCGCGGTGAACCGATGCTGGCGATCCTGCCGGGCGTGGCGCTGCAAGAGCTGTGGAGCATGATGGGCACCGCCGAAAAAGCCCTGTTCGTGATCTCGCTGTTCGTGGTGCTGACCGGTTTGATCGGCATGCTCACGGCGATCCTCACCAGCCTCAACGAACGTCGCCGCGAAATGGCGATTTTGCGTTCGGTGGGCGCGCGGCCTTGGCACATCGCTACGTTGCTGATCTTCGAAGCATTCGCCCTGGCCTTGTCCGGCGTGATCGCAGGCGGCGGTCTGCTGTATGTATGCATCGCCGCCTCGCGCGGGTATTTGCAGGCCAACTATGGCCTGGACCTGCCGATGGCGTGGCCGAGCGAATATGAATGGACCTTGCTCGCCGGTATCCTGGGCGCTGCGCTGTTGATGGGCAGCGTGCCCGCGTGGCGCGCCTACCGCCAGTCTTTGGCCGATGGCCTGTCCATCCGTTTATGAGGAAGGTTTCGATGCGTCGTGCCCTGTTTGCGCTGTTGTTGCTGGTGGCCGTGCCCGCGTGGGCGCAGGATCAGCCCAAGGATTTGTCCTGGCAGGAGATGATCCCGCCGGACGCCCCGCCGGAAGTGCCCAATATGAAACCGCTGCACAACCTGTCGAACATGGCCGATGCCTTGTCGGTGGAAGCCGCGCCGGCCGCCAAGCAGGATTTGCCCAACGCGCCGGTGGTGCAAAGCCTCAATGGTCAGCATATTCGCTTGCCGGGCTATATCGTGCCGCTGGAAGTCAGCGAAGAAGGCCGCACCACCGAGTTCTTGCTGGTGCCGTATTTCGGCGCGTGCATCCACGTGCCGCCGCCGCCGTCGAACCAGATCGTGCATGTAAAAAGCGAAGTCGGCGTGAAGCTCGACGAGCTGTACCAGCCGTATTGGATTGAAGGCGCGATGCAGGTCAAACCGTCCACCAGCGAACTGGCCGACGCCGGCTACCAGATGGATGCCGAGAAAATTTACATGTACGAACTGCCGGAATAACGCTGATCGCCCTTTCATTGAGCTGAGTCAACGGACAGAACGGAACGATCTTTACCATTGGACGTACAACTTTTAAACGTCCTTTGGAGCTCCCATGAACAAGTCTCTGCTCGGCGCGTCCCTCTTCGCGCTCGCCCTCGTCGCCCCCGTTGCCCACGCTCACGAAGCGGGTGACATTCTGATTCGCGCCGGTGCAATCACCGTGAACCCGAAGGCCGACAGCAGCACTGTCAAAGTTGACCAGGGCCCACTGGCCGGCGCCAACCTGGGCGGTAAGGCGACCATGAGCAGCGACACGCAACTGGGCTTGAACTTCGCCTATATGCTGACCAACCACGTGGGTATCGAACTGCTGGCGGCCACGCCCTTCGAGCATGACGTGAAGATCAAAGGCACCGCCCTCGGCGCCGCCAACGGCAAGCTCGGCACCCTGAAGCACCTGCCGCCAACCCTGAGCGTCGTGTACTACCCGCTGGACAACAAGTCCGCCTTCCAACCCTACGTCGGCGCCGGTATCAACTACACCTGGATCTACGACGAACACGTCGGCAGCCGCGCCTCCGAAGCCGGCTTCAGCAATTTCAAAGCCGAAAACTCTTGGGGTTGGGCCGCGCAGATCGGTGCTGACTACATGATCAACGACAAGTGGATGATCAACGCCCAGGCGCGTTACATCGACATCAGCACCAAGGCCACCGTGGAAAACAACGCGGTCGCGCCGGGCACTCGCGCCAAGGTAAATGTGGACGTAGACCCGATGGTTTACATGGTGGGTATTGGCTACAAGTTCTAATCGGCACCGCATAACCCATGTGGGAGGGGGCTTGCTCCCTCCCACATTTTGCTTTGCGGTGGCTCAGCTGTGGCGGTAGAACCTGTCCAGCAACGCCGGCAGCCCCGCCCGCCATGCCCGTGGCTTGATGCCAAAGGTATGCAGGATTTTCTTGCAGGCCAGCACCGCGTGCTGCGGTTCGTCCGCCGCGTCCGGCCGGGCCGCGTGGGCCTGGGCGGTAGGCGCTTCGATGGCCAGCGCGTGGTAGCTGCGCGCTTCGGTGAGTATCGCCTGGCCCAGCGCCAGCGGCGTGGTCGCCTCATGCCCGGCGTAGTGGTACGTGCCCCATAGCGGCGCCGCGCAATCGAGTTGCTTGAGCACCGAGATGATCACCCGCGCCGCATCGTCCACCGGTGTCGGGTTGCCGCGACGGTCGTCCGCCATCAGCAATTGATCCGGTTGTTCGGCCTGGGCCAGAAAGCGACCCAAGGTGCCGTCGACACTGTCGTCCAGCAACCAGCCAAAGCGCAGCAGCACATGCTGCGGGCACGTGGCACGCACGCTCTGTTCGATACGCCACAACGCCTGGCCGCGCAGGCCCAGGGGCACCGGCTCGTCCTTCTCGCTGTAGGCGGTGGCGCGGGAGCCATCGAACACGCGGTAACTGGACGGTTGCACCAAGGTGATGGTGTGGTGCTGACAGAGTTCGGCCAGGCGTTCGATGGCGAACTCCTGGGCGGCCAAACGGGTTTCGCTGACCGCTTCGGCCTGGAACCAGTCGAAATAGTAGGCGAGGTTGATCAAGGCATCGGGACGGGTGTCGTCGAGCAATTGGGTGAGGCTCGCGGCATCCCAGCCGTCTTGGGGCGGTTTAGGGGCGAGGAAACCGATGTCTTCCTCCGCACCGAGGCGAATCAGCGCCTGCCCGAGGGCATTCCCGCCGCCCAGTAACATAAGGCGCATTCGCATAGATTGAGCAGGCCCGGTCTGTTGGGAACGATGGTTATGGTCGGCAGGCCCGTGAGCCTTGCCGTTGGCATTTGCCAGAATCGTTGCATTTTGCGGGTTTGTAGCGCAACCGTCACGGATAAAGTACGCACTGGCAACGTGTTGGCCGTCATTGCGAGCAAGCCAGAGCAGCCAACCTCATTCTTGTTGCCCGGGCTGCTCGGTCAGCGCCGCCGAGGCGGGCCTATCCTCATCCACCTGCGCCATCCGCCGGGGCAACAAAACCTGCTGTGGATAAGTTTGTGCGAAGTGCACCTCGGCGCAGTTATCCACAAGCTTTTTCAAGCGCTGGTTAAACGCCCGGCTCACCGCAT
Organism: Pseudomonas asgharzadehiana; assembly: GCF_019139815.1. NCBI lineage: Bacteria > Pseudomonadati > Pseudomonadota > Gammaproteobacteria > Pseudomonadales > Pseudomonadaceae > Pseudomonas > Pseudomonas asgharzadehiana. The sequence continues at coordinate 5,634,093 of NZ_CP077079.1, forward strand.
ATTGCCCGCCCGAGACGGTACGAAACTGCGCCGTGAGCACGACGCCGTTGAGGTCCATCCTGTCGACGCCAAACACTTCCAGCGGGCCTTGCAGGTTGTACTTGAGGAACACATCGTCGCGGATCGACTGCCCGGCCTCGCGAATCAGCTCCACGGCCTTGTCCACATCGGTGTCGTAGGTGAACTGCACCGAGAAGAACGCATAAGCAAATTGTCGCGACTGGTTGGTGACCGCCTTGATCTGCCCAAACGGAACCGAGTGGACAAAGCCCTTGCCGTCGCGCAGGCGCAGGGTGCGAATGGTCAGGCCTTCGACCGTGCCGGCGTGGCCGGAGTCGAGCACCACCCAATCGCCGATGGACAACGTGTCTTCGATGATGATGAACAGCCCGGTGATCACATCCTGCACCAGTTGCTGGGAGCCAAAACCAATGGCCAGCCCGACCACGCCGGCGCCCGCCAGCAGCGGCGCGACGTTGATGCCCAGATTGGCCATGGTGGTGATCGCGCAGATCACCACCAGGATGATCTTCACCGCATTGCGCAGCAGCGGCAGGATGGTTTTGACCCGTGTGCTCGGTTGGCGGCTGGCGCGTTTATTCACCGGTGGTTTCAGCGCTTCCTGGATGGCCGTGTCGAGCACCACCCAGAACAGCCAGGTCACCAGCAGGATCAGCCCGATGCTGCTCAAGGAGTTGCTGATGGCGCGACCTATGGAGTTGCGCTCGGCAAACTCAAACAATGACACGCCCCAGATGCGCCCGAGGATTTCGATAAAAGCCACGGCCATGACAATGCGCAAGACCGCGTGCAACAAACTGAGGAAGCGCTCTTTGTAGGCACTGCTGCGCTGGATCGCCACCTGGCTGCGGGATTTGAACAGGTGCTGCAACACCGTGCTGAGAAATACCGTGCCGATCAGCAGGATGGTGGTGAACAGTGCGCAGCGCAGGACCTTTTGATTATCGTCACCGGCGCCGATCAGGTTGATCGCCGAGACCAGCACCATCAATAAAATCGGCCAGTACCACAGCCCGGAGAAGATCCGCAGCGATTGCTGCAAAGCCGGGTGTTTGAGGCGCTGGGCCAGTGGCCGGTTGCGGATCAAATGCGCGACAGGCCTGCGCAGGCGCACCACCAGCACGCCGAAAATCAGCGTCGCGAACAGCGCGGTAAATACCGCGACGCTGCTGGTGATATTGCCGCCAAGTTGACGGGCGATTTGCGGGCTGGTCAGCGCGTCACTGAGGGCGGCGAGAAAGCCGATCAGGAACAGCGGTTTGGGGCAGTAGCCGCGAATAATCCGCACCGCCCGGCGCTTATGGCCGACAGTGAACATCACGATCACGCACAGCAGCATCGAGGTGGTAAAGATGCCGCTGCTGGTCGCATAGGCAAAACACAGCGCCAGTGCGCGGCCGACCGAAGTGGCTAAAAAATAACTGACATACAGGGTCAGCGGCAGGCAAATCAGGGCCGGGATCGTATAGGGCAGCACATAGCCAAGCACGCCCAGCAGGCGCCCGCGCCGTTCGACGAATGCGCGCTGGCTCAGGCGCCGCACGAGCAGTCGCCCCAGCAGCGTCAGCAGCGCAAAGGCGCCCAGCCACACACCCGACAACAAGAGGAAATCGCCGGCCACGCTCCACGGCGAACGCGCAGCCGTCTGGTCGACCAGGCGCCCGACTTCGTTCGCGGCCCGGTCGGCACGCAGGCGCCATTCGTCAATGACGTTCTGATTGAGATCCAGCTTCTGCTGTACGTCATCAATGCTGGAACTGATGGCGCCAAGCAGCCCGCCCTCCACCAGCAACTCCGGCTTGGCCGGCGCCTCCGGTTCCGGCGCGGTCGCCGCGGCGTGCAACGCGCCGTTGCCGCAACACAGCAGCACGCCGAGCAGTAAGGCAGTTTTTAAGTTCAGCAAAACTCCGAGCTCCTTCAGACGGGTCCGTAAGGAACTGACGGATTTGCGCTCTGATCGTTCCCGGGAATGTGCCGTCTGTAGGAACAGCGAAACTTTCAGCCAAATAGCGCAGTCATCCCACAACGACCCTATCTCTACGGGAGCAACCATGGCGGCGATTCATATCGGCATTTCCGGCTGGCGCTACACGCCCTGGCGCGGGGGCTTCTACCCCCAGGGGCTGACTCAGAAACGCGAATTGCAGTTTGCCTCGCGTGCCGTCAACAGTATCGAAATCAACGGCTCCTTCTATGCCTTGCAAACTCCCCAGCGTTACGCCGAGTGGTATGCCGACACGCCTGAAGCGTTCATGTTCAGCGTCAAGGCGCCGCGCTACATCACGCACACCCTGCGCTTGAAGGACGCACACGCGGCCATGGCCAATTTCTTTGCCTCCGGCGTGCTTGAACTCAAAGAAAAGCTGGGCGCCATCCTTTGGCAATTCCCGCCCAGTTTCAAATTTGATCCCGCGTTGTTCGAAGGCTTTTTAAAGCAATTACCCACCGACACCCAACAGGCCGCCGCCCTCGCCCGCCAGCATGAGCCGCGCCTGAACGGCAAAGCGAGCCTGCAAGCCCACGGCAAACGCGTGCTGCGCCATGCGGTGGAGATACGGCATAAAAGTTTTGCCGAACCGGCCTTTGTGCAATTGCTTGAGCAGCACGGCGTAGCCTTGGTGGTGGCGGACACCGCCGGCAAGTGGCCGTATCTGGAAGACGTCACCGCCGATTTCGTGTACCTGCGCCTGCACGGCGATAAGCAGTTGTACGCCAGCGGTTATACGAGCGAGGCGCTCAAGCGCTGGGGTGACCGCATCGAGTGCTGGCGCCACGGCAAACAACCGCCGGACGCTCACCTGATCGACCCGCATCACACGCCCCATGCGCGTAAGCAGCGTGATGTGTTCTGTTTTTTCGACAATGACATCAAGGTGCGGGCGCCCTTCGACGCGCGCCAATTGCTCCACCGTTTCGGGTTGGATAAACACCTCGCCACCGAGCCCGGCCAACTGCCGCAACCGGGGGTATTGCCATGACCCACCCGGAACTGATCCCCACCCCGCCCTCCGCCGCCATCCGACGTTTTACGGTGCTGACGGTGAATATTCACAAGGGTTTCACCGCCCTGAACCGGCGTTTCATCCTGCCCGAGTTGCGCGAGGCGGTGCGCAGCGTAGGCGCCGACATGGTGTTTTTGCAGGAGATCCACGGCACTCATGAACGCCATCCACAGCGCTACAGCGACTGGCCGAGCATGCCGCAATATGAGTTCCTCGCCGACAGCATCTGGCCGCAGTTTGCCTACGGGCGCAACGCGGTTTACCCCCATGGCGATCATGGCAATGCACTGCTGTCGAAATTCCAGATCGTGCGCCACGACAACCTGGACATATCCCAAAGCGGGCACGAAAACCGTGGCCTGCTGCATTGCGTGCTGCGCCTGCCGGGTACCGGGCAAGAAGTCCACGCGATCTGTATGCACCTGGGCTTGCGCGAGGTCCATCGCCAGCAGCAACTGCGCCTGCTGGAGCAGCGTATCAGTGAGATTCCCGCCGATGCGCCGTTGGTGGTGGCCGGGGATTTCAACGATTGGCGCCAGCGCGCCGACCTGAGCCAGAGCGGCCTCAAGGAAGTGTTCGTCGAAGCCTTGGGCAAGCCGGCGCGCACCTTTCCCGCGCGCCTGCCGTTGCTCGCGCTGGACCGCATTTACGTGCGCAACTTAAAGGCCCATCACCCGAAAGTGCTGAACACACGGCCCTGGTCCCATCTGTCGGACCATGTGCCGCTCTCGGTGGAGGTCGAACTATGAACGTCGCGGTAGAGCACATTCCCACCGACCAACCGCCGGATGAAACCAAGGCCCGCGACCTGGACTACGGCTGGCAAAGCGGCAACCAGATCCAGTTGCTGGAGAACGGCGAGGCCTACTTTCCACGGGTGTTCGAGGCCATGCGCCAAGCCCAGCGCGAGATCCTGCTGGAGACGTTCATCCTCTTCGAAGACAAGGTTGGGTACGCGCTGCAACGCATCCTGATCGCGGCGGCGCAGCGTGGCGTGAAGGTGGTGGTGAGCCTTGACGGTTTTGGCTGTGGCGAACTGAGCCCGGCGTTCCTGAGCGAATTGGCCGACGCCGGGGTGATGGTGCAAATGTTTGATCCCGCCGCCAAAACCCTCGGCATCCGCACCAACTGGTTTCGCCGCCTGCATCGCAAGATCGTGGTGGTGGATGCCAGCGTGGGGTTTATCGGCGGGATCAATTTTTCGGCCGATCACCTGGCCGATTTCGGCGCCGAAGCCAAACAGGATTACGCCGTGCAAGTGGTTGGCCCGGCAGTGGCCGACCTGCATCACTTCGCCCTGGCGCAAAGCGGCCGCCAAGTGCGCACGCGACGCGGTTGGCGGCGCCGCCAGCAACGGCCTGCGCCTTGGTCGACCGAGCAGGGCGATGGCTGGGTACGTTTGATTTACCGCGACAACCTGCAACACCGCGACGATATCGAAGAGGCCTATATCCAGGCACTGAGCAAAGCCCAAACACGGGCGGTGATCGCCAATGCGTATTTCTTTCCCGGCTACCGCCTGCTGCGCGAGATCCGTAATGCCGCACGCCGTGGCGTGCAGGTGCAACTGATCATGCAGGGCCAGCCCGACGTGCTGCTGGCCAAGCTGGCGGCGCGCATGCTCTACGACTACCTGCTCAAGGATGGCGTGGTGATCCACGAATACTGCCAGCGCCCGCTGCACGGCAAAGTGGCGCTGGTGGACGACGCCTGGAGCACCGTGGGCTCCAGCAACCTGGACCCGTTGAGCCTGGCGCTGAACCTGGAAGCCAACGTGTTGATTGGCGACCGTGCGTTCAACCAGCAGTTGTATGAACGCCTGCAAGCCCTTGCGAAAAATCACTGCCGGACCATCCCGCAAAAGCGCAAGCCGCGCCTATGGCTGTGGCGATTGACCGTGGGTTTCCTGGTGTTCCATGTGATGCGCCACTTCCCGGCGCTGACCGGCTGGCTGCCGGCGCACAAACCGCGCTTGAAACCTTTTGTACACGAGGGCCAGGCCCATGACGTCTGAACGCTTCAAACGCTGGAAGAAACCCCTGACCGTCGCATTCTTCCTGCTGCTGATCGCGCTGTTCACCCTGCTCGCTCGCAGGATCGACTGGAGCGAAGTGGTCCAGACCTTGGGCGATTTCAAACTGCGCACGTTGTTGGTCGCCAGCGCGCTGACCTTATGCAGCTTTATCGTCTACGCCTGCTTCGACCTGATCGGCCGCACCTACATCCGCCAGCCCTTGCGCTGGAAGCAGATCCTGCCGGTGGGGATCATCAGCTACGCGTTCAACCTCAACCTGAGCGCGTGGGTCGGCGGCATCGCCATGCGCTACCGGCTGTACTCGCGCCTGGGGGTGAGCACCGGCAATATCGCCAAGATCCTCGGCTTGAGCCTGGCCACCAATTGGTTTGGCTACATGGCATTGGCCGGCGCGGTGTTCAGCAGCGGGCTGGTGACGATGCCGCCGGGTTGGAAGCTGAGCAGCGGCGCCTTGCAGGGGGTGGGCGTGCTGTTGGTGCTGGCCAGTCTGGGTTACCTGGCGGCGTGCCGGTTTGCAAAAAAACGCGCCTGGTCGATTCGCGGCATCGAGATCAATCTGCCCTCGCTGCGCATGGCCTGCTTGCAGTTGGCCCTGGGTGCGCTGAATTGGTCGCTGATGGCCGCGGTGATTTTTACCCTGCTGCCCGCCAAGCTGGACTATCCACTGGTACTCGGCGTGTTGCTGATCAGCGCGATTGCCGGGGTGTTGACGCATATCCCGGCCGGGCTCGGCGTGCTGGAAGCGGTGTTCATCGGCTTGTTGCAGCATGAAGCATCACGGGGCAGTTTGTTGGCCGGCTTGATTGCTTATCGGGCGATCTACTTTATTTGCCCGCTGCTGATTGCGCTGGTGATGTACCTGGCGGTGGAGGCCAAGGCGAAGGCGTTGCGGGTTAAGAAAACCGCCACGTGAGGGAAGAGTTGCCGGGCGTACCGCCTTCGCGGGTACGCCCACCTACACGAATTACCTGGACTGGATGATGCTCAAGCGCTCCCCCACTACCATCTCGGTGATCCAGTCCACCAGAATCGACGTGTAAGCCTGTTGCGACACCGGATCACTCAAGGCATGGTCGGCACCGTCGATGATGCGGTGCGTCAGGGAATGGGTCTGCTGGCACGCCGCGCGGTAGCTCATGATGGTGGCGTGGGGCACATGGTCGTCGGTTTGCGATTCGACGATCAGCACATCCCCGGTAAATGCCGAGCACGCCTGCAAGGCGCGATTGGTTTGCGCATGCACCAGCGTGCTGCGGTAATCCATCAAGTCCATCTTGTCCAGGTCACGCTTGGGCTTGGTCCATTCCTGGTCGCGATACAGCGCCGGCACCCGCAGCGCCAGCCAGCGTACCGGGCGCAACGACGTCAGGATCGCGGCCAGGTAACCGCCATAACTGGTGCCCACCACGGCCACCGCCGACGTGTCGATAGCCGGGTGCGAGAGCAGCCGGTCGTAGGCGGCCAACAGGTCGCACAGGTTGTCTTCGCGGGTGACGCGCGATAGCGGAATACCGGTGCCGGCATGGCCGCGCAGGTCGAAGGTGAGGCACACACAGCCGAGGCCGGCGATGCCTTTGGCGCGCTCAAGATCGCGCTCCTGGCTACCGCCCCAACCGTGTACGAACAACACGCCCGGCACTTTGGATTTGGGGCTCAGGAACGTCCCGCTCATCTGTTCGTCGTCGATATCGATCGCAATGCTTTCGCTTCTAGCCGTCATAAGAGTTAACCGTTACGTACTTAAGGAGAAAGTCGCTGTTTTGCGCCGGGCCGCGGTACACCTCGATGGCGTCCGCCGGCAGCGCCTGCTCCACGTAGGTCTCTACCGAGGACACACGAATGGCCTTGAGACCTGGTTGATTGACAAAGCTCTGCAGCGCCGCGACTTCCGCGCTGCTGGCCCCGCCCATGCGCCAGGATTGTTCAAGCACGCCACTGCGGCGCTGGCCATCACTGTCCAGGCCCTGGGCGATGTCGTAGTTGCGCCGCGAGGCGTAGAAGCCGGGGTAGGCTTCATCCGCGGCGGCATCGAAGACCTGGGCTTGCTCGATAGCCAGGCGCACATCGTCGGGCAGGTCGAGCTTCAGCAAATCCGCGTAATCACCCGGCACCACCAGCAGGTTGGAGCCGCCATAGACCTTCTCGCCCTGCCCGTCCTCGGTGAGGTATTGCTCCCCGCAATAGCTGAACACACGCTCGCCGATACAACTGTGGCCCACACTATGGGTGACCACATCGTGCAGGTCTTGTTCCAGCACCACGCCTTGGTTGAACAGTTGCGCCGCATCGGGCCGCGCCAGCAGCGCATCGAATTCGTCGAGGCTGTGGATAACTTCCTGACCGCGCCCAGCACACGCATGCACCGGTTTCAGCCGAATGGGCCCGCTGTAGAGCAAGCGCGTGGCGGCGGGCCGTGCATCGTCCAGGGCAAATACGCTGAGGCCGTCGAGCACCACATCGCGTACACGCTCACAGAACAACGCCGACCAGCCTTCGGGCGCCTTGGCTTCGGGACCTAACAGGCCATGGCTGATGGCTTTGGTGCAGATGAAATCGTGCTCGACATACCCGCCCCACAAGTCTTGCGGGCCTCTGATATTCAGGGCGAGCGCCTGCTCCGGCCCCACCAACGTTTGGGTGGGCAGCAGGTAAAGTTCGCGGCCTGCGTGTTTTTGCCGGTCGTAGCTACCACCGAATTCAAGCCCCAGGACCTGCGCCAGCCAACGGGCCAAGGCGCGGTTGGTGTCGACTTCATGCTGTGGCGCGCCCGCTCGCGAGGAGTGAGCAACCACCAGTTTTTTACGTTGATTTGGGGTCATGCTTCCCCCTTGGCTATCCCACCGTGTGTGTACAACAAGGGGTTGCAGGGATCAGGCCAAGGCTGATTGACGCGTAGGGTCCGGAATTTCATCCGTTGTGGAAAAAAGATGGCAGATGGCCTGTTTTATTCTGCACGACGGCGATGCGAGGGCGCGGCGTTCTGCACGACTTACACGCCAAAGCGGCTGCGGTAATCACTGGGCGCCAGGCCGGTGATTTTTTTGAATGTGGCACGAAAGGCACTGGGGTCCTGGTAGCCCACGGTCCAGGCGATATGGTCGATGGTGCCGTTGGTGAACTCCAGCATCTGCCGCGCCTTGCCCACGCGCAGGTGCTGGCAGTATTCGGTGGGCTTCAGGCCGGTGGCGCCGCGAAAACGCCGCAGGAAGGTGCGTTCTTCCAGGCCCGCTTCCTGCGCCATGGCCGCGACAGACACATCCACCGCGCCGCTGGCCTGCAACCAGTGCTGAACCTTGAGAATGGCCGCGTCGCCATGGCCGAGGATCGGCGCAAAATTACTGCCGCACTGGCTGGCGCTGTCGCTGTGTTCGATCACCAGAAAGCGCGCCGTGTCGGCGGCGATGCTTGGCCCCATCAGCCGATCGACCAGGCGCAAGCCCAGCTCGGACCAGGCCATCAACCCGGCCGTGGTGATCAAGTCGCCGTCATCGACGATGGGTTTGTCCGCTTCCAGGCGCACTGCGGGGTAACGTGCGGCGAAGGATTCGGCGGATGACCAATGAGTGGTGGCGCTGCGCCCATCCAATAAACCGCTGCGCGCCAGCATGATTGAGCCGATGCACACGCCGCCAAGGACGGTGCCGGCCGCATGTTGTTGGCGGATCCATGCCAGCAGCGCCGCCGGCGCCTGTGCCTCGGTGAACTCGCCGATCGAAGGCGGTACCAGCACGGCCATCAGCGGCTGCTCGGGGCCTGGGTGAGTGTCGAATACTTTTGCCGGTAGGCCATCGGCCTGCACTTGCCAATGGCTGACGCGTAGCAGCGGCAATTGCGCCGACTGGTGCTCGGCGCCAATCCGGTTGGCCACCCCAAACAGGTCGGTCAAGCCATGCACGGCGGCCAACTGCGCACCTTGGTAAATCAACACACCCAACTCAACAACAGCCATTGTCAGTTTTCCCCCTGTTATTGTCGGTGCAGCCAATGCCCGGCGCCGGCGCCAGCTAAGATACTGAGCCCATCAACCCATCAAGAGGCAATTACCCATGGCCAAGCAAGCGCTCATCCTAATCGATATCCAGAACGACTACTTCCCCCAAGGCAAGTGGCCGCTTGACGGCGTGGAAACGGCTGCGGACAAGGCCGCCCAGGTGCTGCAGGCTTTCCGCGAGGCCGGGGATGCGGTGATTCATGTGCGTCATGAGTTCACCTCCGAGGACGCGCCGTTCTTCACACCCGAGTCCAAGGGTGCGCACCTGCATCCAAAAGTGCTGAACGAAGGCAACGAGCCGGTGGTGCTTAAACATTTCGTGAATGCATTTCGCGAAACCAACCTGCGCACCCTGCTGGAAAAACGCAGCATCACCGAACTGGTGGTGGTGGGCAGCATGAGCCATATGTGCGTCGATGCCGTGGTGCGGGCAGCGGCCGACCTGGGTTACACCGTCACGGTGATCCACGACGCCTGCGCCACCCTGGACCTGGAGTTCAACGGGCAGGTGATTCCGGCGGCGCAGGTGCATGCCGCGTATATGGCGGCGCTGGCGTTTGGGTATGCGAATGTGGTGTCGGCGGACGAGTATGTGCAGGCCCGCGCAACGGCATGACCACCACTGGTTTTAGCAGGTGGCGATGACGAACAGGCGCGGGAATGGCAGCAATACCGTGCCATCGGCCAGGGCGGGATAAGCCTGGGTAATCCGCGCTTGATAATCCTGCAGGAACGCGACTTTTTCGCTCTGCGTGAGCGGTGCGAGATAGGGGCGCAACGCCGAGCCCTTGAACCACTCCACCACAGCGGCATGATCGGCCAGGGGATGCTGGTAGGTGGTGCCCCATACATCGACAGTGCTGCAATGCCGGCTCAGCAGTTCGTAGTAGTAGCTCGCGGTGTGTCGCTCGTTGTGTTTGATCGTGCCAACCTTGGCAGCCCACGGGCCATCCGCCGCGACTTGCCGAGCCAGGCGGTGCGCCGGCTCGTCGAGGTTGTCCGGGGTTTGCACCGCCAGCGTGCCGCCGGGGTTCAGTTGCCTGACCAGGTGCGGGTACAGCTTGGCGTGATCCGGCAGCCATTGCAGGGAGGCATTGGCCAGGATCACGTCGAATGGTTGCGCGGGGCTCCACGCACCAATGTCCGCCAGTTCGAAAGTCAACGCGGGCAGCCTTTTGCGCGCGTCGGCCAGCATGTCATCGGAACTGTCCAGGCCGGTGACGCGGGCTTGAGGGAACCGCTCGGCCAAGACTTCGGTGGAGTTGCCGGGCCCGCAGCCCAGGTCGACAGCGGTACGCACATTGGTATCGGGAATGGCGGCAACCAAGTCCCGGACGGGGCGGGTGCGCTGTTGTTCAAACAGGGTGTATTGCTTGGCAGACCAGGTCATTGCCGCTTTCCTTCTAACCCGTGGTGGTAGTGGACCGTACTGGAGCCGCGCATAGCGCTAAAACATCCACGTATCGTAAGGCGCCTTGAAGATCAGGTAGTCGCGCTCAAACATAACCTTGATGCCGTTGGGGTGGAAGGAGCGGAGCAGTGGTTCCTGATGAACGTCGCCGTTCTTGTCCGTCCACCGGTAATAGGCGGAGCCCTGCGGCGACACTTTCAGTTGGGCCTCGACCTGCTCGCCCAGGTGTTGTCGCTGCGCCGGCTCAAATGCCTCGGCAGGTACCTCCAAGCGCAGGCTAGTAACCACCTCATCCTGATGAACCGTATTGAAAAACCGTGCGAATGCGACCAGGTTTTTCGGTTGTTCAAGCGCGAACAACGCGCTTAGCAGCTGCGAATCTTCGAACAGCCGATCAAGGGGGAAATCAACGTGATTAATGGTGCCGGAGGTGTGAGTGAACTGCATCGATAGCCCCGGTTTCCCGGCAATATTGTCAATCACGCCCAAGCCCAGCCCATCGGCCATGGCCAGAGAGAGACTCTCGGCAATCATCCGTCGTAGCTTCGCTCGATCCGCCGGAGGATTCGCTGGGTCAAGGTCAGCCATTGACTGAAACGACGGGTGTGGCAGCAAGCTGATCCATCCGGCGGCAAGCGAGGTGTGCAAGATAATCCGCGTTGCTCGGGGCTGCTTTTGCAACTGCTGCACAAACGTGGTGAGTGCGGGGTTGAAGGGATCGATCTTTGCCAGATATTGCGCAACTTCAACGGTGCTGTCGGGATCCTGAGTGGCGTCCAACCGCTCAAGGGCGTATTGGTGCGCCAACGCGCCGCCCTCGGAATCAAGACGCTCGTTCTGCAACATCTTGAAGGCCTGGAAGCGAAACGGCTTCGGGGAGTCGGCACGCTTGAGAATACTGACCGCCACGGGCATCAATCCCTCATCGCGGTCCATGATTTCGAGGATGTAGAGCTTGCGGTTGTTGTCGAAATCAACATCCTGGAAGAGCGCTCTCAACCGCACGCTGATTGAGTCGTTACGCGCGCCGAAGGCCCAGCCGCCACGGGCCACCGAGAGCAGTTTGAGCGCATCGAGAAAATCCGAGCTGTCCGAGTCTTTCGACTCGATAATCGACAGCAGGCGGTTTTCGTCGCCCTTTCTGAAATCCAGGTTAACCATGGACTCCCCGCGCGCCTTGCGGCGAGCCAACTGGATCATGTAGGAGTCAAGCAATGCTCGGGTGCGGTAGGTATCCAGCGTCTTGCTGGCGACTGAGGATTCGTTCTCAAGTGAAAGCCACGACTCCACACGCTGCTTCATCTGGGATTCAAATGTCGTCTGCAAATTGCTGCTGATGAAATAGGTCAGCGCAGACCCGCCGACCACAACCACCGAGATGATGAAGGTCAGCGCCTGGGTCGCCCGGGTAATGGGCGCATTGGCCTGCTCTAGAATCTCTTTGCTCAGTTCGTACTTCAGATGGCTTATTTGAGCCGCCTGGTTCGCTTCCAACTGGCGAACCCTCTCGAGGGCTTCCTGGATGCGCTGCTCGGCATCCTGAGTTTGCTCTCGGCAGGCTTTGAGGGCCTGGGCCAACGCATCCGATGCGGACGTATCAGTACTCACGTTTCAACTCCTGTTCCATTCTGCTATCCCTGACGTGCCTGACCGCGCAGGGGTGCAGACCTGCGCAGTATTTTGCGGGCAAAAATAAAGCCCCTGGTGAATGCACAGGGGCTTTATTTGTTATCGACAACCGTTGCGACTATCCGTTTTAGAACGGGATATCGTCATCAAAGCTGTCAAAGTCAGGAGCCGGTTGCGCAGCGGCCTGCTGTGGCGCTGGACGCGACTCACGCTGCGGCTGCTGGCTTGGCTGTGGACGCGACTGCTGTGGACGCGGAGCCGAGTTGGACATGCCACCCTGGCCCTGTTGGTCGCCCTGTGGACGACCGCCCAACAGTTGCATGGTGCCTTGCATGTCGACCACGATTTCAGTGGTGTAACGCTTGATGCCGTCCTTTTCCCACTCGCGGGTTTGCAGCTTGCCTTCGATGTAGACCTGCGAACCTTTGCGCAGGTATTCGCCGGCGATTTCCGCGACCTTGCCGAACATCGACACACGGTGCCATTCGGTCTTTTCGACCTTCTGACCGGTCTGCTTGTCGGTCCACTGTTCACTGGTCGCCAGACTCAGGTTGGTCACGGCGTTACCGTTAGGCAAGTAGCGAACTTCGGGATCCTGGCCGCACGTACCGACCAATATGACTTTGTTAACCCCACGGGCCATAACGTTCTCCTAGGCTGGGCGCGCTGTCGGCACTGGGTTGACCAGTTGCTCGAGCGTCGCGCGGTCCAATAATTCGGTGTCCAATTTGATGTAGATCGCAGCTTCTTCTGCGACCACTACTGCGTCCGTTACTCCAACGACGGCCTTCAGGCGCTCGGCCAAGCCAGCTTCGCGAATCGCTTCAGGCGATAACGGCAGGCGTAGGCTCGTCACATACGGAGGTTCGCGCATGGTAACAGCAAAGGCCAACCAGAGGGCAGCCAGACCTGCGCATCCCAGGAACACAACCGACAAACCGCCATGCTGGAACATCCAGCCGCCCATAATGCCGCCGAGCGCGGAGCCCAGGAACTGGCTGGTGGAATACACCCCCATCGCCGTGCCCTTGCCGCCGGCCGGTGAAACTTTACTGATCAGCGAAGGCAGCGAAGCCTCCAGGAGGTTGAACGCGGTGAAGAACACCACCGTGCCGATCACCAGCGCCCGCAGGCTGTCGCCGAACTGCCAGAAGAATAGTTCAGTGAGCATCAATGTCGCGACGGCGCCCAGCAAAACTCGTTTCATTTTGCGTTTTTTCTCGCCATAGATGATGAACGGGATCATGGCGAAGAACGAAATCAACAGCGCGGTGAGGTACACCCACCAGTGCTGCTCCTTGGGCAGGCCGGCTTTTTGCACCAGTGCCAGGGGCAAGGCGACGAAGCTGCACATCAGCATGGCGTGCAATACGAAGATACCTAAATCCAGGCGCAGCAGGTCCGGGTGCTTGAGCGTCGGTAACAACGCCTTGCGCGCAACCCCGGACTCGCGGTGCTGCAACGTGCCGGTGGAGCGCGGCACCATGAAGGCCACGATGAGGATACCGATCAGCGCCATGCCGCCGGTAGCGAGAAACAAACCGTGCAAGCCGAACGCACGCGTCAGCAACGGGCCAACCACCATGGCCACGGCAAACGACAGGCCTATGGTCATGCCGATCATGGCCATGGCCTTGGTACGGTGCTGTTCGCGGGTCAGGTCCGACAGCAGTGCCATCACCGCAGCGGAAATCGCGCCGGCGCCTTGCAGGATACGTCCGGCGATCACGCCCCAGATCGAATCGGCCTGGGCCGCCAGCACACTGCCGAGGGCGAAGACGATCAGCCCCAGGTAAATCACCGGGCGGCGGCCAATGCGGTCGGAGATGATCCCGAACGGAATCTGAAAAATCGCCTGGGTCAGACCATAGGCGCCAATGGCCAGGCCGATCAGTGCCGGGGTCGCACCGGCGAGGTCCATGCCATAGGTCGCCAGTACCGGCAACACCATAAACATGCCCAGCATACGGAAGGCGAACACCAGGGCCAGACCGCTTGCTGCTCGGGTCTCGCCGCTACTCATGCGTTCGCTGTGGGGATCGTGCATGGAAAAACCTCGTGTGAACCGGCGGCGATTCTACCAGTCCCATCGATTGAGAGGGTATATGCGGCGCTTTGCCGCGCAGCTTTCATGTAAGGCTGCACCCGGCACTTTGACAGTGTATATTCATCCAGTCTTCCGTCGTATACTCCCGCATTATTTACGCCCGCCGTGCGAGGCCATCTTGGACAAGATCCTGATTCGTGGGGCTAGAACCCACAACCTGAAGAACATCGACCTGACCCTGCCCCGGGACAAACTGATCGTCATCACCGGCCTGTCCGGCTCCGGCAAATCGTCCCTGGCGTTCGATACGCTGTATGCCGAAGGCCAGCGTCGCTATGTGGAGTCACTGTCGGCCTATGCCCGCCAGTTCCTGTCGATGATGGAAAAACCCGACGTCGACACCATCGAGGGCCTGTCGCCGGCGATTTCCATCGAACAGAAGTCGACCTCCCATAACCCGCGCTCCACCGTGGGCACCATCACCGAAATCTACGACTACTTGCGCCTGCTCTATGCGCGAGTCGGTATTCCGCGCTGCCCGGACCACGACATTCCCCTGGAAGCCCAGACCGTCAGCCAGATGGTCGACCTGGTGCTGGCCCAGCCGGAAGGCGCCAAGCTGATGCTGCTGGCCCCGGTGATTCGCGAGCGCAAGGGCGAACACCTTTCCGTCTTCGAAGAGCTGCGCGCCCAGGGTTTTGTGCGCGCGCGCATCAACGGCAAGCTCTATGAACTGGACGAAGCGCCCAAGCTCGACAAGCAGAAGAAGCACTCCATTGATGTGGTGGTCGACCGTTTCAAAGTACGTGCCGACCTGCAGCAGCGCCTGGCGGAGTCGTTCGAGACAGCGCTGAAGCTGGCGGACGGCATCGCCCTGGTAGCACCGATGGATGACGAGCCGGGCGAAGAGATCATCTTCTCCGCGCGCTTCGCCTGCCCGATCTGTGGCCATGCCATCAGCGAACTGGAACCCAAGCTGTTTTCCTTCAACAACCCGGCCGGCGCCTGCCCGACGTGTGATGGCCTGGGTGTGAAGCAGTTCTTTGACATCAAGCGCCTGGTTAACGGTGAACTCACCTTGGCGGAGGGTGCGATACGCGGATGGGACAGGCGCAACGTCTATTACTTCCAGATGCTGGGGTCGCTGGCGTCGCACTATAAGTTCAGCCTGGAAATGCCCTTCAATCAACTGCCGGCGGACCAGCAGAAAGTCATCCTCCACGGCAGTGGCTCGCAGAATGTCGATTTCAAATATTTGAACGACCGCGGCGACATTGTTAAGCGCTCGCATCCGTTTGAAGGCATCGTGCCGAACCTGGAACGGCGCTACCGCGAGACCGAATCGGCCAGCGTGCGCGAAGAGCTGGCGAAATTCCTCAGCACCCAGCCCTGCCCGGATTGCCGAGGCACTCGCCTGCGTCGTGAGGCGCGGCATGTGTGGGTAGGCGAGAAAACGCTGCCAGCGGTGACCAACCTGCCCATCGGCGATGCCTGCGAGTACTTTGGCGTACTCAAGCTGACCGGACGCCGCGGGGAAATTGCCGACAAGATCCTCAAGGAAATCCGCGAGCGGTTACAGTTCCTGGTTAACGTGGGCCTCGACTACCTGTCGCTGGATCGTAGCGCCGACACGTTGTCCGGCGGTGAGGCGCAGCGCATTCGTCTGGCCAGCCAGATCGGTGCCGGCCTGGTGGGTGTGTTGTATATCCTCGATGAGCCGTCGATTGGCTTGCACCAACGGGATAATGATCGCCTGCTGGGTACGCTGAAACACCTGCGCGATATTGGCAACACCGTGATCGTGGTCGAGCACGATGAAGACGCGATCCGCCTGGCGGACTATGTAGTCGATATCGGCCCGGGCGCCGGTGTGCATGGTGGGCATATCGTTGCCGAGGGCACCCCGGCCGAAGTGATGGCGCATCCCGACTCGTTGACCGGCAAGTACTTGTCCGGCCGCGTCAAGATCGAAGTACCGGCCAAACGTACACCGCGTAACAAAAAGATGGCGTTGCACCTCAAGGGCGCGCGCGGTAACAACCTGCGCAATGTCGACCTGGAGATTCCGTTGGGCCTGCTGACATGCGTGACCGGTGTTTCCGGCTCAGGCAAATCGACGCTGATCAATAACACGCTGTTCCCTTTGAGCGCCACTGCCCTGAACGGCGCGACTACCCTGGAAGCCGCTGCGCATGACAGCATCAAGGGCCTGGAGCACCTGGACAAGGTGGTCGACATCGACCAGAGCCCGATCGGCCGTACACCGCGCTCCAACCCGGCAACCTATACCGGGCTGTTTACGCCGATTCGCGAGCTGTTTGCCGGAGTACCGGAGTCCCGCTCGCGCGGTTACGGGCCTGGTCGGTTCTCGTTCAACGTCAAGGGCGGGCGATGCGAAGCATGCCAGGGCGATGGCTTGATCAAGGTAGAGATGCACTTTTTGCCGGACATCTACGTGCCGTGCGATGTGTGCAAGAGCAAACGCTATAACCGTGAAACCCTGGAGATCAAATACAAAGGCAAGAGCATCCACGAAACCCTGGAGATGACTATCGAGGAAGCTCGTATGTTTTTCGACGCGGTCCCAGCGTTGGCGCGCAAGCTGCAAACGTTGATGGATGTGGGCCTGTCGTATATCAAGCTGGGGCAATCGGCGACCACGCTGTCTGGTGGCGAGGCGCAACGGGTCAAGCTGTCTCGCGAGCTGTCCAAACGCGATACCGGCAAGACTCTGTATATCCTCGACGAACCGACCACGGGGCTGCATTTTGCGGATATCCAGCAACTGTTGGACGTGTTGCACCGGTTGCGCGACCACGGCAATACGGTGGTAGTGATCGAGCACAACCTTGATGTGATCAAGACCGCGGATTGGCTGGTGGATCTGGGGCCGGAAGGCGGTTCCAAGGGTGGCCAGATCATTGCGGTAGGTACGCCGGAGCAGGTCAGCGAGATGGCGCAGTCCCACACCGGTTACTACTTGAAACCGTTGTTGGAACGCGATCGGGCCTGAGTGATTCAGGCCCAAGAAAAAGCCCCTGTCACGTTGCGGTGACAGGGGCTTTTTTGTAAGCGGAAATCAGAATTGCGATTGCAGGTAGTTTTCCAGGCCAATCAGTTTGATCAGGCCCAACTGCTTTTCCAGCCAATAGGTGTGATCTTCTTCGGTGTCGTTCAACTGCACCCGCAGAATCTCCCGCGTGACGAAGTCGCTGTGCTGCTCGCAGAGCTCGATGCCCTTGCAGAGTGCGGCACGCACCTTGTATTCAAGACGAAGATCAGCTGCAAGCATGTCAGGTACGCTGGTGCCCACATCCAGATCGTCGGGACGCATACGCGGCGTGCCTTCGAGCATTAGAATCCGGCGCATCAATGCATCGGCGTGCTGTGCCTCTTCTTCCATCTCATGGTTAATACGCTCGTAGAGTTCGGTAAAACCCCAGTCTTCGTACATACGCGAGTGGATGAAATATTGGTCACGAGCTGCCAGTTCGCCCGTCAGCAACGTGTTGAGGTAATCGATTACGTCGGGGTGACCTTGCATCGCCCTACATCTCCCTGCTTGAAAGCCTGTAGTTTGAACCATCATGACTCGGAGGTCACGGGATCAACGGCATAAAAGTGCAGATTTCCGGAGAAAAGTAGCTGAAATAACGCAAAAACCGCCCAAATGAGGGCGGTTCTGCTTCTCGTTTAGAGTCAGCTAAGCGTTACACCCAGCGCCTTTGCGATTGCTTCTCCATAAGCCGGGTCGGCCTTGTAGAAGTGTTGCAGTTGGACCTGTACCACTGCGCTGGTGACGCCTTCCATCGCACCGGCGATGTTGCTGACCAGCAGAGCTTTCTGGGCATCATCCATCAACCGGTACAGCGCACCTGCATGGCTGTAGTAATCGGTGTCTTCACGTTGATCATACCGGTCTGCTGCACCGTTCAACGGCAGGGGCGGCTCTGCATACTGGGGTGCCTGCTTTGGAGCATCAGCGTAACTGTTAGGCTCATAATTTGGTGCAGCTGCGCCATTGCTACCAAATGCCATGGAGCCGTCACGCTGATAGCTGTTCACCGGGCTTCGCGGGGCGTTCACCGGCAGTTGCTGGTGATTGGTCCCTACGCGATAGCGGTGTGCATCAGCATAGGCAAACACGCGACCTTGCAGCATGCGATCCGGCGACAACCCAACACCAGGCACCATGTTGCTTGGGCCAAATGTAGCCTGCTCGACCTCGGCAAAATAATTCAAGGGATTGCGATTCAGCTCCAACTCGCCGACTTCGATCAGTGGGAACTCCTGCTGCGACCAGGTCTTGGTCACATCGAAGGGGTTCTCATAGTGAGCGGCAGCCTGAGCCTCGGTCATGATTTGGATATTGACACTCCATTTCGGAAAGTCGCCGCGCTCAATCGCAGCAAACAGGTCGCGTTGAGCGTAATCAGGATCGGTACCGGCCAAGCGCGCAGCCACATCTGGCGCCAGGTTCTTGATGCCTTGTTTGGTTTTGTAGTGCCACTTCACCCAATGACGCTCACCCTTAGCGTTGATCAGGCTGTAGGTGTGGCTACCAAAGCCGTGCATATGACGGTAGCCGTCGGGGATACCGCGGTCCGAAAACAGAATGGTGATCTGATGCAGCGCCTCGGGCGAGTGTGACCAGAAGTCCCATTTGGCTTGGTTACTGCCAAGGTTGCTCTGCGGCAGTCGCTTCTGGGTGTGGATGAAATCGGGAAATTTGAGCGGATCGCGGATGAAGAATACCGGGGTGTTATTGCCAACGATGTCCCAGTTACCTTCTTCGGTATAGAACTTCAAAGCGAAGCCCCGCGGGTCACGCGCAGTGTCTGCCGAACCACGCTCACCACCCACGGTAGAGAAGCGCAGGAACGTTGGCGTTTGTTTACCAACGGTCTCGAACAACTTGGCACGTGTGTATTGAGTGATGTCGCGTGTAACGGTGAACGTTCCGTAGGCACCTGAACCCTTGGCGTGCACACGACGCTCAGGAATGTTTTCGCGGTTGAAGTGCGCAAGCTTTTCAATCAGATGAAAGTCATCAAGCAGCAACGGGCCGCGCGGGCCAGCAGTGCGGGAGTTCTGGTTGTCAGCAACGGGAGCGCCACTGGCGGTCGTAAGCGTTTTCAGGCTCATGCTCAATCTTCCTCAGGTCAGGCTTAACTGCCGGCTATCGGCTTGGAGGGAGTATTGACCATCAAGATGACACCATCAAATGCATTAAATTATGGGCTTTGATAGAAAATAACTAATTACCCGTCAGGGCGAATAGCGTCTGCTTAAAAGAGAACCGGTAGCGACCCGAATAATATAGATGGCTTTTCTATCGCCCACAAAAAACCGGGCACTAAGGCCCGGTTCTTCGTTACAGCTTGTCGTCTTACTCGGCGCTTACAGCTTCGCCGGCAGTAGCACGATCAACCAACTCAACGTACGCCATAGGCGCGTTGTCACCAGCGCGGAAACCGCACTTGAGGATGCGCAGGTAGCCACCCTCACGGGTAGCGTAACGCTTGCCCAGGTCGTTGAAGAGCTTACCAACGATAGCTTTCGAACGAGTACGGTCGAAAGCCAGACGGCGGTTAGCCAGGCTGTCTGTCTTGGCCAAAGTGATCAGCGGCTCAGCAACGCGACGCAGTTCTTTAGCTTTCGGCAGTGTAGTTTTGATCAGCTCGTGCTCGAACAGCGACACCGCCATGTTTTGAAACATGGCCTTGCGGTGCGAGCTGGTACGGCTCAGGTGACGACCACTTTTACGATGACGCATGGTTCATTCCTTACCAAACTCACGTTCGGTGATTACGACGATCAGGCAGTCGCCTTGTCGTCCTTCTTAAGACTTGCAGGCGGCCAGTTGTCGAGGCGCATGCCGAGGGACAGACCGCGGGAGGCCAGAACGTCCTTGATTTCAGTCAAGGATTTCTTGCCCAGGTTCGGAGTCTTCAACAGTTCTACTTCGGTACGCTGAATCAGGTCACCGATGTAGTAAATGTTTTCCGCCTTAAGGCAGTTAGCCGAACGTACAGTCAGTTCCAGATCGTCAACCGGGCGAAGCAGGATCGGATCGATCTCGTCTTCCTGCTCGATTACCACTGGTTCGCTGTCACCTTTGAGGTCGACGAACGCAGCCAACTGCTGTTGCAGAATGGTTGCAGCGCGGCGAATAGCCTCTTCAGGATCCAGAGTACCGTTGGTTTCCAGATCAATAACCAGCTTGTCCAGGTTAGTACGCTGTTCGACACGGGCGTTTTCCACCACGTATGCGATACGGCGAACCGGGCTGAACGAAGAGTCAAGCTGCAAGCGACCAATGCTGCGGCTTTCGTCTTCATCGCTCTGACGCGAGTCGGCCGGTTCATAACCACGACCACGAGCTACAGTGAGCTTCATGTTCAGGGCGCCGTTAGACGCCAGGTTAGCGATTACGTGATCGGGGTTAACGATCTCGACATCATGATCCAGCTGAATATCGGCAGCGGTAACCACCCCCGAACCCTTCTTCGACAAGGTCAGCGTAACTTCGTCACGGCCGTGCAGCTTGATAGCCAGACCTTTAAGGTTCAACAGGATTTCAATTACGTCTTCCTGTACACCTTCGATGGCGCTGTACTCGTGGAGCACACCGTCAATCTCGGCCTCGACTACTGCACAGCCGGGCATTGAGGACAACAGGATGCGGCGCAGCGCGTTGCCCAGGGTGTGGCCAAAACCACGCTCGAGAGGCTCGAGAGTGATCTTGGCGCGGGTTGGACTGACAACCTGCACATCAATGTGGCGGGGTGTCAGGAACTCATTTACCGAAATCTGCATGGATGCACCTATTTTCTAGCCCTTACTTGGAGTAGAGCTCGACAATCAGGCTTTCGTTGATGTCGGCGGACAGATCACTGCGAGCTGGAACGTTCTTGAAAACGCCCGACTTCTTCTCAGTGTCTACTTCTACCCATTCTACGCGGCCACGTTGGGCACACAGATCGAGAGCTTGGACAATGCGAAGTTGGTTTTTAGCTTTCTCGCGAACTGCGACCACGTCACCAGCACGAACCTGGTAGGACGGAACGTTTACGGTCTGACCGTTAACGCTGATCGACTTGTGCGATACCAGCTGACGGGATTCGGCACGAGTAGAACCAAAGCCCATACGGTATACAACGTTGTCCAGACGGCATTCGAGCAGTTGCAGCAGGTTTTCACCGGTTGCACCTTTCTTGCCAGCAGCTTCTTTGTAGTAGCCGCTGAACTGACGCTCGAGAACGCCGTAGATACGACGGACCTTCTGCTTTTCACGCAGTTGGGTGCCGTAATCGGACTGGCGACCGCGGCGTTGGCCGTGGATACCAGGTGCTGCTTCAATGTTGCACTTCGATTCGATCGCGCGCACGCCGCTCTTCAGGAAGAGATCGGTGCCTTCGCGACGAGCGAGTTTGCATTTTGGACCAATGTAACGAGCCATTCTTTACAATCTCCTGGATTACACGCGGCGCTTCTTCGGCGGACGGCACCCGTTGTGCGGGATTGGCGTCACGTCGGTGATGCTGGCGATCTTATAGCCACAGCCGTTCAAAGCACGGACAGCAGACTCACGACCTGGACCTGGACCTTTGACGTTAACGTCGAGGTTTTTCAGGCCGTATTCCAGCGCAGCTTGACCAGCACGTTCAGCAGCTACTTGAGCAGCAAACGGGGTGGACTTGCGGGAACCGCGGAAACCCGAACCACCGGAGGTAGCCCAAGAAAGCGCGTTACCTTGACGGTCGGTGATGGTCACGATGGTGTTGTTAAAAGATGCATGGATGTGGGCGATGCCATCAACCACTGTCTTTTTAACTTTTTTACGAGGACGAGCAGCAGGTTTTGCCATGATAATTTTCCTGTCGATTCGCTGGGGCGATTACTTGCGGATCGGCTTACGCGGACCTTTACGGGTACGCGCGTTAGTCTTGGTACGCTGACCGCGTACTGGAAGACCACGACGATGACGCAGACCGCGATAGCAACCGAGGTCCATCAAACGCTTGATTTTCATGTTGATTTCGCGACGCAGGTCACCTTCAGTGGTGAACTTCGCCACTTCGCCACGCAGCTGTTCAATCTGCTCGTCGCTCAGATCCTTGATCTTAGCGGCTGGGTTTACCCCAGCAACTGCGCAAATTTTCTGCGCAGTAGTGCGACCAACACCATAGATGTAGGTCAGCGAGATAACAGTGTG
The DNA here is from genome assembly GCF_019139815.1 of Pseudomonas asgharzadehiana. Taxonomy (NCBI): domain Bacteria; kingdom Pseudomonadati; phylum Pseudomonadota; class Gammaproteobacteria; order Pseudomonadales; family Pseudomonadaceae; genus Pseudomonas; species Pseudomonas asgharzadehiana. The sequence continues at coordinate 5,656,447 of NZ_CP077079.1, forward strand.
CTTGTTATCTGGAATGTTAACGCCTGCAATACGGGCCATTCAGTGGGACTCCAATTGACAGCTACCTACGCCCCGGAAGCCAAGAAATAGGGCGCGAGATAATATCGCTGTAATAACAAATAATCAACCCGGCAGCGCACTAGCTGCCGGGCTTCAAGCGGATCACACTCAGCCTTGGCGCTGTTTGTGACGCGGTTCCGCGCTGCAAATTACTCGAACAACACCTTCGCGGCGAATAATCTTGCAGTTACGGCACAGCTTTTTCACCGATGCACGAACTTTCATCACCAACTCCTCGAACCTTATGGGGTACTCAGCGCAACATGCCGCTGCCGTAGCCCTTCAGGTTGGCTTTCTTCATCAGGGATTCGTACTGGTGCGAAACGAGGTGCGATTGTACTTGGGACATGAAGTCCATCACAACCACGACGACGATCAGCAACGAGGTCCCGCCAAGGTAGAACGGAACGTTTGCTGCAACCACCAGGAACTGGGGCAACAAGCACACGGCCGTCATATATAGAGCACCGAACAGGGTTAAACGGGTCAGAACGCCATCAATGTAGCGTGCAGACTGCTCACCTGGACGAATGCCCGGAATAAAGGCACCGGACTTCTTCAGGTTTTCCGCTACGTCTTTCGGATTGAACATCAACGCCGTATAGAAGAAGCAGAAGAAAATAATCCCTGCACTAAACAGCAGAATATTCAACGGCTGACCAGGAGCGATCGACTGAGAGAGGTCCTGCAGCCAGCCCATATTTTCAGACTGACCAAACCAGGTACCCAACGAAGCCGGAAACAGCAAAATGCTGCTCGCGAAAATTGCCGGAATAACACCGGCCATATTCACTTTCAGCGGCAAGTGGCTGGTCTGCGCGGCAAAAACCTTACGGCCCTGCTGACGCTTGGCGTAGTGAACAGCAATACGACGCTGACCACGCTCAATGAACACCACAAAACCGATAATCGCTACTGCCAGCAAACCGATGGCAACCAAGGCGAAAATGTTGATATCACCCTGACGCGCAGACTCGAAAGACTGCCCTATCGCTCTCGGAAGACCGGCGACGATACCTGCGAAAATCAACATCGAGATACCGTTGCCAACACCACGCTCAGTAATCTGCTCACCCAGCCACATCATGAACATCGCACCAGCCACAAACGTGGATACCGCGACGAAATGGAAGCCAAAGTCACCAGTGAACGCAACGCCCTGCCCGGCCAAGCCAACGGACATGCCGATAGCTTGGACCAGGGCGAGGACGACAGTGCCGTAGCGGGTGTACTGGCTAATCTTGCGACGACCAGCTTCACCTTCCTTCTTCAACTGCTCCAGTTGCGGACTGACGGCGGTCATCAACTGCATGATGATCGATGCCGAGATGTACGGCATGATCCCCAACGCAAAGATGCTCATCCGTTCCAGCGCGCCACCGGAAAACATGTTGAACAAGCTAAGAATGGTCCCCTCATTCTGTCGAAACAGGTCTGCGAGTCGGTCCGGGTTGATACCTGGAACCGGGATGTGTGCGCCTATTCGGTAGACGATAATCGCCAGGAACAGAAAACGCAGACGAGCCCAAAGTTCAGACATACCGCCTTTGCCGAGCGCTGAGAGAGCACCTTGCTTAGCCATTTATTCCTCGAACTTGCCGCCAGCTGCTTCGATAGCCGAACGCGCACCTTTGGTGGCGCCGATTCCCTTGCCGATAGTGACAGCGCGAGTCACTTCACCGGACAACATGATTTTCACACGTTGTACGTTGACGTTGATCACGTTGGCATCTTTCAGGGTCTGCACAGTAACGATGTCGCCTTCCACTTTAGCCAGCTCGGACAGACGCACTTCTGCGCGGTCCATGGCTTTCAGGGATACGAAACCGAACTTAGGCAGGCGACGATGCAGCGGCTGTTGACCGCCTTCAAAGCCTGGAGCAATGGTGCCACCGGAGCGGGAGGTTTGACCTTTGTGGCCACGGCCACCAGTCTTACCCAAACCGCTACCGATACCACGGCCCGGACGATGCTTTTCACGACGGGAACCCGGCGCTGGACTCAGATCATTGAGTTTCATCGATTAACCCTCGACACGCAGCATGTAGTAAGCCTTGTTGATCATCCCGCGATTCTCGGGAGTATCCTGGACTTCTACAGTGTGACCGATGCGACGCAGACCCAAACCCTTAACGCACAATTTGTGGTTAGGGATGCGACCGGTCATGCTTTTGATCAGCGTTACTTTAACGGTAGCCATGATCAGAAGATCTCCTTGACGCTTTTGCCACGCTTGGCGGCAATGGATTCAGGAGATTGCATAGCTTTCAAACCCTTGAAAGTGGCGTGAACCACGTTTACTGGGTTAGTCGAGCCGTAGCACTTGGCCAGAACGTTCTGAACGCCAGCAACTTCGAGAACAGCACGCATAGCGCCGCCAGCGATGATACCGGTACCTTCAGAAGCAGGCTGCATGTACACCTTCGAAGCGCCATGGGCGGATTTCATTGCGTACTGCAGAGTGGTGCCGTTCAGATCAACTTGGATCATGTTGCGACGAGCAGCTTCCATTGCCTTCTGGATCGCAGCAGGCACTTCACGCGACTTGCCACGGCCGAAGCCAACACGCCCTTTACCATCACCCACCACGGTCAACGCGGTGAAAGTGAAGATACGGCCGCCTTTAACGGTTTTGGCTACGCGGTTAACTTGAACCAGCTTCTCAATGTAGCCTTCGTCGCGCTTTTGGTCGTTATTTGACATAACTTAGAACTCCAGCCCAGCTTCACGAGCAGCATCAGCCAGCGCTTTAACGCGGCCATGGTACTTGAAGCCAGAGCGGTCGAAAGCCACTTGCGAGACGCCAGCGGCCTTAGCACGCGTAGCGACCAGCTGGCCAACCTTTGTGGCCGCGTCGATGTTGCCAGTGGCACCATCACGCAGTTCTTTATCCAAAGTCGAGGCACTTGCCAGAACTTTGTTGCCGTCGGCCGAGATGACCTGGGCGTAGATGTGCTGCGACGAGCGGAACACGCAGAGACGCACGACTTCGAGTTCGTGCATTTTCAGGCGTGCTTTGCGAGCGCGACGCAGTCGAGTAACTTTTTTGTCGGTCATTTGCTATGCCCTACTTCTTCTTGGCTTCTTTACGACGGACGACTTCGTCCGCGTAGCGCACACCTTTGCCTTTGTACGGCTCTGGTGGACGGAAGTCGCGGATCTCAGCGGCCACCTGACCTACCAGCTGCTTATCAATACCCTTGATCAGGATATCGGTTTGGCTAGGGGTCTCAGCGGTGATGCCTTCCGGCAGTTCGTAATCCACTGGGTGCGAGAAGCCAAGGGCCAGGTTCAAAACCGTGCCTTTTGCTTGCGCTTTGTAACCAACACCGACCAGCTGGAGCTTACGCTCGAAGCCTTGGCTTACGCCTTGGACCATGTTGTTTACCAACGCACGCGTGGTACCGGCCATTGCGCGAGTTTGTTGATCGCCATTGCGAGCAGCGAAACGCAGCTCACCAGCTTCTTCAACGATCTCAACGGACGAATGGATGTTCAGTTCAAGAGTGCCCTTGGCACCCTTCACCGAAAGCTGTTGGCCTGCGAATTTGACTTCGACACCGGCTGGCAGCTTAACGGGGTTCTTAGCGACGCGAGACATGCTTATCCCCCCTTAGAACACAGTGCAAAGAACTTCGCCGCCGACACCGGCAGCGCGCGCAGCACGATCCGTCATCACACCTTTGTTGGTGGAGACGATAGACACGCCCAGACCGCCACGAACTTTCGGCAGATCTTCAGCGGACTTGTACTGACGCAGGCCTGGACGGCTAACGCGCTTCACTTCCTCGATGACCGAACGGCCTTCGAAGTACTTCAGCTCGATGGACAGCAGTGGTTTGATTTCGCTGCTGATCTGATAACCCGCAATGTAGCCTTCGTCTTTCAGGACTTTGGCAACAGCTACCTTCAACTTGGAAGATGGCATGCTTACGACGGACTTTTCAGCCATCTGGGCATTACGGATACGAGTTAGCATGTCCGCTAACGGGTCCTGCATACTCATGGGCTAGACGCTCCTAATACAAAAAAATTAGCCTTACGGCTACATATGTCGCCGAGAATCTCCGAGCATAGAAAACACGGGCTCAGGCGAGCCGGGTATTCTAGACACACTCCGGAAATGAAACAAGCCCCAAAAGGGGCTTGTTCCAGATTCAAGGTCACCGGTGGTCAGTATCTTTCGATTCAGACCACCTGGACGTTGAAAGTACTTACCAGCTGGCTTTAACCAGACCTGGTACGTCACCACGCATTGCCGCTTCACGCAGCTTGTTACGGCCGAGGCCGAACTTGCGGTAAACACCGTGCGGACGACCAGTCAGGCGGCAGCGGTTACGCATGCGCGAGGCGCTTGCGTCACGTGGCTGCTTCTGCAGGGCAACTGTAGCTTCCCAACGCGCTTCTGGACTTGCGTTCAGATCAACGATGATTGCTTTCAGTGCTGCACGCTTTTTGGCGTACTTGGCAACCGTGAGCTGACGCTTCAGCTCGCGATTTTTCATGCTCATCTTGGCCATGGTCCTACTCCAATCAGTTGCGGAACGGGAATTTGAAAGCACGCAACAGGGCGCGACCTTCATCATCGTTCTTGGCAGTGGTGGTCAGGGTGATGTCCAGACCGCGGAGAGCATCGATCTTGTCGTAGTCGATTTCCGGGAAGATGATCTGCTCTTTCACGCCCATGCTGTAGTTACCACGACCATCGAAGGACTTGGCATTCAGGCCGCGGAAGTCGCGAACCCGAGGCAGGGAGATCGACAGCAGACGATCCAGGAATTCGTACATACGCTCACGGCGCAGGGTCACTTTGACGCCGATCGGCCAACCTTCACGGACTTTAAAGCCAGCGATGGATTTCCGAGCGTAGGTCACAACGACTTTCTGGCCGGTGATCTTTTCCAGGTCAGCAACAGCGTGCTCGATGACTTTTTTGTCGCCGATCGCTTCGCCCAGACCCATGTTCAGGGTGATTTTGGTAACGCGCGGAACTTCCATCACGTTCCCGAGCTTAAGTTCTTCCTTAAGCTTGGGGGCGATTTCCTTCCGGTAAATCTCTTGTAGTCGTGCCATGGTCTTATCTACCTAGCAGTGTTCAAGCATCAACCGCTTTTTGGGTCGACTTGAAGACACGAATTTTCTTACCGTCTTCTACTTTGAAACCAACACGATCAGCCTTGTTGGTTTCGCCGTTGAAAATGGCGACGTTAGAAGCGTGCAGTGGCGCTTCTTTTTCGACGATACCGCCCTGTACGCCCGACATCGGGTTAGGCTTGGTATGACGCTTGACCAGGTTCAGACCACCAACGACCAGACGGTCATCAGCGAGAACCTTCAGCACCTTACCGCGCTTACCTTTGTCTTTGCCGGCGATCACGATGATCTCGTCGTCACGACGAATCTTTTGCATGTCGGATCTCCTTACAGCACTTCTGGGGCGAGCGAGACGATCTTCATGAACTTCTCAGTACGAAGTTCACGGGTCACTGGCCCAAAGATACGGGTGCCGATCGGCTCTTGCTTGTTGTTCAGAAGAACAGCAGCGTTGCCGTCAAAGCGGATAATGGAGCCATCTGCACGGCGTACGCCGTGACGAGTGCGGACTACAACAGCAGTCATCACTTGGCCTTTTTTCACTTTACCGCGAGGAATTGCTTCCTTGACGGTAACTTTGATGATGTCACCGATACCAGCGTAACGACGATGGGAGCCACCCAGCACCTTGATGCACATAACACGGCGAGCGCCGCTGTTATCGGCCACATCGAGCATGGATTGAGTCTGAATCATATAATTTCTCCGACCCCTAGTCCTTAGACTTCCACAGCGCGTTCGAGAACATCAACCAGCGCCCAAGACTTGGTCTTGGCCATCGGACGAGTTTCACGAATAGTGACTTTGTCGCCGATGTGGCACTGATTGGTTTCGTCGTGCGCGTGCAGCTTAGTCGAACGCTTAACATATTTACCGTAGATCGGGTGCTTAACGCGACGCTCGATCAGAACGGTGATGGTTTTGTCCATCTTGTCGCTGACAACACGGCCAGTCAGCGTACGGACAGTCTTTTCGGCTTCAGCCATGATCACTTACCTGCCTGCTGGTTGAGCACAGTCTTCACGCGAGCAATGTCACGCTTAACTTGCGAGAGCAGATGAGACTGCCCCAACTGGCCAGTTGCTTTCTGCATACGCAGATTGAACTGGTCGCGCAGCAGGCCGAGCAGTTGCTCGTTCAGCTGCTGTGCGGATTTTTCACGAAGTTCATTCGCTTTCATCACATCACCGTCCGTTTAACAAAGGCGGTGGCGAGCGGCAGCTTTGCAGCAGCCAGGGCAAAAGCCTCACGCGCCAGCTCTTCAGTTACACCCTCGATTTCATACAGGACTTTGCCTGGCTGAATCTGGGCTACCCAGTATTCCACGTTACCCTTACCTTTACCCATCCGAACCTCGAGAGGTTTTTTGGAGATCGGCTTGTCCGGGAATACACGGATCCAGATCTTGCCGCCACGTTTAACGTGACGGGTCAGTGCACGACGCGCTGACTCGATCTGACGAGCGGTGAGACGACCACGAGCTACAGACTTCAGCGCGAACTCGCCGAAGCTGACTTTGCTACCGCGCTGAGCCAGACCACGGTTGTGGCCTGTCATCTGCTTGCGGAACTTCGTACGCTTTGGTTGCAACATTTGGCGTACCCCTTACTTAGCAGCTTTTTTACGAGGCGCTGGTGCTTGTGGTTTCAGTTCTTCTTGGCGACCACCAATTACTTCGCCTTTGAAGATCCAAACCTTTACACCGATCACACCATAAGTGGTGTGAGCTTCGTAGTTGGCATAGTCGATGTCGGCACGCAGGGTGTGCAGTGGCACACGACCTTCGCGATACCATTCAGTACGTGCGATTTCAGCACCGCCGAGACGACCGCTCACTTGGATTTTGATGCCTTTGGCACCAATGCGCATGGCGTTCTGTACAGCGCGCTTCATAGCGCGACGGAACATTACGCGACGCTCCAGCTGCTGAGCTACGCTCTGCGCAACCAGCATACCGTCGAGTTCCGGCTTACGGATCTCTTCGATATTGATGTGCACAGGCACACCCATTTGCTTGGTCAGGTCCTGACGCAGTTTCTCAACATCTTCACCTTTCTTCCCGATAACGATACCTGGACGAGCGGTGTGGATGGTGATACGTGCAGTTTGGGCCGGACGATGGATATCGATACGGCTTACGGACGCGCTTTTTAGTTTGTCTTGGAGATACTCACGCACCTTCAGATCAGCGAACAAGTAGTCCGCATAAGTCCGACCGTCTGCGTACCAGACGGAGGTGTGCTCCTTGACGATTCCCAGGCGAATGCCAATGGGATGTACTTTCTGACCCATCTCTTCGACTCCGTTACTTGTCAGCAACCTTGACAGTGATATGGCAAGACCGCTTGACGATGCGATCAGCACGGCCTTTGGCACGTGGCATGATGCGCTTCAGCGAACGCCCTTCGTTGACGAAAACGGTGCTGACCTTCAGGTCATCAACGTCTGCGCCTTCGTTATGCTCGGCGTTGGCTACGGCCGACTCCAGCACTTTCTTCATGATCTCGGCGGCTTTCTTACTGCTGAAAGCCAACAGGTTGAGCGCTTCGCCCACCTTCTTCCCGCGGATCTGGTCGGCGACCAAGCGGGCTTTCTGGGCGGAGATTCGAGCGCCCGACAACTTAGCGGCTACTTCCATTTCCTAACCCCTTAACGCTTGGCTTTCTTGTCAGCCACGTGCCCACGATAAGTGCGGGTACCGGCGAACTCGCCCAGTTTGTGGCCAACCATGTCTTCGTTCACGAGAACTGGGACGTGCAGACGACCGTTGTGTACAGCGATGGTCAAACCGACCATTTGTGGCAGGATCATCGAACGGCGCGACCAGGTTTTCACCGGTTTGCGATCGTTCTTTTCCGCCGCCACTTCGATCTTCTTCAGTAGGTGAAGATCAATAAAAGGACCTTTTTTCAGAGAACGTGGCACTGTCGTATCCCTCTATTTACTTGCGACGACGGACGATCATTTTGTCGGTACGCTTATTACCACGAGTCTTCGCGCCCTTAGTCGGGAAGCCCCATGGCGATACCGGATGACGACCACCAGAGGTACGACCTTCACCACCACCGTGTGGGTGGTCAACCGGGTTCATGGCAACACCACGAACGGTTGGGCGAACGCCACGCCAGCGTTTGGCACCAGCTTTACCCAGCGAACGCAGGCTGTGCTCGGAGTTCGAGACTTCACCCAGGGTCGCGCGGCATTCAGCCAGCACTTTACGCATCTCACCAGAACGCAGACGCAGGGTCACGTAGACACCTTCACGAGCGATCAGCTGAGCCGAAGCACCAGCGGAACGAGCGATTTGCGCGCCTTTACCTGGCTTCAATTCGATGCCGTGTACGGTGCTACCAACTGGAATGTTACGCAGCTGCAGAGCGTTGCCCGGCTTGATCGGCGCCAGAGCACCTGCGATCAGCTGGTCGCCAGCGCTCACGCCTTTAGGGGCGATGATGTAGCGACGCTCGCCATCTGCGTACAGCAGCAGAGCGATGTGAGCAGTACGGTTTGGATCGTATTCAATACGCTCGACAGTGGCAGAGATGCCATCTTTGTCGTTGCGACGGAAGTCGACCAGACGATAATGCTGCTTATGGCCACCACCGATGTGACGAGTGGTAATACGACCATTGTTGTTACGACCACCAGTCTTCGATTTTTTCTCGAGCAGCGGTGCGTGAGGAGCGCCTTTATGCAGCTCCTGGTTGACCACCTTGACCACAAAACGGCGGCCAGGGGAAGTCGGTTTGCATTTAACGATTGCCATGATGCACCCCTTCCTTACTCAGCACTGCTGCTGAAATCGAGATCTTGGCCTGGCTGAAGGGAGATAACTGCCTTCTTCCAGTCATTACGCTTGCCCAGACCGCGAGCAGTGCGCTTGCTCTTACCCAGAACGTTCAGGGTAGTAACACGCTCTACTTTCACGCTGAACAGGCTTTCGACGGCCTTCTTGATTTCCAGCTTGGTTGCGTCAGTTGCAACCTTGAAAACGAACTGGCCTTTCTTGTCAGCCAGAACCGTAGCCTTTTCGGAAACGTGCGGGCCAAGCAGAACTTTAAATACGCGTTCCTGGTTCATCCCAGCAGCTCCTCGAATTTCTTCACGGCCGACACGGTGATCAACACCTTGTCGTATGCGATCAGACTAACTGGATCGGAACCTTGCACGTCACGTACATCAACGTGTGGCAGGTTGCGAGCAGCCAGGTACAGGTTCTGATCAACAGCTTCAGACACGATCAAAACGTCGGTCAGGCTCATGTTGTTCAGTTTGCCCAGCAGATCTTTGGTTTTTGGACTTTCAACAGCGAAGTCCTGAACCACGACCAGACGATCAGTACGCACGAGTTCAGCAAGGATGGAGCGCAGAGCTGCGCGGTACATCTTCTTGTTGAGCTTCTGAGAGTGATCCTGTGGACGAGCTGCGAAAGTGGTACCGCCGCCACGCCAGATTGGGCTACGGATAGTACCGGCACGAGCACGGCCAGTGCCTTTCTGACGCCAAGGGCGCTTACCGCCACCACGAACGTCGGAACGGGTCTTTTGCTGCTTGCTACCTTGACGGCCGCCGGCCATGTAGGCCACGACTGCTTGGTGAACCAGCGTCTCGTTGAATTCGCCGCCAAATGTCAGTTCGGAAACTTCGATCGCTTGAGCGTCATTTACATTTAATTGCATGTCAGCTTCCCCTTAACCGCGAGCCTTGGCCGCTGGACGTACAACCAGGTTGCCGCCAGTAGCGCCAGGAACAGCACCCTTGACCAACAACAGATTGCGTTCAGCGTCGACGCGCACTACTTCGAGGGACTGCACGGTCACGCGCTCAGCGCCCATATGACCGGACATTTTTTTGCCCTTGAATACACGACCAGGAGTCTGGCACTGGCCAATAGAGCCCGGGACGCGGTGGGAGACGGAGTTACCGTGAGTGTTGTCTTGGCCACGGAAATTCCAACGCTTGATCGTACCCTGGAAGCCTTTACCCTTGGACTGACCGGTTACATCAACCAGTTGACCAGCGGCGAAGATTTCAGCGTTGATCAGATCGCCAGCCTGGTAGTCGCCGTCTTCAAGACGGAACTCCATAACAGTGCGACCAGCTGCAACGTTTGCTTTAGCGAAGTGACCCGCTTGAGCAGCAGTCACACGCGAAGCACGACGCTCGCCTACAGTGACTTGCACTGCACGATAGCCATCGGTTTCTTCAGTTTTGAACTGGGTGACGCGATTCGGCTCGATCTCAATGACCGTGACCGGAATGGAGACACCTTCTTCGGTGAAAATACGGGTCATACCGCATTTACGACCGACTACACCAATAGTCATGTTGTAAACCTCATGAGTGTACGGGGCTTTCACCCGCTATGGCCGCCCATTTCAGAGCGTTACACGACTAAGACCCAAGTCTTAGCCGAGGCTGATCTGTACTTCCACACCGGCCGCCAGATCGAGCTTCATAAGTGCATCAACGGTTTTATCCGTTGGCTGGACGATGTCCAGTACGCGCTTATGAGTACGGATCTCGTACTGGTCACGCGCGTCTTTGTTGACGTGCGGGGAGACCAGAACGGTGAACCGCTCTTTACGGGTAGGCAGTGGAATTGGACCACGCACTTGTGCACCAGTACGTTTCGCGGTTTCCACGATTTCCTGGGTGGATTGGTCGATCAGGCGATGGTCAAAAGCCTTCAACCTGATACGGATTTGCTGATTTTGCATTGGATTTCAGACTCCGGCTGCTATTCCCAGCGAGCGCAATACGCCCGTTAAAAGGAGGCGCAATTCTATAGACGCCCCAGATAGGTGTCAACCCAATAAAAAAGGCCCCCGCTAAGCGGGGGCCTTCTCAAAACCAAGAGCTATCTCGAAAGAGATAATTACTCGATGATTTTAGCTACAACGCCAGCACCAACGGTACGGCCGCCTTCGCGAATAGCGAAACGCAGACCGTCTTCCATTGCGATGGTTTTGATCAAGGTAACAACCATTTTGATGTTGTCGCCCGGCATTACCATCTCAACGCCTTCCGGCAGTTCGCAGTTGCCAGTCACGTCAGTAGTACGGAAGTAGAACTGTGGACGGTAGCCTTTGAAGAACGGAGTGTGACGACCGCCTTCTTCTTTGCTCAGCACGTACACTTCAGCTTCGAACTTGGTGTGCGGCTTAACCGAACCTGGCTTAACCAGAACCTGGCCACGCTCAACGTCGTCACGCTTGGTACCACGCAGCAGAACGCCGCAGTTCTCGCCAGCACGACCTTCGTCGAGCAGCTTACGGAACATTTCAACACCGGTGCAGGTGGTGACGGTAGTGTCACGCAGACCAACGATTTCCAGTGGATCTTGAACCTTAACGATACCGCGCTCGATACGACCAGTCACAACAGTACCGCGACCAGAGATCGAGAATACGTCTTCGATTGGCATCAGGAACGGCTTGTCGATAACACGAACTGGGTCTGGGATGTAGCTGTCCAGAGTTTCAACCAGTTTACGAACGGACGTGGTGCCCATTTCGTTGTCATCTTTGCCTTCCAGAGCCATACGAGCAGAACCGATGATGATCGGAGTGTCGTCGCCTGGGAAGTCGTAAGTGCTCAGCAGATCGCGCACTTCCATCTCAACCAGTTCCAGCAGCTCAGCGTCGTCTACCAGGTCAGCCTTGTTCAGGTAAACCACGATGTACGGAACACCTACCTGACGGGACAGCAGGATGTGCTCACGGGTTTGTGGCATCGGACCATCAGCGGCCGAGCAAACCAGGATCGCGCCGTCCATCTGGGCAGCACCGGTGATCATGTTCTTCACATAGTCAGCGTGACCTGGGCAGTCAACGTGAGCGTAGTGACGGATCAGCGAGTTGTATTCAACGTGCGCGGTGTTGATGGTGATACCACGAGCTTTTTCTTCTGGTGCGCTGTCGATTTTATCGAAATCAACGATTGCAGAACCGAATACTTCGGAGCAAACGCGAGTCAGAGCAGCAGTCAGAGTGGTTTTACCGTGGTCAACGTGACCGATGGTGCCAACGTTGACGTGCGGTAGGGAACGATCAAATTTTTCTTTAGCCACGACAATTAACTCCTTGCCTAAAGGACTGAATCAGCCTTGTTTTTTGGATACAGTTTCAGCGATGTGCGCCGGAGCTGTGTTGTATTTTTTGAATTCCATAGAGTAGCTTGCGCGCCCCTGGGACATGGAGCGAACGTCGGTCGCATAACCGAACATCTCACCCAACGGAACCTCGGCGCGAATCACTTTGCCGGAAACCGTGTCTTCCATACCCAAGATCATGCCGCGACGACGGTTAAGGTCGCCCATGACATCACCCATATAGTCTTCAGGTGTAACAACTTCTACCGCCATGATTGGCTCAAGCAACTCACCACCGCCCTTCTGGGCCAGTTGCTTGGTTGCCATGGAAGCAGCCACCTTGAACGCCATCTCGTTGGAGTCGACGTCGTGGTAAGAACCGTCAAAAACGGTTGCTTTCAGGCCGATCAGCGGATAGCCGGCAACAACACCGTTCTTCATCTGCTCTTCGATACCCTTCTGGATAGCAGGGATGTATTCCTTAGGAACAACACCACCCACTACTTCGTTCACGAATTGCAGACCTTCCTGACCTTCGTCAGCAGGAGCAAAACGGATCCAGCAGTGACCGAACTGACCACGACCGCCGGACTGACGAACGAACTTGCCTTCGATTTCACAGTTCTTCGTGATGCGCTCACGATAGGAAACCTGAGGCTTACCGATGTTGGCTTCGACGTTGAACTCACGGCGCATCCGGTCAACCAGGATGTCCAGGTGCAGCTCGCCCATGCCGGAGATGATCGTTTGACCAGTCTCTTCATCAGTCTTGACACGGAAAGATGGATCTTCCTGAGCAAGCTTGCCCAGAGCGATACCCATTTTTTCCTGGTCATCCTTGGTCTTAGGCTCTACGGCAACCGAAATAACCGGCTCCGGGAAGTCCATGCGAACCAGGATGATTGGCTTGGCAGCGTCGCACAAAGTCTCACCAGTGGTGACGTCCTTCATGCCGATCAGGGCCGCGATGTCACCAGCGCGTACTTCCTTGATCTCTTCGCGGGCGTTTGCGTGCATTTGCACCATACGACCCACACGCTCTTTCTTGCCTTTAACCGAGTTGATCACGCCGTCGCCGGAGGCCAACACGCCCGAGTAAACGCGGACGAAGGTCAAAGTACCCACGAATGGGTCGGTAGCGATCTTGAACGCCAGAGCCGAGAACGGCTCGCTATCATCGGCGTGACGCTCCATCTCTTCTTCCTCGTTATCAGGGTTGGAACCCTTGATAGCAGGAATGTCGGTTGGAGCAGGCAAGTAGTCGATAACGGCGTCGAGAACCAGGGGAACGCCCTTGTTCTTGAAGGAAGAACCGCAAACAGCCAGGACGATTTCGCCAGCAATAGTACGCTGACGCAGAGCGGCCTTGATTTCCACGTTGGTGAGTTCTTCACCTTCGAGGTACTTGTTCATCAGCTCTTCGCTGGCTTCGGCAGCAGCCTCAACCATGTTGTTACGCCACTCGTCAGCCAGCTCCTGCAACTCTGCAGGGATAGGCTTACGAACAGGAACCATACCTTTGTCGGAGTCGTTCCAGTAAACAGCTTCCATGTTGATCAGATCGATCTGACCCTGGAAGTTGTCTTCGGAACCGATCGCCAATTGGATTGGCACCGGAGTGTGACCCAGACGCTGCTTGATCTGACCGATCACGCGCAGGAAGTTGGCACCAGCACGGTCCATCTTGTTTACGTAAACAAGACGTGGAACGCCGTATTTGTTGGCTTGACGCCATACGGTTTCCGACTGAGGCTCAACACCCGAGGTACCGCAGAACACAACGACAGCGCCGTCGAGTACGCGCAGAGAACGTTCAACTTCAATGGTGAAGTCTACGTGGCCCGGGGTATCGATTACGTTGAAGCGATGCTCGTCTTTGTACTGCTTCTCGGAACCTTTCCAGAAGGCGGTAATAGCAGCAGAAGTAATGGTAATACCACGCTCCTGCTCCTGAACCATCCAGTCTGTGGTCGCGGCGCCGTCATGCACCTCGCCCATTTTGTGACTTTTGCCGGTGTAAAACAGTACGCGCTCAGTGGTGGTGGTTTTACCAGCATCCACGTGAGCAACGATACCGATGTTACGGTAGCGGCTAATCGGAGTAGTACGAGCCATAAAGCCCTCGCAAAATTAGTGAAGCTAAGATTAGAAGCGGTAGTGCGAGAAAGCTTTGTTAGCTTCAGCCATACGGTGCACGTCTTCACGCTTCTTAACAGCAGCACCTTTACCTTCAGCAGCGTCCAACAGTTCGCCAGCCAAACGCAGAGCCATAGACTTCTCGCCGCGCTTACGGGCGAAGTCTACCAACCAGCGCATTGCCAGAGCGTTACGACGGGACGGACGAACTTCAACCGGAACCTGGTAAGTAGCACCGCCTACACGGCGCGACTTCACTTCGACCAGCGGAGCGATGGCGTCGAGAGCTTTCTCGAAGATTTCCAGGGGGTCGCTGTTCTTGCGTTCTTTAACCTTTTCCAGCGCGCCATAAACGATACGCTCGGCAACGGCTTTCTTGCCGCTTTCCATCACGTGGTTCATGAACTTGGCCAGGATTTGGCTTCCGTATTTTGGATCGTCAAGCACTTCGCGCTTGGCTGCTACGCGTCTTCTTGGCATGGATAAGCCCTCAAACGGTCTTCAGGTTCGTTCGGAATCGGTGCCCTTGCGGGACGCCTCCGACCTTACTCTTATCGACTCAGAAAATAAGATGATTCAGTTTTACAAAAAGCCGCTACTACTTAGGCTTCTTGGTACCGTACTTCGAACGACCCTGGTTACGACCTTTAACGCCGGAAGTATCCAAGGAACCGCGTACGGTGTGGTAACGAACACCTGGCAAGTCTTTTACACGACCGCCGCGGATCAGTACCACGCTGTGCTCTTGCAGGTTGTGACCTTCACCACCGATGTACGAGGAAACCTCGAAACCGTTGGTCAGGCGCACACGGCATACTTTACGCAGTGCCGAGTTAGGTTTTTTCGGCGTGGTGGTATACACACGAGTGCATACGCCACGACGTTGCGGGCAGTTCTGCAGCGCAGGCACGTCGGATTTCTCGACGATACGCTTACGCGGCTGACGTACCAGCTGGTTGATAGTTGCCATCTACTAGCTCCACTGTTGTCTTGCGACGCTATTGTCTTGCAAGAAAAGCAAAATGGCAGGAACGAATTCCCGCCAAATTTAGGGGTACAAGAGTCTAAAGAGGATCTTGCCCCCAGTCAAGGCAAGGCCCCGACCTCCCCTCTCGTCGAATCGGGGCAAAAATGCCTCGATCCGACGAATGGGGCTGCCAGGGCCCAGACTCATCTATCGCAGAACTCAGTTACCGCTTGAGTTCAGCGCTTCGGTCAGTGCAGCTTCCACTTCACTGGCGCTCACGCGCAGCGGCTTGTCCGCATCACGGCGGCGCTTACGCTCGCTGTGGTAAGCCAAACCGGTACCGGCTGGGATCAGACGACCCACAACCACGTTTTCTTTCAGGCCGCGCAGGTAATCGCGCTTGCCGGTTACCGCTGCTTCGGTCAGTACGCGAGTGGTCTCCTGGAAGGAGGCCGCCGAGATGAACGACTCAGTGGACAACGACGCCTTGGTGATACCCAGCAGCACGCGAGTGAACTTGGAGACAAATTTCTCTTCGTTCGCCAGGCGCTCGTTTTCTACCAGTACGTGAGTCAGTTCCATCTGGTCGCCCTTGATGAAACTGGAATCGCCGGATTCAGCGATTTCAACTTTACGCAGCATCTGACGCAGAATGGTCTCGATGTGCTTGTCGTTGATCTTCACGCCTTGCAGACGGTAAACGTCCTGGATCTCGTTAACGATGTACTTGGCCAGCGCACTCACACCCAGCAGACGCAGAATGTCGTGTGGATCGCTTGGGCCGTCGGAGATAACTTCGCCGCGGTTTACCTGTTCGCCTTCGAACACGTTCAGGTGACGCCACTTCGGAATCAGCTCTTCATACGGATCGCTACCGTCGTTCGGGGTAATGACCAGACGGCGCTTGCCTTTAGTCTCTTTACCAAACGCGATGGTGCCGCTGACTTCAGCCAGAATCGACGCTTCTTTCGGACGACGAGCTTCGAACAAGTCGGCAACACGCGGCAGACCACCGGTGATGTCACGGGTCTTCGAAGTTTCTTGCGGGATACGCGCGATAACGTCACCGATCGCGATCTTCGCACCGTCCGCTACACCGACCAGGGCGTTGGCTGGCAGGAAGTACTGAGCGATTACGTCAGTGCCTGGCAGCAACAGATCCTTGCCGTTGTCATCGACCATCTTCACGGCAGGACGAATGTCTTTACCGGCAGCTGGACGATCTTTGGCGTCGAGTACTTCAATGTTGGTCATACCGGTCAATTCGTCAGTCTGACGCTTGATCGTGATGCCTTCTTCCATGCCCACGTAGGTCACGGTACCTTTCATTTCGGTAACGATTGGGTGAGTGTGCGGATCCCACTTGGCCACGATTGCGCCAGCGTCGACCTTGTCACCTTCTTTAACCGAAATCACAGCACCGTACGGCAGCTTGTAGCGCTCACGCTCACGACCGTAGTCATCAGCGATGGCCAGCTCACCCGAACGGGAAACAGCAACCAAGTGGCCATCCACTCGCTCAACGTGCTTCAGGTTGTGCAGACGGACGGTACCGCCATTCTTCACCTGAACGCTGTCGGCTGCGGAGGTCCGGCTTGCCGCACCACCGATGTGGAACGTACGCATGGTCAGCTGGGTACCCGGCTCACCGATGGACTGTGCGGCAATAACGCCGACCGCTTCACCGATGTTCACCTGGTGACCACGAGCCAAATCACGGCCGTAGCACTTGGCGCAGATGCCGTAGCGGGTTTCACAGCTGATCGGCGAGCGAACGATCACTTCGTCGATGCTGTTGAGCTCGATGAACTCGACCCACTTCTCGTCGACCAGAGTGCCGGCAGGAACGATAACTTCCTCGGTACCTGGCTTGAATACGTCACGGGCAATAACACGACCCAATACGCGCTCACCCAGCGGCTCTACAACGTCACCGCCTTCAATGTGCGGAGTCATCAGCAGGCCGTGCTCGGTACCACAATCGATCTCGGTTACTACCAAGTCTTGTGCAACGTCTACCAGACGACGAGTCAGGTAACCGGAGTTAGCGGTTTTCAACGCGGTATCCGCCAGACCTTTACGAGCACCGTGAGTCGAGATGAAGTATTGGAGTACGCTCAAACCTTCACGGAAGTTCGCGGTAATCGGCGTCTCGATGATGGAACCGTCCGGCTTGGCCATCAGGCCACGCATACCGGCGAGCTGACGGATCTGCGCAGCAGAACCCCGTGCGCCCGAGTCGGCCATCATGTACATCGAGTTGAAGGATTCCTGGTCAACTTCGTCGCCGTGACGGTCGATAACCTTCTCTTTCGAGAGGTTGGCCATCATCGCCTTGGAGACTTCGTCGTTGGCCTTGGACCAAAGGTCGATCACTTTGTTGTACTTCTCGCCCTGTGTTACCAGGCCCGAGGCGTACTGGCTTTCGATCTCTTTCACTTCATCGGTAGCAGCCGCGATGATGCGAGCTTTTTCATCCGGGATAACGAAGTCGTTAACGCCGATGGAAACGCCGGAAATAGTCGAGTAAGCAAAACCGGTGTACATCAACTGGTCAGCGAAGATCACGGTCTCTTTCAAACCAACCACGCGGTAGCACTGGTTGATCAGCTTGGAGATCGCCTTTTTCTTCATCGGCAAGTTGACGACGTCGTACGACAGACCTTTTGGCACAACTTGGTACAACAGCGCACGGCCGACAGTAGTGTCGACGATACGGGTGTTGCTCACGCTGCCGCCGTCACGGTCGTTGACGGTTTCGTTGATCCGAACTTTGACCTTGGCGTGCAGTGCGGCTTCGCCGGCACGGAACACACGGTCAACTTCCTGCAGGTCAGCGAATACTCGACCTTCGCCTTTGGCGTTGATCGCTTCGCGGGTCATGTAGTACAGACCCAATACAACGTCCTGCGACGGAACGATGATTGGCTCACCGTTGGCTGGCGACAGAATGTTGTTGGTCGACATCATCAACGCACGCGCTTCCAACTGGGCTTCCAGTGTCAGCGGTACGTGCACGGCCATTTGGTCGCCGTCGAAGTCGGCGTTGTACGCGGCGCAGACCAGAGGGTGCAGCTGGATAGCCTTACCTTCGATCAGAACCGGTTCAAACGCCTGGATACCCAGACGGTGAAGGGTCGGTGCACGGTTGAGGAGGACCGGGTGTTCGCGGATTACTTCAGCGAGAACGTCCCAAACCTCTGGCAGTTCGCGCTCGACCATTTTCTTGGCCGCTTTGATAGTGGTCGCGAGACCGCGCATTTCCAGCTTGCCGAAGATGAACGGCTTGAACAGCTCGAGTGCCATCTTCTTAGGCAGACCGCACTGGTGCAGACGCAGGGTCGGGCCTACGGTAATTACCGAACGACCGGAGTAGTCAACACGCTTACCGAGCAGGTTCTGACGGAAACGACCTTGCTTACCCTTGATCATGTCAGCCAGGGATTTCAGAGGACGCTTGTTGGAACCGGTGATAGCGCGGCCACGACGACCGTTGTCGAGCAGGGCATCGACCGCTTCTTGCAACATACGCTTTTCGTTGCGCACGATGATGTCCGGAGCGGACAGATCGAGCAGGCGCTTCAAGCGGTTGTTACGGTTGATCACGCGGCGGTACAGGTCGTTGAGGTCGGACGTCGCGAAACGACCACCGTCCAACGGCACCAGCGGACGCAGGTCTGGCGGCAGAACCGGCAGAACGGTCAGCACCATCCACTCTGGCAGGTTGCCGGAACCCTGGAAGGCTTCCATCAACTTCAGACGCTTGGACAGTTTCTTGATCTTGGTTTCGGAGTTGGTTTGCGGAATTTCTTCGCGCAGACGGCCAATCTCGTGCTCCAGGTCGATAGCGTGCAGCAGTTCACGGACAGCTTCGGCACCCATGCGGGCATCGAAATCGTCACCGAACTCTTCCAGCGCCTCAAAATACTGCTCATCGTTCAGCAACTGACCTTTTTCAAGGGTGGTCATGCCTGGATCGATAACGACGTAGCTCTCGAAGTAGAGAACGCGCTCGATATCACGCAGGGTCATGTCCATCAGCAGGCCGATACGGGACGGCAGCGATTTCAGGAACCAGATGTGGGCAACTGGCGAAGCCAGTTCGATGTGCGCCATGCGCTCACGACGAACCTTGGCCAATGCGACTTCAACGCCGCACTTCTCGCAGATCACACCACGATGCTTCAAGCGCTTGTACTTACCGCACAGGCACTCGTAATCCTTTACCGGGCCAAAGATCTTGGCGCAGAACAGGCCGTCACGTTCAGGTTTGAACGTACGGTAGTTGATCGTTTCCGGCTTTTTAACTTCACCGAACGACCACGAACGGATCATCTCAGGCGATGCCAACCCAATACGGATGGCGTCGAACTCTTCGACTTGACCCTGGTTTTTCAGCAAATTCAGTAGGTCTTTCAAGGCCTTTCCTCCTGGCGGAGCAGAGAGCGGGCATCACTGCCTCGCTCTCGATTCGCGTCACGTGTTATTCGGTTTCCAGATCGATATCGATGCCGAGGGAACGAATTTCTTTGATCAACACGTTGAAGGACTCGGGCATGCCCGGCTCCATACGGTGATCGCCGTCCACGATGTTTTTGTACATCTTGGTACGACCGTTCACATCGTCCGACTTCACTGTGAGCATTTCTTGCAGAGTGTATGCAGCACCGTATGCTTCCAGTGCCCAGACCTCCATCTCCCCGAAACGCTGACCACCGAACTGAGCCTTACCACCCAGCGGCTGCTGGGTAACCAGGCTGTACGAACCGGTAGAACGAGCGTGCATCTTGTCGTCTACCAAGTGGTTCAGCTTCAGCATGTACATGTAGCCAACAGTAACCGGGCGCTCGAACTTGTTGCCGGTGCGGCCGTCGAACAGCTGCATCTGGCCGCTTTCCGGCAGGTCTGCCAGCTTCAGCATGGCCTTGATTTCGCTTTCCTTGGCACCGTCGAATACCGGGGTAGCCATTGGAACGCCGCCGCGCAGGTTCTTCGCCAGATCCAGGATTTCCTGATCGGAGAAGGTGTCCAGCTCTTCGTTGCGACCGCCGATCTCGTTGTAGATCTCGTGCAGGAACTTGCGCAGGTCTGCGACCTTGCGCTGCTCTTCGATCATGCGGTTGATCTTTTCGCCCAGACCTTTGGCCGCGAGGCCCAGGTGGGTTTCAAGGATCTGACCAACGTTCATACGCGAAGGTACGCCCAACGGGTTGAGGACCACATCGACCGGGGTGCCATTGGCATCGTGCGGCATGTCTTCAACCGGCATGATCACGGAGACCACACCTTTGTTACCGTGACGACCGGCCATCTTGTCGCCCGGCTGAATGCGGCGACGGATTGCCAGGTAAACCTTGACGATTTTCAGCACGCCTGGAGCCAGGTCATCGCCCTGCTGCAGTTTGCGCTTCTTGTCTTCGAACTTGTCGTCCAGCAGACGGCGACGATCAACGATGTAAGCCTGGGCCTTCTCGAGCTGCTCGTTAAGAGCATCTTCAGCCATGCGCAGTTTGAACCACTGGCCGTGTTCAAGACCGTCGAGGATTTCGTCGGTGATGTCTTGACCTTTCTTCAGACCTGCGCCGCCTTCGGCCTTGTGGCCTACCAGAGCGGAGCGCAGACGTTCGAAGGTCGCGCCTTCAACGATACGGAACTCTTCGTTCAGGTCCTTACGGATCTCGTCGAGCTGAGTCTTCTCGATGGACAGTGCGCGAGCATCACGCTCAACGCCGTCACGAGTGAAGACCTGTACGTCGATGACAGTACCCTTGGTACCGGTAGGTACACGCAGGGAAGTGTCTTTAACGTCGCTGGCTTTTTCACCGAAGATGGCACGCAGCAGCTTCTCTTCCGGAGTCAGTTGGGTCTCGCCTTTCGGAGTGACCTTACCGACCAGGATGTCGCCAGCGCCAACTTCAGCACCTACATAAACGATACCGGCTTCATCCAGCTTGTTCAGTGCAGCTTCACCCACGTTCGGGATGTCTGCAGTGATTTCCTCAGGCCCAAGCTTGGTGTCACGTGCCACACAGGTCAGTTCCTGAATGTGGATCGTGGTGAAGCGGTCTTCTTGAACGACACGCTCGGACAGGCAGATGGAGTCTTCGAAGTTGAAGCCGTTCCATGCCATGAACGCGATGCGCATGTTCTGACCCAGTGCCAGCTCACCCATATCGGTGGACGGGCCGTCGGCCATGATGTCGCTACGCTGGACGCGATCACCCTTGCTCACCAGCGGACGCTGGTTGATGCAGGTGTTCTGGTTCGAGCGGGTGTATTTGGTGAGGTTGTAGATGTCGACACCGGCTTCGCCAGTTTCAACTTCATCATCCGCAACACGAACCACGATACGGCTTGCATCAACGGAGTCGATCACGCCGCCACGACGAGCCACGACGCAAACGCCGGAGTCACGGGCTACGTTACGCTCCATGCCGGTACCTACCAGCGGCTTGTCAGCGCGCAGGGTCGGTACAGCTTGACGCTGCATGTTGGAACCCATCAACGCACGGTTGGCGTCATCGTGCTCCAGGAACGGGATCAGCGACGCCGCAACAGAAACTACCTGCTTGGGCGATACGTCCATCAAGGTGACGTCTTCCGGCGCCTTGACGGTGAACTCGTTCAAGTGACGAACAGCTACCAGCTCGTCGATCAGGACTTTCTTGTCGTTCATCGTGGCCGAAGCCTGAGCGATCACGTGATCAGCTTCTTCGATGGCGGACAGGAAAACGATCTCGTCGGTGACCAGAGCGTCTTTCACCACGCGGTACGGGCTCTCAAGGAAGCCGTACTGGTTGGTGCGCGCATAAGCGGCCAAGGAGTTGATCAGACCAATGTTCGGACCTTCCGGCGTTTCGATCGGGCAAACACGACCGTAGTGCGTCGGGTGTACGTCACGAACTTCAAAGCCTGCACGCTCACGCGTCAGACCGCCCGGGCCCAGTGCGGATACGCGGCGCTTGTGGGTGATCTCGGAGAGCGGGTTGTTCTGGTCCATGAACTGGGAAAGCTGGCTGGAACCGAAGAACTCTTTCACCGCCGCAGCCACTGGCTTGGCGTTGATCAGGTCTTGCGGCATCAGGCCTTCGCTTTCAGCCATCGACAGACGCTCTTTGACCGCACGCTCAACACGTACCAGGCCAACGCGGAACTGGTTTTCAGCCATCTCGCCTACGCAGCGAACACGACGGTTACCCAAGTGGTCGATGTCATCGACGATGCCTTTACCGTTACGGATGTCGACCAGGGTCTTCAGGACCGCAACGATGTCTTCCTTGCACAACACGCCCGAACCTTCGATCTCGGTGCGACCGATACGACGGTTGAACTTCATCCGGCCGACCGCAGACAGGTCGTAGCGCTCAGGGCTGAAGAACAGGTTATTGAACAGGGTCTCGGCAGCGTCTTTGGTTGGCGGCTCACCAGGACGCATCATGCGATAGATCTCGACCAGCGCTTCCAATTGGTTGCTGGTGGAGTCGATCTTCAGTGTGTCGGAGATGAACGGACCGCAGTCGATATCGTTGGTGTACAGGGTCTCGATGCGAACAACCTGGGCCTTGGCGATCTTCGCCAGGATCTCGGTGTTCAGCTCGGTGTTGCACTCAGCCAGGATTTCGCCTGTAGCCGGATGAACGATGACCTTGGCGGTCGTGCGACCCAGGACGTAGTCCAGAGGCACGTCCAGCGACTTGATACCGGCTTTTTCGATCTGGTTGATGTGGCGCGCAGTAATACGGCGGCCCGCCTCAACAATGACCTTGCCTTTTTCATCCTGGATGTCCAGAACGGCAATTTCACCACGCAGACGCGATGCAATCAGTTCCAGGCTGAGGGTTTCATCCTTCAGGCTGAATACGTTGGTGGTGTAGAAAGCATCCAGCACTTGCTCAGTGGTATAGCCGAGCGCGCGCAGCAGTACCGAGGCCGGCAGCTTGCGACGACGGTCGATACGCACGAACACGCAGTCTTTCGGATCGAACTCGAAGTCCAACCACGAACCGCGGTACGGAATGATCCGCGCGGAGTACAGGAGCTTACCGGAGCTGTGCGTCTTGCCGCGGTCGTGGTCGAAGAACACGCCCGGCGAACGGTGCAGCTGGGAAACGATCACACGTTCGGTACCATTGATAACGAAGGTACCGTTCTCAGTCATCAATGGGATTTCGCCCATGTAGACTTCTTGCTCTTTGATGTCCTTGATCGCTTTGTTCGACGATTCTTTGTCGAAAATGATCAAACGGACTTTTACCCGCAAAGGTACGGCGTACGTAACACCGCGCAATACGCATTCTTTGACATCAAATGCCGGTTCGCCCAGGCGATAACCGACGTACTCCAGCGCAGCATTGCCGGAGTAGCTGATGATCGGGAAAACGGATTTGAAGGCCGCATGCAGGCCCACGTCGCGGAACTGATCTTTGGTCGCTCCCGCCTGCAAGAATTCACGATACGAATCCAGCTGGATAGCCAGAAGGTACGGGACATCCATGACGTCCGGCAACTTGCTAAAGTCCTTGCGGATACGTTTTTTCTCAGTATATGAGTAAGCCATCAGCGTTCCCCAGCTTGGTCACCTGCTTGTTTGGCCCCTCCGACGGGAGCAGCCAGAAAATCTCGCAAACCCCATGGTTTGCACCACCGCATCGGGTGGCTACAGCGCGTTAATGGTAGCGACCGAGTCGACAACCAAGAACGGAAAAAGGCCGGTGGCAAGTGCCACCAGCCATCAGCCTTCAGCTTAACGCGTGGGCTGGAGACGCAAGGTCGATGCTTACTTCAGCTCGACTTTAGCGCCTGCTTCTTCCAGAGTAGCTTTGGCTTTGTCAGCGGCGTCTTTCGACACTGCTTCCAGAACCTGGGCAGGAGCGCCGTCAACTACAGCCTTGGCTTCTTTCAGGCCCAGACCGGTCAGCTCACGTACTGCCTTGATCACGTTTACTTTCTTCTCGCCAGCTTCCAGCAGCATGACGTTGAATTCGGTTTGCTCTTCAGCAGCGACAGCAGCAACAGCTGGACCAGCGGAAGCAGCGGCAGCGGAAACGCCGAATTTTTCTTCGAAAGCTTTGATCAGCTCAACAACCTGCAGAACCGACATTTCAGCTACGGCGTTGAGGATATCGTCTTGGGAGATAGACATTGCTGTATTTCCTGAATTGGGGGACGGCCTACGCGGCCATCGAAATAAACAAAAATACGCGAGAGAAGTCGCTCAGCCTTAGGCTGCGGCAGCTTCTTTTTGCTCGCGAACTGCGGCCAGAGTACGAGCCAACTTGCTGGTAGCGCCTTGAATCACGCTCATCAGCTGAGAAATAGCTTCGTTACGGGTCGGCAGTGTTGCCAGTACGTCGATTTGGTTAGCTGCGAGGAACTTGCCCTCGAACGCAGCTGCCTTGATCTCGAACTTATCCTGACTCTTGGCAAATTCCTTGAACAAACGGGCAGCAGCACCTGGATGTTCCTTGGAAAACGCGATCAGAGTCGGGCCAGTGAACACGTCGTTGAGGACACTGTATTCAGTGTCAGCAACAGCGCGCTTGAGCAGGGTGTTACGTACAACACGTACGTATACGCCAGCTTCACGAGCCTCTTTACGGAGTCCGGTCATAGCGCCTACTGTCACACCACGGGCATCAGCCACGACAGCGGACAGAGCAGCTTTGGCAGCCTCGTTGACTTCAGCGACGATGGCCTTCTTGTCTTCGAGATTAATTGCCACGGGTTTAACTCCTGCTTGTTACCGTTTCATCTGGCCGAAGCCGGATGTCGTTTTGGTGTCTGATTCGGTAAGGAACCGGGAGCACCATCTGCGTAGGCTTGTGGTTTAAGACTTTCGTCGCCTACGGTCTTGGATAGCCCCCGCCAGGCAGGGACCCCAATTTTTCCAATCGGCGCAATCGCTTGCGCCAATTTGTGTCTTATACGTCCAGCGAGCCTTGGTCGATGACCAGACCTGGGCCCATAGTGGTGCTCAGGGTAACGCGCTTGACGTAGATACCTTTCGAGGAAGCAGGCTTGATACGCTTCAGATCAGCGATCAGGGCTTCAACGTTTTCCTTCAGCTTGACGGCATCGAAGCCGACTTTGCCAACGGAAGTGTGAATGATGCCGTTTTTGTCGGTGCGATAACGAACCTGACCAGCCTTGGCGTTTTTAACCGCGGTAGCTACGTCTGGCGTTACAGTGCCGACTTTAGGGTTAGGCATCAGGCCACGTGGACCCAGGATCTGACCCAACTGACCTACAACACGCATTGCATCCGGGGAAGCAATAACGACGTCATAGTTCAGGTCGCCGCCTTTCATTTCGGCAGCCAGGTCGTCCATACCCACGCGATCAGCGCCGGCAGCCAGAGCAGCTTCAGCTGCAGGGCCTTGGGTGAAGACAGCAACACGTACAGTCTTACCAGTACCGTGTGGCAGCACAGTAGCGCTACGAACGACCTGGTCGGATTTACGTGGGTCAACACCCAGGTTCACAGCAACGTCAACAGACTCGCTGAACTTGACAGTCGACAGCTCGGTCAGCAGAGCAGCAGCGTCTACAAAGTTGTAGGACTTGCCCGCTTCGATTTTGCCGGCGATAGCCTTTTGGCGCTTGGTCAGCTTAGCCATTACACACCCTCCACGTTAAGGCCCATGCTACGAGCAGAACCGGCGATGGTACGCACGGCTGCATCCATATCAGCTGCAGTCAGATCCGCGTTTTTGGTTTTCGCGATTTCTTCCAGCTGAGCACGAGTCACGGTGCCAACCTTAACGGTGTTAGGACGAGCGGAGCCGCTAGTCAGACCAGCAGCTTTCTTCAACAGAACCGAAGCCGGGGTCGACTTGGTTTCGAAAGTGAAGCTACGGTCGCTGTATACAGTGATGATCACTGGAGTCGGCAGACCTGGCTCAAGCCCCTGAGTACGGGCGTTGAAGGCCTTGCAGAATTCCATGATGTTCACGCCGTGCTGACCCAGAGCTGGACCGACGGGTGGGCTAGGGTTGGCCTGAGCGGCCTTCACTTGCAGCTTGATGTAAGCGGTAATTTTCTTGGCCATGAGGCACTCCAATTACGGGTTCAAGCGCCTCGAAAGGCTCCCCGGTTACTTGCGCGTTTATCCCAGTGACGACAAAACCCCACAGCCTAAGCTGCGGGGTTGGGATGCTTGCTCAGCTAGACCTTTTCGACCTGACTGAACTCCAACTCTACCGGAGTAGAGCGACCGAAAATGAGCACTGCCACTTGGATCCGGCTCTTCTCGTAGTTAACTTCTTCGACAGTACCGTTGAAATCTGCGAACGGACCATCTGTGACACGAACAACCTCACCCGGCTCGAAAAGCGTCTTCGGCTTAGGCTTGTCGCTACCATCAGCAACACGACGCAGAATTGCTTCCGCCTCTTTGTCGGTGATAGGAGCAGGCTTATCGGCAGTACCACCGATGAAGCCCATGACACGAGGGGTATCCTTGACCAAGTGCCAAGTACCTTCGTTCATGTCCATCTGTACCAACACATAGCCAGGGAAGAACTTGCGCTCACTCTTGCGCTTCTGGCCATTCCGCATTTCAACCACTTCTTCAGTGGGAACCAGAATTTCGCCGAAGCCATCTTCCATGCCTGCCAGCTTTACGCGCTCTAGCAACGAGCGCATGACATGCTTCTCGTAACCCGAGTAAGCATGCACAACGTACCAACGCTTAGCCACGGGACACCCTTAGCCAACAATCAAGGAAACAAGCCAGCCGAGCAGGGAATCAAGCCCCCACAACAGCAACGCCATAACCAGAACAACAGCCACAACGATCAACGTGGTCTGCGTGGTTTCTTGGCGAGTCGGCCAAACGACTTTACGGATCTCGGTGCGAGCTTCCTTCACCAGGACCGCGAAAGATTTCCCCTTAGCAGTCTGCAGGCCCACAAAGGCAGCCACAGCAGCAAGGGCAAGCAAAGCGAGCACACGGTACAGGATCGGCGAAGCAGAATAGTACTGATTGCCAACAACGCCTACGACCACCAAGACAACTACAGCGAGCCACTTGACCAGATCGAAACGAGAGCTTTGAGCTTCAGCCTTAGGAGTCATCTATGAAGATCCTGTGAAAAGAAAGCCAGACACACCACGTGAATCTGGCAGGTCAGGAGGGAATCGAACCCCCAACCTACGGTTTTGGAGACCGTCGCTCTGCCAATTGAGCTACTGACCTAAAACAAAATCAGGCCGACCATTATGCAGGCCTGAAAAAGACTTTACAACAACCGCCACCAACACACTTGAAATCACCCAAGAACACTGGGCGCGACACCATCAAGCCGGTACAGCTGTTAAAACAAAGGCAGATATTTTCATATCTGCCTTGTCATATGGAGCTCTTGAGCGGATTTGAACCGCTGACCTCACCCTTACCAAGGGTGTGCTCTACCAACTGAGCTACAAGAGCAAAACACTTGCACAACCTGCAAACTTGGAGCGGGTAGCGGGAATCGAACCCGCATCATCAGCTTGGAAGGCTGAGGTTCTACCACTAAACTATACCCGCGGAGCTTGCAGCTCACGCTAAAATGGTGGAGGGGGAAGGATTCGAACCTTCGAAGTCGTAGACGTCAGATTTACAGTCTGATCCCTTTGGCCGCTCGGGAACCCCTCCTAAGCGAGCCGGCATTTTACATCACGCCGACCTTCTGTCAAGCATTTTCTCATTTAAATTATGAGGTTAGCTGCATTGACACTCGCCTCACCATGCAGACCTTAAAGGTCTTCACTGCGAAGCGGGCGCCATTCTATGCAAACTAATCGGCAGTTGCAATGCCTTCGCACAGCATTATTTTATGTTTTAACTCATTGAATTCCTTGGCAAGGTTTTCAAAGGACAGATCGTCGGCCAAGCGCCTGCTTTCAGGAGCCACTCGAAGCCAGTACCCAGAAACGTCAGGCGCACTCAAGAACTGGACCTTGACCTTTATATCCAGGCTAGTGAGACGCAGTTCGACAGTTTGCGCCTGACGCTGATCGGCGAATCCACCAATGTACAGGCACGTATCGGACGCTTTCGCCCGATCCCGCCGAGTCATCGCCTCAGAAGACTCACTTAGCAGGCGAATATCCTGCTGGGAACCTCGATAAAGGCTCAGGGGGGTTACGTCCTTGGCGCGCAATGGCGCCTCCTGCTGATGCCATATGTAGTAGAAAACGTTGAGAATCAGTAGAAGCAAGAACAGCCAACGCATAAACACCTCAAGACAAAGGACACGCCATTGCCAGACCAACAAATACCAGATCAGGAACGAGCCGCGCCTGCGGAACGGCATCGGAGACCAGGTCAGCGTCTCCACCGGTCAGAAACACCATGAAGTCATCCCCCCAGTAACTCCTGGCAAGCTCGACTTGGGTTAGCACAAACCCTCTCAGCATTAGCATACAGCCTCGCTCAACCGCCTCGGCAGTTGTGCGCCCCGGCAACACTCGCTCAAGAGCCCGCCCAGCCGCAGCGTCGTCGTAGCGTATCTTGCGGGTATGCGTTCGCAACTGGTTGCGCATAAGAGGCATACCAGGGCAAATAAAGCCCCCCAAATGCTCGCCGTCCGCAGTAACGAAATCCGCGGTCGCCGCAGTACCGAAATCCAGCACCAGACAAGCACCTGATGCCAATTTGTACCCGCCAAGGATCGCCAACCAGCGATCAAGACCAAGCCGCTCGAAATCCTCATAACCATTTCGCACGCCCGCCATTTCAACTGCAGACGTTGCGCAGCAAACGGTGACATCAAAAGCCTCGACCAAAGCCTCGATCAGCTTGTTGGTCTCTTCCAGAGCACGAACGCTCACCAACCGGCACCGCGTCAGTAATAAGGCCGGGGCGGCCAGAAGACTCTCGATCAAAGCGATATTCGAACCGACAACACCTTCAGCGACGACACTTACACTGCCCGCCTCCAGTACACGCCACTTGATAAAGCTATTCCCACAGTCGAGCTCAAGAATCATCACGCAACCTCAGGCTTAACTCCCCACCGCTGTACGTTTTCTCAACGCCATTAACACTTAGGCGCAACGCACCTTGATGATCAACACCGAGCACCACGCCATCCACACGGTTAACACCTGCTATGAGCGACACCGACCGGCCCTGCCAGCCATGATTTTGCTCCCACTCCTCCTGGAGGGCGGAAAAACCAGCTGCCTTGTGTCGATCAAGATAGCTCTGGAGCTGCAGGCCGACCCGCCCTACCAGAGAGTTACGATTGGCAGCAGAACCCGTTTCAAGCCGCACAGAAGTCCATTGCTGATCAACCTCATCAGCCTTTTGCATATTCACATTAATTCCGATACCGAGGACAACGTGGCAGATGTCAGCAGGATCCCCCACCAACTCCAGCAATATCCCGGCAATTTTCTTCTGCCCTACCAACACGTCGTTCGGCCATTTCAGAACCGCCCCCTGCACGCCCGACTCACGCAGGGCTTGAATCACCGCCAAACCTACAACAAGACTTAGCCCCTCCAATTGGCGAAGGCCATCCTCAATGCGCAGTGCAAGGCTGTAATAGATATTTTGGGCGAATGGACTGATCCATTTTCTGCCGCGCCTCCCCCTCCCGGCCATTTGCTGCTCGGCTAGCACCAAGAAGGGTGTTGCGTGCGAGGTGCTTACTAGGCGCAACGCCTCTGCATTAGTGGAATCAATGGAATCGTAAATATGAATAGGCCAAGCTAACGACGGGGCACTTAGCGCTATTTCTTGCGCACTCAGAAATACCAGCGGCGATGCCAACTGATACCCCTTACCACGCACCTTATGAATAGGTAGATTCAATTCGACCTCAAGAAGCTGGAGCTGCTTCCACACAGCACTGCGGCTAACGCCCAAGGCCGCACCCAGCGCCTCACCGGAGTGGAATCGGCCATCTTTCAGAAGTTCTAACAGCGTAAGCATGCAAGTATCGCCTCACAATGAGGCACGCATGATAGCCATGCGAGCAGGCATTGCATAGAAAGGCCGCACATCGCCAAGCCGCGATGAGCCTCTTCGCACTTTTCGAGCGCCCAAAACAAAACCCCATCTGCTTTCGCAAATGGGGTTTTGGAATTTAATCTTGACGATGACCTACTCTCACATGGGGAAACCCCACACTACCATCGGCGATGCATCGTTTCACTGCTGAGTTCGGGATGGGATCAGGTGGTTCCAATGCTCTATGGTCGTCAAGAAATTCGGGTACTGACTCGTGACCAGATGGCCTCGCTTCAGCAAATTGGGTATGTGACAGCAGTCGGTGTTTTGTGAGTTACAAACTTTCGGTTCGTTTCGTCTTCACACACCGCAATCTGATGCTCTTTCGAGTAGTCAAATTGCTTGGGTGTTATATGGTCAAGCCTCACGGGCAATTAGTATTGGTTAGCTCAACGCCTCACAGCGCTTACACACCCAACCTATCAACGTCGTAGTCTTCGACGGCCCTTCAGGGAACTAGGTTCCAGTGAGATCTCATCTTGAGGCTAGTTTCCCGCTTAGATGCTTTCAGCGGTTATCTATTCCGAACATAGCTACCCGGCAATGCCACTGGCGTGACAACCGGAACACCAGAGGTTCGTCCACTCCGGTCCTCTCGTACTAGGAGCAGCCCCTCTCAAATCTCAAACGTCCACGGCAGATAGGGACCGAACTGTCTCACGACGTTCTAAACCCAGCTCGCGTACCACTTTAAATGGCGAACAGCCATACCCTTGGGACCGGCTTCAGCCCCAGGATGTGATGAGCCGACATCGAGGTGCCAAACACCGCCGTCGATATGAACTCTTGGGCGGTATCAGCCTGTTATCCCCGGAGTACCTTTTATCCGTTGAGCGATGGCCCTTCCATACAGAACCACCGGATCACTAAGACCTACTTTCGTACCTGCTCGACGTGTCTGTCTCGCAGTCAAGCGCGCTTTTGCCTTTATACTCTACGACCGATTTCCGACCGGTCTGAGCGCACCTTCGTACTCCTCCGTTACTCTTTAGGAGGAGACCGCCCCAGTCAAACTACCCACCATACACTGTCCTCGATCCGGATAACGGACCTGAGTTAGAACCTCAAAGTTGCCAGGGTGGTATTTCAAGGTTGGCTCCACGCAGACTGGCGTCCACGCTTCAAAGCCTCCCACCTATCCTACACAAGCAAATTCAAAGTCCAGTGCAAAGCTATAGTAAAGGTTCACGGGGTCTTTCCGTCTAGCCGCGGATACACTGCATCTTCACAGCGATTTCAATTTCACTGAGTCTCGGGTGGAGACAGCGCCGCCATCGTTACGCCATTCGTGCAGGTCGGAACTTACCCGACAAGGAATTTCGCTACCTTAGGACCGTTATAGTTACGGCCGCCGTTTACCGGGGCTTCGATCAAGAGCTTCGCGTTAGCTAACCCCATCAATTAACCTTCCGGCACCGGGCAGGCGTCACACCCTATACGTCCACTTTCGTGTTTGCAGAGTGCTGTGTTTTTAATAAACAGTCGCAGCGGCCTGGTATCTTCGACCGGCATGGGCTTACGGAGCAAGTCCTTCACCCTCACCGGCGCACCTTCTCCCGAAGTTACGGTGCCATTTTGCCTAGTTCCTTCACCCGAGTTCTCTCAAGCGCCTTGGTATTCTCTACCCAACCACCTGTGTCGGTTTGGGGTACGGTTCCTGGTTACCTGAAGCTTAGAAGCTTTTCTTGGAAGCATGGCATCAACCACTTCGCTAACTAAAAGTTAGCTCGTCATCAGCTCTCGGCCTTAGAATCCCGGATTTACCTAAGATTCCAGCCTACCACCTTAAACTTGGACAACCAACGCCAAGCTGGCCTAGCCTTCTCCGTCCCTCCATCGCAATAACCAGAAGTACAGGAATATTAACCTGTTTTCCATCGACTACGCTTTTCAGCCTCGCCTTAGGGACCGACTAACCCTGCGTCGATTAACGTTGCGCAGGAAACCTTGGTCTTTCGGCGTGGGTGTTTTTCACACCCATGTCGTTACTCATGTCAGCATTCGCACTTCTGATACCTCCAGCAAGCTTCTCAACTCACCTTCACAGGCTTACAGAACGCTCCTCTACCGCATCACTTACGTGATACCCGTAGCTTCGGTGTATGGTTTGAGCCCCGTTACATCTTCCGCGCAGGCCGACTCGACTAGTGAGCTATTACGCTTTCTTTAAAGGGTGGCTGCTTCTAAGCCAACCTCCTAGCTGTCTAAGCCTTCCCACATCGTTTCCCACTTAACCATAACTTTGGGACCTTAGCTGACGGTCTGGGTTGTTTCCCTTTTCACGACGGACGTTAGCACCCGCCGTGTGTCTCCCATGCTCGGCACTTGTAGGTATTCGGAGTTTGCATCGGTTTGGTAAGTCGGGATGACCCCTAGCCGAAACAGTGCTCTACCCCCTACAGTGATACATGAGGCGCTACCTAAATAGCTTTCGAGGAGAACCAGCTATCTCCGAGCTTGATTAGCCTTTCACTCCGATCCACAGGTCATCCGCTAACTTTTCAACGGTAGTCGGTTCGGTCCTCCAGTTAGTGTTACCCAACCTTCAACCTGCCCATGGATAGATCGCCCGGTTTCGGGTCTATTCCCAGCGACTAGACGCCCTATTAAGACTCGCTTTCGCTACGCCTCCCTATTCGGTTAAGCTCGCCACTGAAAATAAGTCGCTGACCCATTATACAAAAGGTACGCAGTCACCCAACAAAGTGGGCTCCCACTGCTTGTACGCATACGGTTTCAGGATCTATTTCACTCCCCTCTCCGGGGTTCTTTTCGCCTTTCCCTCACGGTACTAGTTCACTATCGGTCAGTCAGTAGTATTTAGCCTTGGAGGATGGTCCCCCATATTCAGACAAAGTTTCTCGTGCTCCGTCCTACTCGATTTCATGACTAAGATTTTCGCGTACAGGGCTATCACCCACTATGGCCGCACTTTCCAGAGCGTTCCGCTAATCTCAAAGCCACTTAAGGGCTAGTCCCCGTTCGCTCGCCACTACTAAGGGAATCTCGGTTGATTTCTTTTCCTCAGGGTACTTAGATGTTTCAGTTCCCCTGGTTCGCCTCTTGCACCTATGTATTCAGTACAAGATAACCATCTTATGATGGCTGGGTTCCCCCATTCAGACATCTCCGGATCAAAGTCTGTTTGCCGACTCCCCGAAGCTTTTCGCAGGCTACCACGTCTTTCATCGCCTCTGACTGCCAAGGCATCCACCGTATGCGCTTCTTCACTTGACCATATAACCCCAAGCAATCTGGTTATACTGTGAAGACGACATTCGCCGAAAATCTGTAATCACTCACAAATTTTACCTTAGCCTGATCCGTTACCAGTGAAAGTAACGTTCAGTCTATCTTTCTATCACATACCCAAATTTTTAAAGAACGATCTAATCAAAGACTAGAAATCAACATTCACCATCGCTAGGATGGAATGCTCATTTCTAAGCTTTCATACGTCAGAAGCAGTAGTGGTGGAGCCAAACGGGATCGAACCGTTGACCTCCTGCGTGCAAGGCAGGCGCTCTCCCAGCTGAGCTATGGCCCCATATTTCTACAGGCGTTTCCCACAAAAATTGGTGGGTCTGGGCAGATTCGAACTGCCGACCTCACCCTTATCAGGGTGCGCTCTAACCAACTGAGCTACAGACCCAATTTCGGGCTGCTTCTTATCGTCTTCTTCAATGAATCAAGCAATTCGTGTGGGAACTTATGGAGCAGCTGATGTCGTCGATTAAGGAGGTGATCCAGCCGCAGGTTCCCCTACGGCTACCTTGTTACGACTTCACCCCAGTCATGAATCACACCGTGGTAACCGTCCTCCCGAAGGTTAGACTAGCTACTTCTGGTGCAACCCACTCCCATGGTGTGACGGGCGGTGTGTACAAGGCCCGGAACGTATTCACCGCGACATTCTGATTCGCGATTACTAGCGATTCCGACTTCACGCAGTCGAGTTGCAGACTGCGATCCGGACTACGATCGGTTTTATGGGATTAGCTCCACCTCGCGGCTTGGCAACCCTCTGTACCGACCATTGTAGCACGTGTGTAGCCCAGGCCGTAAGGGCCATGATGACTTGACGTCATCCCCACCTTCCTCCGGTTTGTCACCGGCAGTCTCCTTAGAGTGCCCACCATGACGTGCTGGTAACTAAGGACAAGGGTTGCGCTCGTTACGGGACTTAACCCAACATCTCACGACACGAGCTGACGACAGCCATGCAGCACCTGTCTCAATGTTCCCGAAGGCACCAATCTATCTCTAGAAAGTTCATTGGATGTCAAGGCCTGGTAAGGTTCTTCGCGTTGCTTCGAATTAAACCACATGCTCCACCGCTTGTGCGGGCCCCCGTCAATTCATTTGAGTTTTAACCTTGCGGCCGTACTCCCCAGGCGGTCAACTTAATGCGTTAGCTGCGCCACTAAGAGCTCAAGGCTCCCAACGGCTAGTTGACATCGTTTACGGCGTGGACTACCAGGGTATCTAATCCTGTTTGCTCCCCACGCTTTCGCACCTCAGTGTCAGTGTTGGTCCAGGTGGTCGCCTTCGCCACTGGTGTTCCTTCCTATATCTACGCATTTCACCGCTACACAGGAAATTCCACCACCCTCTACCACACTCTAGTCAGTCAGTTTTGAATGCAGTTCCCAGGTTGAGCCCGGGGATTTCACATCCAACTTAACAAACCACCTACGCGCGCTTTACGCCCAGTAATTCCGATTAACGCTTGCACCCTCTGTATTACCGCGGCTGCTGGCACAGAGTTAGCCGGTGCTTATTCTGTCGGTAACGTCAAAACAATCACGTATTAGGTAACTGCCCTTCCTCCCAACTTAAAGTGCTTTACAATCCGAAGACCTTCTTCACACACGCGGCATGGCTGGATCAGGCTTTCGCCCATTGTCCAATATTCCCCACTGCTGCCTCCCGTAGGAGTCTGGACCGTGTCTCAGTTCCAGTGTGACTGATCATCCTCTCAGACCAGTTACGGATCGTCGCCTTGGTGAGCCATTACCTCACCAACTAGCTAATCCGACCTAGGCTCATCTGATAGCGCAAGGCCCGAAGGTCCCCTGCTTTCTCCCGTAGGACGTATGCGGTATTAGCGTCCGTTTCCGAACGTTATCCCCCACTACCAGGCAGATTCCTAGGCATTACTCACCCGTCCGCCGCTCTCAAGAGAAGCAAGCTTCTCTCTACCGCTCGACTTGCATGTGTTAGGCCTGCCGCCAGCGTTCAATCTGAGCCATGATCAAACTCTTCAGTTCAAACATCTTTGGGTTTTTAAGAAACCCTAAACTTGGCTCAGCAATCGTTGGTTACATCTTTGATTTCTCGCGGAGCAACTTGTGATGCTGATAATCTTGTTGACTATCAGTCTGACTCCACAAGCACCCACACGAATTGCTTGATTCAGTTGTTAAAGAGCGGTTGGTTAAGAGCTTTCGTCTCAACCGAGGCGCGCATTCTACAGCAGCCTCATTTGCTGTCAAGCGGTTATTTTCAGAAGCTTTCGAAGATTTCTTCAACAACTTCAACCACTTGCGCTTCCGATCTCTCGTCAGCGGGAGGCGAATTCTACAGCGTTACACGCTGCTGTCAACACCTCTTTTTCAACTTCCTTTTGGCTTCGATGAACTGAAGCAACTTGCTGCCGAAAACTGCGTAACTCATTGTTTACCAAGGAGTTTTCCGTTTCGACTGCACCGGAAGTGGGGCGAATTATAGACAGATATAATTCGCCGTCAACCTCTAATTCAGGACTTATTCGGATTTTAGCGTAATACGCGCAAATGCCTTCTTCCCAGCCTGGCAAACGTGGGTCGCGCCAAGCCCGTATATAAAGGTGCGATCGACCACCTCGCCATCTATACGCACACCACCGGAACCCAACAGATCACGCGCCACGGCAGAGTTCTTCACCAAACCTGCCTTATTAAGGACAGCAGCAATCGGCATTGCCTCGACAGCCGACAGCTCAATCTCCGGCAGATCATCCGGCAACTCCCCATCCTTCATGCGATTGCCCGCCGCGCGATGAGCATTGGCTGCAGCCTCTTCACCGTGGAAGCGCGCAACAATCTCTTCGGCCAGCTTGATTTTCACATCACGCGGATTGGCGCCAGCCTCAACATCAGCACGCAGCGCGTTGATCTCTTCCATCGAACGGAAGCTAAGCAACTCGAAGTAACGCCACATCAGCGCGTCGGGAATGGAGACCAGCTTGCCGTACATCACACCCGGCGCCTCCTGAATCCCCACATAGTTACCCAAAGACTTGGACATCTTCTTGACGCCATCCAACCCTTCCAGTAACGGCATGGTCAGGATGCACTGAGCTTCCTGACCATAAGCACGCTGCAATTCTCGCCCCATCAGCAGGTTGAACTTCTGATCGGTACCGCCAAGCTCTACGTCGGCCCGCAACGCCACAGAGTCATACCCTTGGACCAACGGGTACAGGAACTCGTGAATCGCGATTGGTTGATTGGTGGAGTAGCGCTTGTCGAAGTCGTCACGCTCCAGCATTCGCGCAACGGTGTACTGGGAGGTCAGGCGAATGAAGTCCGCCGGCCCCATTTGATCCATCCAAGTGGAGTTGAACGCAACTTCGGTCTTGGCCGGATCGAGAATTTTGAACACCTGAGTCTTGTAGGTCTCGGCATTATCAAGCACCTGCTCACGGGTCAGCGGCGGACGCGTGGCACTCTTGCCACTCGGATCTCCGATCATTCCCGTGAAGTCACCAATCAGAAAGATGACTTGATGCCCCAGTTCCTGGAACTGACGCAGCTTATTAATAAGCACGGTATGACCCAGGTGCAGATCCGGCGCCGTCGGATCAAAGCCAGCCTTAATGCGCAGGGGTTGACCACGCTTGAGCTTTTCAATCAGCTCGGCCTCGACCAACAGTTCTTCCGCACCACGTTTTATCAGCGCTAGCTGCTCTTCAACCGACTTCATAACAGACCCGCAAGGCTCAGATTCAAAAGGGAACCAACCATACAAGATCAGGGACTAATTACAAGTTTTGCCCTGCGTACGGACACCGTTCAGCAAGCCCAGCGTTCGCGAGCTTGCGCCACAGATGATTTGGTTATATTTTATACAGTTATTTCATCTTCATCATGTCATTCATCTTTTCCATTTCATCTTCAAAGTCAAATTACCTATGACCACTGAACCGTCTAAAGCGCCGCCGCTTTACCCGAAGACCCACCTGCTCGCCGCAAGTGGTATCGCCGCCCTTCTCAGCCTGGCACTCCTGGTATTCCCTTCCAGTGACGTAGAAGCCAAACGAACATCCCTGAGCCTTGACTTGGAGAGTCCAGTTGAACAACTGACACAAGATCAAGACGCCTCCGACGCACAACAAGCCACAAATACCCCAGCCGAATCGCCGTTCGCCCAGATAGAAAGCACGCCTGAAGACACGCAGCAAGCCGTGCAGGATCAACCAAAGCCCGCAGCAGATGCCGCCAAAAACGCCCAACACCGCGAAGTGATCGTGGCGAAAGGCGATACGCTTTCTACCCTGTTCGAGAAGGTAGGCCTCCCCTCTGCCACCGTTAGTGAAGTGCTGGCCAGCGACAAGCAAGCCAAGCAGTTCAGCCAGCTCAAACGCGGCCAGAAACTTGAGTTCGAACTGACGCCGGACGGCCAGCTGACCAACCTGCACAGCAGTGTCAACGACCTCGAAAGCATCTCCCTGACCAAGGGCGCCAAAGGTTTTGCCTTCAACCGCATCACCACTAAACCCGTCATGCGCTCTGCGTACGTCCATGGCGTAATCAATAGTTCGCTGTCGCAATCCGCCGCGCGCGCAGGCTTGTCCCATAGCATGACCATGGACATGGCCAGCGTGTTTGGCTACGACATCGACTTCGCCCAGGACATCCGCCAGGGTGATGAATTCGACGTAATCTACGAGCAGAAAGTCGCCAACGGAAAAGTCGTCGGCACCGGCAACATTCTTTCCGCACGCTTCACCAACCGCGGCAAGACCTACACAGCCGTGCGCTACACCAACAAGCAAGGCAACAGCAGCTATTACACGGCT
This sequence comes from Pseudomonas asgharzadehiana, assembly GCF_019139815.1. Classification (NCBI taxonomy): domain Bacteria; kingdom Pseudomonadati; phylum Pseudomonadota; class Gammaproteobacteria; order Pseudomonadales; family Pseudomonadaceae; genus Pseudomonas; species Pseudomonas asgharzadehiana. The sequence goes on from NZ_CP077079.1 coordinate 5,694,860, forward strand.
GATGGCAATAGCATGCGCAAGGCCTTCATCCGTACCCCGGTGGATTTCGCTCGTATCAGCTCGCGTTTCTCCATGGGTCGCAAGCATCCAATTCTGAACAAAATCCGCGCCCACAAAGGCGTCGACTATGCCGCCCCGCGCGGCACGCCTATCAAGGCTGCCGGTGACGGCAAGGTGCTACTGGCCGGGCGTCGTGGCGGTTACGGCAATACCGTAATCATCCAACATGGCAACACCTACCGTACGCTGTATGGCCATATGCAAGGCTTCGCCAAAGGCGTGAAGACCGGTGGCAACGTGAAACAGGGCCAAGTGATTGGCTATATCGGCACCACCGGCCTGTCCACTGGCCCGCACTTGCACTATGAGTTCCAGGTCAATGGCGTGCACGTCGACCCGCTGGGCCAGAAGCTGCCGATGGCCGACCCGATCGCCAAGGCCGAGCGTGCGCGCTTCATGCAACAGAGCCAGCCACTGATGGCGCGCATGGACCAGGAGCGCTCCACCCTGTTGGCCTCGGCGAAGCGCTAAGCCATGCCGCTCTATATAGGTGTGATGTCCGGGACCAGCCTCGATGGCCTGGATATCGCCCTGATCGAACAAGACTCGGCGATCAAGCTGATCGCCACTCACTACACGCCAATGCCCGATACCCTGCGCGCCGAGCTGCTGAGCTTGTGCGCCAGCGGCCCGGATGAGATCGCCCGCTCGGCGATTGCCCAGCAACGATGGGTACGTCTCGCCGCCGATGGCATCAACGCGCTGCTCATTCAGCAAAAACTCAAGCCCCAGGCCATTCGCGCAATCGGCAGCCATGGCCAGACCATCCGCCACGAGCCAGCTCGGGGCTTTACCGTACAGATCGGCAACCCGGCGTTGCTCACCGAGCTGACGGGTATCACCGTGGTCAGCGATTTCCGCAGCCGCGATGTGGCCGCCGGCGGCCAGGGCGCACCGCTGGTGCCTGCGTTTCATGAAGCACTGTTTGGCGAGAGCACCGGCAACCGGGCGGTATTGAATGTCGGCGGTTTCAGCAACCTCAGCCTGATCGAGACCGATACACCCGTAGCGGGCTTCGACTGCGGCCCAGGCAATGTCCTGCTCGATGCCTGGATACATCGCCAACGTGGCGAGCACTTCGACCGCGACGGTCAATGGGCAGGCAGCGGCAAGGTCGAACCCCAGTTGCTCAGCACGCTGCTCAGCGATCCATTCTTCCTGACCAAAGGCCCGAAAAGCACCGGTCGTGAAGTGTTCAACCTACATTGGCTGCAACAGCACCTTGGCCAGTTGCCGGCGTTTCAACCCGAGAACGTCCAGGCGACGCTGCTGGAGCTCACCGCCCAGACCATCGTCGAGTCCCTGAAAACGGCGCAATCCGAGACCCAAACCCTGCTGGTCTGTGGCGGCGGCGCCCATAACACGACCTTGATGAACCGCCTGGCGGCCCTGCTGCCCTCTACCCAGGTGAGCAGCACTGCCGCCTACGGTGTAGACCCGGACTGGGTCGAAGCCATGGCCTTCGCCTGGCTGGCTCATTGCTGCCTGGAAGGCATAGCCGCCAATCGCCCCAGCGTCACCGGCGCGCGCGGGTTACGAGTACTGGGCGCAATTTACCCAGCCTGAGCTACAGACAGCAAAACGCCGCTTGGCCTTTAAAAGCCAAGCGGCGTTTTTGTTTGCAGCATCGATCAGATCGAGAACGAAGACCCGCAACCACAGGTGGTGGTGGCGTTAGGGTTCTTGATCACAAAACGCGAACCTTCCAGACCTTCCTGATAATCCACCTCGGCACCCGCCAGGTACTGGAAGCTCATCGGGTCTACAACCAGGCTCACGCCCTCGCGTTCAACGATAGTGTCGTCATCGGCCACATCTTCATCGAAGGTAAAACCGTACTGAAACCCTGAACAACCGCCGCCCGTAACGAATACGCGCAGCTTCAAGCGATCATTACCCTCTTCATCGACCAGGCTCTTCACCTTGTGCGCAGCACCGTGGGTGAATTGCAAAGCCGTGGGGGTGAAGGATTCAACGCTCATGCTGATAATCTCCCGGCGTAGCGCCGCCATATGCGTAATGGCGGGCATTATCCGCTTCTCCTAGAAAAGCGGTCAACTATTGTTACGGTATATCAATCCGCTTCGCCGCTATTAAAAACACAAAAGGCCCGATTAACGGGCCTTTTGCACCATCCGCCAAGCGACTTAAGGCAACATGCCAGCGTGGGACAACCCAAGCTTTTCATCCAGGCCGAACAGGATGTTCATGTTCTGCACTGCCTGGCCCGACGCGCCCTTGACCAGGTTATCGATCACCGACAGCACCACCACCAGGTCACCGTCCTGCGGGCGATGCACGGCAATCCGACATACATTGGCGCCACGCACGCTGCGGGTCTCCGGGTGGCTGCCGGCCGGCATGACGTCGACGAACGGCTCGTCGGCATAACGCTTTTCAAACAGCGCCTGCAAGTCGACCGAGCGATCGGTGACCGTCGCGTACAACGTGGAATGAATGCCACGAATCATCGGTGTCAGGTGCGGCACAAAGGTCAGCCCCACCTCCTTGCCCGCAGCACGGCGCAGGCCCTGGCGAATCTCCGGCAGATGGCGATGCCCCTTTACCGCATAGGCCTTCATGCTTTCTGACGTCTCGGAATACAGCGACCCCACCGCCGCGCCCCGGCCTGCACCGCTGACACCCGACTTGCAGTCTGCGATCAGCCGCGAAGTATCCGCCAGCCCCGCTTCGAGCAATGGCAGGAAACCCAATTGTGTCGCCGTCGGATAGCAACCCGGCACCGCGATCAGGCGTGCCTGCTTGATCTGCTCACGATTGACTTCCGGCAAGCCGTACACGGCCTCTTCCAACAGCTGCGGCGCACCGTGCGGCTGGTTGTACCACTTGGCCCATTCATCGGCGTCCTGCAGACGGAAGTCCGCCGACAGGTCGATCACCTTGGTGCCGGCAGCCAGCAACTCACCGGCCAGCGCATGGGCAACGCCGTGGGGCGTGGCAAAGAACACCACGTCACAGGCGCCAAGCGTCTTGATGTCCGGCACGCTGAACGCCAGGCCATCGTAGTGACCTCGCAGGTTCGGGTACATATCGGCCACTGCCAGGCCGGCCTCGGATCGGGAGGTAATAACCACCACCTCAGCTTGCGGATGCTGAGCCAACAGACGCAGCAATTCGACACCGGTATAACCCGTGCCGCCGACGATACCGACCTTGACCATAAACCTGCCCTCAACGAACCACTGGAAAGCCGTCGATAATAGGGGCCACATCGTTTTGCGACAACCGCCAACGTGACGTACGGATGCATGAGCCACTACTATCTTCAGTTACCGTGAACCTGGGAATAACTAAACATGCTCTATCTATGGGTCAAAGCCTTCCATATCGTCAGCATCGTCTGCTGGTTTGCCGGGCTGTTCTACCTGCCACGCCTGTTCGTCTACCACGCCCAAAGCGAAGACACCGTCAGCAAGGAGCGCTTCAGTGTCATGGAGCGCAAGTTGTACCGCGGCATCATGGGCCCGGCGATGCTTGCCAGCCTGGTGTTCGGCATTTGGCTGATCGCCCTCAACCCGGGCATCTTCAGCATGGGCGGCTGGATTCACGCCAAGCTGACCCTGGTAGTGCTGCTGATCGGTTATCACCATATGTGCGGCGCACAGGTAAAACGCTTCGCCCGTGGCGAAAACACCCGCAGCCATGTCTTTTATCGCTGGTTCAATGAAGTGCCGGTTCTGATATTGCTGGCTATCGTAATTTTGGTCGTGGTCAAACCGTTCTAATTTCAATTACCTGGGGTACCTCCATATGTCGCTGCCCGCTCTGCTTGAACAACGACTGCGCCTGCCGGTAGTGGCCGCGCCGATGTTCCTGATTTCCAACCCACAACTGGTCCTGGCCTGCTGCCGCAATGGTGTGGTCGGAAGTTTCCCGGCCCTCAACCAACGCGAAAGCAGTGGTTTCAAGGCCTGGCTGGAAGAAATCGAAGCGGGCCTGGCGCAGTTGGACAACCCCGCGCCTTACGCCGTGAACCTGATCGTGCACAACAGCAACCCACGGCTGGAGGCGGACCTGGCGATCTGCGTCGAGCATAAAGTGCCGATCATCATCACCAGCCTGGGCGCAGTAAAAGAACTGGTGGATGCGGTGCACAGCTATGGCGGCCTGGTATTTCACGATGTCACCACGCGGCGCCACGCCGAAAAGGCCGCTGAAGCGGGTGTCGATGGCCTGATCGCTGTCGCGGCGGGCGCCGGTGGGCATGCGGGTACCTGGAGTCCATTCTCACTGATTGCCGAGATTCGCCAGTTCTTCGATAAAACCCTGCTGCTGGCTGGCTGCCTCAACCATGGCCATGAGATCCTCGCCGCGCAGTTGTTGGGGGCGGACCTGGCATATTTCGGCACACGCTTTATCGGCACGACTGAAAGCCACGCCCCAGATGCGTATAAAGAGATGCTGCTCACAGCGCGCGCCGCCGACATCGTGCACACTCCCGCAGTCTCCGGCGTGCCCGCAAGCTTTATGCGCCAGAGCCTGGAAAATGCCGGTTTTGATCTCGCCTCTCTGCAAGGCAAAGGCGAAGTCAACTTCGGCTCCAAGCTCAAGCCGCTGAGCGACGAAGCCAAGGCCTGGAAGACCGTATGGTCGGCCGGCCAGGGCGTCGGTGAGATTAATGATTTGCCCAGCGTCGATGAACTCGTCGCCCGCCTGGATGCCGAATACCGCAAGGCACGCGAGCAGGCGGTACAGTTGCGCTGGCCACGCTGAACCCATCGCATGGTCTGTCTATTGAACAGACCTGCATTCCCCCCATTGATTGAATGACAAGGATGCCCGTATGAGCGACAACCGTTTCAAGATTGTGTTTGATGGAGCCTTGCTCCCGGGTGTCGAAAGCACCACGGCCAAGCTGAACCTGGCCGAACTGTTCAAAAGCAGTGTCGAGGATATCGAGAAACTCTTCACCGGCCGCCCGGTTGCATTGAAACGCGACCTGTCCCGCCCCGATGCCGAAACCTACCTCACCGCGTTGAAAAACGCCGGGATCGATGCGCGTATCGAAGCCGAACAACCCGTGGCATTCAGCCTGGCCGAAACCCACGAGACGGACTCCGGCGCCGCTGATTTCTCGCGCCCCGCCGCCTCACCCTACGCGCCGCCGCGTGCAACCGTGGGTGAGAACCTGCCGGAATACGCCGAACTCAAAGTCTTCACCATCAACGGGCGTATCGGTCGCCTGCGGTACCTGGCATGGACGCTGGTGCTGACCGTCGCAATGCTCGTGGCCGCCGGCATCATCAGCACCGTGGGCTTCGCCATCGCAACTGCGTCGCCGACCATAGCCATCATTCTCGGCTCGCTGCTGGGTTTCGCGCTGTTCGTTGCGCTGGTTGTGGTGAGCGTGCAGATCGGTGTGCAACGCCTGCATGACTTGGGCTGGTCAGGCTGGCTATACCTGCTCAACCTGGTGCCGCTGGTAAACAGCATTTTCCCGCTACTGCTGCTGGTGCTGCCAGGTAACGCGGGCGCCAACCAGTACGGCGCACCGCCTCCGCGCAACTCCACCGCGGTGAAGGTACTTGCCTCGTTGTGGCTGGCGTTCATTCCGTTGATGCTCATCATCGTGGTCTCGCTGGGCATGAACGGCTACCTGGACCAACTCGAATCCAACGTGGACAGCAGCTACGAAAGCAGCTCCATCACCTCCGACGAAGACGCCGACCAAAGCGTGATCGTCGAGGAAGAAGACGCGCAAAGTGCTGACGAAGCAGCCGAACCTGTAGACTCCCCCGAAGAACAGTAAAGAAAACGCCCCCATCCGTGATGCCTCCATCATCGATGGGGGCGTTGCGATGGAGAAAGGCATGACCCGTTACGCTCTGATCACCGGTGCCTCCAGCGGCATCGGCCTGGCACTGGCCGAAGCGTTGGCCCGCCGCGGCCGCAGCTTGATTCTGGTGGCCCGCCAGCGTGATCAGTTGGAAAGCATTGCACTGGAACTGACTCAACGCTTCGGCGTCGAGGTGCTGATTCGTGCCTGCGACCTGGGCGAGCCGCTGCGCTTGTCCGGGTTCCTGCTGGAGCTTGAGGAAGGCGAGCGGCAGATCGACTTGCTGGTCAATTGCGCCGGTATCGGCACCAGTGGGCCGTTCCTGGCCCAGGACTGGATGACCGAACAAGACCTCATCGAAGTCAACATCCTCGCCCTGACCCGCATGTGCCACGCCCTGGGCAATACCATGGCGCTGCACGGCGGCGGGCAAATCCTCAATGTCGCTTCGGTTGCCGCCTTCCAGCCCGGCCCGTGGATGAGCAGCTACTACGCCAGCAAGGCCTATGTGCTGCACTTCTCCGAAGGCCTGCGCGAAGAACTGAAGAGCTGCGGCATCCAGGTTTCGGTCCTTTGCCCTGGCCCTACGCGCACCGCGTTCTTCGACACCGCGCAAATGGACACCGCCAAGCTCGACCGCAGCGAACAGTTGATGAGCCCCGAAGAAGTCGCGCTGTACACCGTGCGTGCATTGGACAAAAACAAAGCCATCATCATTCCCGGTCGCCGCAACCGCTGGTTGGCCTTCAGCCCGCGCTTGAGCCCACGCTGGCTTACCCGCAAGATTGCCGGCGCGATCAACAAGGCCTATTGCCCACGCTGATCGCCTGAGTACACTCACCCTGCACATTCATAATGGAGAAACAGCTGTGGATACTCTGTTCACCAAGATCATCAACAGAGAAATACCTGCGAAGATCATCTACGAGGATGACCAAGTCCTGGCCTTCCACGATATTGCCCCTCAGGCGCCCGTGCATTTTCTGGTGATTCCGAAGAAGCCGATCCGCACGCTCAATGACCTCACGGAAGAAGACAAGGCACTGGCCGGGCACATCCTGTTCACCGCCCAACGCCTGGCCGTGGAACAAGGTTGCGAGAAAGGCTTTCGCGTGGTGATGAATTGCAATGAAGATGGCGGGCAGACCGTCTATCACATTCATATGCATGTGCTGGGGCAGCGTCAGATGAACTGGCCGCCGGGCTGACAGGCCTCCCAAACGGATCGCAGCGCCGTGCTGCGACCCCATGCCCTTGACTCAGCGCAAACGCGCGCCCCTCTCTTGCGGTAAACTGGCCGCCGAGATTCCTCCCGGAGGTCAGCATGACTACCCAACGTCACTACTCGCCGATTGATCGTCTATTGCTGCAAGCCGACACGGCCATGCGTACATTGCTGCCCTTCAGCGGCCAGCCCTACCGTCCGTCGCCGGCCATCGTGCAGCCCGACGCGCAGATGAGCCAGACCGAGACCCGACATGTCGCCGGCCTGATGCGCATCAACCATACCGGCGAAGTGTGTGCCCAGGCGTTGTACCAGGGCCAGGCCCTGACCGCCAAACTGCCTCAAGTGCGCGCGGCCATGGAGCACGCAGCCGAGGAAGAAATCGATCACCTGGCCTGGTGCGAACAACGCATTCGCCAACTGGGCAGCCATCCCAGCGTGCTCAACCCGCTGTTTTACGGTTTGTCATTCGGCATCGGCGCGGCAGCCGGCTTGATCAGCGACAAGGTCAGCCTCGGCTTTGTCGCCGCGACCGAACATCAGGTATGCAAGCACCTGGATGAACACCTGGAGCAATTGCCGGCGGAAGACGAAAAGTCCCGCGCAATTCTCGAACAGATGCGCATCGATGAAGAACATCACGCCGAAAGCGCGCTGGATGCCGGCGGCTTTCGCTTCCCGGCGCCCGTGCGGTTCGGCATGAGCCTGCTGGCCAAGGTCATGACCAAAAGCACCTACCGCATCTGACCCAAACCGCAGCTGAAAAAAAGGGCGCTATCAAAGCGCCCTTCTTTTTGCCAATGCGTCATCAGCCCAGCTCGATAATCTCGTAGTCATGGGTGATGGCCACTCCGGCCGCGCCAAGCATGATCGACGCCGAGCAGTACTTCTCCGCCGACAGTTCAATCGCACGCTTGACCTGCGCCTCTTTCAGCCCCCGGCCCTTCACCACGAAATGCATGTGGATCTTGGTGAACACCTTGGGATCCTCCGTGGCGCGCTCGGCTTCCAGGAAAGCTTCGCAGCTTTCCACGGCCTGACGGGATTTCTTCAGGATGCTGACCACGTCGAAATTGCTGCAACCGCCTACGCCGAGCAGGAGCATTTCCATCGGGCGTACGCCCAGGTTACGGCCACCGGCTTCCGGCGGGCCATCCATGACCACTACGTGACCGCTGCCCGATTCACCGAGGAACATGGCTTCGCCCGCCCATTGGATGCGTGCCTTCATCGCCCAGACTCCACTGCTAAAAAAGGGTCGCCAGCTTAGCACAGGGCCCGCCGGCGTCAGCGTTTCCCACAAAAGCGATCAATTGCAGGGCTTCCTGGGAAAATTGGCTAATCGAGACAGAATGTGTCTGTTAAGCTGGCGCCAAATCGATGGCGTATTGCCACCCTTTATACAGCGCCTATCAATGCCGATAGCGCTGCAGATAACAACTCAAACCACCTCGCGCTGCCTTTTCGGGATACAACCATGGTTGCTCTTACTCCCATACCCAAGATCAAGAATCTCGACAAGCTGTTGACGCACTGCCAGCGCCGACGTCACCCGGCCAAGCACAACATCATCTGCGCCGGCGAACGCTCCGAAACACTGTTCTTCATTATCAAGGGCTCGGTCACCATCCTGATCGAGGACGAAGACGGCCGCGAGATGATCATCGCCTACCTCAACACCGGAGATTTTTTCGGCGAACTGGGGTTGTTTGAACAAGCGGGCAAGGAGCAGGAACGCAGCGCCTGGGTGCGGGCCAAGGTCGAGTGCGAAGTGGCCGAGATCAGCTACAGCAAATTTCGCGAGCTGGCCCAGCAGGACCCCGACATCCTCTACGCCCTCAGCGGCCAGATCGCCCAGCGCCTGCGAGATACCACGCGCAAGGTCGGCGACCTGGCGTTCTTTGACGTCACTGGCCGGGTGGCCCGCTGCCTGCTGGAACTGTGCAAGCAACCCGACGCCATGACCCACCCGGATGGCATGCAGATCAAAGTCACGCGCCAGGAAATCGGGCGCATTGTCGGCTGTTCACGGGAGATGGTCGGCCGCGTGCTCAAGGACTTGGAGGAACGCAACCTGGTGCACGTCAAAGGCAAGACAATGGTGGTGTTCGGCACCCGTTAAACCGGCAGGAAGCTGGCCAGCATCTGACGGTACAAGGTGTCCAGCCGACTGATCGCATCCGGCGCGGGGAACGCTTCGTGCAGGGCGATATGGCTGTCGGCGCGAACACGCTGCTCAAGGCCACAAGCCTCGTTGAAGCGGTTGACCGCTGCGATCAATGCCTCTCGATCGTTATCCAGCAGCAAGGCGCCATGCACCAACCCCACCGGTCGGCCACCGATTTGGCGCCAGCGCTGGGCCGTGCCGACCATTTTGCGGCCGTCGAGATTGACGTTATAGCGACCGTCGCAGAAGGCGCCGTCGATTTCACCCACCGAGGCATCGCCGCCCAATTCGATCAACAAGTCGCAGATCGGCTGGCATAAGCGCTGGTAACCGGTTTCGATACGGCCCTGATCGCCTTCGCTGCGCGGTGGCGCGTAGACCAAGGCGATATTCACCGTGGCAGCCGACTGTGGCACCGGCTCGCCACCGGTTTCGCGCAGCAGCACGGGCCAACCGGCGTCGGCCGAGACCCGGCTGGCAGCTTCAAACGTCGGCAGCCGGCTCAACCGGCGCGGCATCACCAAGGCTCGGTCGCTGGGTTGCCAGAACAGCAGGCCGAATTCCTGTTCACCTGCACACACGGCAGCCAGTAGCGCTTGCTCAGCGGCAAGCCCTGCTTCGACAGTCATCGACACTGGCTGGATCATCGAACACCCACCTCGCTGAATAAACACAAAACCCAATGTGGGAGGGGGCTTGCTCCCTCCCACATTTTGAGCGCATTTCATCAATCCAGAGTCGAACCGCTGACCGCCACGCCCCGCTCCGGGAAAAACAAGCGTTGCAGCTCTGCCCCTGGGTTCTCGGCGCGCATGAACGTCTCGCCCACCAGGAACGAATACACCTCGCTGATTTCCATCAGTTCCACGTCGGCGCGATTGACGATGCCACTCTCGGTGATCACCAAACGGTCGCGCGGGATACGTGGCAGCAGGTCGAGGGTGTTTTCCAGGCTGACTTCAAAGGTGTGCAGGTTGCGGTTATTCACCCCCACCAACGGCGTGTCGAGGGTTTTCAGCGCACGTTCCAGCTCATCGCCATCGTGCACTTCCACCAGCACGTCCAAGCCAACACTTTTGGCCACGGCCGCCAGCTCGGCCAGCTTCACGTCATCCAGGGCGGAGACGATCAGCAGTACGCAGTCGGCGCCCAAGGCACGCGCTTCGACGATCTGGTACGGGTCGACCATGAAATCCTTGCGGATCACCGGCAGCTTGCACGCCGCGCGGGCCTGTTGCAGGAACAGATCAGAACCCTGGAAGTAATCGATATCGGTCAGCACGGACAGGCACGTAGCGCCGCCCTTTTCATAGCTGACCGCGATTTCTGCAGGTACAAAGTGCTCGCGGATCACGCCTTTGCTCGGCGAGGCCTTCTTGATCTCGGCGATCACCGCCGGCTGCTTCTTTTTCGCCTGGGCGATCAAGGCATTGGCAAAACCACGCGGTGCATCCGCATTTTTGGCCAAACCTTCCAGCTCGGCCAGGCTTACGCGGGCGCGGCGCTCGGCGACTTCTTCGGCTTTTCGGGCGAGGATTTTTTCCAGAACGGTCGGCACACTCATCCTTCATTCTCCATCTTGAATACAGCGGTGAATGCACCCAGCTCTTCGAGTTTTTCGCGAGCCAGACCGGTATGCAGCGCATCGTGGGCCAATGCGACACCTTCTTTAAGACTATAGGCATGGTCGGCCGCGTAAAGTGCCGCGCCAGCATTCAGAACGATCATTTCCGCAGCTTTTTGGCCGTTCTCGGTCTTGCGCCGCCCCAATGCATCGCGAATCAATTCCAGCGATGCCGCCGGGCTTTCTACCGCCAAACCGTGCAGGCTCTGGCTCTTCATGCCCAGGTCTTCAGGCTCGACCCAATATTCAGTGATTTGGTCATTCTTCAGCTCTGCCACGAAGGTCGGTGCAGCCAGGCTGAATTCGTCCAGGCCGTCTTTGGAATGCACCACCAACACGTGCTTGCTGCCCATGCGTTGCAGCACTTCGGCCAATGGCCGGCACAGCGCCTGGCTGAAGACGCCCACCACCTGGTGCTTCACACCGGCCGGATTCGTAAGCGGGCCGAGCATGTTGAACAAGGTACGCAGGCCGAGGTCCTTGCGCGGGCCGGCGGCGTGCTTCATCGCTCCGTGATGAGACTGGGCAAACATGAAGCCGATGCCCACATTGTCGATACAGCGCGCCACTTGCACGGGCGTCAGGTTCAGGTAAATACCGGCCGCCTCCAGCAGGTCGGCACTGCCGCTCTTGCCGGACACCGCACGGTTACCATGCTTGGCCACGGTGCAACCAGCCGCCGCCACTACAAAAGACGAAGCCGTCGACACGTTGAAAATATTCGCACCGTCACCGCCGGTGCCGACCACGTCGACCACACCGTCGAGGGTCTTGAGCTCAACCTTGTCCGCCAACTCGCGCATCACCGAGACGGCGCCGACGATTTCGTCGATGCTTTCGCTCTTCATGCGCATGGCCATCATAAACGCGCCGATCTGCGCGTCGGTGCATTGGCCGGTCATGATCTCGCGCATCACATCGCTCATTTCAGCGGTGCTCAGGTCCAGATGGCCGACGATACGGCTCAGGGCAGTCTTGATATCCATGGAAAGTCCTTAGCGCGTGCCGCCGCTCTGCTTGAGAAAGTTGGCGAACAGCTCGTAGCCCTGCTCGGTCAGGATCGACTCGGGGTGAAACTGCACCCCTTCGATGTTCAATGTCTTGTGGCGCAGGCCCATGATCTCGTCGACGGAGCCGTCTTCCAGTTGGGTCCAGGCCGTCAGTTCCAGGCATTCAGGCAGGGTTTCACGCTTGACTACCAGCGAATGGTAGCGAGTGACCGTGACCGGCAGGTTAAGGCCTTCAAACACGCCCGTGCTCTTGTGGAACACCGGGCTGGTCTTGCCGTGCATCACCTGGCGCGCACGCACCACATCACCGCCAAACGCCTGGCCGATGGACTGGTGACCCAGGCATACACCCAGGATCGGCAGTTTGCCGGCGAAATACCGGATGGCTTCGAGGGAGACACCCGCCTCGGTCGGGGTGCACGGGCCAGGCGAAACCACGACGCGCTCGGGGTTCAGCGCAGCGATTTGCGCCACGGTGAGTTCATCGTTGCGCACCACCTTGACCTCGGCACCCAGCTCGCCCAGGTACTGCACAACGTTGTAGGTAAAGGAATCGTAGTTATCAATCATCAGCAACATGGGGGAAACCTCAGGAATTGGGGGTCTGTTCAGCCAGCGCAACAGCGCGGAACATTGCGCGGCGCTTGTTCAGGGTTTCTTCCCATTCGAGGGCCGGCACCGAGTCGGCGACGATCCCGCCACCGGCCTGTACATGCAGTTCCCCGTCCTTGATCACTGCCGTGCGGATCGCAATGGCCGTGTCCATGTTGCCGTTCCAGGCGAAATACCCCACCGCGCCGCCGTAGACGCCGCGTTTGACCGGCTCCAGTTCGTCGATGATTTCCATCGCACGGATCTTCGGCGCGCCCGACAACGTGCCGGCCGGCAGAATCGCGCGCAATGCGTCCATCGCGGTCAGGCCGGCTTTCAGCTCGCCAGTGACGTTGGACACGATGTGCATCACGTTGGAATAGCGCTCGATGACCATCTTCTCGGTCAATTTCACCGAGCCGATTTCCGAGACGCGCCCGGTGTCGTTGCGGCCCAGGTCGATCAGCATCAGGTGCTCGGCGATTTCCTTGTCGTCGCTCAGCAGGTCTTCTTCCAGCGCCACGTCCGCTTCTTCGGTCGCACCGCGCGGGCGAGTGCCGGCAATCGGGCGCACGGTGATCAGGTTGTCTTCGACGCGCACCAACACTTCCGGCGAACTGCCCACCACGTGGAAGTCGCCAAAGTTGAAGAAGTACATGTACGGCGTCGGGTTGAAGCAGCGCAGCGCCCGGTACAGGTCGATGGGCGCCGCCTTGAAGTCGATGGACATACGTTGCGACGGCACTACCTGCATGCAGTCGCCGGCGAGGATGTATTCCTTGATCGTGTCGACGGCGCGCTCGTAGTCATCCTGGGTAAAGCTGGAACGGAACACCGGGTCGGCTGCTGGTGGACGGCTGAGGTCCAGGCCGCGACGCGGGGTGATCGGCTGGCGCAGTTTGTCCAGCAGGGCTTCGAGGCTGGCCTGGCCTTGTTCGAAGGCATCCGCCTGGGCCGGATCGGCCAACACGATCGCATGCATTTTGCCGGCGAGGTTGTCGAACACCACCACCGCATCGGACACCATCAGCAGAATATCCGGCACGCCCAATGGGTCTGGATTCGGGCATTTGCCCAGGCGTTTTTCCACATAACGCACGCAGTCGTAGCCGAAATACCCCACCAGGCCACCGTTGAAACGCGGCAGGCCAGGGATGGTCGGCACGTTGTAACGCGCCTTGAAGGTTTCGACGAAGGCCAGTGGGTCTTCCACGTCGTGGCTTTCGATCTCGACGCCGTCATGAGTGATGCTCACATGATGGTCGTGTACCCGCATCACCGTACGGCATGGCAGGCCGATGATCGAATAACGCCCCCACTTCTCGCCGCCCTGCACCGATTCCAACAGATAGGAATTGGGCTCGTCGGCCAGTTTCAGGTAGATCGACAGCGGTGTGTCGAAGTCGGCCAGGGTTTCGCAGGCCAGGGGAATACGGTTATAGCCGGCAGCGGCCAAACGCAGGAATTCTTCGCGGGTCATGAGGTGCCTCGTGGTGTGAGGGTCTAACAGTCAGGTAGGCAAACGTGCCGCAGAGCGCGGCCAGGATCAGTCAGGCGCGCCAACGCCAGCGGGCCAGGGCCTTGATGACTTTCATCCAGAGTTTGCGAGTGACCACCACGATGGAATTTCCAGAAGGGGACGGATCGGTATCGGGCAACGTTATCTCAGCGCCCGCTCCCAAGCAACCGGGGATTAGCAGTCGCAGGTCATCAATGACCAACGCCGGAGATTCCTCGGCAATCGGCCGGCCATGGTTATAGCCGTAGCTCAAGGCTACGCACTGCACACCCGCCGCTTTTGCCGCCTGCACGTCGCTGCGCGAATCGCCGACAAACAATGACTGCGAGGCCGGGATATTGGCCATTTTCATCACAAAAAACAGCGCCGCCGGGTCAGGCTTTTTCTGCGGCAACGTATCGCCGCCGATGATCCAGCGGAAATAACGGCCGATCTTCATCTGGTCCAACAGCGGCGCAACGAATCGCTCCGGCTTGTTGGTGATCAGGGCCATTTCCACGCCCTGCTTGCTCAGCCACTTGAGGGTGTCACGTACGCCGGGGTAAACCACGGTCAGTTCATGGTCGCCTTCATAGGCCGTGTTGAACAATTCCAAGGCGTGTTCGGCTTCCACCTCGTCGACACCGTCGGCCTCGATGTGGTTGGCCAGGGCCCGGCGCACCAGCATCGGCGCGCCGTTGCCGACCCATTCGCGTACCGACTCCAGCCCCGCCGGCGGGCGCCCCAGTTTGAGCAGCATCTGGTCCACCGCCGCCGCCAGGTCCGGCACCGAGTCGATCAAGGTACCGTCCAGATCGAACATCACCAGCCGTGGCAGTTTGCCGGGGAACAGCTGCTCAAAGCCGCTCATGGACGCGCCAGCGCCAGTTCGGCGCGCATTTTGGCGATCACTTCCTGATAGTCCGGGGCATTGAAGATCGCCGAACCGGCGACGAAGGTGTCGGCACCGGCGGCAGCGATTTCGCGGATGTTGTTGACGTTGACCCCACCGTCGATTTCCAGGCGGATATCACGGCCCGAGGCATCGATCAGCGCGCGGGCTTCACGCAGCTTGTCAAGAGTGCCGGGGATGAACTTCTGCCCACCGAAACCTGGGTTGACGCTCATCAGCAGCACCATGTCGACCTTGTCCATCACGTACTTGAGCACGTCCAGCGGGGTAGCCGGGTTGAACACCAGGCCCGCCTTGCAACCGCCTTCGCGGATCAGTTGCAGGGTACGGTCGACGTGCAGCGAAGCTTCCGGGTGGAAGGTGATGTAGGTGGCGCCGGCTTCGATGAAGTCGCCGATGATGCGGTCCACCGGGCTGACCATCAAGTGCGCGTCGATCGGCGCGGTGATGCCGTATTTGCGCAGCGCCGCGCAGACCATCGGGCCGATGGTCAGGTTGGGCACGTAGTGGTTGTCCATGACATCGAAGTGCACGAAGTCGGCACCGGCGGCCAACACGTTGTCCACTTCCTCACCCAGGCGGGCGAAGTCGGCGGAGAGAATCGATGGGGCAATAACGAAGGGCTGCATGACGCACCTTTTCTGAGCTAAATCACGATGGCGCGCATTGTATACCTCATGCTTTGCTGCGCGCACCGTGACCTGGCTCAACGGGCTAGTAAGCGGCCCGGTAGATTTTCTCGATATCCGCCACGCTGAGCTTGCGCGGGTTGTTGCGCATCAACCGTTCGATCCCCGCAGCTTCAGTGGCCATGGCCGGGATCGCGTTCTCGGGGATTGCGAAACTGCGCAGGCCTGCCGGGATCTCCACGGCGGCGCAGAGTCGCGTCATGGCCTCCACCGCCTGGTCGGCAGCCTCATTGACACTCAGCCCGCTGGTATTGACGCCCATGGCCTGGGCAATGTCCTGCATGCGCTCGACACAGGCCAGCTTGTTCCAGTGCATCACGTAGGGCAGCAACAGCGCATTGCTCACGCCGTGGGCAATATTGAAACGCCCGCCCAGCGGGTAGGCCAACGCATGCACCGCCCCCACCCCGGCGTTACCGAAAGCCATGCCGGCCATCAAGCTGGCGGTGGCCATATCGTCCCGGGCCTGCAAATGGGCCGGGTTGGCGTAGGCCTTGGGCAGCGCCTTGGCGATCAGCTTGATCGCACCGATGGCCAAGGCATCGGTGATCGGCGAGGCGTTCAGCGACAGGTACGACTCAATGGCATGCACCAGCGCATCCACGCCGCTGGCGGCGGTAACGCTGCGCGGGCAGGTCAGGGTCATTTGCGGGCTGATCAGCGCCACGTCCGGCAACAGGTAATCGCTGACGATACCTTTTTTCAACTGCGCGACTTTGTCGGAGAGGATCGCCACATTGGTGACTTCCGAGCCGGTGCCGGCCGTGGTCGGGATCGCGATCAATGGCGGGCCTTTACGCGGTACCTGATCGATACCGAACAAATCCGCCAGCGCGCCGTGGTAACCGGCATAGGCCGCCACGCTTTTGGCAATGTCGATGGCGCTACCGCCCCCCAGGCCAATCAGGCCGTCGTGCCCGCCGTCGCGGTAGGCCTGCATGCAGTCTTCGACAATGGCTATTTCCGGGTCGGGCAGCACGCGGTCGAAGATTTCGTAGCTGCGCTCGCCCAGGTGTTCGAGGGCCAAGGCTACGGTGCCGGATTTGACCAGCACCGCATCGGTGACAATCAGCGGGTTGTCCACATCCAGACGGGTAAGCTCGGCGGCCAGCTGCCCGATGGCGCCTGCGCCTGTCAGCAATTTGTGGGCGATCTTGAATGAGGAAGTACTCATGTGCGCGGCCTCTTATCAATGATGGGGCTGGCACAAGAGTAGCTGATGCACAGGGGTTGTCTGCCATTCAGCGGCTGAATGGTCTTGGAGGCTCAACACAAAACCCCTGTGGGAGGGGGCAAGTCGAATCGTCGCACCGCCCCTCCCACATTTTGATCTGTGCTGGGCTCTAGACCTGTGCTGTCCGCAGCTTCTCGCTACGGCCACGCAACCACTCCAAGGTCAGCAACAGCAACACCGAGAACGCAATCAGCAAGGTCGCCGCCGCCGCAATCGTCGGGCTGAGGTTTTCGCGGATACCGCTGAACATCTGGCGTGGCAGGGTTGCTTGCTCGGGGCCGGCAAGGAACAGCGTCACCACCACCTCATCGAACGAGGTGGCAAAGGCAAACAACGCGCCGGAGATCACCCCCGGCGCAATCAGCGGCAGGGTTACCCGACGAAACGCGGTCAAGGGCGAAGCCCCCAGGCTGGCCGCTGCCCGCACCAGGTTATGGTTGAAACCCTGCAAGGTCGCCGACACGGTGATGATCACAAACGGCACACCCAGCACCGCATGCACCACGATCAACGAGAAAAAGCTGTTACCCAGGCCCAACGGCGCAAAGAACAGGTAACTGGCCACGCCGATGATCACCACCGGCACCACCATCGGCGATATCACCAGGGCCATCACCAACGCCTTGCCGGGGAAATTCCCACGGGTCAGGCCAATCGCCGCCAGGGTGCCGAACACCATCGCCAGCACCGTGGCCGCCGGGGCGACGATGATGCTGTTTTTCAGCGCACGCATCCATTCGGCCGAGGCAAAGAAGTCGTGGTACCACTGCAGCGAAAAGCCTTGCAGCGGGTACACCAGGAAACTGCCGCTGTTGAACGACAGCGGGATGATCACCAGCACGGGCAATATCAGGAACAGCAGGATCAAGCCGCAGAGAATCCGCAAGCTGTAGAACCACACCCGCTCCACGGGGGACATATAAGGGCTCAGCATCGCAAGGTCTCCTTAGCTCAGGCGCAGGCGGCTGGCGCCGACCAGCCGGTTGTAGATCAAGTACAGCACCACGGTCGCCAGCAGCAGCAGGCCGCCCAACGCCGTCGCCATGCCCCAGTTGATGCTGGTGTTGGTGTAGAACGCCACGAAGTAGCTGACCATCTGGTCGTTCGGGCTGCCCAGCAACGCCGGAGTGATGTAGTAACCAATCGCCAGAATGAACACCAACAGGCAACCGGCGCCCACACCGGCGTAGGTCTGTGGGAAGTACACGCGCCAGAAACTGGCGAACGGGTGGCAGCCCAGGGAAATGGCCGCACGCATGTAGGTGGGTGAAATGCCCTTCATCACGCTGTAGATCGGCAAAATCATGAACGGCAGCAGGATGTGCACCATCGAGATGTAGACCCCGGTGCGGTTGAACACCAGCTCCAAGGGTTTATCGATGAGGCCCATGCCCATCAGCGCGCTGTTGATCAGGCCACCGGATTGCAGCAGCACGATCCATGCGGCGACCCGCACCAGGATCGAGGTCCAGAACGGCAGCAACACCAGGATCATCAGCAGGTTGCTTTTACGCGCCGGCAGGTTGGCCAACAGGTAGGCCAGGGGGTAGGCCAGCAGCAGGCAGATGACCGTGATGACCAGGCCCATCCAGAAGGTGCGGGCGAAAATGTCCAGGTAGATCGCCTGGTCGGGCGTGGCCGGGGCGATTTCGCCCAGGTCGTCGATACGGTGATCGACCGCCGCCAGCAAGTAATACGGCGTCAGGCTGCTGGTATTGCGCCGGATCGCCTGCCAGTACGCCGGGTCGCCCCAACGTTCGTCGAGGGTTTCCAGCGCTTCTTTATAAGAGGCCGGCGCTTCGGTAAACGGCAGCGCCCGTGCGGTTTTGGTCAGCAGGCTGCGGTAGCCGGCCAGTTCCATGTTCAAGCGCTTGGACAGGTCGCCCAAGGTCTGGTTTTTGCGCGCTTCACCCAGGTCTTCACTCAGCGCCCGGTATACCGGCTCGCCCGGCAGGCCACGACCGTCCCAAGCTGTCACCGCCATCACGGTACGCGGCAAGCCGCCCACCACTTCCGGGTTACCGACACTTTTAAACAACAGCGCAACGATCGGCACCAGGAAGACCAGCAGCAAAAACAGCACCAGCGGCGCAATCAAGGCCTGGGCCTTCCAGCGGTTAAGCCGCTCGGCACGCGCCAGGCGCTGCTTGAGGGTGGGGCTGTTGACCTCGTTCGAGGGAACGGCGATGGCCATGGCTGACTCCGGATCTTAAAGATGAATGCACACCCTGTGGGAGGGGCGGTGCGACGATTCGACTTGCTCCCGATAGCGGTGGATCAGTCAGCCTGTGTATTGCCTGACAGTCTGCCATCGGGAGCAAGTCCCCTCCCACAGGGGTTCAGCGGTGCTGCTGGTTACTTTGCAGCCCAGGAATTGAAGCGCTGCTCAAGCTGCTCGCCGTTATCGGCCCAGAAGCTCACATCGATCTGCACCTGGTTGGCGATGTTCTCTGGCGTCGTCGGCATGTCCTTGAGAATGTCCTTGGCCAGCAACGGTACGGCTTGGGTATTGGCCGGGCCGTAGGCGATGTTTTCCGAATAGGTCTTCTGCTGCTGCGGCGCCACCGAGAAGGCGATGAATTTCTTCGCCGCTTCCGCGCGGTCTTTGGCCAGGCCTTTAGGAATGGCCCAGGCGTCGAAGTCGTAGATGCCGCCGTTCCACACCACTTTCAGGTTGCTTTCTTTTTGCACGGCAGCGATGCGGCCGTTGTAGGCCGAGCTCATCACTACGTCACCCGAGGCGAGGTACTGTGGCGGTTGTGCGCCGGCTTCCCACCATTGGATCGACGGCTTGAGTTCGTCGAGCTTCTTGAACGCACGGTCCTGGCCGTCTTTGCCGGCCAGTACTTTGTAGACGTCTTTGGGCGCTACGCCGTCGGCCATCAACGCAAATTCCAGGGTGTACTTGGCGCCTTTACGCAGGCCGCGCTTGCCCGGGAATTTCTTGGTGTCCCAGAAATCCGCCCAACTGGTGGGCGCGGAGGCCAATTTGTCGGCGTTGTACGCCAGCACGGTCGACCACACGAAGAAGCCCACACCGCACGGCTGGATCGCGCCTTTTACGTAGTCTTCGGCTTTGCCGAACAGTTTCGGGTCGAGCGGTTCGAACATGTCTTCGTCGCAACCGCGGGACAATTCCGGCGATTCCACTTCCACCAGGTCCCAGGACACGCTCTTGGTGTCGACCATGGCTTTGACCTTGGCCATCTCACCGTTGTACTCGCCGGCAACGATCTTGCCGTTGCCCGCGCTTTCCCACGGTGCATAGAAGGCCTTGACCTGTGCCGCCTTGTTCGCGCCACCAAAGGACACAACCGTCAGGTCCGGGCCGGCGGCCATGGCCTGTGTCGCGCCCATCAAACCGAGGGCGAGCGCTGAATACTTAAGGGATTTCAACATTGTTGTTCTCTCCACGTGCAGGGTTGGTGAAGCCATGGGGGCGATCAATTCGCCTCTAAAAGTGGGTCGAGTGCGCGAACGTGCTCGACTTGCCAGCCAATCGGTACCACGTCGCCGACCGCCAGGGCCGGGTCCAGCTCGGCAATCGGTTGTTTCACAAAAAAATCGGCCTTGCCGCAGACTTCCAGGCGTACGCGCACGTGGTCGCCCAGGTAGATGAATTCCGCCACTCGCCCCGAAAAACGGTTGCTGCAGCTTTCGCTGGAACCGTTGAGGCTGACGCGTTCCGGGCGTACCGACAGCGTCACCGGGCCGCCGAGCTGGCCGACGTTGATCGCCAGGGCCTCGACCTTCTCGCCCCGCGCCAGCTCGACCACGCAGCGGTCGCCGGTGTGGCTGTGCAAGCGCCCGTTGAGGCGATTGTTCTCGCCGATGAAGTTGGCCACGAAGGTGTTTCTGGGCTCTTCGTACAAGGTGCGTGGCGGGGCGATCTGTTGGATCTCGCCCTGATGAAACACCGCCACGCGGTCGGACATGGTCAGGGCTTCACCCTGGTCGTGGGTCACATACACCACCGTCACGCCGAGGCGCTGGTGCAGGTGCTTGATCTCCATCTGCATGTGTTCACGCAGTTGCTTGTCGAGGGCGCCGAGGGGTTCGTCCATCAGCACCAACTGTGGCTCGAACACCAGCGCGCGGGCCAAGGCCACACGCTGTTGCTGGCCGCCGGACAATTGCGCCGGGTAGCGCTGGGCGAAAGCGTCAAGCTGGACCATGCTCAGCACGCGTTTGACCCGCTCGCTGATATCGGTCTTGCTCAACCCGCGCACCGAGAGCGGGAACGCCAGGTTCTCGGCGACGGTCATGTGCGGGAACAACGCGTAGTTCTGGAACACCATGCCGATGTCGCGCTTGTGCGGCGGCACGTTGTTGATGGCGCGCCCCGCCAGCTGGATTTCGCCGGCGGTGGGGGTTTCAAAGCCGGCGAGCATCATCAGGCTGGTGGTCTTGCCCGAACCGGATGGCCCGAGCAAGGTGAGGAACTCGCCCTTGCGAATCTCCAGGTTGAGGTCTTTGACGATCAGGTTCTCGCCGTCGTAGCTTTTCTGCACGCCACGAAAGCTGACCAGTACATCATTTGAATCCACCTCGCTCATACCCGCACCTTTGTGTTTTGGACTGCTGTGGCACAAGCGTAGTCCACGCCAGAGCCCCCGGAAATCGGGGGCCAGGAGAGATTTGCATCAGCCGGATGGAAGGCTGGGGGTAGGGATCGCCCTACATCAATGGCGGGGATGGAACAGTGTCACGGCCGCACGCGCCGGGAATGGCTTCAGTACGGTTTAAGGGGCGTCGCAAACAGGCATGTCGTCACAGAAGTTTGTGTTCCATGGCGTACTTCACCAGTTCAGCCAGGGAGGTGATGTTGAGCTTTTGCATCAAGCGCGCTTTGTGGGTACTGATGGTTTTGCTGCTCAGCGCCAGTTGCTGGGCGATATCGTTAACGTTGGCGCCTTGGGCCAGGCGCTCGAACACCGAGAACTCGCGCTCCGACAGCAACGCATGCAGCGGCCTGGCGTCGGTGAGGCCGACTTCAAAGACCATGCGGTCGGCCAGGTCCGGGTCGATATAGCGCCCGCCGGCGGCCACCTTGCGAATAGCGGTGAGCAGCAACGCCGGGTCACTGTCCTTGGTTGCATAGCCGGCGGCGCCCACCTTCAAGGCGCGGGCTGCCATCTGCGCTTCGTCGTGCATCGACAGCACCAGGATCGCCGGCGGGTTGCTCAACGCGCGAATCCGCGCAATCGCCTCCAGGCCATTGACGCCAGGCATCGAAATGTCCAGCAGGACCACCTCGCAGGACACGTGGCGCAAGGTCTCCAGCAACTGTTCGCCATTGCTCGCCTCGCCTACCACCAGCAGGTCTTTGGCCAGGCCGATCAGTTGCTTGATGCCTTCACGAACAATGGTGTGGTCTTCGGCTACCAGTACGCGGATCACAGGGGTTTCCTCTTATTGTTTGGCATCCAGCGGCACCATCACGCTCAGGGTGGTGCCCTCCCCCAACTCACTGTGCAGGCTCAATTGCCCACCCATGATCAGCACCCGCTCGCGCATGCCGACCAGGCCAAACGAGACCGCGCGGCCTTCAGGCTGGACGAAGCCAACGCCGTCGTCGCTGATGGTCAAGCGCAAATCGCTGCCGTCCATCGCCAACGTCAGCTCCACAGTATGCGCCTGGGCATGGCGCATCACATTGGTCAGCGCCTCCTGCAGGATACGAAACAGGCCTATGGCCTTGGCGTCGCTCAGGGCCGGCAGGTTATCCGGCACCTGCACCAGGCAGGGAATGTGCGTACGCGCTTCAAAGCGGCGGGCTTGCCACTCGATGGCAGACGCAATCCCGGCATCGAGAATCGGCGGGCGCAGGGCGGTGGCTACGTCCCGCACTAGCTGGAACAACTGAGCGATCAGGCGTTTCATGCTGTTCAAGCGCTCGTGCAGGCCGGGGTCCAGTTGCGCATAGGCCAGCTCGCACATGGACGTTTCCAGCTTGAGCACCGTGAGCATCTGCCCGAGTTCGTCGTGCACTTCGCGGGCAATGCGCGCCTTCTCTTCTTCGCGCACGGTTTCCAGGTGCGCGGACAATTCGCGCAGTTGCGCTTCGCTTTGCAGCAACGCGGCCAGGGTACGGCGCAGTTCGGTGACGTCGTTGAGGTAAACCACAAGGTACTCGGCCTCGGCAAACCGCAAGAAGCTCAAGGACACGTTGGCCGGCAGGATGCTGCCGTCGGCGCGCAGGCAATCGGTGGCAAAATTCTGCGGCCCCTCTTCGCTGGCGCGCGCGCGCTTCCATAGGTTGAGCCAGCGGTCCATGTCCAGCGTGGGGTCGAGATCGACCAGCGGCCGCTCGATCAGCGCGCCGGGGTCGTAGCCGAGCATGCTTTCGGCGGCGCGGTTGGCGTAGCGCACATGGCTGTCCCAGTTGACCCACAGGATGCCGACGGTGCTTTGGTCGATAGAAAATTGCGTCAGGCGCAACGCTTGCGCACCGGCGGCGCGCGCGGCGCTTTCTTCGCGCGCGGCCAATAGGTCGTGTTCCAGCGCGCGTTGCTGGCGGCGTTGCCAGAACACCACCGCCAGGCTGGCGAGCAACAACAGCCCCAGCAACAGGCAGAGGTTTTGCCAAAAGCCTTTGGATTCGGATAAACGCGGGTATTTGGGCTGCAGCCAACGATTGTGCAACTGGTCCAGGTCTCGGGCAGGGATGGCGCGCAGCGCGCTTTCCATAATGCCGGCCAACTGCGGCCAGTCGCGTCGAGTGGCCACGCGCAGCAACTGCGGCAAGCCGATATCCCCTACCACCGCCAACCCGGCGAACTCCGCTTCGCCGGACAAGCGACTCAGTTGCGCTTCATCGACGATGGCGTAGCGCGCCTGCTCGCTGACCAGCAATTGCAGGGCCTGGCGCTCCATGGGCACACCTTGCAGGTTAAGGCCTGGGTAAGTACCGCGCAGATAATCGGCCACGGCGCTGGGCATGCGCACGGCGACGCGAGACTGCCCATCGAGTTTTTCCAGTTCAACGGCGCCACCGCCCTCCCGGATGCCGACGATGTGTTGGGGCACACGCATATAGGGGTCGGTGAACAACCACAGGCGCAACCCGGCCGGGGTCTGTTGCAGGCCTGGGGCGATGTCGACTTCATCGTCGCGCACGGCGGCTTCCAACTGCTCCTGACTGGGAAAGTTGCGCCACACCAGGTCAATGTTCAGCGCCTTGGCCAGCCATTGCATCAGTTCCACATTGGCGCCGGACAAGCGTTGCAGCCGCCGGTCGTATTGCGCGTAAGGCGCCTGCAGCACCACACCTACCCGCAGCTCCGGGTGCGCGGCCAGCCATTCGCGCTGCTGCGCGTTGAGCTGTGCCTGCGGGACGGCAGGCGTGGGGGCGGCGTTGGCCATAAAGGCAATGCACAAACAGCCGATAACCAGCAGACAGCGAAAACCCATGATCCACGTCTCACATCACTGACAAATACTGACCAACCCATTAGGCTGCTGGAATCTCTTCTGGCCGGGAATTAACGATGCTCTTTCTCCACCGTTCGGCACTGCCAGCATTGTGCCTGTCGCTGCTATTTACCAGCGCCTTTTCTGTACACGCCGCCGACACACCGCCGCCCGCCGAAAAACCCGTCGAGCGCCAACCCTTGCCCGAGCGCAGCCAGCAAGAGGCCAGTTCGCTGGAGCGCACCCTGCCGCAACAGGAACAACAGCAGTTGCAGGCCGGCAGCGACTCCTTCCTCGCCCTGTGGAAACCCGCCAACAGCTCCGAACCCGAAGGCGTGGTGATTATCGTACCGGGGCGCGGTGAAAATGCTGATTGGCCTCAAGCAATCGGCCCATTGCGGCGCAAATTGCCGGACGCCAATTGGGGCAGCCTCAGCTTGTCGCTGCCGGACGTAAGCGTCGACACCCTGCCGCCACGCGCCGTGGAAGCGCCCAACGCCACGGTCGACACCAGCAGCAAGGAAGCCAGCACCGCCGACAAACCGATCGAACAAGCCGCCAGCGCCGAGGCCGAAGGCACCGACCCGGCGGTGGTGGCGGGCGCCGATGAGCAGGACAAGACCGACGCGTCGCGTATCTTCGACCGCATCGACGCCGCCGTGGCCTTCGCCCAAACCCAAAGCGCACGTAGCGTGGTGCTGCTCGGCCATGGCACGGGCGCCTGGTGGGCCGCGCGTTACCTGAGCGAGAAACAACCGTCCCAGGTGCAGAGGTTCGTGATGGTCGCGGCGCAAACGCCCAATGGCCGCCATCCGGACGTGCAACAACTGGCCCCCGGCCTGAAGTTGCCGACCGCTGACGTGTTCTACCAAGACACCGCTCAATCCCGCAAAAACGCACTGGCGCGGGCCCAGGCCGCCAAACGCTTGAAGAATGATGGCTATAAGCAAGTGACCTTGAAGACCCTGCCCGGCAACAGCGCTGCCGAGCAAGAACAGTTGTACCGGCGAGTACGTGGGTGGTTGAGCCCACAGGCCGATGCGGACTGAAGAACAACGCAAAATCCATGTGGGCTTGCTCCCTCCCACATGGGATTGTGGTTATCCCTGGGGCTAGCGAAAATCCCGCCGCTCGCGAATCAACGCATAGGCATTGTGCAGGTCGCGGGTGCGCTCGGTGGCCTCACGCACTTGCGCAGGGGTGGCGCCACTGCCGGCAACCTTGTCCGGGTGGTGACGACTGAGCAGGCGGCGATAGGCGCGCTTGATTACCGACGGTTCAGCGGTGGCGGTTACGCCAAGCAAGCGCAACGCCTCCTGATACGTGCCGTTGCGATTGACCAGCGGCTTGCGTTCAGGCGTGTAGTCCGCCGCCAGGGCCTGGAGTTGTTGCGGTGTCCAGCCCAACCATTTACCCCATTGGTCGATCAGGTCGCGTTCAGCGTCATCCGCCCTGCCGTCCGCCCAGACCATCCGCCAGCACGCACGCAGCACGCCTTCGGCCGCGTGGGGCTGGGCCTTAAGCACGCGCAGATAGCGGCGCACCCGGTCGGAGCCGGATTTGCCACGGTTGAAGGCTGCGATTGCACGGCGCTGGGCCGAGTCGGTCATGTCCAGCGAGCGCATTTCCTGGCGCGCCTGCTGAATATGCCCATCCACCACGCGCCCGTTGCTTTTGGCCAGGCGCCCCAGCAACACAAACAGCAATTCGTCGTTACGCAACGCGGGACGCCCGCCCAGGCGCTCGCGCAGCTGTGCCCAACTGTGCAGTTGCAGGCGGCGATCCAGCGCCTGCCCTAGCAACGCACCCAACAAAGCCCCCGGAATACTGGCAATGGCAAAGCCAGCCCCGGCGCCGATCAGCGTCCCTGGCCACAACATGCTACTGCCCCGCTGTCAGCAGGGTTTCGACTTGCGCCAGGCGCTCCAGCGTGCCGACATCAATCCAGCGTCCCGCCATGTGTTCCCCCGTTACCAGACCCTTGGCCATCGCCGCCCGCAGCAGCGGTGCCAGCTTGAAGGCACCCGCGCTGCAACCCTCGAACAACTTGGGGTCAAGCACTGAAATGCCACTGAAGGTCAGGTTATCGGCACCGGGCGCGGCATCATGAAGCAAACCCTGATCGAGATAGAAATCCCCGCCTGAGGGGTGATGCGCCGGGTTGTCGACCATCACCAGGTGCGCCAGGCCCTGGAGCGGTTGCCTGAGCCGGGTAAAGTCGTAATCAGTCCAGATATCGCCATTGACCACCAGGAACGGCGCGTCTCCCAGCAGTGGCAAGGCCCGGAAAATCCCACCGCCGGTTTCCAGCGGCTCGCCCTCCGGGGAATAACGGATGCGCAGGCCAAACTGCGCGCCATCCCCCAAATAACTTTCGATCTGTTGGCCGAGCCAGGCGTGGTTGATCACGATATCGGTGAAACCGGCCTTGGTTAGCGCCTCCAGGTGATATTCGATCAAGCGCTTGCCACCGGCCTGCACCAACGGCTTGGGCGTGTGCAACGTGAGCGGACGCATCCGCTCGCCTTTGCCGGCGGCCAGGATCATGGCCTTCATACAACGGCCTTTGCGGGTTGACGCAGGCTGGTCAACAGCTCGGCCAATTCGCTCAGTTCCGGGCGATCGGCGAGCACCGCTTCTATATAAGCAAAGAAGCGCGGTACGTCAGCCAGGTAGCGCGGCTTGCCGTCGCGATGGCAAATGCGCGCGAAGATACCGATGACCTTGAGGTGGCGCTGCACACCCATCAGGTCGCTGGCACGCAGGAAGTCCTCGAAATCCGGCTGCACCGGGATCCCCAGTTCCGCCGCACGCTCCCAATAACCGCACTGCCATTCACGCACGCGCGCCTTGGGCCAACTGAGGAAGGCGTCCTTGAACAGGCAGGTGATGTCGTAGGTGACCGGGCCGTAGACCGCGTCCTGGAAGTCCAGCACGCCCGGGTTAGGCTCGCTGATCATCAGGTTGCGCGGCATGTAGTCGCGGTGCACCAGCACCTTGGGCTGCGCCAGGGCGCTCTCGATCAGGTGGTCGCTGGCGCGTTGCCACAGAGCCTGCTGTTGTGTATCCAACTCGATACCCAGATGGCGGCGTACGTACCACTCCGGGAAGAGCTCCAGTTCACGGCGCAGCAAGGCAACGTCATAACTGGGCAGCGGCGCCTCCATCGGCAAGCGCTGGAACGCCAGCAGCGCGTCGATGGCGTCGGCGAATAATGCGTCGGCGTTTTGCTCGTCGATCACGTCCAGATAGGTTTTTGTGCCCAGGTCATTGAGCAAAAGAAAGCCGCGCGGCAAATCTTCCGCATAAATTTTTGGAACATTTATGCCCGATGTCGCCAGTAAATACGCGATATCGACGAAAGGTTTGCAGTTTTCCTGGGGGGGCGGCGCGTCCATCACCACCAGCGTCCGGCCTCCCCCCTCCCAGCGAAAGTAACGCCTGAAACTCGCGTCGCTGCTGGCCGCGGTCAATGTGGCCGGGGGTACGGGGCCCCAGTCCTGAGCGTTGAAAAGGATCGGCAACTGCTCATCCAGCCAGACTTCCAGCTGTTGTAAACGTAGATCTTGCTCGGGCATTACAAGGGTCTCCGACGGCGCTAGCCGTCAAGCGGGGCATGCTTTATTATCACGCATCTTTTTCAGACCATCGAGAGGCGTGCGGCCCAAACCGCGGGCAGATGGCACGCAGGAAGCCCGGACTAATAAGATGGCATTGAAATCCCCCGCGTTTCGTAGAAAATTTCCGTTGCTGGTAACCGGCAGTCTGCTGGCCTTGCAACCCTTCGCCACCTCATTCGTGGTCGCCGCGGAACAGTATGACTGCTCAGTCTCTGCTTCGGGTGCCTGGGATTGCGCGCCGAAAACCGCCGCCAGCCCGTTGCCACCGCGCCCGGTGCATGACGGCGCAGCCGTCAGCTCGGCCAACAGCACGGCGCAGGCCGAGGCTGGTGGCAGTGCCGCGGCCGAGCCCAAGGCCGCACTGGTCACCGAATCCAAGGGCCGCGGCCTGCGTTCGCGCAGCGCCGACTACAGCCACTTGGACTGGGTGCCTCGCGAAAAGTTGACCGCGGCCCAACTGGCCGAAACCGGTCCTTATTGCGGCGGTGCGTACATCGAGCCGACTCGTCCTGGCATGAACGACAAGACGGACAAGAGCGATGCGCCCACCTTCATCGGTGCCAAGGCCTCTCGTTACGAGCAGGAACAGCAAGTCGCAACCCTGGCCGGTGACGTCGTCATGCGCCAGGGCAGCATGCAGCTGGAATCTGAAGAGGCCAGCCTGTACCAGGCGGAAAGCCGCGGCGAACTGAACGGCAACGTGCGTTTGCGCGACAAGGGTGCCTTGATCGTCGGCGACCACGCCGAGGTTCAGCTGGACACCGGTGCCGCTCAGATCGACAACGCCGAATACGTGCTGCACAAGTCGCGCATCCGCGGTAACGCGCTGTACGCCAAGCGCGCCGAGAACGCGATCATCCGTCTCAAGGACGGTACGTACACCACGTGCGAACCAGACAGCAATGCCTGGCAACTGCGCGGCAACAACATCACGTTGAACCCGGCCACCGGTTTCGGTACGGCCACCAACGCGACGTTGCGGATCAAGAACATCCCGATCCTGTACACCCCTTACATCTATTTCCCGATCGACGATCGTCGTCAATCCGGCTTCCTGCCGCCGAGCTTCAGCACCGGTGGCGAAACCGGCTTCACCCTGCTTACGCCGTACTACTTCAACCTGGCGCCGAACTACGACGCCACGTTGTACCCGCAATACATGACCAAGCGCGGCATGATGATGGAAGGCGAGTTCCGCTACCTCACCAAGTCCAGCGAAGGCCAGTTCGGCGGCGCGTACCTGAACGACGACAACGACGAGCGCAAGCTGCAGACCGACTACGAAAAAACCCGCTACATGCTCAATTGGCAGCACAAGGGCGGGCTGGATTCGCGCGTACTGACCCAGGTTGACTACACCCAGATCAGCGACCCTTACTTCTTCCAGGACCTGAAGTCCAACCAGGAAGGCGTTGTGAGCCGCGACTACGTCAACCAGCAGGGCTCCGTGGCTTATCGCGGTGACACCTTCCAGGCACGCCTGAACCTTCAGGCCTACCAGTTGGCGACGATTTCCCAGGTTACCCCGTATAACCGCCTGCCGCAGATCACCTTCAACGGGACCCTGCCGTACCATCCGGGCGGTTTGAACTTCAGCTACGAGACCGAAGCGGTCCGCTTCGAACGCGACCTGGAGAACGGCACCTTCAGAGACCAGGATGGCTTGATAAGCCCTCGCCTGGATACCTTTGTACGCGGTCTGACCCGCGCCAACGGTACACGCCTGAACGTAGCCCCGGCCGTCGAATACCCGATGAACTGGACCTACGGTTTCGTCACCCCGAAGCTCAAGTACGTCTACACCAAGTACGACCTGGACCTGGACAGCATCGGCAAGAACCAGATCGTTGCTGAACAAGCTGCAGCGGTGGCGAACGGTACCCAGTACGCGGGTGGCACCTTCAAAAGCTCCCAGGACCGCGCGGTTCCGGTGGCCAGTGTCGACAGCGGCCTGTACTTCGATCGCAATACCAACTGGTTCGGCAAAGACTATCGCCAGACCCTTGAGCCGCGTGCGTTCTACCTGTACGTACCGAACAAGGACCAGGCGGATATTCCCGTCTTCGACACCAGCGAGTACTCGTTCAGCTACGCATCGCTGTTCCGTGACAACCGCTTCAGCGGTTCCGACCGTATCGGCGACGAGAACAAGCTGTCCCTGGGCGTGACCAGTCGCTGGATCGAAGACAACGGCTTCGAGCGTCAACGCGTATCCGTAGGCCAGGCGGTGTACTTCAAGGATCGTGAAGTCCAACTGCCGGGCATCCTGGCTGCCGACCGTGACGACGCACAGTCAGACGTATCGCCGGTTGCACTGGACTACGAGTTCCGCTTCAACCGCGACTGGCGCGCCACTGCCGACTACAACTGGGACACCGAGGAGCACAGCCCTCGCTCCGGCAGCGCAATGCTTCACTACCAGCCGGAAGACAACCCGAACAAGATCATCAACGTTGGTTATCGCTATCGTAACGACCAGGTCGTCTACAACCAGCTGACCGGCAAATGGCAGTTCGGTGGCGACTACGGCCAGCCAGGCGACGCGAACTACGTGAAGGATTACTACAAAATCCAACAACACGACTTCTCGATGATGTGGCCGATCATTCCGCAGTGGAACCTGATCACCCGCTGGCAGTATGACTACGCTCGCAACCGTACGCTGGAAGCCTTCGGTGGTTTCGAGTACGACAACTGCTGTTGGAAACTGCGCGTCATCAACCGTTACTGGGTTTCCAACGACGAATACAGCCAGATCGCCCCGCTCAACGAAAAGGGTGACCACGGGCTCTTCCTGCAAATCGTCCTCAAAGGACTCGGCGGCCTGACCGGCGCCAAGGTAGAGAGCTTCCTCGACAAAGGCATTGAAGGTTATCGTGAACGTGAAGACCAAGCTTTCTGATTGTCTGCGCCCGCTCGTACTGGGCGCGCTGTTCCTGGGGGCCGCATCGGCACACGCTGCGGTTCAACAGCTGGATAAAGTGGTGGCCATCGTCGATAACGACGTGATCATGCAGAGCCAACTGGACCAACGCGTCAAGGAAGTTCAGCAAACCATCGCCAAGCGTGGCGGTGGCGTGCCGCCTACCAGCGTCCTGGACCAACAGGTGCTGGAACGCCTGATCGTCGAAAACCTGCAACTGCAGATCGGTGATCGTTCCGGCATCCGTATTTCGGACGAAGAGCTGAACCAGGCAGTCGGCACCATTGCCCAGCGCAACAACATGAGCATCGATCAGTTCCGCGCGGCCCTGGCCCACGACGGTCTTTCGTATGAAGACGCCCGTGACCAGATCCGCCGCGAGATGATCATCAGCCGTGTGCGCCAACGCCGTGTGGCCGAGCGGGTTCAGGTGTCCGAGCAGGAGGTCAAGAATTTCCTGGCATCGGACCTGGGCAAGATGCAGCTTTCCGAAGAACTGCACCTGGCCAATATCCTGATTCCGACCCCGGACAGTGCGAACTCCGAGCAGCTCAATGCCGCCGCCGCCAAGACCCAGGCTATCTATGAACGCCTGAAGGCCGGTGCTGATTTCGCCCAGATGGCAATCGCCCAGTCCGGCAGCGACAACGCCCTTGAAGGCGGTGACATGGGCTGGCGTAAAGCCGCTCAACTGCCCCCTCCGTTCGACCGCGAGCTGAGCGCCATGGAAGTCGGCGGCATCACCCAGCCGGCCCGCACCCCTGGTGGTTTCATCATCCTGAAGCTGCTGGAACGTCGCGGTGGCGAGACCTCGTTGAAAGACGAAGTGCATGTGCGTCATATCCTGGTCAAACCAAGCGAAATCCGCACCGAAGCGCAAACCAAGGAACTGGCTCAGAAGATCTATGACCGCATCCAAAGCGGTGAAGACTTCGCCACTCTGGCCAAGAGCTTCTCGGAAGACCCGGGTTCGGCCCTCAACGGCGGCGACCTGAACTGGATCGACCCGAAAGCGCTGGTGCCGGAATTCCAGCAGGTGATGGCCGATACCCCGCAAGGCGTACTGTCCAAGCCGTTCAAGACTCAATACGGTTGGCATGTCCTGGAAGTCCTTGGCCGTCGCGCCACCGACAACACCAGCCAGGCCCGCGAGCAACAGGCACTGAACGTACTGCGCAACCGCAAATACGATGAAGAGCTGCAGACCTGGTTGCGTCAGATCCGTGACGAAGCCTACGTAGAGAACAAGCTGCCAGGCGCCGAGCAAACAGGCGCCAGCCAGGCAACTCCGTGAAACCACAGCGTTTCGCGGTAACACCCGGCGAGCCGGCCGGCATAGGTCCAGACCTGTGCCTGCTGCTCGCCTCGCAAGCCCAGCCACATCCCCTGATCGCCATTACCAGCCGCGACCTGCTCCTTGAGCGGGCCGCGCAACTGGGTGTGGCTATCACTCTGCTGGATGCAGCGCCAGGCAACTGGCCCGACGTGCCTGCCCCAGCCGGCAGCCTGTATGTGTGGGACACCCCACTGCAAGCCAAGGTAGTTGCCGGGCAACTGGACAAGGCCAACGCAGCGTTTGTACTGCAAACCCTGACTCGCGCGGGGCAAGGCTGCCTCGACGGCGACTTCGCCGGCATGATCACCGCACCCGTCCACAAGGGCGTGATCAACGAATCCGGTATCGCCTTTTCCGGCCACACCGAATTCCTTGCCGAACTGACCCACACCGCTCAAGTCGTCATGATGCTCGCCACGCGTGGCCTGCGAGTCGCCCTGGTGACCACGCATTTGCCACTGCGCGAAATTGCGGATGCCATTACCGTCGAGCGCCTGGAGCGTGTCACGCGCATCCTGCATGCCGACCTGCAACACAAATTCGGCATCGCCCAACCGCGCATCCTGGTCTGCGGGCTCAACCCGCATGCCGGTGAAGGCGGCCATTTGGGCCATGAAGAAATCGACATCATTGAACCAACCCTGGAGCGTCTGCGCCAAGAAGGCATGGACCTGCGCGGCCCACTGCCGGCGGACACTCTGTTTACCCCCAAATATCTGGAGCACTGCGACGCAGTGCTGGCGATGTACCATGACCAGGGGCTGCCGGTGCTGAAATACAAAGGCTTCGGCGCCGCCGTCAACGTGACACTGGGCCTGCCGATCATCCGTACCTCCGTCGACCATGGCACTGCCCTGGACCTGGCGGGCAGCGGCAAGATCGATACCGGCAGCCTGCACGTGGCCCTGGAAACCGCCTATCAGATGGCCGAGACCCGTATATGACCGAGCATTACCAACACCGGGCGCGCAAGCGCTTCGGGCAAAACTTCCTGCACGACGCCGGCGTGATCGACCGCATCCTGCGCTCAATCCATGCCAAGCCAGAAGACCGTCTGCTGGAAATCGGCCCGGGCCAGGGCGCACTGACCCAAGGTCTGCTCGCCAGCGGTGGCCAGTTGGACGTGGTTGAACTGGACAAGGACCTGATCCCGATCCTCAACCAGCAGTTCGCCGGCAAATCCAACTTCAATCTGCATCAGGGCGATGCGCTGAAGTTCGACTTCAACACCCTCAACGCCGCGCCCAACAGCCTGCGCGTGGTGGGCAACCTGCCGTACAACATCTCCACGCCGCTGATTTTTCACCTGCTGAACAACGCCGGGATCATCCGCGACATGCACTTCATGTTGCAAAAGGAAGTGGTGGAGCGCATGGCCGCCGGCCCGGGCGGTGGTGATTGGGGCCGCTTGTCGATCATGGTTCAGTACCACTGCCGCGTCGAACACCTGTTCAACGTAGGCCCTGGCGCGTTCAACCCGCCGCCGAAGGTCGACTCGGCCATCGTACGCCTGGTGCCGCACGCCGTGCTGCCGCACCCGGCCAAGGATCACAAATTGCTGGAGCGCGTGGTGCGCGAGGCGTTCAACCAGCGCCGCAAAACCTTGCGCAATACGCTCAAGGCCTTGCTGAGCAACGCTGAAATCGAAGCCGCCGGCGTGGACGGCAGCCTGCGTCCCGAGCAACTGGACCTGGCCGCCTTCGTGCGCCTGGCCGACCAGCTCGCCATCCAGCCTGCTCCAACCGCGGAATAAGGCGTAAGGGCTACGCGATATAGATGTGGGAGGGGCGGTGCGCCCCTCCCACATTTGAACTGCGTCATACCAGACAGCATGTCTGGCCTAGTGCCCGCCTCTTGGCCTAGACTGATCCGCATCTGCTGTCCTCCGCTTTTGCTTTTAAGGCCTCTTGCATGTCCGATCCTCGCTACCAGATCGACGTCAGCGTCGTCACCCGCTTCCTGGCGGACCAATCGCAACCTGAACACAACCGTTTCGCCTTTGCCTACACCATCACGGTGAAGAACAACGGGCTGGTGCCGGCCAAGCTGCTGTCGCGCCACTGGGTGATCACCGACGGTGATGGCCAGGTCGAGGAAGTGCGCGGCGCGGGCGTTGTCGGCCAGCAACCGTTGATCGACGCCGGGGCCAGCCACACCTACAGCAGCGGCACGGTCATGACCTCCAAGGTCGGCACCATGCAGGGTTCGTATCAAATGAAAGCCACCGATGGAAAGCTGTTCGATGCCATCATCAAGCCTTTTCGCCTTGCCGTGCCGGGAGCCCTGCACTGATGGCGACGTACGCGGTCGGCGATCTGCAAGGCTGCCTGGAGCCGCTCAAGTGCCTGCTTGAGCGCGTGGCCTTCGACCCGGCGAATGATCGGCTGTGGTTGGTGGGCGACCTGGTCAATCGTGGCCCCGAGTCCCTGGCAACCCTGCGCTACTTATATAGCCTGCGCGATGCACTGGTGTGCGTACTCGGCAACCACGACCTGCACCTGCTGGCGGCCGGCAATAACATCGAACGCCTGAAAAAAGGCGATACCCTGCGCGAAATCCTTGAAGCACCTGATCGTGCCGAGCTGCTCGACTGGCTGCGCCGGCAAAAAATCATGCACTACGACGACGGCCGCAATATGGCCTTGGTCCATGCCGGCATCCCGCCACAGTGGACGCTGAAGAAAGCCCTCAAGTGCGCCGCCGAAGTCGAACATGCCTTGGCCGATGACAGCCTGTATACCGCCTTCCTCGACGGCATGTATGGCAACGAGCCGGTGAAATGGGACAACGACCTCACCGGCGTGGCTCGCCTGCGGGTGATCACCAATTACTTCACGCGCATGCGTTTCTGCACCGCCGACGGCAAGCTGGACCTCAAGAGCAAAGAAGGTGCCGACACCGCCCTGCCCGGCTACAAGCCATGGTTCGCCCACAAGGAGCGCAAGACCCGTGACACGAAGATCATCTTCGGCCACTGGGCGGCGCTGGAAGGTAAGTGCGACGAGCCCGGCGTGTTCGCCCTGGACACCGGCTGCGTATGGGGCGGCGCCATGACCCTGATGAACATCGATACCGGCGAGTTTCACACCTGCCGGTGCGAACCCCGCCTTTCCACACAGCTGGCCGCAGCCAAGCCTTAGGAGCCCGCCATGAGCGAATTCAAACGTATCCCCCCAAAACACGCCCAGGCCCTGCGCGAGCAAGGCGCAGTGGTCGTCGACATCCGTGACCAGCCGACCTATGCGGCCGCTCACATCACCGGCGCCCACCATCTGGACAACATCAACATCGCCGATTTCATCCGCGCCGCCGACCTCGATGCACCGCTGATCGTGGCCTGTTACCACGGTAACTCCAGCCAAAGCGCAGCCGCTTACCTCGTCAGCCAGGGCTTCTCTGACGTCTACAGCCTGGACGGCGGTTTTGAGTTGTGGCGTGCGACCTATCCTGCGGAAATTTCCTCCGGCGATTCGCAATAATTTTTTTCACACCCCGCTACCCCGCGTGACGCTTGGGCTAGCGCCGTTTCTGACGAACGGCGCAGCCAAACTAATTGCGTATCGCGCCTTGACCTCCCCGATTCCGAACTATCCTTAAGCGCAGGCCATCCGAATCAGGGGAGAGCCGGTACACCGGCGTGCGGGTCATCGGTAGCGTTTAGGGTGTTCTGGGGGGAAAACAGTCATTGGCGTAGGTCAATGACTGCCAGCATCGACTGATTGATCCGGCGTCGGCTCCACGTATCGAGCGAGGTGACGACGTCATGAGTATCTTTAGCCACTTCCAACAACGCTTCGCGTCCACACAGCAGGAGGAACTCACGCTTCAAGAGTATCTCGAACTGTGCAAACAGGACCGCAGCACGTACGCATCCGCCGCCGAACGCCTGTTGCTGGCGATTGGCGAACCGCAACTGATAGACACCTCGAACAATTCGCGCCTGTCGCGAATCTTTTCCAACAAGGTGATCCGCCGCTACCCGGCCTTTGAAGACTTCCACGGAATGGAAGAATGCATCGACCAGATCGTCTCCTACTTCCGCCACGCCGCCCAAGGCCTGGAAGAGAAGAAGCAAATCCTCTACCTGCTCGGCCCCGTCGGCGGCGGTAAGTCGTCCCTGGCCGAAAAGCTCAAGCAATTGATCGAGAAAGTGCCCTTCTATGCCATCAAGGGCTCGCCGGTGTTCGAGTCGCCCCTGGGCCTGTT
The DNA here is from genome assembly GCF_019139815.1 of Pseudomonas asgharzadehiana. Classification (NCBI taxonomy): domain Bacteria; kingdom Pseudomonadati; phylum Pseudomonadota; class Gammaproteobacteria; order Pseudomonadales; family Pseudomonadaceae; genus Pseudomonas; species Pseudomonas asgharzadehiana. The sequence continues at coordinate 5,731,166 of NZ_CP077079.1, forward strand.
CAACGCCACGGAAGATGGCGCGATCCTCGAAGAAGACTTCGGCATCCCACGGCGCTATCTCAACACCATCATGTCGCCTTGGGCCACCAAGCGCCTGGCCGAGTTCGGCGGTGATATCAGCCAATTCCGCGTGGTGAAACTCTACCCGTCGATCCTTAACCAGATCGGCGTGGCCAAGACCGAGCCGGGGGATGAGAACAACCAGGATATTTCGGCGCTGGTAGGTAAGGTCGATATCCGCAAACTCGAAGAATTCCCACAGAACGACGCCGACGCTTATAGCTACTCGGGCGCGCTGTGCCGGGCCAACCAGGGCCTGATGGAGTTCGTGGAAATGTTCAAGGCGCCGATCAAGGTGCTGCACCCACTGCTCACAGCGACACAGGAAGGCAACTACAACAGCACCGAAGGCCTGGGCGCGATTCCATTCACCGGGATCCTGCTGGCCCACTCCAACGAATCGGAATGGCACACCTTCCGCAATAACAAGAACAACGAAGCGTTCATCGACCGGATCTACATCGTCAAGGTGCCGTACTGCCTGCGAGTGAGCGACGAGATCAAGATCTACGACAAGCTGCTGTTCAACAGCTCCCTGGCCAAGGCCCATTGCGCGCCCGACACCCTGAAGATGCTCGCCCAGTTCACGGTGCTGTCGCGCCTCAAGGAGCCCGAAAACTCGAACATCTACTCCAAGATGCGCGTGTATGACGGCGAAAACCTCAAGGACACCGACCCCAAGGCCAAGTCGATCCAGGAATACCGCGACACCGCGGGCGTGGACGAGGGCATGAACGGGCTGTCGACGCGCTTTGCGTTCAAGATCCTGTCCAAGGTCTTCAACTTCGACCCGCATGAAATTGCCGCCAACCCGGTGCACCTGCTCTACGTGCTGGAACAACAGATCGAACAGGAGCAATTCCAGGCCGAGACCCGCGAGCGCTATCTGCGCTTCCTCAAGGAATACCTGGCGCCGCGCTACATCGAGTTCATCGGCAAGGAAATCCAGACCGCCTACCTGGAGTCCTACAGCGAGTATGGCCAGAACATCTTCGACCGCTACGTGCTGTACGCCGACTTCTGGATCCAGGACCAGGAATACCGCGACCCGGAAACCGGCGAGATCCTCAATCGCGTAGCCCTCAACGAAGAGCTGGAAAAAATCGAGAAACCGGCCGGCATCAGCAATCCGAAGGATTTCCGCAACGAAATCGTCAACTTCGTGCTGCGCGCCCGGGCCAATAACAACGGTAAGAACCCGACCTGGCTCAGCTACGAAAAACTGCGGGTGGTCATCGAGAAGAAAATGTTCTCCAACACCGAAGACCTGCTGCCAGTCATCAGCTTCAATGCCAAGGCCAGCAAGGAGGATCAGCAAAAACACAACGACTTCGTCACACGAATGGTCGAACGCGGCTACACCGACAAACAGGTACGACTGCTCTCCGAGTGGTACCTGCGGGTGCGCAAATCGCAATAAGGCAGCGGCAAGCGCGCAATGCCAGGCCTATGGCCTGGCAGCTGACCGCTTGTCCTTAAGCTTCCAGCTCGCGGCTGGAAGCTTGTAACGTGAAGCTGCCCGGAGGGCTCCGCATGAGCTATGTGATCGACCGACGCCTCAATGGCAAGAACAAGAGCACGGTAAACCGTCAGCGTTTCCTGCGGCGTTACCGTGACCACATCAAAAAGGCGGTTGAAGAAGCCGTCAGCCGCCGTTCCATCACCGACATGGAACATGGCGAACAGATCAGCATTCCCGGTCGCGATATCGACGAACCGGTGCTGCACCATGGCCGGGGCGGAAAACAGACCGTCGTACACCCAGGCAACAAGGAGTTCACTACCGGCGAACATATCCAGCGCCCCCAGGGTGGTGGTGGCGGCAAAGGCCCGGGCAAGGCCGGTAACTCTGGCGAAGGCATGGATGAGTTTGTATTCCAGATCACCCAAGAAGAATTCCTCGAATTCATGTTCGAAGACCTGGAATTACCCAACCTGGTCAAACGCAACCTGACCGGCACCGACACCTTCAAGACCGTGCGCGCCGGCATCAGCAACGAGGGCAACCCCTCGCGCATCAACATCATCCGCACCCTGCGCTCGGCCCATGCGCGGCGTATCGCCCTGTCGGGCAGCAGCCGCGCCAAATTGAAGCAAGCCAAGGAAGAGCTGGCGCGCCTCAAGCGTGAAGAGCCGGACAACTTCGGCGATATCCAGGAAATAGAAGCGGAAATAGAGAAACTCAGCGCACGCATTCATCGTGTGCCGTTCCTCGACACCTTTGACCTTAAATACAACCTGCTGGTCAAACAGCCCAACCCCAGCTCCAAGGCGGTGATGTTCTGTCTGATGGACGTGTCCGGCTCCATGACCCAGGCCACCAAGGACATCGCCAAGCGCTTTTTCATCCTGCTGTACCTGTTCCTCAAGCGGAACTACGACAAGATCGACGTGGTGTTCATCCGACATCACACCAGCGCCCGGGAAGTGGACGAAGAGGAGTTTTTTTACTCGCGGGAAACCGGCGGCACCATTGTGTCCAGCGCATTGAAGCTGATGCAGGAGATCATGGCCGAACGCTACCCCGCCAACGAGTGGAACATCTACGCCGCCCAAGCCTCCGACGGCGACAACTGGAATGACGACTCACCGATCTGCCGCGACATCCTGATCAACCAGATCATGCCGTTCGTGCAGTATTACACCTACGTTGAAATTACCCCCCGTGAGCACCAAGCCCTGTGGTTCGAATACGAGCGCATCGGCGAAGCTTTTGCCGATACGTTTGCCCAACAGCAACTGGTCTCGGCCGGCGATATCTACCCGGTCTTCCGTGAACTCTTCCAGCGCAGGTTAGTGACATGACCGCCAAAAAAGAGACTAAGCGCCAACCCATTTCCACCGGGTCCGAATGGACCTTTGAGCTGATCCAGGCCTATGACCGGGAAATCAGCCGCATTGCGGCGGGTTATGCCCTGGATACTTACCCCAACCAGATCGAAGTGATCACTGCCGAGCAGATGATGGACGCATACGCCTCGGTGGGCATGCCGCTGGGCTATCACCATTGGTCCTACGGCAAACACTTCCTCAGCACCGAAAAGTCCTACAGTCGCGGCCAGATGGGCCTGGCGTACGAGATCGTGATCAACTCCGACCCGTGCATCGCCTACCTGATGGAAGAAAACACCATCTGCATGCAGGCACTGGTAGTGGCCCACGCCTGCTATGGGCATAACAGTTTTTTCAAGGGCAACTACCTGTTCCGCACGTGGACAGATGCCAGTTCGATCATCGATTACCTGGTATTTGCCAAGCAGTACATCATGCAGTGCGAGGAGCGCCACGGCATCGACGCGGTGGAAGACCTGCTCGACTCCTGCCATGCCTTGATGAACTACGGCGTTGACCGCTACAAGCGCCCATACCCGATTTCGGCCGAGGAAGAACGCCTGCGTCAGAAGGAGCGCGAAGAGCATCTGCAAAAGCAGATCAATGATCTCTGGCGCACCATTCCCAAGCGCGCCGGCAAGAACAGCGATAAGGACAATGCGCGCTTCCCCGCCGAACCACAGGAAAACATCCTGTATTTTCTGGAAAAACACGCACCGCTGCTCGAACCGTGGCAACGGGAGATCGTGCGCATCGTGCGCAAAATCGCCCAGTATTTTTATCCACAGCGCCAGACCCAGGTGATGAACGAAGGCTGGGCAACGTTCTGGCATTACACCTTGATGAATGACTTGTATGACGAGGGCCTGGTCACCGACGGCTTCATGATGGAGTTCCTCACGTCCCATACCAGCGTGGTGTACCAGCCGGGCTTCGACAGCCCGTACTACAGCGGCATCAACCCTTACGCCCTGGGCTTTGCGATGTACCGCGACATACGGCGCATGTGCGAACACCCCACTGAAGAGGACCGCCGCTGGTTCCCGGAAATCGCCGGCAGCGACTGGCTGTCCACCCTCAAATTTGCCATGAGCAGCTTCAAGGACGAGAGTTTTATCCTGCAATACCTGTCACCTCAGGTGATCCGCGATCTCAAGCTGTTCAGCATCCTGGACGACGACCTCAAGGACGACCTGATGGTACCGGCCATCCACGATGAGCCCGGCTACCGCACCATTCGCGAAACCCTGGCGGCGCAGTACAACCTGGGTAACCGTGAGCCCAACGTGCAGATCTACAGCATTGATGTGCGCGGCGACCGCTCGCTGACCCTGCGTCATCAGCAGCACGACCGCAAACCCTTGGGCGAATCCACCGAAGAGGTGCTCAAGCACCTGCACCGCCTGTGGGGCTTTGATATCCACCTGGAAACCCTGCAGGGCGACCAAGTCATGAAGACCCACCATGTCCCACCGCGCAGCGATCATAACGACAACGACTATGGCCGCCTGGACCTGGCCGTCGTTCACCTCTGAAACAGCAAAGCCTCCATTGGTCAGGCACAGGCGTTATCCTGTGCCGCTAATGGAGGCTTTTTCATGAAAATCTACAAAGTCGGCGGCGCCGTGCGTGATCGCTTGCTGGGCATCACGGTTACCGATGTCGACCGCGTGGTCGTTGGCGCGACCGCTGAAGCGATGCTTGCCAAAGGCTTCAAGCCGGTAGGCGCGGATTTCCCGGTGTTCCTGGACCCGAAAAACGGCGACGAGTACGCCCTGGCCCGCACCGAACGCAAAAGTGGTCGGGGCTACGGCGGCTTTGTGTTTCACGCCAGCCCCGATGTCACACTCGAAGACGACCTGATTCGTCGCGACCTGACCATCAACGCGATGGCCGAAGACGATGAGGGCAACCTGACCGACCCTTATCACGGCCAACGCGACCTGCAAGCACGTATTCTGCGCCACGTTTCCCCCGCGTTCGCCGAAGATCCCCTGCGAGTGCTGCGCGTTGCGCGCTTTGCTGCGCGCTATGCACATTTGGGCTTTACGGTGGCCCCCGAAACCCTCGAACTGATGCGCCAGCTCAGCGAATCCGGGGAACTGGAGGCACTGACGCCAGAGCGCAGCTGGAAGGAAATTTCCCGGGCATTGATGGAAGATCAACCCCAGGTGTTTATCCAGGTCCTGCGCGACTGCAACGCCCTGAAAACCTTGATGCCGGAAGTGGATGCGCTGTTCGGCGTACCGCAACCCGAGGCACATCACCCGGAGATCGACACCGGCATACACACCTTGAGCGTGCTCGAACAGGCAGCCCTTCATAAACAACCGCTGACCGTACGCTGGGCCTGCCTGCTGCACGATTTGGGCAAGGGCCTGACGCCTGTGGATAAGTTGCCGCAGCACATTGCTCATGAGCATCGCGGGCTGAAGCTGATCAAGGCGGTCAACGAACGCTTCAAGGTACCCAAGGATTGTCAGGAACTGGCCTTGCTGGTGGGCCAATATCACACCCACTGCCACCGCGCCCTGGAACTCAAAGCCTCGACATTGCTGGATTTGCTGCAGAGTTTTGACGTGTACCGAAGGCCGCAGCGCTTTGAAGAGTTTGTGGTGGCCTGTGAAATGGACGCCCGCGGGCGCAAGGGCTTTGAACAGCGCAGTTATCCACAGGCGGGCTACTTGCGCGCCGCGGCGCAGGCAGCGCGGGAGGTGGCGGTGGCGCCGTTGCTGGAGAAAGGTTTCAAAGGCCCGGCGCTCGGAGAAGCCCTGAAGCGCGAGCGGCTCAAGGCATTGCAGACCTATAAGGAACTTGCTTCCTAGAAAGACCTACACAAACTCACTCGGCGTCAGTTGCCGGCCCTGCCACTCAAACGCGACAGGCGCCAGCACTTGGTCGATGTCCGCGTCGCGCCACAGCTCGGCCATGGTCTTGCCTGCCCCAGGATGCACACGGTCCGGCGCCATCATCGACAGCGGCCACAACACAAAGGCGTTTTTCAGGATCTCTGCGCGGGGCAGGACCAAACCGTCGAAATCGCCCACCATTTCGCCGTACAGCAGCACGTCGATATCCAACGGCAAACCCTTGCGATCCGGCGCATAGCGACCATTGTCGGCTTCGATGAGCTTGAGACGACGGTCCAACTCCATCAACGGCAGGTCGGTATACGCCGACACCACCAAATTGAAGAACGGCCCACTTTTGATGCCCACCGGCTGGCTTTCGAACACCGCGGAGCAGCGCATATCGGTCAGCACGTTCGCCAGCGCATCAAGGCCGGCGCACAAATGGGCCTCGCGCTCGATATTGCTACCGAGGCCAAGGTAAACCTGAGTCAGCGACATCCGCGCTCGATCTCCACGCCCACGCCCTTGGCAGCCGGTACGGCGCCGGGCTTGGTCAGTTTGAGGTGCAGCCAGGGAATCTGGAACTCACTCATGAGCACTTCGGCCAGGCGCTCGGCAAAAGTTTCCACCAATTGGTATTGGGTTTGCTCGGCAAAGGCCTGGATACGTGCGGATACGCTGGCGTAATCCAGCGCCAGGGTCAGGTCGTCACCGGCGGCGGCCGGGCGATTGTCCCAGGCGAAGCTCAGGTCCAGGCGCAGGCATTGACGGATCCCACGCTCCCAGTCGTAGGCCCCGATCACGGTGTCGACTTCCAGGCCTTCGATAAACACTCTGTCCACGCTCTTCTCCGCAGCACGACAAGGGCGCAATGCCCCGTTAGAATCAGGGCGTCCTCGCCCGGAATAGTTAGCATGTTTTGGTCACTGGCGATTCTCGCCTACCTGCTCGGCTCGCTGTCCTTCGCCATTGTGCTCAGCCGCTTGACGGGAAACCCCGACCCGCGAATGGGTGGCTCCGGCAATGCCGGCGCCACCAACATGTTGCGCCTGGCCGGCAAGAAACTCGCTGTGCTGACGCTGCTGGGCGACGTGTGCAAGGGCCTTTTGCCCGTGCTGATCGCAAGCCTCGCCGGCCTTACCCTGCAACAGCAGGCCTGGGTAGGCGTGTGCGCCGTCCTGGGCCATCTGTTTCCACTGTACTTCCGCTTTCGCGGTGGCAAAGGCGTCGCCACGGCAGCCGGCATGCTGCTGGGAATCTACCCACCGGCAGCGTTACTGGCCGTTGTCGCATGGCTGCTGACGTTCTACCTGACCCGCACCAGCTCGTTGGCGGCGCTGATCGCCACACCGCTCACCCTGCCATTGCTGGCCTGGCAAGAACCGGCGGCGCTGCTGCCGATGAGCGTGCTGACACTGCTGATCGTCTGGCGCCACCGCGGCAATCTACGCGACCTGTTTGCCGGGCGCGAACGGCATTTTTAAATACTCCTGATGAGCCCGGCTCAGGTTGAACCTATAACGGTGACAACTGCTCCATCGGCCAGCGTGCCTGCACGCTGATCGCCAGGCTTTCGTGCTGCCCGGCCTGCAGGCGCTGGCATCCGGCATAGGCGATCATCGCGCCATTGTCGGTGCAGAACTCCGGGCGCGCGTAAAACACATCGCCCTTCATATCACCGAGCATTTTTTCCAGCGAGGCACGCAAGGCCTTATTGGCGCTGACGCCGCCGGCGATCACCAGGCGCTTCATACCCGCTTGTTTCAGGGCACGCTTGCACTTGATGGTCAAAGTCTCCACCACGGCCTGCTGGAACGCCAGCGCGATGTCGCAACGGGCTTGCTCACTGTCGTCCCCGGCGCTGACGCTGTGCTGCCAGGTATTGAGTGCGGAGGTTTTCAGGCCGCTGAAGCTGAACATCAGGCCAGGGCGATCGCACATCGGGCGCGGGAAGGTGAAGCGGCCGGCAACGCCTTTTTCGGCGAGGCGCGCGATTTCCGGGCCACCGGGATAATTGAGGCCCATCATCTTCGCGGTTTTGTCGAAGGCTTCGCCGGCAGCGTCGTCCAGAGACTCGCCCAACAACGTGTATTGACCGATCCCGTCGACCTGAACCAACTGCGTATGGCCGCCCGAAACCAACAAAGCGACGAACGGGAACTGCGGCGGTGTTTTTTCCAGCATGGGCGCCAGTAAATGGCCCTCCATGTGGTGTACTCCCAAGGCTGGAATGCCCCAGGCAAACGCCAGCGCCTGGGCGCAAGAAGCCCCAACCAACAGGGCTCCGACCAATCCAGGGCCGGCGGTGTAGGCGATGGCATCGATCTCGGTCGGCACGCAACCGGCCTCGTCCAGCACCTGGCGGATCAACGGCAGCATGCGCTTGACGTGATCACGACTGGCCAGCTCCGGCACCACGCCACCATAGGCGCGATGCAAGTCGATCTGACTGAACAGTGCATCGGCCAAAAGCCCGCGTTCACTGTCGTAAAGTGCGACACCGGTTTCGTCGCAGGAGGTTTCAAGTCCCAGTACTAGCATGGGTTTGCGCCTTGTAGAGGCTAAATTCGAAGGCGCGCATAATAGTCGCCACTCCCCCTCCCGACTAGCGGTTTTCGATCAGAGGCTTTGCATTCCTGCCAATGAGGGGTTAACATCCGCAACCCTTAAAAACCGACGACCTCAGCCGCGAATTTTTTGCGACGAGAACGTTGATCCCGGTAATGAAAGAAGGTAGCTCTGGATGCCAGCCGTCAAAGTAAAAGAGAACGAACCCTTCGACGTAGCTCTGCGTCGTTTCAAGCGCTCCTGCGAAAAAGCCGGTGTTCTGGCTGAAGTTCGTAGCCGCGAATTTTATGAGAAGCCAACTTCTGAGCGTAAGCGTAAAGCAGCAGCCGCTGTTAAGCGTCACGCTAAGAAAGTTCAGCGCGAACAGCGCCGCGCCGTTCGTCTGTACTAATACACAGACGCTCGTAGCAAGCTTCTGCCAAGCCCGGCCCTCAGCCGGGCTGTTGGCATTTGCGGATATCGCTTGATGCTTCATCGTCGACGCCGCACACGCGACCGAGACAACTGCTTCACACGTCAGGACTGGCTTTCTGCCAGCGGTGCACGTCTCTTCTGACGAGCCTAACAAGGCTACTGACGAGCACACCTATTCTTCAAGCAGACGATCAACTGTGTCGGCTGTGCCCATTGATGAGCTTCCGAGGCCGCCCATAGGCCGAGACCGGACTCCAGGGCAACTTTTCTTCGCCGGACACTGATAGAAACTAACGTCAGCAAATGTTCGGCAGATACACTTCCAGACAGCCCAAGCAGATGATTGATGGTCGAGCCATTCGATAGGTGCGCTTGAGCTTTTTACGGGCCCTCATTTACACGCAGTGATGACGAGAACGCCATGGCCGGGCTAATTCCCCAGAGCTTTATTGACGACCTTCTGAACCGCACCGACATCGTCGATGTTGTCAGCTCGCGCCTGCAAATGAAAAAAGCCGGCAAGAACTACACCGCCTGCTGCCCGTTTCATAAAGAAAAAACCCCGTCATTCAGCGTAAGCCCCGACAAGCAGTTCTATTACTGCTTCGGCTGCGGAGCGGGCGGCAATGCCCTCGGCTTCATCATGGACCACGACAACCTGGACTTCCCCCAGGCCGTCGAGGAACTGGCAAAAGCCGCAGGCATGGAAATCCCCCGCGAAGAAAGTGGACGCCCGCACAAACCCCGGCAACCCACAGACTCGCCGTTGTACCCGCTGCTGACCGCCGCGGCTGATTTTTATCGCCAGGCACTCAAAAGCCATCCGCAGCGCAAGGCGGCCGTCGACTACCTCAAGGGCCGCGGCCTTACCGGTGAAATCGCCCGCGACTTCGGCCTCGGTTTCGCCCCGCCCGGCTGGGACAACCTGTACAAACACCTGAGCAGCGACACGCTTCAGCAAAAAGCCATGATCGACGCCGGCCTCCTGGTGGAGAACGCCGAGACCGGCAAGCGCTACGACCGCTTCCGCGACCGTGTGATGTTCCCGATCCGCGACAGCCGCGGCCGCATCATCGCGTTCGGTGGCCGAGTGCTGGGTGACGACAAGCCCAAGTACCTCAACTCTCCGGAAACCCCAGTGTTCCACAAGGGCCAGGAACTCTACGGCCTGTTCGAAGCGCGCAAGAACAACCGCAACCTCGATGAAATCATTGTGGTTGAGGGCTATATGGATGTGATCGCCCTCGCCCAACAGGGCTTGCGCAACGCGGTAGCCACCCTCGGCACCGCCACCAGCGAAGAACACATGAAGCGCCTGTTCCGCGTGGTGCCGAGCGTTTTGTTCTGTTTCGACGGCGACCAGGCCGGCCGCAACGCTGCCTGGCGCGCCCTCGAAGCTACGCTGACGAGCCTGCAGGATGGGCGCCGCGCACGCTTTCTGTTCCTGCCCGAAGGCGAAGACCCGGACACCCTGGTGCGCTCCGAAGGCACCGATGCATTCCGCGCGCGCATCAATCAACATGCACAGCCGCTGGCGGATTACTTCTTCCAGCAACTAACCGAAGAAGCCGACCCGCGCTCCCTCGAGGGCAAGGCACACATGGCCACCCTCGCCGCGCCGCTGATCGACAAGGTGCCCGGCGCGAACCTGCGCACCCTGATGCGCCAGCGCTTGCTGGAAATCACTGGCCTGAGTGGCGAAGCCGTCAGCCAGCTGGTGCACAGCGCGCCGCAGGATGCTCCACCGGCCTACGATCCAGGCATGGATTACGACGCCATGCCGGACTATTCCGATTTCCAGCCGCAGGATGCCTACGCACCCCAGCAGGAATGGACGCCAAAAAAGCCAGGTGCCGGCGGCAAGAAATGGGACAAGAAACCCTGGAGCAAGAACGGCAAGCGCGGTGATCGCGACGAGGCCTACGCCCCGCGCACGCCGGTTGCCGTAGAGGCCCCCACGCTGATCGCCCTGCGCACACTCATTCACCACCCGCAATTGGCGGAAAAGGTCGAAAGTGCCGAGCATTTTGCCAACGAGAGCAATACCTACGCGCAGGTGCTGATCGCACTGATCGAAGCCGTGCAGAAAAATCCTAAGCTAAACTCTATTCAGCTGATGGCTCGCTGGCACGGCACGGAGCAAGGCCGCTTGTTGAAAGCGCTCGCGGAAAAGGAGTGGCTAATTGACGGCGACAACCTTGAACAACAGTTTTTAGACACCATTACTAGGTTATCCGCGGGTCAGCACACGCAGACCCTCGACGACCTCATCAAGAGAGCAAGGCAGCCGGGATTATCGGCTGAAGAGCAAATTCAGATAGCAAAACAGATGCGCGACCTCTTAAAACAGAATGTTTCCGCATCAAACCCGACCTCAGCTGGCGTGTGAGGTCATAGCTCGGGTATAATCCTCGGCTTGTTTTTTGCCCGCCAAGACCTTCAGTGGATAGGGTGTTATGTCCGGAAAAGCGCAACAGCAGTCTCGTATCAAAGAGTTGATCACCCTTGGTCGTGAGCAGAAGTATCTGACTTACGCAGAGGTCAACGATCACCTGCCTGAGGATATTTCAGATCCTGAGCAGGTGGAAGACATCATCCGCATGATTAATGACATGGGGATCCCCGTACACGAGAGTGCTCCGGATGCGGACGCCCTTATGTTGGCCGACGCCGATACCGACGAGGCAGCCGCTGAAGAAGCCGCTGCCGCGTTGGCCGCGGTGGAGACCGACATCGGTCGCACGACTGACCCTGTGCGCATGTATATGCGTGAAATGGGTACCGTCGAGTTGCTGACACGCGAAGGCGAGATCGAAATCGCCAAGCGTATCGAAGAGGGCATCCGTGAAGTGATGGGCGCAATCGCGCACTTCCCTGGCACGGTTGACCACATTCTCTCCGAGTACACTCGCGTCACCACCGAAGGTGGCCGCCTGTCCGACGTCCTGAGCGGTTATATCGACCCGGACGACGGCATTGCGCCACCGGCTGCCGAAGTGCCGCCGCCTGTCGATGCGAAAGCCGTGAAAGCCGACGACGATTCCGATGACGACGATGCTGAAGCCAGCAGCGACGACGAAGAAGAAGTCGAAAGCGGTCCAGACCCGATCGTCGCTGCCCAGCGTTTCGGTGCGGTTTCCGACCAAATGGAAATCACCCGCAAGGCGCTGAAAAAGCACGGCCGCTCCAACAAGCAGGCAATCGCCGAACTGTTGGCCCTGGCTGAGCTGTTCATGCCGATCAAGCTGGTACCGAAGCAATTCGAAGGCCTGGTTGAACGTGTTCGTAGCGCCCTTGAGCGTCTGCGTGCACAAGAGCGCGCGATCATGCAGCTCTGTGTTCGTGATGCGCGCATGCCGCGTACCGACTTCCTGCGCCAGTTCCCGGGCAACGAAGTTGACGAAAGCTGGAGCGACGCGCTGGCCAAAGGCAAGGCGAAGTACGCCGAAGCCATTGGTCGCCTGCAGCCGGACATCATCCGTTGCCAGCAGAAGCTGACTGCACTTGAGACCGAGACCGGTCTGACGATTGCCGAGATCAAGGACATCAACCGTCGCATGTCGATCGGTGAGGCCAAGGCCCGCCGCGCGAAGAAAGAGATGGTTGAAGCGAACTTGCGTCTGGTGATCTCCATTGCCAAGAAGTACACCAACCGTGGCCTGCAATTCCTCGATCTGATCCAGGAAGGCAATATCGGCTTGATGAAGGCTGTGGATAAATTCGAATACCGTCGCGGCTACAAGTTCTCGACTTATGCCACCTGGTGGATCCGTCAGGCGATCACTCGCTCGATCGCCGACCAGGCCCGCACCATCCGTATTCCGGTGCACATGATCGAGACCATCAACAAGCTCAACCGTATTTCCCGGCAGATGTTGCAGGAAATGGGTCGCGAACCGACCCCGGAAGAGTTGGGCGAACGCATGGAAATGCCTGAGGATAAAATCCGCAAGGTATTGAAGATCGCTAAAGAGCCGATCTCCATGGAAACCCCGATCGGTGATGACGAAGACTCCCATCTGGGTGACTTCATCGAAGACTCGACGATGCAGTCGCCAATCGATGTCGCCACTGTTGAGAGCCTTAAGGAAGCGACTCGCGACGTACTGTCCGGCCTCACTGCCCGTGAAGCCAAGGTACTGCGCATGCGTTTCGGCATCGACATGAATACCGACCACACCCTTGAGGAAGTCGGTAAGCAGTTTGACGTGACCCGTGAGCGGATCCGTCAGATCGAAGCCAAGGCGTTGCGCAAGTTGCGCCACCCGACGCGAAGCGAGCATCTGCGCTCCTTCCTCGACGAGTGACCCCAGACCCCCGGCCCAGGCCGGGGGTTTTGCTATGTATAAATTGCTTTCTATAGATTAACCGCCCTCGCAACACCCCTCCCCTGAAATGCCCGTCTACACTCGTGACATTCCCCCGTGCCATAACGAGACCGTTATGCCCAGATTGCCGACCGTGATACTGCTGTCGCTGCTGACCTGGACCGCAACGGCTGGCGCGTTGACGCTTACCGATGATGAGCGTAGCTGGCTGGCGGACCATCAGGAGTTGAGCCTTGGGGTAGATGCCTCATGGCCACCGTTCGAATACCGCGATGAAGATGGCCGCTACCACGGCTTATCGGCGGACTATGTACGCCTGATCCAGGACCGCCTGGGCGTGCGCATCAAGCTGGTCGAGCCGCCAAATTGGGGGGCGGTCCTGGAAATGGCTCGAAGCAATCGTCTCGACCTTATCCCCAGCATCATGTCGACGCCGGAACGCCAGAACTACCTGGCCTTCACTCGCCCTTATATCGACTTCCCGATGGTGATTCTTGCCCATGAAGGCGGCGCACGGCCGCGCAATCTCAAGGACCTGTATGGGCTGAAAATTGCCGTGGTGGAAAACTACGCCCCCCACGAGTTGCTGCGCACCCATCACCCCGACCTCAACTTGGTGGCGCTGCCGAATGTCAGCTCCACACTGCAGGCCCTGGCGACCGGCGAAGTGGACGCGGTGGTCAGCGACCTGGCGTCCAGTGTCTGGAGCCTGCGAGAACTCAAGCTTGACGGCTTGTACGTCAGTGGCGAAACGCCCTACCGCTACCAATTGGCGATGGGCGTGCCAAGGGACGACAAAATGCTGGTGGGCATTCTGGACAAAGTCCTGGCCGACCTCAGCCCGACCGAAACCGACGCTATCCAGCAACACTGGGTAGGCAGCGTCACCGATAACCGCACCTTCTGGAACGACTTGCTCATGTACGGCTTGCCCGCCGTGCTGCTGTTGAGCACCGTATTGGCCATCGTGATTCGGATCAATCGCCGGCTCAGCTCGGAAATTTCCCGGCGCGTCGCCCTCGAGCAGGAATTGCGCAGCAGCGAGTACCACTATCGCGGCCTGGTAGAGAGCTTGTCGGCCATTGCCTGGGAAGCCAGCATCACCGATTTCACCTACAGCTATGTGTCGCCCCATGCCGAGGACCTGCTCGGCTACCCACGCGCCCATTGGCTGATTCCAGGCTTCTGGCGCAACATCATTCACCCCGCCGACCTGACCCGCGCCGAAGCCTATTGCTACCGTGAAACCCGCGCCAACCGTGACCACAGCATCGATTACCGGGTAATCACCGCCGATGGCCGCTGCTTGTGGGTGCGCGACATCGTCAGCCTGATCGAACACGGCCATGAACCTGTACTGCGCGGTCTGATGATCGATATCAGCGAGGCCAAGCGCACCGAGGAAGCGCTGCGGCTTTCTGAACAGAAGTTCGCCTCAGTATTCCAGCAATGCCCGGATATCCTGGTCATTGCCCGGCTGTCCGATGGCTGCTTGCTGGAGGTCAATAAAGCCTTCGAAGACCAAATTGGCCTCAGCGCAGCGCAGGTAATCGGTCGCAACGGCACGGAACTGGAAATATGGGGCATTCCGGGCATCGGCCCTGAATTGCTGAAGCGGGTCCAGACCGCCAGTATTCGCAACCTGGAAATGCCTTTCCTGCGCAGCAACGGTCAGGCCTTTACCGGGCTGATCTCCGCAGAGCCGTTCCAACTCGATACGGTCGAAGCCATCGTGGTAGTGGTTCGCGATATCACCCAACTCAAGGAAACCCAGCAACAGTTGCAAACCTCCGAAGAGAAGTTTGCCAAAGCCTTCCACGCCTCGCCCGATGGCCTGCTGCTGAGCCGCCAGCACGACGGGCTGCTGATCGAGGTCAACGAGGGCTTCAGCCGCATTACCGGCTTCACCGCAGCCAACTCTCTGGACCAGTCCACTTTGGAACTGGGTATCTGGGTCGATCTCAACGAGCGCAAACACATGCTGGAGCTGATGCATCGCGACGGTTTTGTGCGCGACTTCATCTGTCATATCCGTCGCGCCGATGGACAGATCCGCCTGTGTGAAGTGTCCAGCCGGCCGCTGCCCATCGGCGATGACGACTGCATGCTGACCATTGCCCGCGACATCACCGAACGCCAACTGATGCAGGAGAAACTGCAGCAGGCCGCCACCGTTTTCGAAAGCACCGCCGAGGGCGTGTTGATCACCGACACCGAGCAGAACATCAGCGCCGTCAACCGCGCCTTCAGCGAGATCACCGGTTACAGCGAAGCCGAAGCCCTCGGCCAAACGCCGCGGCTGCTTGCCTCGGGCCTGCATGACAGCGCGTTCTACGCGGCGATGTGGCACCAATTGACGGCCCAGGGCCATTGGCAGGGGGAAATTTCCAACCGTCGCAAGAACGGCGAGCTATACCCCAGTTGGCTGACCATCAGCGCCGTGCGCAACCACGATCAATCGACCACCCACTTCGTTGCGGTGTTTGCCGATATCTCCAGCCTCAAGCTGGCTCAGGCGCGCCTGGACTACCAGGCACATCACGATCCGCTGACCGGCCTGCCGAACCGCACACTGTTTGAAAGCCGCTTGCAGGCCGCCCTCAACGGCCATCAAGAAACCGGCAAACAGGGCGCGGTGCTGTTTCTCGACCTGGATCGCTTCAAACACATCAACGACAGCCTCGGCCATCCGATCGGCGACCTGCTGCTCAAAGACATCGCGGTACGCCTCAAGGAGCAACTGCGCGACATCGACACCGTCGCTCGCCTGGGCGGCGATGAATTCATCATTCTGCTGCCCGGCCTGCAACACCCCAGCGATGCCGAGCAATTGGCGAATAAACTGCTGGCCTGTTTTATCCCACCGTTCCAGGCCGGCGAGCACGAGTTCTTCATCAGTGCCAGCATCGGCACCAGCCTGTATCCACAGGACGGCACCGACGTCGCCACCCTGGTCAAAAACGCCGACGCCGCCATGTATCGCTCCAAGGCCAAGGGCCGTAACCGCGTTGAATGCTATACCCGCGACCTCACGGCCCAGGCAAAAGAGCGCGTGGCACTCGAGCACGAACTGCGTCGAGCCATAGAGCGCGAGGAACTGAGCCTCTACTACCAACCAAAACTGAGCCTGAAAACCCACGAACTGATCGGCGCCGAAGCCTTGATCCGCTGGCATCACCCGACCTTTGGCGAGGTTCCTCCCGAACACTTCATCGCCCTGGCCGAAGAGAACGGCATGATCCTGCAAATTGGCGATTGGGTACTCGAACATGCCTGCCGACAACTGCACGCCTGGCAGGGCCGCTTCGATGATTTCGGCCCGCTGTCGGTCAACCTCGCCGGCGCGCAACTGCGCCACCCCGGCCTGCTGGGCCGCATCGAACAGCTACTGCGCGACTACCACCTGGAACCCGGCTGCCTGCAACTGGAAATCACCGAAAACTTCATCATGAGCCAGGCCGAGGAGGCGCTGGAGGTCCTGCATCAACTCAAACACCTGGGCGTGCAACTGGCGATCGATGACTTCGGCACCGGCTACTCGTCCCTCAGCTACCTCAAGCGCCTGCCTCTGGACTTCCTGAAAATCGACCAGTCCTTCGTCCGCGGCCTGCCCGACGACCCCCACGACGCCGCCATCGTGCGCGCCATCATCGCCCTGGGCCACAGCATGCAATTCACCATCATCGCCGAAGGTGTGGAGAACTGCGCGCAACAAGCCTTCCTGGCCGCCGAAGGCTGTGAGCAGATGCAAGGCTACATCGTCAGCCTGCCCCTGCCACCGGAGCTTTTCGCCGCTTCCTTCCTTCGTATAAGCCTTGAGGATTTTTCGGATAGCACACTGGAGAAACCATCGTTATAATCCGCGACCTGTTAAGGGCCTATAGCTCAGTTGGTCAGAGCAGAGGACTCATAATCCTTTGGTCCACGGTTCAAGTCCGTGTGGGCCCACCAACTCCAAAGCCGCGCATTGCGCGGCTTTTGTGTGTCTGGGTGGCTGGCAACGACCTGGCGCTACTGGAGCGCCCTTGCACCACGCAATGCCGAAGACATCAGCGTAAAAGTGGCGCAATGGCCAGGTGCAAAGGTGCGAGGTCCATCAGGTCAAACCTCCATGCGCGTAGCTTTGCGGCGGGAACGCCCGCCTCAAGTCCGATGCAAGCCTGTAACATGCATGCCCATTGCCCCCCGTTACGGAGCCTCCCTTGCCTGTCTTGGATGAAATCGATCGCCAGTTGATCGCCGCCTTGCAGATCAACGCCCGCGAAAGCGTGGCCATGCTTGCCCGGCAGTTAGGCATCGCGCGCACTACGGTGACGTCGCGCTTGGCGCGGCTGGAGAAAACCCAGGTGATCACCGGTTACGGCGTCCGTCTTGGCCAACGTGTGGTGGACGGCGGTTTGCAGGCCTATGTGGGTATCACCGTGCAGCCGCGTTCGGGCAAGGAAGTGCTGCGCAGGCTGAGCGCCATGGCTCAGGTGCAGCAGTTATGCGCGGTGAGCGGCGAGTTTGATTACGTGGCCTGGCTGCGCACCGACTCGCCGGGCCAGCTGGACCAACTGCTCGACCAGATCGGCGGCGTCGATGGCGTGGAGAAAACCACTACCTCGATCATCCTCAGTAACAAATTGGATCGCGGCCAACCACTCTGACCAACTCATTCGTCACTACGACTGAAAACAATCCATTCCGACGACACTTTGCGTCTTATTAACGAGCGCTATGCTCCCTAAACTGGCTGCCATCTTTTCCTATACTCAACGGGCCAAATCCCGCCGAGTCGTCAGTAAGGTCAGCCATGAGCATTCCGTCCAGTACCCTCAGCAAGACCAATCGTCACCCAGCAGACGGTAAAAAACCCATCACCATCTTCGGCCCGGACTTCCCGTTTGCGTTCGATGACTGGATCGAGCACCCCGCCGGCCTGGGCAGCATTCCCACCGAACACCATGGTGCCGAGGTGGCGATTGTCGGCGCCGGTATTGCCGGGCTGGTGGCGGCCTATGAGCTGATGAAGCTGGGGCTCAAGCCCGTGGTATACGAAGCCTCGAAAATGGGCGGCCGCCTGCGCTCCCAGGCCTTCGAAGGCGCCGAAGGCATCATCGCAGAGCTCGGCGGCATGCGGTTCCCGGTGTCGTCCACAGCGTTTTATCACTATGTCGACAAGCTCGGCCTTCACACCAAACCGTTTCCCAACCCGTTGACCCCGGCCTCCGGCAGCACGGTGATCGACCTCGAAGGCCAGACCCACTACGCACAAAAACTGGCCGACTTGCCTACCTTATTCCAGGAAGTAGCCGACGCCTGGGCCGATGCCCTGGAAGCCGGCTCGCAGTTCGGCGATATCCAGCAAGCCATCCGCGACCGTGACGTACCGCGTCTCAAAGCACTGTGGAATAAACTGGTGCCGCTGTGGGACGACCGCACTTTCTATGATTTCGTCGCCACCTCCAAGGCCTTCGCCAAGCTGTCGTTCCATCACCGTGAAGTGTTCGGCCAGGTGGGTTTCGGCACCGGCGGCTGGGACTCGGACTTCCCCAACTCAATGCTGGAAATCTTTCGCGTAGTGATGACCAACTGCGACGACCACCAGCACCTGGTGGTCGGCGGCGTGGCGCAAGTGCCCATGGGCATCTGGCGTCATGTGCCGGAGCGCTGCGCCCACTGGCCGGCCGGCACCAGCCTCAGTTCGCTGCACAGCGGCGCGCCTCGCGCGGGGGTCAAGCGGATTGCCCACGCTGAGGGTGGCCGCTTCGCGGTGACCGATAACTATGGCGACACCCGCGAATACGCCGCCGTGCTCACCACCTGCCAGAGCTGGCTGCTGACCACCCAGATCGAGTGCGACGAAACCCTGTTTTCGCAAAAGATGTGGATGGCCCTGGACCGCACGCGCTACATGCAATCGTCGAAAACCTTCGTGATGGTCGATCGCCCGTTCTGGAAAGACAAAGACCCGCAAACCGGCCGCGACCTGATGAGCATGACCCTCACCGACCGCCTGACCCGCGGCACGTATTTGTTCGACAACGGGGACGACAAGCCGGGCGTGATCTGCCTGTCGTACTCGTGGATGAGCGACGCGCTGAAAATGCTGCCGCAACCTATCGATAAACGGGTGAAGCTGGCCCTCGATGCATTGAAGAAGATCTACCCGAAAGTCGATATCAAGGCGCGCATCATCGGCGACCCGATCACCGTATCCTGGGAGGCCGACCCCCATTTCCTCGGGGCCTTCAAGGGCGCGTTGCCCGGCCACTATCGCTACAACCAGCGGATGTACGCGCACTTTATGCAAAAAGACATGCCCGCCGAACAACGTGGGATTTTTATCGCCGGTGACGACGTCTCATGGACACCCGCCTGGGTCGAGGGCGCCGTACAAACCTCACTGAACGCCGTGTGGGGCATCATGACTCACTTCGGCGGCAGCACCCACGCCGAGAACCCAGGGCCTGGCGACGTGTTTGATGAGATCGGGCCGATCGCCCTGGCCGATTAAGGAGTTACGCCATGCGTGTCGCCCTGTACCAATGCCCGCCGCTACCGCTGGACGTGGCCGCTAACCTCGAGCGCCTGCACAAGGTGGCGCATGAGGCCACCGGCGCCGATGTGCTGGTGCTGCCGGAGATGTTTCTAACCGGTTACAACATCGGCGCTGAAGCAGTCGGCGCCTTGGCCGAGGCGCAGGATGGGAACGCTGCGCAAACCATTGCCGAGATCGCGCAAAGCGCCGGGCTGGCCATTCTGTACGGCTACCCGGAGCGGGCTGAGGATGGGCAGATCTACAACGCCGCGCAGTTGATCGACACCCACGGGCAGCGCCTGTGTAACTACCGCAAGACCCACCTGTTTGGCGACCTGGATCACTCGATGTTCAGCGCCGGCGACGGTGACTTCCCACTGGTTAACCTCAACGGATGGACCCTGGGATTGCTGATCTGCTATGACCTGGAGTTCCCGGAAAACACCCGGCGCCTGGCACTGGCCGGAGCCGAGCTGATCCTGGTGCCTACCGCCAACATGGTGCCGTTCGACTTTGTCGCTGACGTCACCGTGAGGGCGCGGGCCTTTGAAAACCAATGCTACGTGGCCTACGCCAATTATTGCGGGCACGAAGATGAGATTCACTACTGCGGGCAAAGCAGCATTGCCGCGCCGAATGGCCAGCAAATCGCCCTGGCCAGCCTGGATGAAGCCTTGATTGTCGGCACGCTGGAGCACCAAGCGATCCTCGACGCCCGCGCCGCCAACGACTACCTGCAAGACCGTCGCCCCGACCTGTACGGCGCGCTGACCAAGCCCTGAGCCTGCGGGTTTGCCGACGGTTTGTTAGCATAGCCACCTCCTACGTTTCGGAAGTGCCCATGTCTGCGCCGGCCCACCCTCACCCCCAGCACCTGACCCTGGCCAATGGCCTGCGGGTTTCCCTGCGACATGCGCCGCGCTTGAAGCGTTGCGCCGCAGCGTTAAAGGTCGCTGCCGGCAGCCATGACGTGCCGTTAGCCTGGCCGGGCCTGGCGCATTTTCTTGAGCACTTGTTGTTTCTCGGTACTCAGCGCTTTCCCACGGGCGAAGGGTTGATGGCCTTCGTGCAACGTCACGGTGGGCAAGTGAACGCCAGCACCCGCGAACGCACCACGGACTTTTTCTTCGAACTGCCTGTGCCGACCTTCGCCGATGGGCTGGATCGGTTGGCAGACATGCTGACTCATCCGCGCCTGGCGTTGGACGATCAACTGCGCGAGCGCGAAGTGCTGCACGCGGAATTCGTGGCCTGGTCCCAGGATGCCAAGGCTCAACAGCAGGTGGCGGTGTTTGAAGGCTTGGCGGCGGACCATCCGCTGCGTGGCTTTCACGCGGGCAACCGCGACACGCTACCGGTGGAGCGGGAGACCTTTCAGCAAGCGCTGCGCGAATTCCATGCACATTTCTATCAGAGCGGGCAGATGACCTTGAGCCTTGCCGGCCCGCAGTCACTGGTAGAGCTCGAAGCCCTGGCACAGCGGTTCAGCGAGCAGCTGACGTCAGGGCCTTGGCATCCCCAAGCCGTTCCGCCTGCCTTGATGCAGGGCCAGGCATATAGCTGCCAACCTGGCGCCAGCCCGCATTGGCACCACGTCATCGCCTGCGAGGCATCGCGTGAAGCACTGGATTTTTTGTGTACCTGGCTCAATGCCCCGGCGCCCGGCGGCCTGCTCGCCGAGCTGAAAACACGCGGGCTGGCCACCGCAGTGCAGGCGTCGGCGCCGTACCACTTCGCCGGGCAAGCGCTGCTGGATATCGTTATCACGCGCAGCACTCAAGGCGAACCGGCGACACAGATTCAGGCGCTGCTACATGATTGGCTGAGCTTTTTCGCACACAGCGACTGGACGCCACTGCGCGAAGAGTTCGCCCTGCTGAATGCTCGCCAACCACAGGTCCAGGACGCCCTGGCATTGGCCCGAAACGACAGCGAAGACCTTTCGGAGCAGGGCGCCACAGCGCTCAAGGCCATGCTCGATTCGCTGCACCTGCCGCCCTCCAGGCACCCTTGGCAACTCCCCCCGAACAACCCGTTCCTACGGCCGCCGATCAAGGAAGAACGCGCGGGCCTGATTCGCGGCCAAACCAGCGCGCATCGAGGCTTACGTACTTTTGCCCAGGATCGTTCCCGAGGGCGTCGAGAGGTAGCGGCGCCGACGTTCAGCCAGGCGCTGGCGGATAGCAGCGGTGAAGGTGCGCTGTACCTGCGCTGGCAGTTCGAATGCGCGGCGCCCGCACTAGAAAGCACTATGCAAGCCGTGCGGGAGAGCGCTCACCAAGCAGGCGTCGAGCTGTCTTTCGAAACCGCCGGCAATGAATGGCTGCTGAAAATAATCGGGCTGCACGAGCCGATGCCGGCCATCCTCGAAGCCTTGGCCCAGCGCCTGAATCAGCCCCAGGAGGCGCCTCTCGTTCCGACGCCCATGATGGCCATTCGCGAACTGCTCAAGGCGTTACCGGCGTGCTGCGCCGCAAGCCATTTCGCCCCCGGCGAACAGCCCGCCGCATGGAGCACCGCCCGCTGGCATGGCCTCGGTCTGGGTTTTCCCGCCGCGTGCGAAGCGGCGCTCAAGTCCGCCGCCGCTCGCCTGCCGGGCCAACCCACCAGCCTGGAGCACACACACCAAGACCTCAGCGGCCAACGCGTGTGGCATGAGGTAAAAACCGACTCCACCGAAGCCGCCTTACTGCTGTTTTGCCCAACACCCAGCCAAGCCCTGGCGGACGAAGCCGCGTGGCGCCTGCTCGGTCATATTCTCCAGGGGCCGTTCTACCAACGCCTGCGGGTCGAACTGCAAGTGGGCTACGCCGTATTCAGCGGTATCCGACAGATCAACGGGCAAACCGGCCTGCTGTTTGGCGTGCAATCCCCGAGCGTGCCCCTTGAGGGGATCGTTGCGCACCTTCAGACATTTCTGACGCAATTGCCGGCGCTGGTCCGCAGCCGCGCAAACGCGGGCAACCTGGCACTGGCGCAGCAGTTCTCGCCTCAGGTGCTGTCGATGACCCAAGCCGCTGAATGGCTATGGCACGCGCATCTGGCGGGCCACCCGTCGGATTATCTGGCGCGCCTTCAGGCGTTGATCCAAAGCTGCGGCGTTGATGAGCTTTTACTCGCCGCCCAGCAACTGAACGATGCCCAAGGCGGCTGGCGCTGTGTGGCCAACGGTTCGCACACCGGTGACGGGTGGAAACCAGCGGGCTGATCATTGCCTACGCTGCAATAGGCTTTTTCCACCAAGACAGCGCTAACTTGATTAGAATTGCGTAACATTCCCGGGCGAACATCTGAACATCTCCAGCTGGAGGTGGACTATATGTATTACTTGGTAGTAAACGTCCCATCCCTTCGTAGGAGTAAGAATATGACTTGGTCCAAACCTGCTTACACTGATCTGCGCATCGGCTTCGAAGTCACCATGTACTTCGCCAGCCGTTAATCCGCTGGGTAATACAACGCCTCGGTTCGCCCGGGGCGTTTTTGTTTTGAGCTTTGCGTGATGGAGCAATCATGTTTGTCCAGATTCTAGGTTCTGCCGCCGGCGGTGGTTTCCCACAGTGGAATTGCAACTGCGTGAACTGCGCAGGTTTTCGTGACGGCAGCCTGCGGGCGCAGGCGCGTACCCAGTCGTCCATCGCGATCTCCGACGACGGCGTGAATTGGGTGCTGTGCAACGCCTCCCCGGATATTCGCGCGCAACTGCAAGCGTTTGCGCCGATGCAACCCGGCCGTGCGCTGCGCGATACCGGCATCGGCGCGATCATCCTGATGGACAGCCAGATCGACCACACCACCGGCCTGTTGAGCCTGCGCGAAGGCTGCCCGCACCAGGTGTGGTGCACCGACATGGTCCATGAAGACCTGAGCACCGGTTTCCCGCTGTTCACCATGCTCACTCACTGGAACGGCGGCCTGGCCTGGAACCGCATCGAGCTGGACGCCAGCTTCAGCATCCCCGCCTGCCCGAACCTGCGTTTCACCCCGCTACCGCTGCGCAGCGCCGCACCGCCCTACTCGCCGCACCGCTTCGACCCGCACCCGGGCGACAATATCGGCCTGATCGTCGAAGACCTGCGCACCGGCGGCAAACTGTTCTATGCCCCGGGGCTGGGCAAGGTCGACGCGCCATTGCTGGAGATCATGGCCGGCAGCGACTGCCTGCTGGTGGACGGCACGATGTGGGACGACGATGAAATGCAGCGCCGGGGCGTCGGCACCCGCACCGGGCGCGAGATGGGCCACCTGGCGCAGAACGGCCCCGGCGGCATGCTCGAAGTGCTTGAGCAGCTACCGGCGCAACGCAAGGTGCTTATCCACATCAACAACACCAACCCGATCCTCGATGAAGACTCCCCCGAGCGGGCAGAGCTGGCGCGGCGCAATGTCGAAGTGGCTTACGACGGCATGAGCATTGAACTGTAGGAGCAACGCAAATGACTGACACACCGCTGACGCCCGCCGAGTTCGAAGCGGCCTTGCGGGCCAAGGGCGCCTTCTACCATATTCACCACCCGTACCACGTGGCGATGTATGAAGGCCGCGCCAGCCGCGAACAGATCCAGGGCTGGGTCGCCAACCGCTTCTACTATCAGGTAAACATTCCCCTGAAAGACGCCGCGATCCTGGCCAACTGCCCGGACCGCGAGATCCGTCGCGAATGGATCCAGCGCCTGCTCGACCATGACGGCGCGCCCGGAGAAGACGGCGGCATCGAAGCCTGGTTGCGCCTGGGCCAGGCCGTCGGTCTCGACCCGGACCAACTGCGCTCCCAGGAACTGGTGCTGCCCGGCGTGCGTTTTGCGGTGGATGCCTACGTCAACTTTGCCCGTCGCGCCAGTTGGCAGGAAGCTGCCAGCAGTTCGCTGACCGAGCTGTTCGCGCCGCAGATCCACCAATCGCGCCTCGACAGCTGGCCACAGCATTACCCGTGGATCGACCCGACCGGCTACGAGTACTTTCGCACCCGCCTGGGCCAGGCCCGTCGCGATGTTGAACACGGCTTGGCGATCACCCTGCAGCACTACACCACCCGTGAAGGCCAGGACCGCATGCTGGAAATTCTCCAGTTCAAACTGGACATCCTGTGGAGCATGCTCGACGCCATGAGCATGGCCTATGAACTCAAACGCCCGCCCTATCACAGCGTGACCGAGCAGCGGGTCTGGCATAAAGGGATCGCCCTATGAGCTTTGATCGCAGCAAAATACCGACCTGGCGCCAGGGCTATCGTTACCAGTACGAGCCGGCGCAAAAAGGCCATGTATTGCTCTACCCCGAAGGCATGATCAAGCTCAACGACAGTGCCGCGTTGATCGGCGGCTTGATCGATGGCGAGCGCGACGTAGCGGCGATCATCGCCAAACTGGACCAACAATTTCCTGGTGTGTCTGAGCTCGGTGACGACATCGAGCAATTCATGGAGGTCGCCCGTGCTGAGCACTGGATTACCCTTGCCTGAAAAGCCAGCCATCGGCCTGCCCTTGTGGCTGTTGGCCGAGCTGACCTACCGCTGCCCGTTGCAGTGCCCTTACTGCTCCAACCCGCTGGATTTCGCCGAGCAGGGCAAAGAGCTGAGCACCGAGCAGTGGATCAAGGTGTTTCGTGAAGCCCGCGAAATGGGCGCCGCGCAGTTGGGTTTTTCCGGCGGTGAACCGCTGGTGCGCCAGGACCTCGCGGAGTTGATCGCCGAGGCGCGCAAGCTGGGCTTCTACACCAACCTGATCACCTCCGGCATCGGCCTGACCGAGCAGAAAATCAGCGACTTCAAGAAGGCCGGCCTGGACCATATCCAGATCAGCTTCCAGGCCAGCGACGAGCAGGTGAACAACCTGCTGGCCGGCTCGAAAAAAGCCTTCGCGCAAAAGCTGGAAATGGCCCGGGCGGTGAAAGCCCACGGCTACCCGATGGTGCTGAACTTCGTCACCCATCGGCACAATATCGACAAGATCGACCGCATCATCGAGCTGTGCATCGCGCTGGAAGCGGACTTCGTCGAGCTTGCCACCTGCCAGTTCTACGGCTGGGCGCAGCTCAATCGCGTGGGTTTATTGCCCACCAAAGAACAGTTGGTGCGTGCCGAACGCATCACCAACGAATACCGCGCAAAGCTCGAAGCGCAAGGCCACCCGTGCAAACTGATCTTTGTGACCCCGGATTACTACGAGGAGCGCCCCAAAGCCTGCATGAACGGCTGGGGCAGTATTTTTCTGACGGTCACACCGGACGGCACCGCCCTGCCCTGCCACGGAGCCCGACAAATGCCGGTGCAGTTTCCCAATGTGCGCGACCACAGCATGCAGCACATCTGGTACGACTCCTTTGGCTTCAATCGCTTTCGCGGCTACGACTGGATGCCCGAGCCATGCCGTTCATGCGACGAAAAGGAAAAGGACTTCGGCGGCTGCCGTTGCCAGGCCTTCATGCTCACGGGCGACGCCAGCAATGCCGACCCCGTGTGCAGCAAGTCCGAACACCACGGCATCATCCTGCAAGCGCGGGAAGACGCCGAGCACGCCAGCCTGAGCATCGAGCAACTGGCCTTTCGCAATGAGCGCAACTCACGGCTCATCGCAAAAGGCTAAGGGCCTCAGCGCTTGGCGATGATGTACACCGCATGGATGATGCCAGGGAAGTAACCGCACAAGGTCAGCAGAATATTCAGCCAGAACGCGCCGCCGAAGCCTACTTGCAGGAACACACCCAGTGGCGGCAGCAGAATAGCGATGATGATACGAATGAAATCCATGGGTCAGCTCCATAAAATCGGCTCGTGTGAGCCGTGTAGCTAATCGACCTTGGGGGCTCGTGAGGGTTCAGTGAGTTCTGGCATTGCGCCATCCCGCAATAAGCATAAAAAAACGCCCCCAGCCAAAAGAGTCAGGCTGGAGGCGCCGCGTATACCGCGAGACGGTTCAGGAATAACAGGTTAAACGGCGATGCCCTTGCGGCATTGCAGCTGCGCGGTGCGTACGCGGGAGAAGGCGCGGGCCAGGCGCAGGAGCATTTCGTCGATGTTGCTTTTGCTCACCGTCAGCGCGGGGGTCAAGCGCAGGCAGTCGGGTTGCGGCGCGGTGAGGATCAGGCCTTCGTGCAGCGCGGCTTTTACCACGGCATGTGCTGAATCCTCCGACAACGTCAAGCCCCATATCAGGCCTTGGCCGCGCAGTTGGCCGTGATCGTAGCGGTAAGCCAGGCGCGCCAGCCCTTCGCCCAGATAAACGCCGGACTCGCGCACATGCTCGAGAAAGCCGTGCTCCAGCACCGTGTCGAGCACCGCCGCGCCGGCCGATGCCATCAGCGCGTTGCCATGATGGGTGCCGTCCAACTCACCCACTTCAAAGCAGCACGCCTTGCCGCGTGCCAACAGTGCCGCCAAGGGCACGCCGCCGCCCAGGCCTTTACCGAGGGTGATGATGTCGGCGCGCACGCCGTACTGCTGCTCGGCAAGTAACGTCCCGCAACGGCCAAGGCCGGTTTGCACTTCGTCAAGAATCAGCAGGATCCCCAGTTCACGGCACAGCCGCTCGACGCCCTTCAAGTAATGCTCGGTGGCGGGAATGACGCCGACGCCCTGGAGCGGCTCAAGCATGATCGCCACGGTTTGCGCATCGACGGCGGCATGCAGCGCCGGCAGATCGTTGAATGGCACGTGGGTAAAGCCGGGTAATTGGGGTTCGAAGCGGTTTTCCAAGGCGCCCGCCGAGGCCGCCAGCGTCGCGAAGCTGCGGCCATGGCAACCGTTGCTGGCGCTGATAATGCGGTATGCGCCGCCGCGATGCAGTTGGCCCCATTTGCGCGCCAACTTGATCGCCGCTTCACAGGCTTCGGCGCCGCTGTTGAGCAGGTAGGCCTGGTCGCTGCCGGTGCGGTGGCACAAACGCTCGACGAGATTGAGCTGGGTGCGGTTATGCAGGCCCATGCCGGGGTTG
This sequence comes from Pseudomonas asgharzadehiana, assembly GCF_019139815.1. NCBI lineage: Bacteria > Pseudomonadati > Pseudomonadota > Gammaproteobacteria > Pseudomonadales > Pseudomonadaceae > Pseudomonas > Pseudomonas asgharzadehiana. The sequence goes on from NZ_CP077079.1 coordinate 5,758,674, forward strand.
ATCAGTGCTTGGGTCTGTTCACCGAGGGCGCGGATCAATACCTGCGGGCTATGGCCGAGGCTGTTCGCGCCATTGCCCTGGCTGAAGTCCAGGTAAGCGCGGTCGTCGCTGTCCCACAACCAGGAACCCTGGCCACGCAAAAACACGTGTGGCGGCCGTGCCACGGTAGGCATCAAGGATTCACTGGTCACGTCACCCGCTGCGTCCATAACCAAGTCATCCAGGCTGGGCGTGGGGCGACGCCTAGTGAACAGATTCACAGATCCACCCCGATAGCAATCGAGCCTGGTACGAACACCCGCTGTGGGTTTTCTGTCTTGCCTATGTAAACGCTATCAACACAAACACTGTTCATTGCCCGATCCGGCCCTGTAAGCCCTGCGAATAGGCGCTAGACTAGCCATCTCGGGGGCCATCGGCCATTTCGATTTTCCTGCTTTTTCGATAAGAAAGACTTATGGATTTCAAGCAACTGCGTTATTTCGTCGCGGTGTACGAAGAAGGCCATGTGGGCCGTGCCGCGGAACGTCTGTCGATCTCCCAACCGGCCTTGTCGCAACAGATCCGCCAGTTGGAGCAGAACCTGGATGTGAGCCTGTTCGAACGCAGCAGCAAGCGGCTATTGCCGACACTTGCGGCCCACACCTTGTACAACCACGCGTTGCCGTTGATTGACGGCATGCAGCAGGCCGTCGAGGCGTTGCGCAACTTCAAGGGCCAGGCGTTGAGCACCTTGGCCATCGGCGTGCTGCAAACCGTGCACACCAGCCTGGTGCCGCAAATGCTTGAGCGTGTGCGCAAGGCCCAGCCGCACCTGGTGGTGCAGATCTACGAATTGACCGGTATTGAGATTGAGCGGCGGTTGCTCAACGGTTCACTGGACATCGGCATCAGCTATCTGCCGCCACGTCAACCGGGGTTACACGGCGTGCTGCTGTACGAAGACGAGCTGAAGGTGGTCATCCCCGACGACCATCCCCTGCGCGAATTCAAGAAAGTCTCGCTGAAACAAGCCGCCGAGTTGCCGATGTTGCTGCTGGGGGAAGAGTTTCAGATCAGGCAGATCTGGCAGGGGCAACTCGCCAACCTGGGGCGGCGGCCGCAGGTGCAGGCAGAACTCAATACCATGGTGGGTATTCTCGACAGCCTGCCCAACACCCGATTGGCCACGGTGCTGCCGGGGCGCTCACAGGATGAACACAACAGCCAGTCGCTGCTGTGGAAACCGTTGAGTGAGCCGAGGGTGCCGTTGAAAGTCGGCCTGGTATGCCGCGATGTGCAGCGTCAACAGGCGACGCTGGCATTGCTGCGCACCTTGCTGGAAGACGTGATGAACGCGCCGCAGGCACCCGCCTGACTTTTTCGCGGGCAAAAGAAAACCCCGCCGAAGCGGGGCTTTGCAGACTGTTTCCCTGACATCCATTTCACTCCGCCTTCCTGGCAGAATCCTACGTGTCCGTGTTGTTGCTTTGCGCTTCCTGCGCGACGTCCATGTGAAGTAGATTATCCGTGGATCCAATGTGGCGATAGAGGACGATTAGCAGCACGTCATGTAAGAGAATGCTTACACGCCCTCCGAGCCCTTAAAACAGGGCTTCATCCAGCAAAAACAGCGATTCACTACCGGCTTTTACCGACGCGATCAGCGAGTGAATACGTGGCAACAGGCGGGCAAAGTAGAACCGTGCCGTGCCCAGCTTGCTGGCGTAGAAGTCATCTTCCTCTTCTTTGCCCACGGCAGCCTTGGCCATGCGCGCCCACATGTAGGCGTATGCCACGTAGCCAAACGCATGCAAATACTCCACCGAAGCCGCGCCGATTTCGTTCGGATTGGCCTTGGCGCGATCCAGCACCCAGGCCGTCAGTTCGTCCAGGTTGTCGACCGCCGCGCTCAGCGGCTGGGTGAACTCGGCCAATTCGGCGCCCGCGCCTGCGATGAACTGACGGATCTCATCGGCGAACACGCGGTAGAACGCGCCGCCGCTGCCGACGATCTTGCGCCCCATCAAGTCCAGGGCCTGGATGCCGTTGGTGCCTTCGTAGATTTGGGTGATGCGCACATCACGCACCAATTGCTCCTGACCCCACTCACGGATGTAGCCGTGACCGCCGAACACTTGTTGGCCGAGCACAGTGGTTTCCAGGCCCAGGTCGGTCAGGAACGCCTTGGCCACCGGCGTCAGCAACGCCACCAGGTTATCCGCACGTTCGCGGGCAGCGGCGTCGTCGCTGAACTTGGCGATGTCCAACTGCGTCGCCACGTAGGTGGAGAACGCCCGGCCCCCTTCGTTCGAAGCTTTCATGGTCAGCAACATGCGCCGCACGTCGGGGTGCACGATGATCGGGTCGGCCGCTTTGTCTTTCGCCTGAGCCCCCAGCGGGGAGCGGCTCTGCAGACGGTCACGCGCATAGTCAATGGCGTTCTGGTAAGAGCGTTCGCCGGAAGCCAGGCCCTGGATACCCACACCCAGACGCTCGTAGTTCATCATGGTGAACATCGCCGCCAACCCACGGTTCGGCTCGCCCACCAGGTAACCCACGGCTGCGTCGAAGTTCATCACGCAGGTCGCAGAGGCCTGGATACCCATCTTGTGCTCGATGGAGCCACAGCTCACCGGGTTACGTGCGCCCAGGCTGCCGTCGGCATTGACCATGAACTTCGGTACCAGGAACAACGAGATACCCTTTGGACCTGCCGGCGCGTCCGGCAACTTGGCCAGCACCAGGTGGATGATGTTGTCGGTGAGATCGTGTTCGCCGCCGGTGATAAAAATCTTGGTCCCGCTGACGGTGTAGGAACCGTCCGCCTGAGGTTCGGCTTTTGTGCGGATCATCCCCAGGTCGGTACCGGCATGGGCCTCGGTCAGGCACATGGAGCCGGCCCACTCGCCGGAATACATCTTCGGCAGGTAGGCCGCCTTGAGTTCCTCGCTGGCGTGGGTAGCGATCGACACACAGGCGCCGGAGGTCAGCATCGGGTAAAGCCCGAACGCCAGGCTCGACGAGTTGATCATCTCTTCAACTTGCGCCGACACCGCCTTGGGCATGCCCATGCCGCCAAACGAAGGATCACCGCCTACGCCCACCCAGCCGCCTTCGGCGTAGGTTTTGTAGGCCTGTGGGAAACCGTCCGGGGTAAACACGGCGGTGTTGTCCCAACGGCAACCCTGCTCATCGCCACCGCGGCTGAGCGGCGCGATGGATTTGGCGGTCACTTTGCCGGCCTCTTCGAGAATCGCCTCGACAGTATCGGCGTCAACGGTGTCTGCCAACGCCGGCAATTGGGCCCAGGTAGCGGCAACCTCAAACACTTCGTTGAGGACGAAGCGCATATCACGCAGCGGCGCTTTGTAATCAGCCATGGCAAACCTCGTGAGAACGTGAAAAGTGATTCGATAGGATCTGTTTTACAGGCTCCGAGTGTACCCGAACAACTTTTCAGACACATAGGGTCCACTTGTGACTAGCTGGTATTTTTAAGTCACTCCAGCATAAACGCCGCCGCAGACAGACTCATCAGGCATTCACTGCCCGCTTCCACCGCGGCGCGATGGGTCGCGGTACGCGGCAACAGGCGCTTGAAGTAAAACTCACAGGTGGCCAGCTTGGCCTTGGCGAACTCGGCATCGCCGTGGCCCTGCGCCGCAATCGCCATGCGCAGCCACAGGTAGGCGAGGATGATGTAACCGCTGTACATCAAGTAATCCACCGCGGCGGCGCCTACTTCATCCGGATTCTTCATCGCGGCCATACCGACCTGGCTGGTCAACTCGCCCCATTGCTGGTTCAGTTGGTTAAGCTGCGCCACATAGGACTTGAGCTGCGCATGCTCGGCATTCGCGGCGCAAAACTTATGCACGATTTTGGTAAACCCGCGCAGCAACTTGCCCTGGCTGCCCAGCACCTTGCGCCCCAGCAGGTCGAGGGCCTGGATGCCATTGGTACCTTCATAAATCGGCGCGATACGCGCATCGCGCGCCAGTTGCTCCATGCCCCACTCGCGGATGTAGCCGTGGCCGCCGAATACCTGCATGCCATGGTTGGTCACTTCCAGCCCGGTGTCGGTCATAAAGGCTTTGCAGATCGGCGTGAGGAACGCCAACAGGTCTTCGGCTTCCTGGCGCTGGCCGGCGTCGCTGCTCAGGTGCGCGGTATCAAGCAGCTGCGCGGTGAAATAGGTGAGTGCGCGGTTGCCCTCGTTGAAGGCCTTCATGGTCAGCAGCATGCGTCGCACGTCGGGGTGCACGATGATCGGATCGGCAGCCTTGTCCGGGGCCTTGGCGCCGGTCAGCGAGCGCATTTGCAGGCGATCATTGGCGTATTTTATCGCGCCCTGGAAGCTCGCTTCGCCATTGCACAGGCCTTGCATGCCGGTGCCCAGGCGCGCGTGGTTCATCATGGTGAACATGCAGTTGAGGCCTTTGTTGGCCTCGCCAATCAAAAAGCCCTTGGCCCCGTCGAAGTTCAGCACGCAAGTGGCTGAGGCCTTGATGCCCATCTTGTGCTCGATGGCGCCACAGTTCACCGCGTTGCGCTCGCCGGAGTCGGCGTGGAACTTGGGCACGATAAACAGCGAAATGCCCTTGGTGCCGGCCGGCGCATCCGGCAGCTTGGCCAGCACCAAATGGATGATATTGGCGCTCATGTCGTGCTCGCCGGCCGAGATGAAGATTTTGCTGCCGGTAACGGCATAGCTGCCATCGGCCTGGGGCACGGCGCGGGTCTTGATCAGGCCCAGGTCGGTGCCGCAATGGGCTTCGGTCAGGCACATGGTGCCGGTCCATTCGCCGGCGGTGAGCTTGCCCAGGAAGATGTCTTTCTGCTCGGCAGTGCCGTGGGCATGGATCGCCGACATGGCGCCATGAGTCAGCCCCGGGTACATGCCCCAGGAGGTGTTGCTGGAGCCGATCATCTCACTGAGCACCAGGCCCAGCGACTGCGGCAAACCCTGGCCGCCGTAGGCCGGGTCTGCCGCTACGCCATGCCAGCCGCCCTCGACATACTGGGCGAAGGCTTCCTTGAAACCCCTGGGCGTAGTGACCACGCCATTGTCGAAATGGCAGCCTTCTTCATCGCCGCTGCGGTTGAGCGGCGAGAGCACGTTCTCGCAAAATTTGGCGCCTTCTTCGAGGATCGCGTTGACCATGTCCGGGCTGGCGTCGGTTGCGCCCAACGCGGCGTAGTGGCCGTGGAAATCAAACACGTTGTCGATCAAAAAGCGCATGTCGCGCAGGGGAGCTTTGTACTCAGGCATGGTCATGTCTCCGGCAGCAGATGCCATCAACCTACTGCCGGCCAGCGCCCCGAACAATCACTGTAGAACCGCTGAATACGTCGCCATCAGTCAACCGGCAGCGCTCTCCATGCGCACCGCGCCACGCCGTGTTTGCCCGGCGGCGATCACACAGTTGCGCCCCGCGCCTTTGGCGGCATACAGCGCCTGGTCGGCGGACTTGAGCACTTCTTCAGGGGTGCGCTGTTCGGCTTGGCGCTCGGCCACGCCGATGCTGACCGTCACCGACACGCTCGACGCGCCGCTGCCCGCGCGGCGTTGCCGGCCCTGGCTATCATCCTGAGGGCGATCCGAGTTGCGCAGCTTGATGTCGTAATTGGCGACGATCTCGCGAATTTCCTCCAAGTGCGGCATGCACTCATCCAGGCTCTTGCCGGCAAACACCACGGCAAACTCTTCACCGCCATAGCGGTACGCACGCCCGCCACCGCTGACCCGGGACAATTTGCTCGCCACCAGGCGCAGCACTTGGTCGCCGACATCGTGGCCATGGGTGTCGTTGAAGCGCTTGAAGTGGTCGACGTCGGTCATCGCCAGCACATAGTTACGCCCCAGCCGTTGCATGCGCTCGTTGAGCGCACGACGCCCCGGCAAACCGGTCAGCTCATCGCGAAACGCCATTTGATAGGCCTCATGGGCCACGCCGGCAGCGATCATCAACATCACCTGGCTGCACATGATATTGAGGGTAAACGGCAGGATGAACGTCTGGGGCAACATCCAGAACAGCCCCAGCCCCCCCACCAATTGCGCCGCATGCAGCGGGCGCGGCTGGTACCAGTATTGCGCCGCGAGCGTCAGGAAGCCGATCAGGAACATGGGGTACGACAGCTGGATCAAGCTCATCCAGTTGCCATGCAACGCCGGCCAGCGGATCTGCGCCAGCCAGTTCAACAGCGCCTGGGGATAACTTTGCTCAAGGGCCAACGCTACGCTGCCTATTGCCAGCAACACCGCGCCGCGCGCTACGAAGTCGCGGAACAGGTGGGTTTTTTCCTGCCACAACGCATAAATGCTGAACAGCAGTGGCAACAACAGGCAACACAGGTGAAACACCACCGCCGCATCTTCGCGCACGCGGCCGTTGTCACGGTAGAAATCGGTCTGGGTATCGAGCAGGAAGTAGGCCACGTACACGGTAATCATCAAGAACAGCTCACGCTGGCGCCGGTATACCGCGCAGTACGAACCGCCGAGCAGCAACACCAGGGTCGGCAACACGTTGAACAGCGAGGTGAAGAAGACGTTGAGATCCTTGACGTATGCAGCCGAAAGCCCCGCCAGCAAGAGCAGCAACGAGGGAAGAAAATGACTGAACCGCACAGCCGACACGCGTGACAAGGGTAAAACTCCGACCTACAAAATAGTGGCACTATGCCGTTACGCCGACAGTTAAGCACAAGCTGTCTGCCCTGTATCAAATTGCCACTACTTTAACGGCCGGTTTGCCCAATCCCTGAGCGCAACGCTATGGTTTTTTATCACGCGCCAAATAGGCAATAAGCGGACCATCCGCCCTGTTAGTTCTGACAGTATCCGCCGAGGGGTTTGCAGTGTTTACTGGCTACACCCACTAAGCGCCCATCGAGCAGTCGGGACAAGGGAGTGTCCTTCAAACATCAAGGGAGCGTTCCCATGGAAACCGCCATTGCCGATTTTGTGCGCACAAGCTCAGCGTTCTTGATTCGTCACGCCATTTCCAGGCTGCCACCGCTGATCGTGGTGGATGCAATTGCCAATGCCGACGGCCTGGTCCCCCTGTCGGTGGCCGCAAAAGACTTGCGAATTCGCATTCCGGCGCTGCCGCAACCCGGCCCTCCCGTGTCTCGTCCAATCAGCATCAGGGTGTACGCGCAGTTACCGCCACCGGGGGAATACCAGGTGTTCTCGTACACGGTATTGCCGGCCTATCCCGTCGGGGATATTGAGGTCGTCGTGCCACGTCGTTTTGTAGGCAACGAGGGCGAGTATTGGCTCACCTATACCGTGGACGACGGTGACAATGTGTTGCGTGCCACCACCAGCACGCTCTTGCGGGTCCATAAAACGCCACCTTTTGGTTATCTCTCCATCACACCACCGCGCCCACTGTTGCCGGCGAACCTGGCGACGCCACTGATTACCGATGAGTACCTGGCCAACAATGACCCGGTCTGGTTTCGGATTCCCGAGCATGAACAGATCAACGATAAGAAAAATGTGCGTGCAGTGTTCTACTACGGCAACACCAACATCCATCTGGCGGTGCCTTACACCCCACCCGTCACCCTGTCTGACGTGCCGGCTGAGCGCATGATCCCGGTGCCGGCGGCGATCATTCGTGCCCGAGGCAACGGCACACAACAACTGACCTACCGCCTCATTGACCAGGGCGGCAACCGCGCCCGGGACTCGCTGAGTCTCGAGGTAACAGTTGCCATACGCGTGACGCCTTCCAACATCGCCATGCCACGGATACCTCTGGCGATTGCGCCGGACAACACCGTGACCCAATGGGACATCAACCAAAGTGGCCAGCCAGGGGTGGACGTATGGCTGGACAACGCCAGCCTGCAAATCGGCGACACGGTGGCCGTGACCCTGGCGGGCACCGTCGTAACGGCGTCCTTGACTTACGCAGGGCAACCCTTGCCGCTACCGTTCACTGTCTCGACGGGGCAAATACTGGCCACGCTGCCGGGCGCCGCCAACACGGATACCTCGGCTCAGGTTGGGTTTCGAGTTACCAGCCGCGGGGTTGCCTTCAACGGCCCCGTCCGAACCCTGACCTTCAACCTGTCAGCCCTGATGACGTTGGCGCCGCCGGTGGTGCAAAACCTGAACGCTGACGGCAACCTCAACTGCAACTCAGCGCTGCCCTTGGGCGCAACCTATTCGAATCGTTTCATTCAGGTGTCTATCCCCGCTTCGACACTCTTGATTGCCGGCAGATCGTTGACCGTGACCTGCGCGCTGAGCCGGCAGGATGATGGTTCAAACGTCATCGTTCCAGCAGTCACAGTTTCTGTGGTGCTTTCCGCCGATGCGCCCACACGAGGCCTTATCGTCGACGTGCCCTACTCGACGACTATGGGGGTAATCGGCAGAGGTGTGATGTATGTCAGCTACTCAACGCTAAATAGCGCCAATCAACAGATTCGATCTACGCCGGTGCCCGTTCGAGTCAGGGGGGTTTTACCCGGAAACGTCTATTGCGACGGGACGCCTTTCATTCCGACGCCTTGAGGGTTGGGCGCACGCCCATAAAAAAGCCGCCGCTCCCGAAAGAGCGGCGGCTTTTACGCTGTGGAAGAAACCCTGCCGACGCTTAGTAAGCCAGGCCGAAGTCTTCTTCTTTCATGTCCATCAGGTTGTTGGCGCCCGACAACATGGTGGCCACGTGGGTACGGGTACGCGGCAGGATACGCTGGAAGTAGAACCGCGCGGTCTGCAGCTTGGCGGTGTAGAACGCCTCTTCGCTGGTACCGGCGGCCAGTTTTTCGGCCGCCAGGCGTGCCATGTCGGCCCAGAAGTACGCCAGGCAGGCATAACCGGAATACATCAGGTAATCCACCGAAGCGGCACCGACTTCTTCACGGTCCTTCATCGCGGCCATGCCGACCTTCATGGTCAACTCGCCCCACTCTTTGTTCAGTGCCGCCAGCGGTGCGACGAACTCTTTGACAGCCTCGTTGCCTTCGTTGGCCTGGCAGAACTTGTGCACGATTTTGGTGAAGCCCTTGAGCGCTTCGCCCTGGGTCATCAGCACTTTACGGCCGAGCAGGTCCAGCGCCTGGATACCGGTGGTGCCTTCGTACAGCATCGAGATGCGGCTGTCGCGAACGTTCTGCTCCATGCCCCACTCGGCGATAAAGCCGTGGCCGCCGTAGATCTGCACGCCGTGGTTGGCCGATTCAAAACCGACTTCGGTCATGAACGCCTTGGCGATCGGGGTCATGAATGCCAGCAAGCCATCGGCCTGTTTCTTGGCTTCGTCGTCGGTGCCGTACTTGACGATGTCCACTTGCTTGGCGGTGAAGTACACCATCGCACGGTTGCCTTCGGCGAAGGCTTTCATGGTCAGCAGCATGCGGCGCACGTCTGGGTGAACGATGATCGGGTCAGCGGCTTTTTCCGGCGCTTTCGGGCCGGTGAGGGAGCGCATTTGCAGGCGGTCGCGAGCGTACTTCAGGCCGCCCTGGAAGCCGATCTCGGCGTGAGCCAGGCCTTGCAAAGCAGTGCCCAGGCGCGCGGTGTTCATAAAGGTGAACATGCAGTTCAGGCCTTTGTTCGCCGGGCCGATCAGGTAACCGGTGGCCGCATCGAAGTTCATCACGCAGGTGGCGTTACCGTGGATCCCCATTTTGTGCTCCAGGGAACCGCAGCTCACCGCGTTACGCGCGCCGATCGAACCGTCTGCGTTAGGCAGGAACTTGGGCACGATAAACAGCGAGATGCCTTTGGTGCCGGCCGGTGCATCCGGCAGGCGGGCCAGTACGATGTGGACGATGTTGTCGGCCATGTCGTGTTCACCGGCCGAAATGAAGATTTTGGTACCGGAGACTTTGTAGGAACCATCGGCCTGAGGTTCGGCCTTGGTGCGCAACATGCCCAGGTCGGTGCCGCAGTGCGGCTCGGTCAGGCACATGGTGCCGGTCCATTCGCCCGACACCAGTTTGGTCAGGTAAGCCTCTTGCTGCTCGGGAGTGCCGTGCTCGGAGATGGTGTTCATCGCACCGTGGGACAGCCCTGGGTACATGCCCCACGACCAGTTGGCTTCGCCGACCATTTCGCTCACGGCCAGGCCCAGGGATTCCGGCAGGCCTTGGCCACCGTGCTCCACGTCGTGGGCCAGGCTCGGCCAGCCGCCTTCGACGAACTGTTTGTAGGCTTCTTTGAAGCCCGTAGGGGTCTTAACGCCTGATTCACTCCAGGTGCACCCTTCGATGTCACCCACGCGGTTCAACGGTGCCAGCACTTGCTCACAGAACTTGGCGCCTTCCTCAAGGATGGCATCGACCATGTCCGGGGTAGCGTCCTGGCAAGCCGGCAGGCTCTGATAGTGCGCTTCATAACCGAGCAGTTCGTCACGAACGAAGCGAATATCACGCAAGGGGGCCTTGTAGTCAGGCATAGCGATAAACCTCTGCTGATGTAGCTGGAATGAACAACCGCGTGGAATTTATTGTGGCGGTCAAACAGGTGTTTGAAACATACGTTTACGACCTGGGGATGTCAAGCGTCGCTCAGATGCCGTTTGTCATGACACACATCAACCCAGGCGCAACAAAGCCTGAGGCTGGATGCCACATCAGAGAGATGTATAGAAAGGGATCAGAATAAAACAGGGCAAATGTGGGAGGGGGCTTGCTCCCGATAGCGTCGTGTCAGTCGATATCTCTTTGACTGATGTACCGCTACCGGGAGCAAGCCCCCTCCCACAGGTTCAAACGCCGGCAGATCAGGCGTAAGTGTCGATCAATGTACCGAGCATTTCGTCCGAAGCCTTGGCCACCTTGACGCCCAGCTCGACCTGGAACTTGCCTTCGGCCAGTTCCACCATATTGCTGGCGGAGTTGGTCGGTTGGCCGCGATTGACCGCCTGCAGGCGATCATTCTGGGCATCCGAAGGCTGACTGGTGGCGGCACTGGCGATCTTGCCGGCGGCCTGGTCCACACGGTTCTGCCCGGACTGAATGGTATTCAGGCCCGAATAAAACGCGCTGCTTCCAGAGATTTCCATGGCTAAGCCTGCCTTTACAGAATCGTGAGCGGTGATTGAAGCAGAGATCGTGGCCAAATGCCCGTCAAAAACAATAATGGCACAGTGCCTTAGCGATAGCCAAAATCAGTCAAGCAGATCCAGGTGCAGGTGGTGCGCCACCGCTTCAGCCCCGGCGTGCTTGAGCTTGGGCACACGCCCCAGGCACGGCGCCGGCAACCGCTCAGCCAGGGTGGCGAGGTTTTCTTCCAGACGAGAGGTCTTGGGATCAATGATATTGGCCACCCACCCCGCCAACTGCAAACCATCCCGCGCGATGGCCTCGGCGGTGAGCAAGGCATGGCTGATACAACCCAGGCGCACGCCCACCACCAGGATCACCGGCAGTTTGAGCGCCATGGCCAGGTCTGACAGGTTGGCCTGATCAGCCAACGGCACGCGCCAGCCGCCGGCGCCTTCGATCAAGGTGAAATCGGCCTGGCGCGCCAGAATCTGCTGCATGGGTTTGAGCAACGACTGCACCGTCAGCGCAACCCCTGCCTCGCGCGCCGCCAAATGCGGTGCGATGGCAGGCTCGAACGCCACGGGGTTGACCTCGGCATAACTGAGCGGCAATGAACACTGCGCCAGCAGCGCCAGGGCATCGTCGTTGCGCAGGCCGTGGGGCGTCAGCGCGCAGCCGGACGCCACCGGTTTGCCCGCAGCCGTGCTTCTGCCGGCTTGGCGCGCCGCGTGCAACAGGCCGGCGGCGACGGTGGTCTTGCCCACATCGGTGTCGGTGCCGGTGATGAAATAAGCGGGGCTCATAGAGGTTTCTCCAGTACGGCATACACCACTTGATACGTTGCCGGCAGGCCCTGGGCCTGGCGGAACTGCTCATACGCTTGAACCAATGCGGCAATTCGCGCGCGGCCCGTCAACCCACCGGGGCGGCCTGGGTTCAGATTGTGTGCGCCCAGGGCCTTCAATTCGTGGGTCAGGCTGCGCACATCGGGGTAATGCAGCACATGGGGCTGGCGCTCCAGGCTGACCACGCGCAAACCGCTGGCCGCGCACAATTGCTGGTAAGCCTCGAAGGTACGGAAACGGTTGACGTGCACCAGGCCATCGGCGGCGCGCCAGCTTTCGCGCAGTTCATCCAGCGTGCCCACGCATAAACTGGCAAACGCCAATACGCCGCCCGGCTGCAGCACCCGATAGGCCTCGCTCAGCACTGCGTCGAAGTTCGCACACCATTGCACCGCCAGGCTGGAGAACAGCAGCCCGAAGCTGTCAGCTTTCAGCGGCAAGCGTTCCGCATCACCGGCAATGAAGTGCTGCGCGCCACCTGAAGGCCGCGCATGAGCAAGCATGCCCTCGGCAATATCCAGCGCCACGCCTTGGCTCGCGGGCATGCGTTCAGCTAACACACGGCTGAAGTAACCTGTGCCGCAGCCCATATCCAGCCAACGTTGTGGCGCCCCCGCCGACGGCAAACGCGACAGCAGGCCGTGCCCCACCGCTCGCTGCAATTGAGCGACGCTGTCGTAACTGGCTGCCGCACGGGAGAACGAGGCCGCCACCCGGAGCTTGTCCGGCAAGGCGCCCGGCAGTGAAGGTTGGGAGAGATCAGTCATCAACACACTCATGCAAAAAAGCCTGGATGGCCTCCGCCACACCGTGAGGGTCCTCCAGAAGAAAAGCGTGACCGGCTTGTTCAATCAGGCCGATTTCTACATCGGGCAACAATGCCAAGAGCGCACTGGCCGCCTGCGCGGGCACCAACGCGTCCATAGCGGCAAACAGGTGCAACTGCGGGCCGCGATAGGCGAGCAAGGCCTCACGCGTGTCCAATTGAGCGAGTAACTCTAAACCCGGCATCAATACATGGGGGGCCGTATGCGGGGCGCCGCTGACCAGCAAACGCGAGAGCCCGCGAGGGTCGGCGGCGCCTTTGGCACACAGCAGTCCAAAGCGTTTGAGAGTGACTTGCGAGTCAGCGTGGCAACCGCTGAGGAACGCATCGAACGTCTCGGCGGGCATCGCATCCGGCCAGCCCTCGTGGGCAACAAAACACGGGTTGCTCGCCAGGGTCACCAGGCCACAGCAACGCTCGCCGCGCCGTGCCGCCAACTCGGCGGCCAGCATGCCGCCGAGGGACCAGCCGCCCAGCCAGGTGTTGTCCGGCAAGGTCGCGTCAAGTTCATCGAGCCATTCTTCCAGGTCGCAGGAGCCCAGCGCAGGCAACGGCTCGATCTGCACGTGCAGGTGTTCATCCAGGCCCTGCAAGGCGGCGGCCAATGGTTCCAGCGGCGATACGCCAAGGCCCCAGCCGGGCAGCAATACCAGTCGATTACGCATGGGCAGGCTCCAGGCGCAAACACGCTTGCAATGCGCTCAACAATAGCTGCACCTGCGCTTCACTGTGGGCCGCCGTCAACGTCACGCGCAACCGCGCACCGCCGGCGGGCACGGTGGGTGGGCGGATCGCGGTGACCATCAGGCCGCGCTCGCGCAGCCTCTGCGATAAACGCACGGCTCTGGCGCTGTCGCCGACCAGGATCGGTTGGATCGGGGTGAAGCTGTCCATCAAGTTCAGGCCAAGCTGCTCGGCCCCTTGGCGGAACTGGCGAATCAGGCCGTTGAGGTGTTCACGCCGCCAATGCTCGGTGCGCAGCAGCTCCAGGCTTTTGAGTGTGGCGCAGGCCAGCGCCGGCGGTTGGCTGGTGGTGTAGATGTACGGCCGGGCGAACTGGATCAGGCTTTCGATCAGCTCTTCACTGCCCGCCACGAACGCACCGGCGGTGCCGAATGCCTTGCCAAGCGTGCCGACCAATACCGGTACATCGTCCTGGCTCAAGCCAAAGTGCTCGACGATCCCACCACCGTTGGCCCCCAGCGGGCCGAAGCCATGGGCGTCATCCACCATCAACCAGGCGCCCTTGGCCTTGGTTTCGCGCGCCAGCGCGGGCAGGTCGGCCAGGTCGCCATCCATGCTGAACACACCGTCGGTGACCACCAGGGTATTGCCGGTGGCTTTTTCCAGGCGCTTGGCCAGGCTGGCCGCGTCGTTATGCAGGTAGCGATTGAACCGCGCACCCGACAGCAAGCCGGCATCCAGCAGCGAGGCATGGTTAAGGCGGTCTTCGAGTACCGTATCGCCCTGCCCCACCAATGCGGTGACCGCGCCCAGGTTGGCCATGTAACCGGTGGTAAACAGCAAGGCACGCGGGCGACCGGTCAGGTCGGCCAGGGCTTCTTCGAGTTCGTGGTGCGGCATGGCGTGCCCGACCACCAGGTGCGAAGCGCCACCGCCCACGCCCCAACGAGATGCACCGGCGCGCCAGGCTTCGATCACTTGCGGGTGATTGGCCAGCCCCAGGTAGTCGTTGTTGCAGAACGCCAACAGCGGCTGCCCGTCTACCACCACTTGCGGGCCTTGGGGGCTCTGGAGCAGAGGACGTTGACGGTAAAGATGTTCGGCACGGCGGGCAGCGAGGCGCGCGGCGAGATCGAAAGACATGCAGGCCTCGATTCAGCAGGATGTTCGCGGTAGAACATGTGGGAGGGGGCTTGCTCCCTCCCACATTTGAATTGCATTTGGGTCAAACAGCGGCGTTGTAAAACTGCTCGCTGCTCTTGTGCTCCACCAACGCCTGTTCGATCGCCGCCTGGTGCACTTCGTCGGCATGCTCTTCACGGGCTTCCGGCAGGATGCCCAGGCGCGCGAACAGTTGCATGTCTTTGTCGGCTTGCGGGTTGGCGGTGGTCAGCAGTTTGTCGCCATAGAAGATCGAGTTCGCCCCGGCGAAAAACGCCAGCGCCTGCATCTGTTCATTCATCGCTTCACGGCCGGCCGACAGGCGCACATGGGATTGCGGCATCAGAATGCGCGCCACCGCCAGCATGCGGATAAAGTCGAACGGGTCGATGTCCTCGGCGTTTTCCAACGGCGTACCGGCCACCTTCACCAGCATGTTGATCGGCACCGACTCCGGATGCTCCGGCAGATTGGCCAACTGGATCAGCAGGTTGGCGCGGTCGTCGAGGGACTCGCCCATGCCGAGGATGCCGCCCGAGCAGATCTTCATCCCCGAATTACGCACATAGGCCAGGGTTTGCAGGCGCTCGCTGTAGGTACGGGTGGTGATGATGCTGCCGTAAAATTCCGGCGAGGTATCGAGGTTGTGGTTGTAGTAGTCGAGGCCGGCCTGGGCCAGGGCTTCGGTCTGGTCCTGGTCGAGACGGCCGAGGGTCATGCAGGTTTCCAGGCCCATGGCCTTCACGCCTTTGACCATCTGCAACACGTAGGGCATGTCTTTGGCCGACGGGTGCTTCCAGGCGGCGCCCATGCAGAAGCGCGTAGAACCGATGGCTTTGGCGCGGGCAGCCTCTTCGAGGACCTTCTGCACTTCCATCAGTTTTTCTTTTTCCAGGCCGGTGTTGTAGTGGCCCGACTGCGGACAATATTTGCAATCTTCCGGGCAGGCGCCGGTCTTGATCGACAGCAGCGTCGACACCTGCACCCGGTTGGCGTCGAAATGCGCGCGGTGCACGGTCTGCGCCTGGAACAACAGGTCATTGAACGGTTGCACAAACAGTGCTTTGACTTCGGCCAGGGACCAATCGTGACGCAGGGTGGCAGTGGTGCTGGCGCTCATGGGCGATTCCTTGATTATGCTTTGACAGGCGCTGCGGGAAGGGCAATACCCACAGGCGCGACACGGATGCTCGGCATATTTAAGGAAGATCCATGCACTGTCAACTGAAGCGCAAATACCAGGTTTACATCTGGTCAAAAAACAAACAGAACTGTTTGATCTGCGATGAGCCCACTGAAACCGCCGACTCGGTCTGCAACGCCTGCGAGACCGAACTGCCCTGGCTGATGGAACACTGCGAAGTCTGCGCCCTGCCCTTATCGATGGACGGCCTGGTCTGCGGCCAGTGCCAACAGCAACCGCCGGCGTTTAAACAGGTGATCGCCCCCTGGGCCTACAGCTTTCCCGTCGACCGTCTGATAAGCCGCTTCAAACACCAGGCGCGCTGGCCGCTCGGGCATATGCTCGGCCGTTTATTGGGGCAACACGTGCAACACCGCTTCGACAACACTGCCCTCACACGCCCGGACGCCCTGCTGCCGGTACCCATGGCGCGCAAACGCCTGCGCGAACGTGGCTATAACCAGGCGCTGATGTTGGCGCGCTGGCTCAGCGCCGACCTGAATATCCCCTGCGATGAACACCTGCTGCTGCGCCCCCATGAAACCCTCGCGCAACAAGCCCTCGACGCCAAGACCCGCAAACGCAACCTGCTCGGCGCCTTTGCCCTGGCCGCCGGCGCCCAGGTGCAAGGCCGCCATTTTGCCGTGGTGGACGACGTACTCACCACCGGCGCCACTGCCCACAGCCTGGCGCGGTTGTTGATCCATGCCGGCGCGCGACAGGTCGACGTGTACTGCCTGGCGCGCACGCCAAAGCCAGACACTTGACTCTGCCGCCCCGCGCCCGCAACGTCCGCTCATCCCCACACAGCGTATGCCCATGTCTCTACCCACCCTGCTCAGCCAACATATCGTCCGCCGCCCGCAGCGCATTGCCTTGCTTGCGCATATCGCCGAGCAGGGCTCCATTACCCGCGCCGCCAAAAGCGCTGGCTTGAGTTACAAGGCCGCCTGGGACGCCATCGACGAGTTGAACAACCTGGCGCAAAAACCGCTGGTCGAACGCAGCGTCGGCGGCAAGGGCGGCGGCGGCGCCAGGCTCACGGTCGAAGGTGAACGGGTACTGCGCCTCTATCAGCGCCTGCAAGCGGTGCAGGCCCAAGTGCTGGGTTCGGACGAAGCGGCCAGTGACTTCAACCTGCTCGGCCGCCTGATGCTGCGCACCAGCGCGCGTAACCAGCTGCATGGCCAGGTCGTTGCGATTCAACGCCAAGGCCGCAACGATTTGGTGCGCCTGCAACTGACGGGCGGGCTGACCCTCGAGGCGCAGATCACCCACGACAGCACGCAGCGGCTGGAGCTGGAGTTGGGCGTGGAAGTCGTCGCCTTGATCAAGGCCGGTTGGCTGGAACTGCTGGCACCGCAGGCAGCCGCAACACTTGGACACAATTGTATGAGCGGCATCGTCGCCGCCATTCTCACCGCCGAGGACGGCCCCAGCGAAGTGCGCATCACCCTGCCCAACGGCCTGGTTTTATGCGCCCTGGCGCCGCCGGACGCGCTGAACGCACTGGGCACCACCGAAGGTCAGACGGTCCAGGTGCAATTCGCCCCCAGCCAGGTCTTGCTCGGCACCCCCGTGTAAGTTGCACACTGCCTTCAAATTGCAACAATTTCGTCACGACGGCTGCTTAAGGTGTTTGCAAAAAGCACTCAAGGAGCCCGTGATGAGCCTGTTAGAAGAGAACCAAGCCACCGACCTCGAACAGATGGTCGGCCTCACCCGCCGTCGTTTTATCGGTGCCGGCGCACTCTGCGGTGCCGCGATGTTCCTGGGCGGCAACCTGCTCAGCCGCAGCGCCCTGGCCGTAAACGCGGCCTCCGCCAGCCCGCTGCTGGGTTTCACCAGCATCGCCGCCGCCACCAGCGACACCATCACCCTGCCGCCGGGCTACAGCGCTTCGGTGCTGATCAGTTGGGGCCAGCCGCTGCACAAGAGCGCCCCGGCCTTTGACCCGTCCGGCAACGGCACGGCCAAGGCCCAGGAACAGCAGTTCGGCGACAACAACGACGGCATGAGCCTGTTCGCCTTCCCCGGTGACGACAACCGCGCGCTGATGGCGATCAACAACGAATACACCAACTATCGCTACCTCTATGCCCACGGTGGCGCGCCGCAGTCGGCCGAAGACGTGCGCAAGGCCCAGGCCAGCGAAGGCGTGTCGGTGATCGAAATACGGCGCAAGGGCGACACCTGGCAGTTCGTCCAGGACTCGCGCTACAACCGGCGCATCCACGGCAACTCGCCGATCCGCCTGAGCGGTCCCGCCGCCGGCCACGAATGGCTGAAAACCAGCGCCGACAAGTCCGGCAAAAAAGTCCTCGGCACCTTCCAGAATTGCGCCAACGGCAAAACGCCATGGGGCACGTACCTGACCTGTGAAGAGAACTTCACCGACTGCTTCGGCAGCAGCAACCCACAGCAAGCATTCGATGCCGGGCAGAAACGCTACGGCGTGGTCGCCGCCAGCAAAGAGATCAACTGGCACCTGCACGACCCGCGCTTCGACATGGCCAAGCACCCCAACGAACTCAACCGCCACGGCTGGGTGGTGGAAATCGACCCGTTCGACCCGCAATCCACCCCGACCAAACGCACCGCCCTGGGCCGCTTCAAACATGAGAACGCAGCGCTGGCCGAAACCCGCGACGGCCGTGCCGTGGTGTACATGGGCGACGATGAGCGCGGTGAGTTCATCTACAAATTCGTCAGCCGCGACAAGATCAACCACAAGAACCCCAAGGCCAACAAGGACCTGCTCGACCACGGCACCTTGTATGTGGCGATCTTCGACGCGGGCGACGGCGACGTCGACCACCCCAAGGGCAAGGGCCAATGGGTGGAACTCACCCACGGCAAAAACGGCATCGACGCCAGCAGCGGCTTTGCCAGCCAGGCCGAAGTGTTGATCCACGCGCGCCTGGCCGCCAGCGTGGTCAAAGCCACGCGCATGGACCGCCCGGAATGGATCGTGGTCAGCCCCACCGACGGCCAGGTCTATTGCACCCTGACCAATAACGCCAAGCGCGGCGAAGACGGCCAGCCGGTGGGCGGCCCCAACCCACGCGAAAAGAACGTCTACGGCCAGATCCTGCGCTGGAAGGCCAATGCCGATGACCACGGCGCGGCTGACTTCAGTTGGGACCTGTTCGTGGTGGCTGGCAACCCTGGGGTACATGCCGGCAAGCCCAAGGGCGGCTCGTCCAACATCAACCCACAAAACATGTTCAACAGCCCCGATGGCCTGGGCTTCGACAAGGCCGGGCGCTTGTGGATCCTCACCGATGGCGACTACAGCAACGCCGGCGACTTCGCGGGGATGGGCAATAACCAGATGCTCTGCGCCGACCCAGGCACTGGCGAAATCCGCCGCTTCATGGTGGGCCCGGTGGCATGTGAGGTCACGGGGATCAGCTTCTCGCCGGATCAGAAAACCCTGTTTGTGGGGATCCAGCATCCCGGTGAAACCGGCGGTTCGACCTGGCCGGAACATTTGCCGAACGGCAAGCCGCGCTCGTCGGTGATGGTGATTCGGCGGGATGACGGCGGGGTCGTCGGCGCCTGACACGGCCTCATCGGGGGCAAGCCCCCTCCCACATTTGAACTGTATTCACAAATCAAAGTGTGGGAGGGGGCTTGCTCCCGATGGCAATCGCACAGCCACCACCTATCTCTGGCCCGGTGCGTTACCATACCGGGCCGGACGCGGCGCCCTGCTGCGCGCAGGAGTTCGCATGGCCCACCCGTTTGAAACACTCACTCCCGACCTGGTCCTCGACGCTGTCGACAGCATCGGTTTCCTCAGCGATGCCCGCATCCTGGCGCTTAATAGCTACGAAAATCGCGTGTATCAGGTGGGCATCGAAGGCTCAGAACCGCTGATCGCCAAGTTCTATCGCCCCCAGCGCTGGACCAACGAGGCGATCCTCGAAGAACACCGCTTTACCTTTGAACTGGCCGAATGCGACGTGCCGGTGGTGGCGCCCCTTATCCACAACGGCGCAAGCCTGTTCGAACACGCGGGTTTCCGTTTTACCCTGTTCCCGCGCCGTGGCGGCCGCGCGCCGGAACCGGGCAACCTCGACCAGTTGTATCGCCTCGGGCAATTGCTCGGTCGCCTGCACGCCGTGGGCTCCACCCGCCCGTTCGAACACCGCGAAGCGCTGGGGGTGAAGAACTTCGGTCACGACTCCCTCACCACCCTGCTCGAAGGCAATTTCATTCCCAAAAGCCTGCTGCCAGCCTACGAGTCCGTGGCCCGTGACCTGCTCAAGCGCGTGGAAGAGGTGTACAAGGCCACGCCGCACAAGAACATCCGCATGCACGGCGATTGCCACCCCGGCAACATGATGTGCCGTGACGAGATGTTCCATATCGTCGACCTGGATGACTGCCGCATGGGCCCGGCGGTCCAGGACCTGTGGATGATGCTCGCCGGCGACCGTCAGGAATGCCTGGGGCAGTTGTCGGAATTGATGGACGGCTACCAGGAATTCCATGACTTCGACCCGCGTGAATTGGCGCTGATCGAACCCCTGCGCGCGTTGCGCCTGATGCACTACAGCGCCTGGCTGGCGCGGCGTTGGGACGACCCGGCGTTTCCGCACAGCTTTCCGTGGTTCGGCAGTGAGCGGTATTGGGGGGATCAGGTGCTGGCGTTGCGCGAACAGCTTTCGGCACTTAACGAAGAACCGCTGAAGCTCTTCTGACTGCTTTTTAAGGTGGAAGGGGGCTTGCTCCCTCCCACATAAAGCAAAGCAGATCCCACCAATAGACAAATATCCTTACAATCGCGCCTTGTTAGCTGCCTAAGCAAGGACTCTGCAATGCACGCCGCCAACCCCCGCAAGGGTTACATCCTGGGCCTTAGCGCCTACGTTATCTGGGGCTTGTTCCCGCTCTACTTCAAAGCCATCGCCAGCGTACCCGCCGCCGAGATCATCGTGCATCGCGTGCTGTGGTCGGCGTTGTTCGGCGGTTTGCTGCTGATGGTATGGAAACACCCCGGCTGGTTCCGCGAGCTGCGCGACAACCCCAGGCGCCTGGCAATCCTGGCCTTGAGCGGATCGCTGATTGCGGCCAACTGGCTGACCTATGTGTGGTCGGTCAATACCGGGCGCATGCTGGAGGCGAGCCTGGGTTACTACATCAACCCGCTGGTGAATGTGCTGCTCGGCATGTTGCTGCTCGGCGAACGCCTGCGCCGCCTGCAATGGGTAGCCGTCGGGCTGGCCGCGGTGGGCGTGGCGCAACAGGTGTGGCAGGTCGGCAGCCTGCCGTGGGTGTCGCTGGCATTGGCGCTGACCTTTGGTTTCTACGGTTTGATCCGCAAGCAGGCGCCGGTCAAGGCGCTGCCGGGGCTGGTCGTGGAAACCTGGATGCTGGTGCCGATTGCCGTTGCGTGGTTGCTGTTCAACCCAAGCGCCCACAGCGCACAGCTTGCATTTTGGAGCACCTCCGAAGCCTGGTGGCTGGTGGCCGCCGGCCCCGTGACGCTGATCCCGCTGGTGTGCTTCAACGCCGCCGCGCGGCATTTGCCCTACACGGCCCTGGGCTTTTTGCAGTACGTGGCGCCCACCCTGGTGTTGCTGGAAGCGGTGTTGCTGTTCGGCGAGCACCTGGCGCCAAGCACGCTGCTCGCCTTTGCCTTTATCTGGGCCGGCCTGGTGGTCTACAGCGTGGATGCCTGGCTGACGGTACGCAAGCGCTGATCAAATAATGCACAACCCTCTGCGAGCCACAGCCAACGTGGCTTGCAGGCATCCACCCCAAGGTTATCCACAGGCCCATGCAAGATTTCCATGCATAACCTTGCGGGCGGACTATTCCTCGTTGCGCAGCTCTACCATCAAGTCATCGGCCAAGGTTTCCAGGCAGTCCTGCAACTTATCCAGGGATAACGTCGACGGCACCTGCAGCAGCGCCTCGGCGTTGAACAGCGGGTCACCACTCATCGGCGCCGGCCGCACATCGGTGTTCAAGCGCTCCAGATTCACGCCCTGCTTGCTCAATAGCGCGGTGATCTCACGCACAATGCCCGCGCGGTCATTGCCCACCAGCGTCATCACAATCGGTTTGGACGCCAGGGCCTGCCCGGTGCTGCCCTCACCCACCAGCACACGGATGCCGTGTGTGGATAAGTCTTCCAACGCACCCACCAGTGCCTGACGGTTCTGCGCAGGCACGCTGACCCGCAGGATCCCGGCAAACTGCCCGGCCATATGGGCCATGCGGCTTTCCAGCCAATTGCCACCGTGGGCGGCGATGTTCTGCGCGATGCGTTCAACCAGGCCGGGTTTGTCGGCGGCGATAATTGTGAGTACAAGATGGTCCATGGCGAAGCCCTCTGGAATTCAATCTACAAGGTGGACCCGGCGGCCCTCGAAAACAAATCGTGTACCATTTTTATATTTATCTGGAACAATCCAATAGTTTTTTGAGAACATCCGGTTCTCCGCTGTGACCGTACGACCAAAGTGGGTCGCTAAACGACGTATTTAGTCTAATTTTCACAACCGCAAGTCATCATGTAGTATGCCCAACCGAGCACTACATAATGAAAATCTGAAACAGCGCATAAGCTCCGCAGAGTGAGGCAAGAGATGACTGAACACGTTCAAGTCGGTGGCCTGCAGGTCGCCAAAGTCCTGTTCGACTTCGTGAACAACGAAGCCATTCCCGGTACCGGCGTCACTGCCGAGCAGTTCTGGGCCGGTGCCGACAAGGTCATCCACGACCTGGCCCCGAAGAACAAAGCCCTACTCGCCAAACGCGACGATTTCCAGGCGCGGATCGATACCTGGCACCAGACCCATGCCGGCCAGGCTCATGACCCGGTGGCCTACAAAGCCTTCCTGCAAGACATTGGATACCTGCTGCCAGAAGCCGCGGATTTCCACGCCTCGACCCAAAACGTCGATGATGAAATCGCACGCATGGCCGGCCCCCAACTGGTGGTGCCGGTGATGAATGCCCGCTTCGCCCTCAACGCCTCCAACGCGCGTTGGGGCTCGCTGTATGACGCGCTGTATGGCACCGATGCCATCAGCGAAGCCGACGGCGCCGAGAAGGGCAAGGGCTATAACAAAGTGCGCGGCGACAAAGTCATCGCCTTCGCCCGCGCCTTCCTCGACGAAGCCGCCCCGCTCAGCGCCGGCAGCCACGTCGACTCCACCGGCTACAAGATCGTCGACGGCAAGTTGATCGTCAGCCTCAAGGGCGGCAGCAACAGCGGCCTGCGTGATGACGCCCAGTTGATCGGCTTCCAGGGCCCCGCGGCCGAGCCGATCGCGATCCTGTTCAAACACAATGGCCTGCACTTCGAACTGCAGATCGACGCCAGCACCCCGGTCGGCCAGACCGACGCCGCCGGCGTCAAAGACGTGCTGATGGAAGCCGCGCTGACCACCATCATGGACTGCGAAGATTCCGTGGCCGCCGTGGACGCCGACGACAAAGTGGTGATCTACCGCAACTGGCTCGGCCTGATGAAAGGCGACCTGGCTGAAGAGGTGGCCAAGGGCGGCAAGACGTTCACCCGTACCATGAACCCCGACCGCGTCTACACCGGCGTGGACGGCCAGGACGTGACCCTGCACGGCCGCTCGCTGTTGTTCGTGCGCAACGTGGGCCACCTGATGACCATCGACGCGATCCTCGACAAAGACGGCCACGAAGTGCCCGAAGGTATCCTCGACGGCCTGCTCACCAGCCTGGCGGCGATCCACAGCCTCAACGGCAACAGCAGCCGCAAGAACAGCCGCACCGGGTCGGTGTACATCGTCAAGCCGAAGATGCACGGCCCCGAAGAAGCCGCGTTCACCAACGAGCTGTTCGGCCGCATCGAAGAGGTGCTGAACCTGCCGCGTAACACGCTCAAAGTCGGCATCATGGACGAGGAACGCCGCACCACGGTCAACCTCAAGGCCTGCATCAAGGCCGCCAGTGAGCGCGTGGTGTTTATCAACACCGGCTTCCTCGACCGCACCGGCGATGAAATCCACACCTCCATGGAAGCCGGCGCGATGGTGCGCAAGGCCGCGATGAAGGCGGAAAAATGGATCGGCGCCTACGAAAACTGGAACGTCGATATCGGCTTGAGCACCGGCCTGCAAGGTCGCGCACAGATCGGTAAAGGCATGTGGGCGATGCCCGACCTGATGGCGGCGATGCTCGAACAGAAAATCGCCCACCCATTGGCCGGCGCCAACACGGCGTGGGTACCGTCTCCGACGGCCGCCGCGCTGCATGCGTTGCACTATCACAAGGTCGACGTGTTCGCGCGCCAGGCCGAGCTGGCCAAACGCGAGCGCGCCTCGGTGGATGACATCCTGACCATCCCCCTGGCCAGCAACACCGATTGGTCCGAAGAAGAAATCCGCAACGAGCTGGACAACAACGCCCAGGGCATCCTCGGCTATGTGGTGCGCTGGATCGACCAGGGCGTCGGCTGCTCGAAAGTGCCGGACATCAACGACGTAGGGCTGATGGAAGACCGCGCCACCCTGCGAATTTCCAGCCAGCACATCGCCAACTGGCTGCGTCACGGCATCGTCACCGAGGCCCAGGTGATGGAAAGCCTCAAGCGCATGGCACCGGTGGTAGACCGTCAAAACGCCGGGGATGCGTTGTACCGCCCACTGGCGCCGGATTTCGACAGCAACATCGCGTTCCAGGCAGCGGTGGAGTTGGTGATTGAAGGGACCAAACAGCCCAATGGCTATACCGAGCCGGTATTGCACCGCCGGCGTCGGGAGTTCAAGGCTAAAAACGGCCTGTAAATGAAAAAGCCCTGATCGTGAGATCAGGGCTTTTTCTTTGGGGGGCTGTGGTGGCTGGTCTGGCCCTATCGGGAGCAAGCCCCCGATGAGGCCCTTACAGTCACCACAGAATCAGGACACCATCCCCAACTCCCGCTTGACCAGCTTCGCCAACTTCACGCTATCAATCGGCTTGAGCAAAAAGTCCACCACACTCAAATGCATCGCATCAATCACGTCTGGCGCTTCCGCATCCCCCGATATGATGATGATCGGCAACGCCGCGCGGGTGGATTCGCGCACCTGGCGAATCAACTCCAGGCCATTGCTCGGCGCCATGCGCAGGTCGGTGATCAGCAAACCGATCGAGCTGCTGGACTTCAGCAAGTCCCACGCCCTCTCGCCACTGTCGGCGGTCATGCAGCGAATGCCATCGAGGCCCAGGATTTCAGCCAGCAGTTCGCGCGCGTCTTTATCGTCGTCAACGATCAGCACACGTTGTGGCGGCAAATCAGGCTCCAGCATCACGGCGCTCAGCGCCTCGCGCTCGGCATCACTCAAAATATCGTGGTCGGACATACGGTTCTCAGCAGCTCTCATCACTCTCACAGCACACTCGTCAGACATCTGCTGAAGGACGATCAATGTGCCTTTCGTCGGAAACTTTGCCTAGTAGGTGTTCTACGGGGTTTGGACGATATTCACGTAAGGTTTTTCCCTAGCTTCACGCCGTTTGCAGCGACCTAGACTTACGTCCAATGGGCACCCGCCGCGCAGGAGTCGACCATGCAGGACGATAACGACAAAAAAACTGCGGTCACTGTTATGAGTAAAGCTGATGCTTTCACGCAGGCGGGTAAAACCGCCGTGTTGCAGAACATCCACGGCACCCTGCAATTCCTGCAACGCTTCCCCCCGTTCAACCAGATGGAAAACGCGCACCTGGCGTTTCTGGTCGAGCAGTGCCAGTTACGCTTTTTCGGCCCCGGCGAGAGCATTCTCAAGCCGTCCGGGGGACCGGTGGAGCACTTTTATATCGTCAAGCAAGGTCGTGTGGTGGGCGAGCGACCGGACTCGGAGCACACCACCTTCGAAATCACCACCGGCGAATGTTTCCCCCTCGCCGCGCTCCTGGGTGAACGCGCCACGCGCACCGAGCACAAGGCCGCCGAAGACACCTTCTGCCTGCAACTGAACAAACCGGCCTTTATCAAGCTGTTTGCCCTCTCCAGCCCGTTTCGCGACTTTGCCCTGCGCGGCGTCAGCAGCCTGCTGGACCAGGTCAACCAGCAGGTGCAGCAAAAGGCCGTGGAAACCCTCGGCACGCAATACTCCTTGAACACCCGCCTGGGCGAATTGGCCATGCGCCACCCGGTCACGTGCAACCCGGACACACCGCTGCGCGAAGCGGTGACGCTGATGCACGAGCAGCAAGTGGGCAGCATCGTGATCGTCGACGAACACAAGGCGCCACTGGGCATTTTCACCTTGCGCGACCTTCGCCAGGTGGTGGCCGATGGCACCGGCGATTTCAGCCAGCCGATCGCCGCGCACATGACCCAGGCGCCGTTCTTCCTGACGCCGGATCACAGCGCGTTCGACGCCGCCATCGCCATGACCGAGCGGCATATCGCCCATGTGTGTCTGGTCAAGGACCAGCGCTTGTGTGGCGTGGTGTCCGAACGCGACCTGTTTTCCCTGCAGCGCGTCGACCTGGTGCACCTGGCCCGCACCATCCGCAATGCGCCACGGGTAGAGCACCTGGTGGCGCTGCGCGGCGAGATCGGCCAATTGGTGGAACGCATGCTGGCCCATGGCGCGTCGTCCACCCAGATCACCCACATCATTACGCTGCTCAACGATCACACCGTGTGCCGGGTGATCGAGCTGAGCCTTGCCGAAAAAGGCGACCCTGGCGTGCCGTTCAGTTGGTTGTGTTTCGGCAGCGAAGGCCGTCGTGAGCAGACGCTGTACACCGACCAGGACAACGGCATTCTGTTCGAAGCCAAGGATGCGGTGGAAGCCGCCGAGATCCGCGGGCGCCTGCTGCCCCTGGCGCAGCAGATCAACCAGAGCCTGGCACTGTGCGGGTTCAGCCTGTGCAAGGGCAATATCATGGCCGGCAACCCCGAGTTGTGCTTGTCGCGGGCCGAATGGGCGCGACGCTTTGCGGCGTTTATTCGCGAAGCGACGCCGGAGAACCTGCTGGGTTCAAGCATCTATTTCGACCTGCGCGTGGTGTGGGGCGACGAACACGGCTGCGAGCAGTTGCGCCAAGGCATCCTGGACCAGGTGGCGGACAACCGGCTGTTCCAGCGCATGCTCGCCGAGAACGCCTTGCGCCAGCGCCCGCCGGTGGGCCGCTTCCGTGAATTTGTGCTGACGCGCAAAGGCAGCGAAAAGGCCACGCTGGACCTCAAGGTGCAAGGCCTCACACCGTTTGTCGACGGCGCGCGCCTGCTGGCCCTGGCCAATGGCATCCGTGCCAACAACACCCTGGAGCGCCTGCGCCAGTTGGTGATCAAGGAAGTCATCGAACCGCTGGACGGCGCCGCCTATGAAGAGGCGTACCACTTTATCCAGCAAACCCGCATGCAACAGCACCAACTGCAAACCCGCGAGAACCAGCCGTATTCCAACCGCGTCGACCCCGACAGCCTTAACCATCTGGACCGGCGCATCCTGCGTGAATCCCTGCGCCAGGCCCAACGCCTGCAAAGCAGCCTGACCTTGCGGTACCAACTGTGAGCCTGTTCAGTTGGTTGCGCACAACCAAACCCAGGCTGGATGCGGCGCAACAGCGGCGCCTGGAGCAACTGCCCAAGCCCATCGCCTTGGGCGACAGTGCGTTGCGCACCCAACGCTGGGTGGTGGTGGACCTGGAAACCAGCGGCCTGAACCTCAACCGCGACCAGGTGCTGTCCATCGGCGCGGTGGTGATCGAAGACGGCGCGGTGGATTTTTCCCAGTTGTTCGAACGCACCTTGCAGCGCACCGACACCAAACTCAGCCCCAGTGTGCTGATCCACGGCCTGGGCCCCAGCGCCATCGCCGCCGGCAGCGATCCGGTCGAAGCCTTGCTGGACTTCATGGAGTTTGTCGGCGACAGCCCGCTGCTGGCGTTCCATGCGCCGTTCGATCAGCACATGCTCGGCCGCGCACTCAAGGACAGCCTGGGTTATCGCCTGGCTCATCCGTTCCTCGATGTGGCCGACATCGCCCCGCTGGTGTGCCCCGAGGCGCACATCCGCGAAGCCGGGTTGGACGACTGGATCAAGCATTTCAACCTGCAGGTGGGCGAACGCCATCACGCCAGCGCCGATGCCCTGGCCACAGCCGAGCTGATGCTCATCCTGTTCAGTCGCGCGCGCCGGCACCACATCGACACCCCCCACGCGCTGCACACGCGTTTGAGCCAATGGAAACGGCGTAAACAAGCGCCATCGTTTTAATCTCATCTCCCGACAGACGCCAATTGCGCCCTTCCCACGCCTCTGACACAATCGCGAATAATTCTCGTTAGTTTAAACCTCTTGTTTATTCGGTGATGCCTTGTCGTCGGTCCAGAACCCACACAGTGAGCTTGTTGGCGCGTTGTACCGCGACCATCGTGGCTGGCTGCTGGCCTGGCTGCGACGCAATGTGGCCTGCCCCAGCCGCGCCGAAGACCTGAGCCAGGACACGTTCATGCGCCTGCTCGGCCGTGACGAGTTGCGCGCCCCGCGCGAGCCCCGCGCATTTCTGGTGGCGATCG
Source organism: Pseudomonas asgharzadehiana (assembly GCF_019139815.1). NCBI lineage: Bacteria > Pseudomonadati > Pseudomonadota > Gammaproteobacteria > Pseudomonadales > Pseudomonadaceae > Pseudomonas > Pseudomonas asgharzadehiana. Next base: position 5,786,884 of record NZ_CP077079.1, read on the forward strand.
CCAAAGGCTTGTTGTTCGACTACTTCCGTCGCGCAGCCCTGGAGCAGGCCTACCTCAGCGAATTGATGTTGATCCCGCCCAGCGAACACCCCTCGCCCGAAGAACAACAACTGATCCTCGAAGACCTCAAGGCCATCGACCGCCTGCTCGGCAAACTGTCCAGCAAGGCCCGCGCCGCCTTCCTCTATAACCGCCTCGACGGCCTGGGCCACGCGCAAATCGCCCAGCGCCTGGGGGTATCGGTGCCGCGTGTGCGCCAGTACCTGGCCCAGGGCATTCGCCAGTGCTACATCGCGCTGTATGGCGAGCCGTCGTGAGCATCAGCGGTTCCAAGCCGGTCTCGGCCCGGGTGCTGGACGCGGCGATTGCCTGGCAGCTGTCTCTGGATTCAGGCGACGGCAGCGCCGTGGAGCGCGAAGAGTTCGGCAAATGGCTGGCCAGCAATGAAGAGCACGCCCGTGCCTGGCGCCAGTTGGGCATGCTCGACCAGCGCTTTCGCGTGGCCTCGGGCCCGGCGCGGGCGGCGTTGTTGCAGTCGCGTGAGGGCATCCGCCAGCGTGTGCGCAAGTTGGGCACCGGCCTTGCCAGTATCGCGCTGGTGTGCGGCTTGGCGTTGTTCGCCGGCGAACGCTACGTACCGATCCACTATTGGCTGGCCGACCAGCGCACCGCCACCGGCGAGCAGCGCACGCTGAAACTGGCCGATGGCACCCGGATCAACCTCAATACCCATAGCGCCATCGACGTGCGTTTTGATGAGCAACGCCGGCTGATTGTGTTGCAGGAAGGCGAAATCTTCGTCGAGACCGGCCACAACGATGCGCGCCCGTTCTACGTGCAGACCCGCGACGGTAGCCTGCGGGCGCTGGGCACACGGTTTATCGTCAAGCGCGAAGACGACGCCACGCGCTTGAGCGTCCTGCAATCGGCGGTGGCGGCGCAACCACAGGCCTTGCACCAGGAACAGGTGTTCAAGGAAGGCCAGCAAGTGCTGATGCGCAGCGATGGCCTTGGCCCTGCGCTTGCCGTCACCCCCGCCACAGACGCCTGGACCCGCGGCATGCTGGTGGTCGACAACGCCCGTCTGGAGGATGTGGTCGAGGAGCTCAGCCGCTACCGCAGCGGTTATTTGGCTGTGGATAAAAACGTGGCCGACCTGCGCATCACCGGCAGCTTCCCGCTGCACGACACCACCCTGGCGCTCAACGCCCTGCTGCCCACCCTGCCGGTGCGCATCGAGCAACACACACCGTGGTGGGTGGTGGTCAAAGGTAAGCCTTAGGTTTTCCGGCGCCTGGGCTATCGCTATCGGGGGCAAGCCCCCTCCCACATTTTGATGTGTGTGGGAGGGGCTTGCCCCCGATGAGCCCCTCAAACACACCACAAAAAAATTTCACCCTGCCCTATCACTTTTCGCTTCTCGTTCGGCACCTAGGCAATTGAGAAATATTTTCACTCAGGAGCCGCCCATGTCCCGCACGCTAGACACCTTGTTGCGCCCCAGCCTGTTAGCCGTGGCCATTGCCCTCAGCGCCCCGCTGGCCAGCACCGTGCTGTTCGCCGCCGAACAAGCCTCAAGCGTGCGCGCCTACAACCTGCCGGCGGCGCCCCTGGCGACCACGCTGAACCAGATCGCCAGCCAGGCCGGCCTGGCACTGACCCTCAACCCGGCGCTGGCGTCGGGCAAGACCTCGGCACCGGTCCAGGGCCAGTTTGATGCACCGGGCGCGCTGCGTGAGGCCCTGCACGGCACAGGCTTGCAACTGGAGCAGAGCAGCGCCGGGACGTTCAGCCTGGTGGCGGTTCCGGAGGGTGCGCTGGCGCTACCCACCACCAGCATCACTGGCCAGGACAGCTATGAAAGCGCCTGGGGCCCGGTCGACGGTTACCTGGCCAAGCGCACCGCCGCCGGCACCAAGACCGACACCGCGCTGGTCGAAGCACCCCGCTCGATCTCCATCGCCACCCGCGAACAAATGCAGGACCGCAACGTGCAAAACCTGGATGACGCGGTGAAGTACATGCCCGGCATCGTCTCCGCCAGCTACGGCAGCGATACCCGTTATGACTGGATGCGCGTACGCGGCTTCGAACCCACCCAATTCCTCGACGGCCTGCCACTGCCTCGTGGCGTGTACGCCAACCCGAAAGCCGAAACCTGGAACCTCGACCGCCTCGCCCTGCTGCGTGGCCCGGCGTCATCGGTGTACGGCCAGACCCCGCCGGGAGGCCTGCTGGACATGGTCAGCCGCCGTCCCAGCGCCGAGCAGAGCAGTGCCATCCAGGTGCAATACGGCAGCGACAACTATCGCCAGATCAACTTTGCCAGCACCGGCAAGATCGATGACGAAGGCCAGTTTCTCTATGGCCTCAGCGGCGTGGTGCGTGATGCGGGCACCCAGGTCGATCACATCGACAACAAGCGCTACAACCTTGCACCGAGCCTGACCTGGAATATCGACCCGGATACCCAGCTGACTTTCCTGTCGCAGTTCACGCGCGACGATACCGGTACCACCAGCCAGTTCCTGCCGATCCAGGGCACCAAGATCAAGTCGCCGCTGGGCGAGGTGTCACATCACAAGAACCTGGGCGACCCGGACTACGAATACTACGACCGCACCTACTACGCGCTGGGCTATGCCTTTGAGCATCGCTTCAACGATACGTGGCAGTTCAAGCAGAACCTGCGCTACACCAAATCGGACCTGTCGTTCCAGCAGTTGACCGTGGGTTCCTACGCGTTCTCACAGGCGGACGCGGCGGGCAATATCACCCGCTCCACCACCAACGTTGACGAGGACATCAGCCAGTTCGCGGTGGACAACCATTTCCAGGCTGACTTCGCGACCGGTGACATCCTGCACACCCTGCTGCTGGGCCTGGATCACCAGCGCACCGACACGTCCTATCGGGCGATATTCGGCACTGCGTCAGGGACCAATATTTTCAACCCGATCAATACCCAGCCAACCCTGCGCCCCACCGATGTCCGGCCGTTTTACGACTACAACCAGACAACCGTGCAAACCGGCCTCTACGTTCAGGATCAGATGGCCCTGGACCAGTGGCGTCTGACGCTGGGCGGTCGTGAAGACTGGGTGCATCAGGGCACTACTTACTTCAATGACAGCGATGCGACCAACACTGACCGCATCAAACACTTCAGTGGCAACGCGGCACTTAGCTATGTGTTCGACTCGGGCTTCGTGCCTTACTTGTCCTACGCCGAGTCGTTCCAACCGGCGAGCAACGCCGATACCAATGCGCTCACCACGTTTAAACCGACCGAAGGCAAACAATGGGAACTGGGGGTCAAGTACCAGCCGCCCGGCAGCAATACGCTGTTGAGCGCGGCCGTCTATGACCTGACCCAGAAGAACGTGCAGGTGACCACCATCGGCCCAGGGGGCCAGCAAATCAACAGCCAGACTGGCGAAGTGAAAGTCAAAGGCCTGGAACTGGAAGCGGTCTCCGATGTGACCGAGAACCTCAAGGTCATCGCCGCGTACACCTTGGCCAAGTCCGAGGTGCAAAAAGGCATCAACCAAGGCAACCGTCTGCAATTGATGCCCAACCAGCAAGCCTCGCTGTGGACCGACTACACCTGGCACACCGGCATCCTCGACGGCTTTGGCATCGGCTTCGGCGCCCGCTATACCGGCAACACCTACGGCGACCAGGCCAATACCTGGCTGGGCAAGGCCAACGCCTACACCGTGTTCGACGGCGCGGTGCACTACGACCTCGGCCGCCTCGACAACAACCTGAAGGGCGCGTCGGTGAAGGTGAACGCCACCAACCTGTTCAACAAGGATTACCTGTCCACCTGTGATGGCAACTACTGCTACTTCGGCGACCAACGCAGCGTCGTCGCCAGCGCCACCTACCAGTGGTAAATGGCCAAGGCTAGAACATGAAAAGCAAAACCATCCGCCGCTGGTCCTTCATCCACACCTGGACCAGCCTGATCTGCACGCTGTTCCTGCTGCTGCTCGCCCTCACCGGCCTGCCGCTGGTGTTTCACCATGAGATCGATCACCTGCTGGGCAACGAGCCCGAACTGGCGCGGATGCCCGCCGATACGCCGCAGCTCAACCTTGAGCAACTGGTGGCCAAGGCCCAGGCCCAACGCCCCGGCGAGGCGCTGCAGTACTTGGCCTGGGACGAGGATGACAAGAACGGCGTGATCGCAATCATGGCCGCCACCGCCGGCACCGAGCCCAATGCGTCCCATACCTTCATGCTCGATGCGCGCACCGGCGAGTCGGTGCCAATGCCGGCGGCCAACGGCGGCTTCACGCTGTTCCTGCTGCGCTTGCATGTGGATATGTTTGCCGGGCTGCCGGGCAAGTTATGGCTGGCGTTCATGGGTGTTCTGTTTGTGCTCGCGATGATCTCCGGCACCGTGCTGTACCTGCCGTTCATGCGCCGCTTGAAGTTCGCCACCGTGCGCCGGGACAAGTCCACCCGCCTGCGCTGGCTCGACCTGCATAACCTGATCGGCGTGGTCACGCTGACCTGGGCGCTGGTGGTGGGCGTGACCGGCGTGATCAGCGCCTGCGCCGACCTGATCATCGCCGCCTGGCGCCAGGACAGCCTCAGCGCGATGATCGCGCCCTACACAAACGCCCCGCCACTGACCCAACGCGCACCCGCCAGCGACCTGCTGAGCATCGCCGCCAAGGCGGCGCCCGGCATGCAGCCGGACTTCATTGCCTTCCCCGGCACGCGCTTTTCCAGCGAGCATCACTACGCCGTATTCATGAAAGGCGGCACCCACCTGACGTCGCATTTGCTCACCCCGGTGCTGATCGATGCCCGCACCCTGGCTGTCACCGCCATCGCCGAACGGCCGTGGTACATGGACGCCATGGGCCTGTCCCAGCCGCTGCACTTTGGTGACTACGGCGGCATGCCGATGAAGATCCTGTGGGCGGTGCTGGACGTGCTGACCATCATCGTGCTCGGCAGTGGCGTTTACCTGTGGATCGCGCGGCGCAAGGCGGGCAAGGCATGAAGCCGCGCCAGTCGAACTTCTGGAAGGTGTTTGGCCTGCCGCTGGGGGTTGGCCTGCTCAGCGCCGCCGGGCTGTGCGCGGCGTTGCTGGGGGATGGGCTGTGGGATTCGCTCAGTTGGGTGGGGTTGGGCGTGCCTGCTGTGATAGGCGTTTGGGGGTTGTTCAAGCGGCGCGCAACCCTCTAGGCTAGCCACAGCCCATTGAGAGGAATGCCCATGTCCGCGCCCAGCATGACCTTGTTCCACAACCCCGCTTCACCGTTCGTGCGCAAAGTCCGCGTGTTGCTGCTCGAAACCGGCCAGCAGGACCGCGTGGGCCTGCACGCCTGCGTGCCGACCCCGGTAACCCCGGATGCCCAGGTGATACAAGGCAACCCCGTGGGCAAGATCCCCGCCCTGCGCCTGGCCGACGGCAGCGTGCTGCACGACAGCCGGGTGATCCTGGATTACTTCGACCACCAGCACGTCGGCAACCCACTGATCCCCCGCGACGGCTCGGCGCGCTGGCGTCGCCTGACCCTGGCCTCCATGGCCGACGGCATCATGGACGCCGCCGTGCTGGTACGTTACGAAACCGCCCTGCGCCCGGTGGAAAAACACTGGGACCAGTGGCTCGACGAACAGCGCAACAAGATCAACCGCACCCTCGCCGAGCTGGAGCAGGACGCCATTGCCGAACTGGCCAGCCATTTCGACATCGCCGCCATCAGCGTGGCCTGCGCCTTGGGTTACCTGGATTTTCGCCATCCGGACATGCCCTGGCGGTCGGCCAACCCACAGCTTGCCGCCTGGTACGCGGAGGTCAGCCAGCGGCCTTCGATGCAGCAGACCCAGCCGCCGATCTGACATTCACGCCCAGCCAATGTGAGAGGGGGCTTGCCACAGTGGGCGATGGTGGTCGTGAGGAAGGTGACGATCCTTGCGGCCAACTGCGCCCCCTCTTGCTGATCCTCGCGCAACCCGATCATTGCACTGCCTCCAGATCAAACGCCAACGGTTCAACCCCCTTGCGCTTGCCCACGCCATACCAATCGAGCTTACGTGTCAGCACCATCACCGTGCCCAGCAGGCCGAACAGCAACAGCGAGCCCATCAGCAACGCATAGTCCTCGGCGCTCAACAGCCCGTACAACAAGCCATACAACGCCGCCAACCCCGCCGAGAACCCCAGGCCACGGGTCACGCTGCGCAGCACATGGCACACGTAAAACCCGATCAGCAACACGCAGGCACTCGCCGAGATCAGGTACGCCAAGGCAAACCCCAGGTGCTCGGACAACGACAACAGCAACAGGTAGAAAAACGCCAGGGCCACCCCCACCAGTGCATATTGAATCGGGTGTACCGCCAGGCTCTTGAGCACTTCGAACAGGAAGAAGCCGGCAAAGGTCAGGGCGATAAACAGCAGCGCATATTTGATCGCGCGGTCGCTCTTGAGGTACTGGTCCACCGGGTCGATGAAGTTCACGCCGAAGCTGCGGCTGTTGAAGTCATCACAGCCTTGTGCGTCCAGGCAGGTTTGCAGGGCTTGTTCGAGGTTGGTTGAGAAGAACGAGGTCTGCCAGTTGGCCGTAAACCCCTTCTCGTCGATCGCCCGTTGTGTCGGCAGAAAGTTGCCGATAAAGCTGGGGTGCGGCCAGTTGGAGGCCAGTGACACCTGGCTGGTCTTGCCCACCGGCACCACTTGCAGTTGCTCGGTGCCTTGCAGGCGCAGGTCAAAGGCGAAGTCCACCACGGCCGGTTTTTTACTGTCCAGCTCGGGCAGCGCCACGTGCACGCCTTCGCCCAGCCAATCCACTTGAGAGCCCGGCGAGAACTCCAGGCGCTGGCTGCCAAGCTCAAGGTTCAGTGAGTTTTCAATGCCGCGAATGTCGCTGATACCCACCGCCAGAAAGGCCGGTTCGAAGCGGTAGTCGGCAAAGTTTTCAGTGATCCCCAACTGTGCAGGCAGCTCGAAACGCCCCGCGATGCGGTTATCGGCATGAAACAACCGCGCCTGGTAAATGCCGCGTGCGCGCAGTTCGGTCTGCACCTTGCCGTCGAGTTCAAAACGGTCCGGCAGGAAGTACAGGCGGCCGCGCTCTTCACGGGTGACCTCGTAGCGCTTGTTGAGCTTTTCATTAAGCTTCCACTCACGCACGGTCTTGCGATACGGCACCACCATCACCGGCCCGGTAATACGTTGGGCGTAACTGGAGCTGCGCGCGATGTCCATCAATACGCCGTCGCGCAGTTGCTGGCGGTCGCTGATGATGCCGTTGATCATCAGCAACGGAATCAGCAACAGCAGGATCAGCAGCGCAATCGCGCCAAGTTTGAAAAGCAGGCTGCGGTTCATGGGTCTCTCCCTGTTTTGATGAGGGCAGAGTGAGCCGCGCATGTGGGTGTTTTATGTGGGCAATGTGGAGACTGTGTGGAGATGCAGCACCACCTGCACGCCGCCCGGCACATTGCCGATCTGCAACGCGCCGCCGTGCAGCTTCATCACCTCTTCGACAAAATTGAGGCCCAGGCCCGTGCTTTTGCGCCCGCTCGCGGGGCGTGGCAGCGAATAAAAACGTTCGCTCAGGCGCGGCAATGCATAGTCGGGAATCGGTGCGGCCTGGTTGAACAGGCTAACCTGCACATCGTTGTGCAGCGTCTGCGCACTGAACTTCAACAGACCGCCGGGCGGTGTGAAGTCCAGGGCGTTTTCCAGCAGGTTGCCCAGGGCCTGGCGCAGCAGGAAGGGTTCGCCGAACACCTTCACGTCAGCCGCAATCGCCTGCTCCACACGCAGCCCAGCCCCTTCGATTCGTGCGCATTGAGCCTTGAGCACCGCGTCGACCAAGGCACCCAGCGCGATGCTCGACTGCTCTTCCAACCCCTGGCGCTGCTCCACCTGCGCCAGGTTCAGCAGGCGCTCGATCAACTGTTGCAGGCGCGCACTCTCACTGTCGATATTGCCGACAAAGCGCTGCTGCTGCTCGCGGCTCATATCGCCCTGCAGCAGTTCCGCCGCGCCACGGATCGCGGCCAATGGGCTTTTCAGCTCGTGGGTCAGGGTGTGCACGTAATGTTCGACGTAGGCCTTGCCCTCCAGTTGCGTGCGCATGTGCTCCACCGCCGTGGATAACTGCTTCAACTCACCGCCGCGATAATGCGGCAACTCGGCCCGTCGCCCCTCGCTGACCGCTTCGGCGTAGGCGGTCAGGCGTCGCAAGGCCACGCTCAGCCACCACGACAACAACGCGCCCAACAGCAAACCCAGGATCACCAACCCGGCGCCGTACCACAGCAGGCGCCGCTCAGTGCGGTCGACATAGGGTTGCAACGAGCTGTTGGGCTTGGCCACGGTGACCACGCCGATGATATGGCCGTTGTCGCGGATCGGCGCGCCCACGTGCATCACCGACGACGTGGCGTCATCTGCGTTGCTGCGGGTGGAGCGCGCACCGTATTCGCCGCGCAGGGTCAGGTACACGTCGTTCCATTTGGAGTAGTCCTGGCCCACCGCGTCGCCGCTGGAGTCGAGCAACACCGTGCCCTTGGCGTCGGTCACGTAGATACGGTGATTGACCTGGTTTTTCGGCAGGCCCCAGATGGTCGCGCCCGGCTGACGATTGCCGTAGGCCTTGAGCACCTGCGGCCAGTGGCTTTGGCCAAGGGTGCGGTTCTTCACGTCTTCGCGCAGGATCTCGGCCAGCAGGTTGGCGGTGTCCACCAGGGTTTCTTCGGTGGACTGGCGCACGCCAGGGCGGATCTCCTGCATCACCGTGCTGAGCACGAAGTAACCGGTGAGGCCGATAAACAGCGCGTACACCAGGAAAATCCGCAGCCCCAGGCGCATCAGCTGTTGCTCGGGCTATAGCTGTAGCCGAGGCCGCGATGGGTCTGGATCGGCTCAGCCTGCGCCGCCACGGCCCGCAGTTTGCTGCGCAGGCTTTTGATATGGCTGTCGATATTGCGCTCGTAACCGGCATCGGCCGGCACGCCCACCGCATCCAGCAATTGCTCGCGGCTGAAGACCCGCTCGGGTTGGTCCAGCAGGCTTTGCAGCAGGCGGAATTCGTGACGGGTCAGGTTCAGGGGCTGGCCGCGATAGTGGATCTGCATGCGTTCCAGGTCGACCTGGAACAGCGCCGGCGCGGCACCGGGGCCGACCCGCTTGAGGATCGCCCGCACCCGCGCCGCCACTTCCCGTGGGCTGAACGGCTTGACCACATAATCGTCGGCGCCGATCTCCAGCCCCACCACGCGGTCGATCTCGCCGTCCCGGGCGCTGAGGAACATCACCGGCACTTCACTGAAGCGGCGCAATTGCTTGCAGGTTTCAAAACCGCTGATGTCGGGCAGGCCGATGTCGAGGATGATCAGGTCGGCCGGGGCCTGGCGCTGATGCTCCAACGCCGCCTGGCCAAGGCTCAGCCAGGTGGTGGTGAAGCCCTCGCCTTGCAGGGCGAATATCAGCGTGTCGGCTATCGCCGCTTCGTCTTCGACAATCAGGATGTGGGGCATTTTGGTCCGTCAGCAGTCCGGTTTGTCGGCAGTGTACCGACGAGCCGGGTTTACCGCAGCGCCGAATTCACGCAGGGCCTTGGCGCCGATCAGCAGCGGGTAGTTGAAGCTGCTGCGGTCGGTGAGGTTGACCTCGACGGTGCGCTTGACGTTGCCCAGGCACATTTCCAGGTCGACCACCGGGCGCTTGGTCACGCTGGCCTCGTCCTTGTCGTCGTCTTCGTCGGCGCGGCTCTTGATCTTGCTGATGCGCGACACCTTGTGTTCGTAGACCTTGTTGGACGCGTCCTTGCCACCGAGACGGAAGCGCACCCAGTCATCGCCATCACGGGTGAAGGTTTCGATGTCACGGGCCGACAGCGAGGCGGTCAGCGCGCCGGTGTCCATCTTGGCCTTGAAGGTTTCGCCGATCTCCGGCAACTGGATGTATTCGTAGCGACCGTAGAGGGTCGGCTCGGCGGCCATGACGGGCAGGGCAACCAGGACGAGCGAGGCAAATAGCAGTTTCACGAAGGGATGTCCTCGGAAAGAAGTAGACGGATTCTAGACCGCAAAGGCAGCACTTAGTTAGCTCGCCCGAGCATAACGGGCACCGGGTGAAATATTCGTCCGTCGGTTTGCAATTTGGCCTGCGGGCCCGGCTCTCTTATCATGGCCCGCCCACACCCTTCCAAGAGTTGCTTATGCGCCGCCTGCTCACCGGCTGTCTGGTCACACTGCTGCTGTTACTCAATACGCTGATCCTGATCGGCCCCTTGATGGTGTTCGCCCTGCTCAAGCTGGTGGCACCGGGTCGCTCTCGCGACTACATGTCATGGGCGGTGATGTGGATCGCCGAAACCTGGGCCGAGATCGACAAGGCGATCTTCGCGATGTGCATCCCGACCCAATGGGATATTCGCGGCGGCGAGAACCTGCGTGGCGACACCAGCTACCTGGTGATCAGCAACCACCAGTCCTGGGTGGATATCCCGGCACTGATCCAGGCGCTGAACCGACGCACGCCGTTCTTCAAATTCTTCCTGAAAAAAGAGCTGATCTGGGTACCCTTCCTGGGCCTGGCCTGGTGGGCGCTGGACTACCCCTTCATGAAGCGCTACACCAAGGCGTTCCTGGCCAAATACCCGGAGCTGGCCGGGCAGGACCTGAAGATCACCAAAGCGGCCTGCGAGCTGTTCAAGCGTCAACCGGTCACGGTGGTCAATTACCTGGAAGGCACGCGGTTCAGCGAGGCCAAGCGCAAACAGCAGGGTTCGCCATTCACGCGGTTGCTCAAGCCCAAGGCGGGCGGCGTGGCGTTTGTGCTGGCGGCGATGGGTGAACAGCTGGATGCGATCCTCGACGTCACCGTGGTGTATCCGCAGCAGAAAATTCCGGGTTTCTGGGACTTGATCAGCGGCGCGGTGCCGAAGGTGATCATCGATATCCGCACCCGCGAGCTTGACCCGGCATTGTGGCAAGGGGACTACGAAAATGATCCGGCGTTTCGCCAGACCGTCCAGAACTGGGTCAACCAGCTCTGGCAGGAGAAGGATGCACGCATCCAAGCGTCGCGCGCGGAGTGTATTTAGCTGCCGGTGCCCCAGGCCTGGGCCAACTTGTCCAACACTGAGCTGCTGGTGCCCTGGCTGCCCAGGTAGCTCAGGATCACGGGTGCAAACTGGCTGATCATGCCGCCGTCCATACCCAGAGCGCTGAACGCGGTGTTCAGGTCGTTGGTGTCTTTCACGTTACCCAGCAGGCCATCCAGGCCGCTGGTCTTGCTGCCACCGGTCTGGCCGAGCAAGCCGCTCAAGGCGCCGAGGCTGCCCAGTGCATTGTCGCCGGACAGCTTGTCCAGCCCGGGCACGCTCTTGGCCAGTTGCGAGTAGTCATTACCGCCCAGTTGGTTCTTGGCCAACCCCAGCATCGCGCCCGTGCCGCCGATGGCTTGCTCGGGGGTGACATTCAATTGCGAGGTCAACGCGGTCAACAGGTCGGCCGTCTCGGACGACGGCGCAGCGGCAGCGGCTTTATTGTTCCCGCCCTGCATGCCGGCAATGGCGTTCGCCGCATCGCCAAGGCTGAAGCCTGCGGCGAACACCGGGCCGGCGGCCATGGCCAGCAGGCAGGAAAGGGCGAAACCGCGTGAAATCTTCATGGGGACAACCTCTGGATATAGGGCGAAAGCAGGCGTTGGACTGGGTATCCGACACATTGTTCCGGGCCTCTCCAGGCACCACAAAATCCATGTGGGAGGGGGCGTATAGCTCAGCGGTTGCAGGCTAAGCGGCAGACACAAAAAAGGGCGACCCGTAGGCCGCCCTTTTCATTTTTCCGCCGCGTTACGCCGCACTGAACAACCTATGCGGATCAATCACAAACTTCTTCGGCACGCCCGCATCGAACTCGCCATAGCCCCGTGGCGCGTCATCCAGGCTGATCACCTGCACGCCGACGATTTCGGCAATGTTGATGCGGTCCCACATGATCGCCTGCATCAGTTGGCGGTTGTACTTCATCACTGGCGTCTGCCCGGTGTGGAAGCTGTGGGATTTGGCCCAGCCCAGGCCGAAGCGGATGCTCAGGCTGCCCATTTTGGCGGCAGCGTCGACAGCGCCTGGGTCTTCGGTGACGTACAGGCCAGGGATACCGATCTTGCCGGCCACGCGTACCACGCCCATCAATGAGTTGAGCACGGTGGCCGGGGCTTCGGCCTTGACGCCATCGTGGCCGTGGCCGCGCGCTTCAAAACCTACGCAGTCGACGGCGCAGTCCACTTCCGGCTCGCCGAGCAATGCGGCGATCTGTTCGTGCAGCGGGGTATCGGTGGACAGGTCGACCACTTCAAAGCCCTGGGCCTTGGCGTGGGCCAGGCGGATGGAGTTGACGTCACCCACGATCACCACCGCCGCGCCGAGCAGGCGGGCGGAAGCGGCAGCGGCCAGGCCGACCGGGCCGGCACCGGCGATGTACACGGTGCTGCCTGGGCCAACGCCGGCAGTGACGGCGCCGTGGTAGCCGGTGGGGAGAATGTCGGAGAGGCAGGTCAGGTCACGGATTTTCTCCATGGCCTTGTCGCGATCCGGCAGTTTCAGCAGGTTGAAGTCGGCGTACGGCACCAGCACGTATTCGGCCTGGCCGCCGGTCCAGTCACCCATGTCGACGTAGCCGTAGGCACCGCCGGCACGTGCCGGGTTAACGGTGAGGCACACGCCGGTGTGTTGCTCTTTGCACGAACGGCAGCGGCCGCACGCCACGTTGAAGGGTACCGAAACCAGGTCGCCGATTTTCAGGTTTTCGACGTCGCTGCCCTTCTCGATCACTTCACCGGTGATCTCGTGACCGAGCACCAGGCCGGTCTGGGCGGTGGTGCGGCCGCGCACCATGTGTTGGTCGGAGCCGCAGATGTTGGTGGAGACCACGCGCAGGATGACGCCGTGCTCAATCTTCCTGCCACGGGGGTCCTGCATTTTGGGATAGTCGATTTTCTGTACTTCGACCTTGCCGTTGCCGAGATACACGACACCACGATTACCAGACATGCTTTCACCTCGCTGTTGTTTTTATGGAACTGCGTTGCCCTTGGGGCAGCGCGTTAAGTGCTCGGGTACAGATGCTGTTGCTTGTGTTGTTTGTAAGGGCCTCATCGGGGGCTTGCTCCCGATGGCGTCAGTCAGAGCACCACCGTGCGGTTGGCGTTCAAAAACACCCGCCGCTCAATGTGATACCCCACCGCCCGCGCCAATGTCAGCCCTTCGATGTCCCGCCCCTTGGCAATCAGATCCTCGGGATAGTGGCTGTGGTCCACCACCTCCACGCCCTGGGCGATGATCGGGCCTTCGTCCAGATCGTTGTTGATGTAATGCGCGGTGGCGCCCACCAGTTTCACGCCCTTGTTGTATGCCTGGTGGTACGGCTTGGCGCCCTTGAACCCCGGTAGCAACGAGTGGTGGATGTTGATGGCCTTGCCATCGAGCTTTCGGCATAGCTCTGGCGACAGCACTTGCATGTAACGCGCAAGGATCACCAGTTCCGCGCCGGTGTCTTCCACCACTTGCCACACTTGACGCTCCTGGGACGGTTTGTCGTTAGGGTCGAGGGGGAAATGGTAGTAGGGAATCTGGTGCCAGTCGGCCAAAGGTTTGAGATCGGGGTGGTTGGACACCACCGCGACCACGTCCATCGATAGCTGGCCGATGCGCTGACGGTACAGCAGGTCATTCAGGCAGTGATCGGCCTTGGAGACCATGATCACCACTTTTGGCCGGTAGTTCGGCGCCGTCAGCTCGAAGATCATGCCAAAGGCTTCGCCGCGCGTGGCCAGGCCATCGCGGAACGCCTGCTCGTCGAAGCCGTCGGGCTGACGGAATTCCACCCGAATAAAAAACCGGCCAGAGAGGCGGTCATCGAACGAGTGGTGTTCGGTCACATAGCAACCCTGCTCGAACAGGTAGCGGGTAACCGCGTCCACCGTACCGAGCACGCTGGGGCAGTCGGCGGTCAAAATCCATGTATCGGGTGCGCGGCTCATCGGCGATTCCTCAGGCTTGAACGCTCAGGCCAAATTCGGCCGAGGCGTCTTGCAGCCACAACCACCAGTAGTCCGAGAAGCTGCGACGAATCAGCAGTTCCCAGGTGTCTTCAGCGGTGTGACGGATCACCAGTTGCGACTTGGCGAACACCGTGCCCACCGCCTTGCCCACCGGGAAGTTGTTGGGGTGCACGTCGTAGCTGGTGGACTTCATCAGCACATCGCGCACGTTCGGGCCGCTGAGTTCAAGGATCTGCTGGCCGCCACTGACGTTGACGATCTGGATATGCAAGTCACCCAGGGCGGCACGCAGGTTTTGCTCGGCGGCGAACTCTTCACCGCTCGGCACGATCAACAGCCACTCGTCAGGGCCAAGCCATTGCAGGCTGGTGTCGCCTTTGACGATGACGCTCAGTGCGCCGGGCAGTTCGATGCCCAGGGCCTTGTGTACGCCAGCGGCGAACGCGGCGTCATGGCCATCGCCACGAAGGGTCAGGTGACCCAGGAGTTTCTTTTCACGCACCGTTACGCCGGCGTTCTTGCGGCCCTTGCCGACCAGGCTGGCGAGGTCGGCATGGTGCAGCGACGACTCGGCCTTGGCGCCGGAGGTGGGGCGTTGTTGGTAAACATTGGCTGCTGTCATAAAGCACCTGTTTTGAATTCTGTTTTGAGGCTGATGGCCTCATCGGGGGCAAGCCCCCGATGCAGGCAACTCGGTCTATCAGATGTTCTGGCGATCGCCTTTCGGGTCAAAGAACACCGAAGACACAATCTCCGCCTCGATCACGCTGCCATCCGCCTGGGGCGAGAACACCCGCTCACCGATGCGCTTCAAGCCGCCCTTGACCACACCCATGGCAAACGAGTAGCCCAGGGAGTTATGCGCATAGCTTGAGGTAACGTGACCCACCATCTTCATCGGGATCGTCTGCTTCGGATCGAACACCAACTGCGCGCCTTCCGGCAGCCACACGTTCGGGTCGATCGGCTTGAGCCCCACCAACTGCTTACGCTCTTCGCGCACGCAGTCTTCACGGTTCATCCCGCGCCAGCCGATCCACGAGAACGGCTTGGTACGGCCTACGCACCAGCCCATGTTCAGGTCGTCCGGGGTCATCGAGCCGTCGGTGTCCTGGCCGACGATGATGAAGCCCTTCTCGGCCCGCAGCACGTGCATGGTTTCGGTGCCGTACGGGGTCAGGTTGTATTTCTTGCCGGCCTCGACGATTTTTTCCAGCACGCCCATGGCGTAGTCGGCCTGCACGTTCACTTCATACGACAGCTCACCGGTAAACGAGATACGGAACACCCGTGCCGGTACACCGCCCACCAGGCCTTCCTTCCAGGTCATGAACGGGAAGCCGTCCTTGTCCAGGTCGATATCAGTCACTTCACTGAGCAGCTTGCGGCTGTTGGGGCCGGACAACGTCATGGTGGCCCAGTGATCGGTGACCGAGGTGAAGTACACCTTCAGGTCCGGCCATTCGGTCTGTTGGTAGATTTCCAGCCACTGCAGAACGCGCGCCGCGCCGCCGGTGGTGGTGGTCATCAGGAAGTGGTTATCGGCCAGGCAGGCGGTCACACCGTCGTCGAAGACCATGCCGTCTTCCTTGCACATCAGGCCGTAGCGCGCCTTGCCCACATCGAGCTTGGTCCAGGCGTTGGTGTAGATGCGGTTGAGGAACTCGCGGGCATCCGGGCCTTGAATGTCGATCTTGCCGAGGGTGGACGCGTCCAGCAGGCCGACGCTGTCGCGCACCGCCAGGCATTCGCGTTTCACGGCGGCGTGCAGGTCTTCACCGTTACGTGGGAAGTACCACGGGCGTTTCCACTGGCCGACGTCTTCAAACTCGGCGCCGTTCTTCACGTGCCAGGCTTGCAGCGCGGTGTAGCGCACCGGTTCGAAGATGTGCCCACAGTGACGGCCCGCCACCGCGCCGAAGGTTACCGGCGTGTAGTTGGGACGGAACATGGTGGTGCCCATCTGCGGGATGGTCACGTTCAGCGAACGTGCAGCAATCGCCAGGCCGTTGACGTTACCCAACTTGCCCTGGTCGGTGCCGAAGCCCAACGCGGTGTAGCGTTTGACGTGCTCGACCGACTCGAAACCTTCGCGGGTCGCCAGTTCGATGGCGGCCGCGGTGACGTCGTTTTGCAGGTCGACGAATTGCTTGGGCGCACGTGCGGTCGGCTTGTCGTGCGGCACCTGGTAAATCGCCAGGGTCGGCTCTTCCAGCCGGCTCAGGGCCTTTGGCAGGGTCCCTTCGACCGGGGCAAAACCGGCTTCGCTGGCGGCGCGCACGCCGCCTTCAAAACCGTCGGCCAGGGAATCGCCGAGGCCGTAGACGCCATTGATGCCGCCCACGCACACGCGTTTTTGCGGGGCTTCACCGGGTACAAAGCCGAGGATGTCTTCACGCCAGGTCGGCTTGCCACCCAAGTGCGAAGCCAAGTGGACCACCGGGCTGTAGCCGCCGGAGCTGGCGACCAGGTCGCAGTCCAGCCACTCGCCGGGGCTGGTGACTTTGTGTGCCTTGACGTCAATCGCGGCGACACGCGCAGCGCTCACACGCTTGGTGCCACGAGCCTCGACCACAGCGCTGCCGGTGAGGATCCGAATGCCTTTGGCGCGGGCTTCTTCCACCAGCGCGCCGCGTGGGTTGTGGCGCACATCCGCCACCGCCACCACCTGCAGGCCGGCATCCAGCCAGTCCAGCGCAACGCGGTAGGCGTGGTCGTTGTTGGTCGACAGCACCAGTTTTTTACCCGGCGCCACGCCATAGCGACGCACGTAGGTGGAAACCGCGCCGGCCAGCATGTTGCCCGGCACGTCGTTGTTGCCGTACACCAGCGGACGCTCGCACGCACCGGTGGCCAGCACCACACGCTTGGCACGTACACGGTGGATACGCTGACGCACTACGCCGATCGGCGCGCGATCACCGAGGTGGTCGGTGAGGCGCTCGTGAATGGTCAGGAAGTTATGGTCGTGGTAGCCGTTGACGGTGGCGCGGGGCAACAGCACCACGTCCGGCAGGGCTTTGAGTTCAGCGATAACGCTGGCTACCCACTCGGTGGCCGGTTTGCCATCGAGGCTTTCGCGAGAATCGAGCAAGGAACCGCCGAACTCTTCCTGCTCATCGGCGATGATCACACGGGCACCGCTGCGTGCAGCCGCCAGTGCAGCCGCCAAACCCGCAGGGCCTGCGCCCACGACCAGCACGTCGCAGTGACGGTTGAAGTTATCGTAGGTGTCCGGGTCGTTCTCGGTGGGCGAACGGCCCAGGCCCGCCGCCTTGCGGATGTACTTCTCGTAAGTCATCCAGAACGATTGCGGGTACATAAAGGTTTTGTAGTAGAAACCCGGCGGCATCAGCTTGCCGCCGACCTTGCCGAGAATCCCCATCATGTCGTTGTTGACGCTCGGCCAGCCGTTGGTGCTGGTGGCGACGAGGCCCTGGTACAGCGCCTGTTGCGTGGCGCGCACGTTAGGGATTTGCGTGGCTTCGGTGGCGCCGATCTGCAGCACCGCGTTCGGCTCCTCGGCGCCGGCGGCGAAGATACCGCGTGGGCGCGAGTACTTGAAGCTGCGGCCGATGATGTCGACGCCGTTGGCCAGCAGGGCTGCGGCCAGGGTGTCGCCTTCAAAGCCTTTGTAGCTCTGGCCGTTGAAGCTGAAGGTCAGGACTTTATTACGGTCGATCCGGCCACCGTTGGACAGGCGATTGATCTGGCTCATACCTTCTCTCCAGAGGCCTTGGCGGTGAACTGAGGCTTCTCACCGATCTTGTAGGTTTCAAGAATTTCGTAGGTCAGGGTGTCGCGGGTGGCGTTGAAATACTGACGGCAGCCGGCGGCGTGAATCCACAGCTCGTGGTGCAGGCCACGCGGGTTATCGCGAAAGAACATGTAGTCGCCCCACTGCTCGTCGGTGCAGGCATTCGGGTCCAGCGGGCGCGGGATGTGCGCTTGGCCGGCGGCGTGGAATTCCTCTTCGGAGCGCAGTTCGCCACAGTGAGGACAGAAGATATGCAACATAGGGGATTTCTCCTGTTAGTGGGCGACGGCCGCAGCGCCGTGTTCGTCGATCAGCGCACCGTTGTGGAAACGGTCGATGGAAAAAGGTGCGGCCAATGGGTGCATTTCACCCTTGGCCAGGCTGGCGGCAAACACGTTGCCTGAGCCTGGGGTGGCCTTGAAGCCACCGGTGCCCCAACCGCAGTTGAAGAACATGTTCGGCACCGGGGTCTTGGAGATGATCGGGCAGGCGTCCGGCGTGGTGTCGACGATGCCGCCCCACTGGCGGTTCATGCGCACCCGCGACAGCACCGGGAACATCTCGACGATAGCCTGGATGGTGTGCTCGATCACCGGGTACGAACCACGCTGGCCGTAGCCGTTGTAGCCGTCGATACCGGCGCCGATCACCAGGTCGCCCTTGTCGGACTGGCTGATGTAACCGTGCACGGCGTTGGACATGATCACGCTGTCGATGATCGGCTTGATCGGCTCCGACACCAACGCTTGCAGCGGGTGGGATTCGATCGGCAGGCGAAAGCCCGCCAGCGAGGCCATGTGCCCGGAGTTACCGGCGGTGACCACGCCGACGCGCTTGGCGCCGATAAAACCCTTGTTGGTTTCCACACCGATGCACACGCCGTTTTCCTTACGGAACCCGATCACTTCGGTCTGCTGGATCAAGTCCACGCCGAGCGCGTCAGCGGCGCGGGCAAAACCCCAGGCCACGGCATCGTGACGGGCCACGCCGCCGCGCCGTTGCACGGTGGCGCCGAGCACCGGGTAGCGGGTGTTCTTGGAGCAGTCCAGGTACGGGATCTCGTCGGCCACTTGCTTGGCGTTGAGCAGTTCGCCGTCCACGCCGTTGAGGCGGTTGGCGCTCACCCGGCGTTCGGAATCGCGGATGTCCTGCAAGGTGTGGCACAGGTTGTACACGCCACGCTGGGAGAACATCACGTTGTAGTTGAGGTCCTGGGACAGGCCTTCCCACAGTTTCATCGCGTGTTCGTACAGGTGCGCCGACTCATCCCACAGGTAGTTGGAGCGCACGATGGTGGTGTTGCGCGCGGTGTTACCGCCGCCCAACCAGCCTTTTTCGACCACGGCCACGTTGGTGATGCCGTGCTCTTTGGCCAGGTAGTACGCGGTCGCCAGACCATGCCCGCCACCGCCGACGATGACCACGTCGTAGACCTTTTTCGGGGTCGGCGTGCGCCACATCTTCTGCCAGTTTTCGTGATGGCTGAGGGAGTGCTTGAAGAGGCCGAAGCCCGAGTAGCGTTGCATAGTCATTACTCCAAAACCGCGCTCAGCGATAAACCGGGAAATCAGCGCACAGGGCAGACACGTGCTTGGCCACGTTGGCCTCGACATCGGCGTCGCCGAGGTTGTCGAGGATGTCGCAGATCCAGCCGGCCAGTTCGATGCACTGCGGCACTTTGAAACCACGCGTGGTCACCGCCGGGGTACCGATACGCAGGCCCGAGGTCACGAACGGCGACTGCGGGTCATTCGGCACCGCGTTCTTGTTGACGGTGATGTGAGCGCGACCGAGGGCGGCGTCCGCCTCTTTGCCGGTCAAGCCCTGACGGATCAGGCTGACCAGGAACAGGTGGTTATCGGTGCCGCCGGACACTACATCGTAGCCGCGTTTGATAAACACGCTCGCCATGGCCTGGGCATTGTCGATCACTTGTTGCTGGTAGGCCTTGAAGCCTGGCTCCAGCGCTTCCTTGAAGCACACGGCCTTGCCGGCGATGACGTGCATCAGCGGGCCGCCCTGGGCGCCGGGGAATACGGCGGCGTTGAGTTTCTTTTCAATCGCTTCGTTGGCCTTGGCCAAAATCAGGCCGCCCCGTGGACCGCGCAGGGTCTTGTGGGTGGTGGTGGTGACCACGTCGGCGTACGGCAGCGGGTTCGGGTACAGGCCGGCGGCGACCAGGCCGGCGACGTGGGCCATGTCCACGAACAGCAACGCGCCTACTTTGTCGGCGATGGCGCGAAAGCGTGGGAAGTCCAGGGTCTTGGAGTAGGCGGAGAAACCGGCCACGATCATTTTCGGCTGGCACTCGACGGCCAGGCGCTCGACTTCGTCGTAGTCGATCAGGCCGGTATCGGTGTTGATGCCGTATTGCACCGCGTTGTACAGCTTGCCCGAGGACGACACTTTGGCGCCGTGGGTCAGGTGACCGCCGTGGGCCAGGCTCATGCCCAGGATGGTGTCGCCGGCATTGATCAGCGCCAGGTACACGGCGCTGTTGGCGGACGAACCGGAGTGCGGCTGCACGTTGGCGTAATCGGCGCCGAACAGCTGCTTGGCGCGTTCGATGGCCAGGGCCTCGACCTTGTCCACGTGCTCACAGCCGCCGTAGTAGCGCTTGCCCGGGTAGCCTTCGGCGTATTTGTTGGTGAGGCCGCTGCCTTGCGCTTCCATCACACGCTTGCTGGTGTAGTTCTCTGACGCGATCAGCTCGATATGATCTTCCTGACGCTGCTCCTCGGCGTTCATCGCCGCCAGCAGTGCATCGTCATAACCCTGGATCTGGTCTTTCTTGCTGAACATCGCGTCTCTCCCAGCCTTTCGTATTGTTGAGGCCCGTGCAGGGCCCTTTGATGCGATGGTAGGGCTGGCGCAGGCAGGTCAAATGCCTACGGACGCCACGCAAAGGTGCGTTTACGACATTCCCTCTGCGACGCAGAACAAATGTGGAACAGGCCGTGTGTGGGAGGGGGTCAGGCGATGATCTGGCGGGCGAGCAGCAGCAGGAGGAAATGCAGTGGATAAGCGGCATACGCCCAGCGGCGCATGGGCGGTGGCGCGACATGTTTGGCGTGTCGCAATAAGACCAAACCCACCCATGGCGCGATCAGGCATGCGACCAACCCCAACAGCGCCACCGGCGTGCCGCTATTGAGCAGGGTTTGCCATTGGTTGGCGGCCACGCACACCAGGCCCGGTAGCAGGCAGAAATACCAAGGGCGGGTGAACACCAGCAGCATGGCCAACGGCAGCAATACACCAAATAAACCGAACATCAACTGCGCGCTGAACACACCCGCAAGCAACAGCGCAATCAGCGCCAACCCCCGACCAACAGGCGCCTTCTGCTGCCATCCTCTGGCAACCAGCAAACCCAGCGCCAGAGTCGGCAGCACATTCAACGTATCGGCATCCTCGATAAACAACCGGTATGGCACTTCGCTGAGCGCACTGAACAACAGCAACCAGCCCAGGTAGCGCCAGTGCCCGGCCAAGGGCGTATTTCGCACCCGCTGCACGTTAGCCGCAATCGCCAGGCAGAACCACGGGAACGCCAGGCGCCCCGGCACATACAAGCCATCGAGGCTCAAACCGACATAACGCAGGTGGTCCAGCACCATGCACACCAGCGCCAGCCACTTGAGCAGATCCAAAGCGCCGTCGCGGACACGTCCGACAGGCATCGTTGCAGTAGCGTGCATAATTCCCCACTGACTTTGCATTTACAGCGCGTGCGCACCCCAGCCAATGTTGGTTAAAGTGCGCACCAATATCGACCACAGGAATGGGCCATGACTGACAAGAGCCAACAATTCGCCAGCGACAACTATTCGGGCATCTGCCCGGAAGCCTGGGCCGCCATGGAACAAGCCAACCACGGCCATCAACGCGCCTATGGCGATGATGAGTGGACCCACCGCGCCGCCGACGGTTTCCGCAACCTGTTCGAAACCGACTGCGAAGTGTTCTTCGCCTTCAACGGCACCGCCGCCAACTCGCTGGCGCTGTCATCCTTGTGCCAGAGCTACCATAGCGTGATTTGCTCGGAAACCGCCCACGTCGAAACCGACGAATGCGGCGCGCCGGAGTTTTTCTCCAACGGCTCCAAGCTGCTCACCGCGCGCACCGAAAACGGCAAGCTGACCCCGGAGTCGATCCGCGAGATCGCCCTCAAGCGCCAGGACATCCACTACCCCAAGCCGCGCGTCGTCACGCTGACCCAGGCCACCGAAGTCGGCAGCGTCTACACCCCGGAAGAAATCCGCGCCATCAGCGCCACCTGCAAAGAACTGGGCCTGAACCTGCACATGGACGGCGCGCGTTTTTCCAACGCCTGCGCGTTCCTCGGCTGCTCACCGGCCGATCTGACCTGGAAAGCCGGGGTAGACGTGCTGTGTTTTGGCGGCACCAAGAACGGCATGGCCGTGGGCGAGGCGATTCTGTTCTTCAACCACACGCTGGCCGAAGACTTCGATTACCGCTGCAAACAAGCCGGCCAGCTCGCCTCGAAAATGCGCTTTTTGTCGGCCCCATGGGTGGGCCTGCTGGAAAACGACGCCTGGCTCAAACACGCCCGCCACGCCAACCACTGCGCCCAACTGCTGAGCAGCCTGGTGGCGGACATTCCCGGCGTGGAGCTGATGTTCCCGGTACAGGCCAACGGCGTGTTCCTGCAACTCTCGGAACCAGCGATTGCCGCGCTGACGGCCAAGGGCTGGCGCTTCTATACCTTCATCGGTAAAGGCGGCGCGCGGTTCATGTGTGCGTGGGACACCGAAGAAGAACGCGTGCGGGAACTGGCGGCGGACATTCGCGAAGTCATGGGCGCCTGACCCTCACGGATGAACGCAAATCAACCTGTGGGAAGGGCTTGCCCCCTCCCACATTGGGCGGTACTCGCTGTTAGAACTCGATACGCACGTCGCCCTTCGGCACGCTGCAGCACGACAGGATGTACCCCTCGGCCTCGTCTTCCTCGGTGATCCCGCCGTTGTGCTCCATCTCCACTTCCCCGCCCAGTTTCATCACCTTGCAGGTGCCGCAGATGCCCATGCCGCAGGCCTTGGGGATCATCAACCCGAGCTTGGCCGCCGCCGCATGCACGGTTTCGCCCGGTGCTACGCGGATGCTCTTGCCCGACGCAATGAACTCCACCTGATGCAGGTCCGCCAGGTCGACTTCCGGCGCATCCGCCGCTTGTTCGGCTTGCTCCACCGCATCGGCCCGCGCTTCCGGTGGCGTGGCGCCGAAGGATTCCTCGTGATAGCGCGCCATATCGAAACCGGCGGCTTCCAACAGGCGCTTGACTGCGCTCATGTAAGGCGTCGGACCGCAGCAGAACACTTCGCGCTCCAGGAAGTCCGGCACCATCAGTTCGAGCATCTTGTGGTTCAGGTAACCGCGATAACCGGCCCAGGGTTCACCCAGGCCGTGCTTTTCACAGATCAGGTGCAGGCTGAAGTTGTCGATCCGCGAGGCCATATGCTCCAGCTCGCGATGGTAGATGATGTCTTTGGGCGAGCGGGCGCTGTGCACAAACGTCATGTCGACGTTGGCGTTGGTGTCGTAGAACCAACGCGCCATGGACATCACCGGGGTGATACCCACGCCGCCGCTGAGGTACAACACTTTCGGACTTGGGAAGTCGATGGCGTTGAACAGCCCGACCGGGCCGTGTACCGCCAGCTCCTGGCCTTCGTGCAGCGTGTCGTGCAGCCAGTTGGAAACCCTGCCGCCGGGTACGCGCTTGATGGTCACCGAGAAGCTGTAAGGCACCGAAGGCGAGCTGGAAATGGTGTACGAGCGCATGATCGGCTGGCCTTCGATCTCAAGCTCCAGGGTGACGAATTGCCCCGGCTTGAAAAAGAACAGGATCGGCTGGTCGGCCATAAAGCAAAAGGTGCGCACGTCCCAGGTTTCCTGGATGACTTTGACGCAACGGACGATGTGCCGACCATTGGCCCAGGTCTGGGTGGTTACCGGATTCAGGAAGCTGTTGGACATGCTGATTCTCCACTGCCGATGTTCGGCTTTATGGTGGCGATTCTGCGTAACGCGAGAACCACCCATTTACCTATCTGCGACATTCACATACTTATCGCGACCAGCCCCCAACTACCGGGGCTTGCGCGTCGGGATCAGATTGGGCCATGTCGCCCATGGATAAGGTTCGAGGCAACCGCAGGCCCACACTCGCTGCCAACGACAACGCTTTCTTTACGCCTTGCATTGCAACAACCGTAGCCACTATTCGCCGGCCACACAGAATGGCCATGAGGACATACACGATGGACGTCACCGCAACCTTAAGCTTGGGCGATCCGCTGGAACCCGCACGCAAGGCCACCGCGCAGATGCTGCAAGAGCGCGAGCGCACCTTTTCGCTGCCGCAGCCGTTTTACTCTGATGAGCGGCTGTTTGATATCGACATGCAGGAGATCTTCCAGAAAGAGTGGCTGATCGCTGGCATGACCTGCGAGATCCCCACCAAGGGCAACTACCTGACCCTGCAAGTGGGCAAGAACCCGATCATCGTGATCCGTGGCGCCGACGGCGTGGTGCATGCGTTTCACAACGTGTGCCGCCACCGTGGCTCGCGCCTGTGCACCAGCGACAAGGGCAAGGTCGCCAAGCTCGTTTGCCACTACCACCAGTGGACCTACGAACTGGACGGCCGCCTGTTGTTCGCCGGCACCGAGATGGGCGCCGACTTCGACATGAAGCAATACGGCCTTAAACCGGTGAACGTGAAGACCGCCGGCGGCTACATCTTCATCAGCCTGGCCGAGAACCCGCCGGCCATCGATGACTTCCTGTCGACACTGAACCATTACATGGAACCGTACGACATGGAGAACACCAAGGTGGCCATTCAAACCACCTTGTTCGAGAAAGCCAACTGGAAACTGGTGCTGGAAAACAACCGCGAGTGCTACCACTGCAATGCCTCGCACCCGGAATTGCTGAAAACCCTGCTGGAATGGGATGACGTCACCGACCCACGCGCCGACCAGGCGTTCAAGGACCACGTCGCCGCCTCCGCCGCCGCCTGGGATGCCGAAAAAATCCCTTACGCCCACGCCAGCTTCGGCCTGCGTAACCGCATCGTGCGCATGCCGCTGCTCAAAGGCACCGTGTCGATGACCCTGGACGGCAAACAAGGCTGCGCCAAGCTCATGGGTCGCATCAAGAACCCGGACCTGGGCTCGATGCGCATCCTGCACCTGCCGCACTCGTGGAACCACTGCATGGGCGATCACATCATTGTGTTCACCGTGTGGCCGATCAGCGCCCAGGAAACCATGGTCACCACCAAGTGGATCGTCCACAAGGACGCCGTCGAAGGCGTGGACTATGACGTGGAGCGCATGCGCCAGGTGTGGGACGCCACCAACGACCAGGACCGTCGCCTGGCCGAAGAGAACCAGCGCGGCATCAACTCCACCGCCTACCAGCCTGGCCCGTACTCCAAGACCTATGAGTTCGGCGTGGTGAACTTTGTGGACTGGTACAGCGAACGCATGCTGAGCAACCTGGGTGCGGCGCCCGCGCCTTACCTCAAAGGCATAGCCGCCCACGAGTGAGGCCGCGACTGTCGGGGCTCTGGCTGTACAAAAAACAGCCAGAGCCCTCACAGCCCTGTGTAACCCTGGCCTGCAGCCGTTACCCAACAACTTATCCACAGAGCCACCCACAGCAATTGTGGGCAACTGCTTCCCTGCGCAAAAATTAACTGAAGAAAATCCGTGACTTATTCAAGTTTCAGGGTTTCCAGTGCGCCTGATCACTTATTGATCAATTGCTTGTAACCCACGAATAACGTGGGTCACAGCGGTGCGCGAACACCTTATCCACAGAAGCACCAACAGACTTTGGGGGCAACTTCGGCGGCATTGTGGAAAACCCGCTGGAAGCGTCATAAACCGAGGCTTTGCGGACCATCAAACGGTTAAAACTGCTTATTTGATCAAAATATGATCAAAGCTCTGCAAGCCTTTGTTTATAAGGGCTGCACGCGACAGCAAACATCTTATCCACAGAAGCGCCAACAGACTTTGGGGGCAAGTCTGCGCCGTGCGCTGGGGAAAAACCCATGAAAAACCGTGAGTTAGCCTGGTTATTTTTTGTACGGGGGGCTGGAGCGCTTGATTCATATAGGCTGTGGGCAGCCGCGAACAGGTTATCCACAGGCGGATCAACAGGCATTGTGGGTAAACTCCACAACCCTGTGGGAGAGGGCTTGCCCCTCCCACGGTGGATCAGCGGACGACGCCCTCTTCTATGAGCAGCTTGAGAATGGCTTGCGCGCCCTCTTCGGGGCTCAGCCCCTTGAGCACCTGCCCACCGCCGCCGCTGGCCTTGGCCGTGGCGGCTTTCATACGGTCGGCACCGCTCTTGGCCTTGATCACCTTGAGGCGCTTGGGCCGAGGCTTGGCCGGTTGCAGCACCGCGCCTGTGAATAACTCGTCTTCTTCAACTTCAACTTCATGGGCCGCCAGCTCACCGCGTTGCGCCGGGCCGTACGCGCTTTGCCGGGGCTTGGGCGCCGCGTTATCCACCGTCGCCAAAAACGGCAAACGTACCTTCAAGCGCCGCCGCTGACCGCGCGGCAAGGCCTGCAGCACGTGGGCTACGCCACCTTCGATCGACTCGACCTGAGCCAGCCCCACAATCAACGGCCAGCCCAATTGCTCGGCCAGCAGGAACGGCAGCATGCCCGAGCCTTCGCCGGTTTCCGCCTGGCTGCCGGTGAGCACCACCTGCGCACCAGCCTCGCGTAAATAGTCGCTGAGCACCGGCAATGCGTCGGCACCGGCCGGTTGTTCGAGTACATGCAGGTGTGGCAGCCCCATGCCCAGGTAGCTGCGCAACGTGGGTTCGGCGATGTTGCCGGCGTGCAGCACCTGCAACTTATCCCCAGCCATCTGCAGGCCCAATTCCACGGCACGCGCATCTTGCTCCGCGCGCCGTGGGCGACCCGAGGTGGGGTGGGCACCGATGGACACCAGGCTGATTACATTGGTCGTCATGGCCATATCCTTTGCTTAAGCCGCATCGCGCTTGGCGCCGTTGCGGTAGGCCTCGACCGCATCGATCAAGGCTTGCAGTATCGCGGCGCTTTCGCCGATCACCGACAGGTCGGCACGCTTGATCATGTCGCAACCGGGGTCGAGGTTGATCGCCACCACCTTGTCGCAGGCACCAATGCCTTGCAGGTGCTGGATCGCCCCGGAAATCCCCACGGCCACATACACCCGCGCCGTCACCCAGGTGCCACTGGCGCCCACCTGCCGGTCACGCGCCATAAAGCCATCGTCCACCGCGACCCGCGAGGCGCCTTCGGTGGCGCCGAGCGCGGCGGCGGTCTGGTGGAACAGTGCCCAGTCCTTCACGCCATTGCCGCCGGAAAAAATGAATTCCGCCTCGGCCATTGGGATCGCCGCCGGGTCCACCGCCACCGCGCCGAGGTCTTCGATACGCGGCAGGCTGCGGGCCAGGGTTGTGGATAACTCCACGGGCAGTACTTCGTGGCGGGTTTCGCTGACCGGATCGGCGCATTCCACGGCAGCCAGGATCAAGCGCGGTAATGGCCGCGCCACGTCTTGCTGGCCCGCACCGGCGCGGCCGATGCACTCCTCGCCCTTGATCTGCCACACCCGTGTGGCTGGGCGTTCCTTGAGGCTGGCGGCAAAACGCCGACCCAACTCGCCCCCGCCGCTACGGCTGTCGGGCAACAGCCAGTGGCGCGGGTTGAACTGGTTATCCACAGCGCGCAGACCCTGCACGCGTTGCTCCGGTGAATAACCTTCGAATTCGTGACCTTCGAGCACCAGCAGGCGGTCGACGCCGGCGGTGGCGAACGCGCTTTCCTTGTGCTCACCAAACACCACCGCCAACACCGCGCCGTCGTCACCGGCCAGTTGCCGCGCCAGGCCCAGCAGGTCGCGGTCGTGACTGCTCAGGCGGCCGCCGACCATGTCCGGCACTACGTTGATGTAGAACGCAGGCGCCGGCACCTGATGCAGCGGCAATTGCACCTCTACCGCAGCGCTGCGTTTGGCCGCGCCGCCCTGCTGGGCGCCGCTGCGGTCGATACGCTTGATGCCGTTGGGGCCGATAAAACCCACGCCATGCACGTTTTTGCGGACAACGCCGTTAGGCCCCATCCAGCTGTGTTGCGCCGGCTGCATCGCCGCGTGCAGCGGGTGCAGACGGTTACGGGCGATCCATTCGGCACGGGGGTCGCGGCGGATAATGTCGCTCATCAGTGCACCTCCGCTGGTTCACGTTTAGGCGCTTTCGCCGGTGTG